>NZ_JAHKQW010000010.1:0-222312 GCF_019345575.1 Janthinobacterium sp. NKUCC08_JDC | reverse complement strand
CACGAGGCCCTCGGCGCGCGCGCGGGCCGCCAGCGCGGCGGCGTCGGGCGACGGCGCGACGGGTACAGGACGTGGTAACGGCAACGGCGCTGGCACGGGCGCCGGAACGGCAGGCCGAACTGGCGCACTGACGGGGGCGGCAGCGGGCGGCGCCGGCGTCAGCCACAAGGTCCCAAGGCGCACGACGGCGCCGCTGCCATTGCCCAGCAATAAATACAGATGCACGTGGCCCGCCTGGATCGCTTGCCGGGTGCTCACGCGCACATAGTGGCGTCCACCGCGTTCCAGCGGGCTGATCGTCAATGTCTGCAGGGCCGGATCCATGCCGATGCCGCCACCGCGATACACATCGGGCGAGGCCAGGCGCACGGCCACGCCGCTGGCTTCCTCGGGCGCCAGGGCCGTCAGTTCGATCTCGGCCAGCAGGGGCTGGCCCACGTGCGACAGCACCGCCATCTCGCCCAGTTCGGCCGCGCCCGCCACAGACGGCAAGGCCAGGCTGGCGGCGGCGCACGCGATCAGGGACCAACGGGGAAAGATGCTGCTCTGCATGGACTGATCGCTTTGATAACAAGATAGATAATGGGGACTCGCCTGTCTTTAACGGCAGGAAATCGCAAAAATATAGATGGACTATGGCAAAAATGATGCAATACAGCATCATCCTGTGCAGTTTTGACGCCTGGAGTACACTCGATCCACCTCTATCGATGAAAGGGATGTCATGAGTAGCAGAATCGAACGCGACAGTTTCGGCCCGATCGACGTACGCGCCGACCGGCTGTGGGGAGCGCAAACGCAGCGCTCGCTCGAGCACTTCCATATCTCCACGGAAAAGATGCCGCCTGAACTGATCGCCGCCCTGGCCACCGTCAAGCGCGCGGCCGCCCACGTCAACCTGGACCTGGGCTTATTGGATGGCAAGAAAGCCGTGGCCATCACGCAGGCGGCCGACGAAGTACTGGCCGGCAAGCACGACGCGGAATTCCCGCTGGCTGTCTGGCAGACGGGCTCTGGCACGCAAAGCAATATGAACATGAACGAAGTGCTGGCCAACCGCGGTTCCGAGCTGATCGGCGGCTTGCGCGGCGCCGAGCGCCTGCTGCATCCGAACGACGACGTCAACCTGGGCCAGTCCTCGAACGACATCTTTCCGACCGCCATCCACGTGGCGGCCGCCCTGGCCGTCGCCAACACGGTCTTGCCACCGCTGCGCCAGTTGCGCGCCACCCTGGATGCGAAAGCGACGGAATTTGCCGACATCGTCAAGATCGGCCGCACCCATTTGCAGGATGCGACGCCACTGACCCTGGGCCAGGAATTTTCCGGCTACGTGGCGCAGCTGGACTTCGCCGAACACATCATCACGGCATCGTTGCCGCCGCTACTGCAGCTGGCCGCCGGCGGCACGGCCGTCGGCACGGGCTTGAATGCCCATGTGGAATTTGCCGACCGCATCGCGCAAGAACTGGCGCGCCTGACGGGCCAGCCGTTCGAAACGGCCAACAACAAGTTTGCCGCGCTGGCCGCCCACGACGCCCTCGTTGCCGCCCATGGCGCGCTGAAAACCCTGGCCACGGCCCTGATGAAAATCGCCAACGACGTGCGCTGGATGGCGTCAGGTCCCCGCTCCGGCCTCGGCGAAATCACGATCCCCGAAAACGAGCCGGGCAGCTCCATCATGCCGGGCAAGGTCAATCCTACCCAGTGCGAAGCGCTGACCATGCTGTGCTGCCAGGTGTTCGGCAATGACGTGGCCATCACGGTAGGCGGTGCCTCGGGCAATTTCGAGCTGAACGTCTTCAAGCCCTTGATTGCACACAACTTCCTGCAAAGCGCGCGCCTGCTGGGCGACGGCATGCGCAGCTTCGACGAGCATTGCGCGCACGGCATCGCGCCGAACCGCGAGCGCGTCGCCGAACTGATGGAGCGTTCCCTGATGCTGGTCACGGCGCTGGCGCCGCACATCGGCTACGACAAGGCGGCGCAGATCGCCAAGCAGGCCCAGCACGAAGGCACGACCCTGAAGGAAGCGGCGCTGGCCCTGGGCTTTGTAACGGAAGAGCAATTCGGCGCGTGGATCGTGCCCCTGGAGATGACGCGCCCCAACAAAAGCTGACTTCCACCCTGCATTGCTGGCGGCTTCAGGTAAACTACGAGTTAGTTGAGGTCGTCATCAAGTGTTGAAAACACATCATTGCAATAAGGGATACAATGCAAAAAGTAAGCTTTGATTTAACATCCGAGTTCGTCGAGCTGAACCAGCTATTGAAGCTGGTCGGCTTGTGCGACAGTGGTGGCGCAGGCAAGGTCATGGTCGATAGCGGCGTGGTAAAGGTCGATGGCAAGAAGGAATTGCGCAAGACCGCCAAGATCCGCGCCGGCCAGGTCGTCAGCGTGGGCGATATCCGTATCACGGTCGTCGCTCCAGTCTGACCCCGGCATGGGGCGCGAAAGCGGCCCCATGCGTCCAGCCAGCACCCCGCCAGCCGGCTGCCTGCATCAAGCTGCAAACACGTCGTTATTGCCAGATAAAATATCGATTGCAGAAGGGGAGCGCCATGGACCATCCTGAACAAGGTACGCGCAGCCAGGAACGCCTGATCGGCGACTTGCGCCAGGTCATAGAAAACGCGGAAGAATTGCTGCGTAACACAGACAAATATACCAGCAGCCTGTACCAGAGCGCGCGCGCCAGGCTGGAACTGGCCCTCGTCGCGGCCACGGCCGAGCTGGCCCGCTTTGAAGAAGAGCAAGTGACGCGCATGATGGATGCCACCCTGGCGGCGAATGCCCTGTACCGCGATCAGACGGGCGAAGCGCGCCTGCTGCGGGCTTTCGAATAAACCGTTACGCCGTCAACACCGCATGCGCCAGCCACTGGCGCAAGTGTGCGGCCAGGTCGAATGCCGGGTCCAGCGCGAACGCCGCATCGAGCGCGGCGCCAAACGTCTGCCCCTGCCGCAAGGCCAGCAAGGCCGCATGCGCGGCCGCATCGAGTATCAGCACCTGCGCCTTCCATCGTGTCCGACAAACCAACGCGTAGCTGGCCACCTGCATCTCTTGCGGAAACATCCCCTGCCCGTCTCCCTCCTGATGCGCCCGCCACAGGGCCGCCACTTGCCAGTTCGATGCCAGCAAGGCGCAAGCGGGATGCAAGGTAAAACGCCGCGCTTCCAGTTGATCGGGATGCAGGGCGGCCAGCGACTCGGACGCCAGGCCCTGCGCATCGGCCGCGTAATGGGCCAGGTGCACGGCCCATTCCAGGCGCGCCATGTCCGGCAGGTAGGGCAAGTCGGCCACAGGTGGAAAACTGCTCAGAAAATCGGCGAAACGCTCGCCAAACTGATTCAAATCAGCGCTATCGGATGGCATCTTCCGGCCATACGCGCGCGCCAGGCCGCCAAAGAATGCCTCGCCCACCAGCGCCAGCACGACGGGATAGATGTGGCCCAGGGTGCGGCGCCAGGTGGCGCTCAAGTTGCCGCGGTACAGTGAAAAACGCTCCAATACCGCCTCTCCCGCAAACGATGGCAGGGCTGCCGCAATATCGAGCAAGGCCGTGGCAAACGCTTGCTGGCTAACCGCCAGCGCGTCAGGCGACACGGGCGGCGGGGACGGCAGCGCCGCTCCCTGCCATGGTGGCTGCGGCGCATGGCGCGCCAGCATGGACTGCGCCTTGTCCGCTTCTCCCAGCAGGATATCAAGCGGTGGCAAATCCGTATCCCATTCGACGAGGGTGGGAATGGCGCCAAAGCGCAGCAAGGCGGCCGCATACAAATCCCAGACGGAATCGGCGATGGCGGCGCCGTGGTGGTCGATCACGGCATGCGGCGTCAGCAAGTGGCCGCCCAGGTGCAGCTCGCCCACGCTGCCCGGCGCGATGGATTGCATGGCTGCCAAGGCGTCTTCGCCGTGGTTGCACTGGTTCACATACAGATTATTGATATCGAGCAGCAGCCCGCAGCCGCTGCGGCGCGCCAGTTCCGCCAGGAATTGCGCCTCGCTCATGGCATCGTCGGCAAAACGCAGATAAGTGGAGACATTCTCCAGCAAGATCGGCCTTTTCAGCACATCCTGCACCCGCCCCACTCTGGCGCACAGCAAATCGAGGGCGGCGCCATTCAAGGCCAGCGGCAACAGATCGTTGAGTTGCTGCTGCGCCACAGCGCCCCAGCACAGGTGTTCCGACACGATAGCCGGCTCGATGCGCTCGACCACGGCGCGCACGCGCTGCAGGTGCGGCTCGGAAAAGCCGTGCGCGGAGCCCAGGCCCAGGCCCACGCCATGCAAGCTGATCGGGTAATCCTCGCGCAGGGTCTGCAGCACGTGCCAGTCCCAGCCGGACGGCTGCAGATAGTTTTCAGTGTGCACTTCCAGCCAGCCCACCCTGGGCCGGCGCGCCAGAAAGTCGCGGTAATGCGCGGCGCGCAGGCCGACACCGGCAAGCGCCTGGATGGGCGGCGGCATGGGCAGGCGACGGACGCTTAGGGCTGCGTGGCCGGTTTGGCAGCCTTGCCAGCCTTGATGGGCTTGACGGAGCCGCCCGCCTGTTCGCACGTACCCTTGGCAACATAGGTCCATTCCGTGGGCAGATTGTCCGCCTCGGCCTGGCCTGCGCAGGAATGCGCGCCATCGGACGAGGCGCAATCGTTCTGCCCCGCCTTGGCCACGCCATAGCATTTTTCCTTGTCGCCGGAAGCGGGACCATCATGCGCGGCCGCGTTGATGGTGGCGCCGGCACAGATGCCCGCGAGGGCGGCGGCGATGAGAGCTTGACGTTTATTCATGGGAATCCTCTTGCTGGGTCAAAGTAATCGATAAGTAATCATTCAGTCACGGCACGCCCCTGGCTGCACGATGGGCAACGCGAGGTGATGGACGTCATTCTACTGAATCGGCCGTGCCATGGCGAACCATGTTCAATCAGTCAAGCTAGCAGTGGTGGGAAGGAAGGCGAAGGAAGACAGACAAAAACGCCCACGCGCCACCGTCGATGACGGTGGTGTGGGCGTATCGATGGCGAGCGCCAGACGGGCGCCGCGCGACTACGCTCAGGCTGTCGTGTTGATGCGGTTACCGAGGTGAGCCGGCAGGCTAGGCGCCGCCTGTATCGGTGGCAACGCTGCCAGCAAGGCAGTGGCAGTCGAGCTTTGGATATCCTGGGCTTTTTTCAGGACAGTCAAGCCAACGGCTTGCCGTGTGCCTGTCTCCGCCATCGTGGTTGACAGTTGAGCAATGCTTCCGACGTCCATACGTTTCTCCAATGAGGTTCTACCCTTGTTAACGGATGCCGCCGGCAAACCTTTAGCCTATTTTTCCAGCTTATTTTCCAACTGCAGCAGCAACCAGGCCAGCACGTGCTCGCGCGCATTCAAGTCCAGCCATTGCACGCCCTCGCGCAAGTTGGCCGGCGCCGCGCTGTCGGAGGCGACGGCGATCACATGCGGGTCGTGCGGATACAGGGGCGCCTGCCCCACTTCCGGGCGGAACACTTCCAGCTTGGGGATGGGATCCGTCTTGAAACCCTCGACCAAGGTCAAGTCTGCCGGCCCCATGCGGGCCAATTGCTGCGCCAGGCTCGGCTCGGGCGCGCCGCGCAGCTCATGCACGATGGCAAAACGGTACGGCGACGCCACCAGCACTTCCGCCGCCCCCGCCATGCGCAGGCGGGCACTGTCCTTTTGCGGCGGTTCCAGCGCCAGGTCATGGTGGCTGTGCTTGACCAGGTTGACGCGCAAGCCGCGCGCCGCCAGTTCCTTCACCACGAATTCCAGCAGGGTCGTCTTGCCGCTACCGGAACGGCCGATCACACCGAGTACCGGGTGGGCGGGCATCGCATCGTGCATGGTCACTCCTTGTTTGAGAAGGAGTGATTATACGCAGCCCCACGGGCGCGACCGCCGGCGCAGGCACCGCGCATTGCCCAAGTCACCACCCAAGTCAAGCGGCTCCGGGTTTTCCGCCATTCCCGGCACTGGCGGGCGCCGGTGTGCCGCCCTGCCGCCGGCGCCTGCCCGCCGGCTTCGGCACTGTCGCGCCCGCCGTTTTACTCGCCGTTTTACTATTTCCCGCCTGCGCATTCCTGGCCGTGCGCGCCAATTGCCGGTGGGCGGCGATCGCGCCCGCCTCGGCATCGGACAGGAACGGTACGGCGGCAGCGGCCGCCACTTCGCCGTCAGGCTGGCAAGCGGGCGCCAGCGGCGTAAAATCTTGCGCCCGCACATCCGCCTCCCATGCGGCGCGCTGCGCCAGCACAGCAGCGGGCACGGCAGGCGCCGCGCGCGCTTGTGCCAGGGTCAGCACGGCGCCCAGGCCGCTGGCGGCCGCCACGCGCGCGCCCATCTGGGGCAAGGCGCCATCGGCGGCGCGGCAAAAGCGCTGCAGGATGGTTTTGATGATCGACGTGTGGTCGACCACCTCGTGGCTGACGCTGCCCGGCGCGATCAGCGGCGACACCAGCAGCATGGGCACGCGCACGCCGTACTGGCGAAACGCGGGATCGTCATCGATGGCGGGACCAGGCGGCACATGATCGAAAAAGCCGCCGTGCTCGTCATAGCTGAGGATCAGCAAGGTGCGCGCCCAAGCCGGCCCGCGCGACAGGGCCTGGTAGACCTGCGCCACCAGCGCCTGGCCGGCGCGGATATCGGCCGGCGGGTGGTCGTCATTCTCAAAAAAATGCGGATCGATCCAGCTGACCGAGGGCAAGGCGCCCGCCAGCGCATCGCCGATGAAACCATAGCGGCGCGCGCTGGAACCAAACGGCTCGTACAGCTCGGACGAACGGTAATGGTCGTCCGTCAGCGCCAGGCTCCAGGGTTTCCAGGCGGAATAAAATTTCCAGCTGACCTGGGCGCGGTCCAGGTGGCGCACGAAGGATTTGTTCGTGTACAGGGGCACGCGCTTGCTGTCGCGGCTGCCGGCCGCCTTGCCGCTGATCGCATACAGGCGGTTGGGCCAGGTGGCGCCCGGAACGGAGCTGTAGCAGCGGTCGCAGACGCAGAACTGCTGCGCCAGGAAATCGTACATGGGCAAGTCGGATGCATTGTAATAGCCCATCACCAGATCGATGTCGGGATCGCCCGGATGCGTTTGCGCATAGTCGTCGACAAAGCCGCCATTATTGTTCTGCAATTGCTGCGCCACCGACATGCCCGTATGCGACGGGTCTTGCTGCGGGCCAAACGCCGTGCGCCGCAAATGGTGCACGGGGTAGCGCACGCCCGCATGCACGTTGGCATGGCCGGCCTGCAAGCCGTCGATGTCGGCACGCCCGCCTTCCAGGCTCAGGTAGCCGAGCATGTGATCGAACGATCGGTTCTCCATCATCAGCACGACGATATGGTCGATGCGCGCCAGGTTTCCCAAGCCATGCGCATCAAAAGCACCCTCACCCGCTGCGGCAGCAATCATCGGAACTCCCCGGCCACGCACACGGTCGCAGCGACCCTGGTTCGACCAGGCCAGGCCAGTATGGTTCAGCTACTGCTACCCGGCCTTGATGCACAACAATTCAATACGGCACACGGTAGCGGTAGCCCTTGAAACTGAAGATGGCCGCCTTCGGCTGCAATTTTTCCAGCACCAGGCCCGGCGCCAGTTCCTCGCCTTCGTGGCGCAGGACCTTGTCGATCAGCAGCAGGCGGTCGGCCGGATTCTTCGAATAGATATAGCCGCCGATGGCGACCGGGGGGATTTGCCGCTGTATCGGCTCGGGCAAGTCGCGCATGCCGGGCACGGTCTCTTCGGCCGATGGCGCCGCCGCAGGGACGGGCACGGCCGGCGCCGGAGCGGGGACTGGCGGCTCTTGCTTCGGTTCCGCCACGGGCCTGGCATGCTGCACTGGCGCGGCGGTGGGTGCCGGCGGCACGGGCACGGGCACAGCCACAGGCACAGGGACTGCGGGCGGGACTGCTGCCGGCACCGGCGCTGGCACGGCCTGGGCCAGCACGGCAGGCGCGGCCGCAGGCGCCGTGGCCGCTGCCTGCCAAGGCTGCCACAGCAGCAGTGCGGCGGCCACGGCCACCGCCACGCCGCCCAGCGCCAGCCAGACGGGCACGCGGCTCGCCGCGCCCGATGCTGCGCCATCGTGCAACTGCACTTGCGGTGCGTGGATCGACGGCAACTCGCCCAGCTGGCGCTCGGCTTGCGATTTTTTCAGTGCTTCAAGTATGTAGGACATCTTATTTCCCCGCCACCATCGCCGTCGCAGCGGGCGCTGCCACGGCAGGAGCTGCGCTGCTCAGGCGCGGCTCCGCGTTGTCACCGAGCTGCATCAGGCGTATATACGTTTTCGGGCCCGCCAGGCCATCGGCCCGCAGGTTCTGGCTTAGCTGGAATGCGCGCAACTGGCCTTGCATCTCGGCATCGAGCGGCAGATTCGCGGCCGGCGTTGGCAAACCCCGCTGTTGCGCCAGGCGCTGCGCCAGCCAGTCCACGTCGGCGCCGCGCGCGCCCAGCGGCACTTCATCGCGCCAGCTGCGCGGGGCGCGCCAGAAGGTCGTGAAACTGCCATCGCTGCGCTGCGCCAGCTGGGCCAGCGGCAGGCTTTGCTGTTTGCCATCGAGCATCAAGGTAGCGCTGTCGTCCTGTACGCGCGTGAGCAGCGCCAGCTGTTCCGCACCATCCGCATCGCGCAAGGCCAGCATGGCGGGACGGTCCAGCACGCGCAGCTCGGCGATACCGCCCCGGCTGTGCAGGCAGCGCAGGCCGGCGCGGGCGCCCGCCTGGCAAGCGTCGCCGGCCGGCAACTGCTCGCCCCACAGGTTGGCCAGCTGGCGCAGCACGGCGTTGCGGTCCGACACCTTGGCGGGTACGGGCGTGGATGCGGATGCAGCGGCAGCCGCCACGGCGGAGGCTGCCGGTACGGAGGCGGCCACGGCAGGTACAGCGGGTACAGCGGACGGGCGCGGCATGAAATGCCAGGCCAGCGCGGCCGTGACGACGGCGCCGGCCAGCACGCCGCCGGCAACGTGCGGCCAGCGCAAGCCGGACACAGCCGCCCTGCCGCCCTCTTCCGCAAACACTTCTTCGGCGGCGCGGCGCAGTATCTGGCGCGTCACTTGCGGCTGGTTTTCCACGTACGCGCCCAGCAGCGCGCGGTCGCACAGCAGGTTGATGCGGCGCGGCACTCCCTTGCTCAAGGCATGGATGTGCGCCATCAGCCGCGGCGCGAACGGTGTCTGCGCCGTGCTGCCGGCCACGGCCAGCCGATGGCGGATGTAGCTGGCCGTCTCGTCCGCCGTCAGCGAACCGAGGTGGTAGCGGGCGATCACGCGCTGCGCCAGCTGTTCGAGTTCCGGCCGGGCCAGCATGGCGCGCAATTCCGGCTGGCCGATGAGGATGATCTGCAGCAACTTGCGCTCGCTCGTCTCCAGGTTCGTCAGCAAACGCAACTGTTCCAGCACGGCGGCGGACAGGTTTTGCGCTTCGTCGATGATCAGCACATTGTTCTTGCCCTGCGCATGGCTGGCCAGCAAGTGCGCATTGATGGCGTCGACATAGCCTTTCACGCTGGCCACGCCGGGCGCCAGGGCGATGCGGAATTCCTCGCAGATCGACAGCAGCAATTCCTCGACGGACAGTTTCGGATTGAAGATATACGCGAGCTGGCAGTTTTCCGGAATCTGCTCCATGAAGCAGCGGCACACGGTGGTCTTGCCGGCGCCAATTTCTCCCGTCAGCAGCACGAAGCCGCCGCCGCTGCCCACGCCATACAGCAGGTGCGCCAGCGCTTCGCGGTGGCGTTCGCTCATGAACAGGTAGCGCGGATCGGGGGCGATCGAAAACGGCGATTGCTTGAGCTGGAAATAATGCGTGTACATGGAGACCCTGCGGATGAAACGATCAAAATGCGCAGCGGCAAGCCGATACCCTCATCGGGTGCGGGCGGGCGGCAACGGCTTGTATTTGGCGCAATAGACTTTCGCCTTGCTGCGGAAGTAGACGATTTTACTGCCAGGCACGGAACCACGGACAGGAAAGGCGGAATTATCGAGTTTATTGAAGCGCAGGCCCGAGACGCCGCGGATGGCCGGCTCCAGCTTTTCCGGTGTCGAGTCCGCCACCACGCCCATGAAGACGAGGGGACTGGTGTCGTCGCTGACGATCACGTCGGTAATCGGCGCGCCCCACAAGGTGGCGTCCGTGCGGAACCAGTAGGCGCCCCCTTCATGCTTGTAGGCGGGGCCGAAGGCCGTCAGCAGATACGCATAGAAGGCCTTGTTGTCGATCTGGTCGATGCACAGCACGGCATTGCCCACCACTTGCCCGAACGTGGACGGCGGCGGCTTTTGCTGCGCCAGCACGCCGGACACGGGCACGCCGCAGGCCAGCAGGGCGAGCGCCGCCAGCAGGGCCGGCGCACGCCACGGGCACATCGATGAACGGCGCACGCGCATGATCAGCGCTTGCGCTCTTCTTTCTTGACCTTCTTGGCTTCCTTCTTTTCCTTCATGGTCTTGGCCGGTTCCTTCTTGGCTTCTTTCTTGCTGTCCTGTGCCTTGCTCATCATCTACTCCATGCCTGGGCGGAAATGCCTGGGCCATTATGACACTCCCCCATGAAAATGCCACGTCATTTCCCCCATGCAATAGATCCCGCCCGGCAAGCACGGGCAGCGCATGCGCTTATTTGCAAAAAGACGTTTGCATTTTTATTTTATTATGTTTTAATACACGAACTTTATAAATAGATATCATTTCGGTGCGGCGTGACCAGCACGGAAACAAGCATACAAACTGGGGACAGGACATGGCCGGCATACGGCACGACCATGTGTAATCGATTTACAGCCCTCGGCGGAAATAGACAATATGATGAGAACAATGATCTTGCTGGGCGCGGCCTTGACGCTCTGGGCCGCTGGCAACACGCAGGCGGCAGAGACGCCGCCGGTTCAGATGGCCGCCTACCAGGCGACACCCCCCACCCTGGCCACGCGCCTGGCCAGTTTCCATTCGCCGGACGCCAGCCTGCGCGTCCCCGCTTCGCATGAACCGGGAACGCATTCGCTGCTGCTGGTCACCATCGTGCTGCTGAGCCTGCGCATGCGCGCCAGCAGCACCACCAGCAGCGAAAAATTCAGCACCTGACGTGAAAACGGCCGCGCAAGGCGGCCGTTCCAGTCACGCGTCAGCGCACGATCAGTGCAGGCACAGACGGCGGCGCGTCTTTTCGATCAGCGCCGCATCGTAGGGATACAGGTTCTCGATAAAGAACAATTCCGTTTCCGCTTCATCTTCCAGGCACATTTCGATCATGACCGGGCCATCGCTTTCGCGGCCCAGGAAATCCTTCGGCCAGCGGTTCTTGCGGTGCGTGCGCATCATTTCCATGCCCAGCGCAGCCAGCGGCGCCGACACGCCAGCGGCCAGCGCCTCTTGCTGCCAGTCGTCCCAGTACTCGCTCTTTGCTGCCTTGTCATTCATCATGCTCTTCCAACTCAGGTGTAAAAGGCGGACTTTACTCTTCATGGCGTCCCTTGCCAAGCATGCATACAAGCAATATCACACGCCCAACAACAGACCAGTTGCAAAAAATTGGCATTAAACAAGGCCAATTTCAATACCATTAGGCATCCACAAAAAATCCTTTATTAACAAATACTTGCAATCAATCCCTCGGGCATGGCGCGACGCCGCGCAACGCAATTATTAATACCACTTAAATACCTGTTGACAAGCCCTCGGGGCGACAATATAGTGCCTTCAGCTTTTTCGCCGCCCGACAAATAAAAGAACCGAGACAGGCGCACTCAACCAAACGCGGGACTGCACAACATGATCGAATACATAATCGGCGTCGACGGCGGGGGAAGCGGTACCCGCGTACGCCTGGCGCGCCTCGACGGCCACGAGCTGGCACAGGGACAAAGCGGCCCCTCCGGCCT
This sequence comes from Janthinobacterium sp. NKUCC08_JDC, assembly GCF_019345575.1. Taxonomy (NCBI): domain Bacteria; kingdom Pseudomonadati; phylum Pseudomonadota; class Betaproteobacteria; order Burkholderiales; family Oxalobacteraceae; genus Janthinobacterium; species Janthinobacterium sp. NKUCC08_JDC. The sequence goes on along the minus strand of NZ_JAHKQW010000010.1, from coordinate 210,419 downwards.
GGGACTGGGCATCGAACGGGCCTGGACCTCCGTGGCGCATGCCGTCACCGTGGCTTTCCGCGCGGCCGGCCTGGAACAGCCGTCATTGCAGCGCATGGCCATCGGCCTGGGCCTGGCCGGCGTGCACAACAAGCAGTGGGCCGCCAGCTTCGTCGAACACAATCCCGGCTACGCCTTGGTGGCGCTGGAATCGGATGCCCTGACCACCCTGCTGGGCGCGCATGCGGGCCAGCCGGGCGCCATCGTTGCCATCGGCACCGGCAGCGTGGGCGAAGTGCTGCACGCGGACGGCAGCCGCCACGAAGTGGGCGGCTGGGGCTTCCCCTCCGGCGACGAGGCGGGCGGCGCCTGGATCGGCATGCGCGCCATCAACCACGCGCAGCAAGTGGTCGACGGCCGCGTGCCCGGCAGCGCCTTCGCCACGGCCGTCATCGACGCCTGCGGCGGCCAGCGCGACGCCATGCAAGTGTGGCTGGCCGCCGCCAGCCAGACCAATTTCGCGCAACTGGCGCGGCTGGTGCTCGAACACGCGGCCAGCAATGCCGTGGCGCGCACCATCCTGGTCGACGCGGGCCGACAGATCGCACTGATCGCCAGGGCGCTCGACCCGGCCGGCGCCTTGCCCGTGGCCCTGTGCGGCGGCCTGGCGGCGCCCTTGTCCGACTACCTGCCGGCGGAACTGTTGAAACTGGTCGTGCCGGCACAGGGCGACTCGGCCGCAGGCGGTCTGCGCCTGATACGCAAGCACTTGCAGGAGCAATGACCATGCTGGCCAAACTGTCCACCTTCAAACCCAATCCGGCCAGCGACACGCCGCTCTACATGCAGCTGGCGAACATGCTGTCGGACGGCATCGCCAGCGGAGACTGGCGCGCCAACCAGGCCTTGCCTTCCGAGCGCGTGCTGTCGGATATCCTGGAAATCTCGCGCGTCACGGCGCGCAAGGCCATCGACATGCTGTGCGACCGGGGCATGCTGACGCGCAAGCGCGGCTCGGGCACCTACATCACGCCCAAGCTGGAACAGCCGCTGTCGCGCCTGACGAGCTTTTCGGAAGAATTGCGCCAGCGGGGCTTTACGGCCGGCTCGCGCTGGCTGCAGCGCGACATCGGCTCGGCCGCGCCGCTGGAACTGCTGTCGCTGGGACTGTCGCCGCACATGCCGGTGGCGCGCTTGCGCCGCCTGCGCACGGCTGACGAAGTGGTGATGGCGATCGAAACGACCACCATCCCAGCCCTGTACATGCCGGACCCGCAGCAGGTGACCGATTCGCTGTACGGCTACCTGGAGTCGCGCGGCACCATCCCGATGCGCGCGCTGCAGCATATCCGCGCCGTCAACGCCACGGCGGAACAGGCCAAGCTGGCCAATATCAAGACGGGTGAAGCCATGCTGCACATCACCCGTGTCAGTTATCTCGACAACGGCGCAGCGGTGGAACTGACCCACTCGTATTGCCGCAGTGATTATTATGAATTCGTAGCGGAGTCGCGCAGATGAGCAGCACTATCAAAGGCAATATCCTTACCCCAGGCGGCTGGATCCACGGCGCCATCGCCTTCGGCGAGCGCGTCGACAGCATCACCGGTGATTCCCGCCACCCGTCGAACAACAGCGACGACTATATTCTGCCCGGCTTTATCGACCTGCACGTGCATGGCGGCGCCGGCAAGGACATAATGGAAGGCGGCGAAGCCGTCTACACCATCGCGGCCATCCACGCGCGCCACGGCACCACCAGCCTGCTGGCCACCACCATGACGGCGCCGCCGGAAGATATCGACATGGCCCTGACGGCCATCGGCATCGCCGCCAACCACCGCCGCCCGAACACGGCGCGCGTGCTGGGCGCCCACCTGGAAGGCCCGTACATCAATTCCGGCAAGCTCGGCGCGCAGCCCAACTTCGCGCGCGCCGCCACGCTGGCTGAAATCGAACGCCTGCAAACCTTGGCCAAGCTGCGCGTCATCACCGTGGCGCCGGAAATCGCCGGCCACCTGGACCTGGTGCGCGCCCTGGCCGACGCCGGCGTGCGCGTGCAGATCGGCCACACGCTCGGTTCGTACGAAGACGGCGTGGCCGCGCTGGAACACGGCGCCATGGGCTTCACGCATCTGTTCAACGCCATGAGCGGCCTGCACCACCGCGAGCCGGGCATGGTCGGCGCCGCCCTTGCGCACGCCGAATACGCGGAACTGATTCCCGACCTGCTGCACGTGCATCCAGGCGCCATCAAGGTAGCCCTGCGCGCCATCCCGCGCCTGTACTGCGTCACCGATTCGACCGCCGCCACCGGCATGCCGGACGGCGAATACATGCTGGGCCGCCACGCCGTGCAGAAATGCATGGGCGGCGTGCGCCTGCCCGACGGCACCCTGGCGGGCAGCACCCTGACCCTGGACCAGGCGCTGCGCAACCTGGTGGGACTGGGACTGGACCTGGCCGACGCGTCCAAGCGCGTGTCGACCAACGCCGCCGATTACCTGGGCCTGGAAGAACGCGGCCGGCTGGCCCCCGGTACTTACGCCGATCTGGTGGTACTCGATCGCGATCTCAAACTCAAAGCTGTGTATATAGAAGGAGAAATCTGTGACCTCAATGATGCTTAAAGAAGCCATTTCCGCCGCCGAATGCGTCGCCCTGCAACTGGCCAGCGACACGGAACGCTACGCGGAACTGGGCCGCAAATTGAGGAGCACCTCGTTCTCGACCGCGCTGACCATCGCGCGCGGCAGCTCGGACCACGCCTGCAACTACGTCGCCTACCTGATCATGGCGCGCCTGGGCCGTGTCGTGGCCTCGCTGCCGATGTCGCTGGTCACCCTGAACAAATCGCCGCTGGTGACACGCGACACCTTGGCCATCTCGATCTCGCAATCGGGCCAGAGCCCGGACGTGGTCGAACCGATCCGCTACTTCCGCGACGGCGGCGCCACCACTGTGGCCCTCGTCAACGACATCGATTCGCCGCTGGCGCACGCTGCAGAATGGGCCATGCCCCTGCGCGCCGGCAAGGAACAAAGCGTCGCCGCCACCAAGAGCTTTATTACCAGCCTGGTCGCAGGTGCCCGCATGGTGGCGCAGTGGCAGAACGATCCCGAGCTGCTGGGCGGCCTGGAAGCGCTGCCCGAGGCGCTGCTCGAAGCGACCCGCGTCGACTGGTCGCCGGCGATCGACGTGCTGGCCCCGGCCCGCAACATCATGGTTGTCGGACGCGGCATCAGCTTCCCCGTGGCGCTGGAGTCGGCCCTGAAATTCAAGGAAACGTCGGCCCTGCAGGCGGAAGCGTTCAGCGGCGCCGAAATCAAGCACGGCCCGATGGCCCTGATCGAAGACGGCTACCCGCTGCTGATTTTCGCCACGCGCGGCCCGACCCAGGCCGGTCTGCTGCAGCTGGCAACAGAGATGCGCGGCCGCGGCGCCAAGGTCTTGCTGGCGGCGCCCGCCGACGTCGCCGAGCGCGACCTGACCCTGCCCGTGGCGGCCACGCCGGATCTCGATCCGATCGTCGCCATCCAGTCCTTCTACGTGATGGCGGCAAAACTGTCGGCCGCGCGCGGCATGGATCCGGATGCGCCGCGTCACTTGAGCAAGGTCACCAAGACCAACTAGGCACTACCCGGCAGCTACGCCCCCGGCACGGGGCGCGGCTGCCGTCAGAAGCACCCGAATATAAGCGACGGCAAGGGCATGTACCCGCGCCGCGGACTCATGGACATTGGAGCGCCACGCTCCAGGATAAAAATGACGATCAAGAGACTGTTGGCGGTTGTTGCCTGCGCGGGCCTGCTCGCGCCGCAGGCATGGGCTGCCGAGAAAATCGAATTCTGGACCTTCAGCATGAAGCCCAAGTTCACGCCGTATTTCAATGCGGTGGTGGCGCGCTATGAGGCGCAGAATCCCGGCGTCAAGATCGAATGGATCGACTTCCCGTGGGACATCATCCAGACCAAGCTGGTCACGCGCATCGTGGCCGGCACGCCGCCCGCGCTGGTCAGCCTGAACGTGCCCTGGGCCGACGAATTTGCGCGCGACGGCTTGCTCACCCCCGTCGATGGCCTGATCGGGAAAGCGCGCGCCAGCTACATTCCCAGCGCCCTGGACGACTTGCGCTTCAAGGGCCGCACCTATGGTTTTCCCATGTACAGCAATGTCGCGGTGATCGCCTTCAATACCGCCATCTTCAAGCAGGCGGGCCTCACGCGCGGCCCCGCCAGCCTCGATGAACAGCTGGCGTACGCGCGCCAGATCGCGCAACGCACGGGCAAGGCCGGCATCGCGCCCGCCTTGTCCAAGATCGACGGCCTGTTCATGCAGCAGGGCCTGGCCGTCATCACCGACAACCGCGCCGTCTTCAATTCGCCGCAGCACGTGGCGCTGGTGCAGAAACTGGCCGACACCTACAAGGTCGGCGGCCTGCTGAAGGAAGGCTTGTTCGCCGAAGACAATTTCCCGGCCGTGATCGACGCCTACAAGGGCGGCCGCCTGGGCATGCTGCTGGCGCCGCCGACGGCCATGCAGCGCATCCGCGGCGATGCGAAAGACATCTACGCCATCACCGACGTGGCGCCCGCGCCGCTGGGCCCGACCGGCATCGCCGATGGCGGCTGGCTCGTGCACTTCGCCATTCCGAAAGGCGTGCCGGCGCGCCAGCTGCCGTCGGTCGGCAAGTTCGCGCGCTTCCTGACGAACGACGAGAACCAGCTGGCTTTCGCACGCCAGGCCAGCGTCTTTCCCACCACCGTGAAAGCGGCGGCCGATCCGTTCTTCCTCGCCACGCCAGCAAACGCGGGCGCGGCTGAAAAAGCGGTGGCCGCCGGCGCCCTGTCGATGGGCCACTCGCGCACCCTGTACGTGGCCGGCATCGACGACTACGACGAGTTGCGCCGCTCGCTCGTGAAAGCCGTCGAAGCCGGGGTCACGGGCAAGCAGGATGTGAAGCAGGCATTGGACCAGGCCGTCGCCATCTGGAACCGCAAGCTGGCCACCCTGCCGCGCCACTAAGGACACCATGAAACTCGCCCACCGCCACACCGTGCAAGCCTGGCTGTTCCTGACTCCCGCCCTGCTGCTGCTGGCCGCCTTTTCCTTCTGGCCCGTCGGCTACGGCTCCGTGCTGGCGTTTACCGACTACAGCCTGATACGCGAGACGCGCTTCGTCGGCCTGGATAATTTCCGCTACATCTTCAACAACGAGATGTTCGTCTCGGGCCTGAAAAATTCGCTGATGTTCTTGCTGATGGTGCCCTTCGTGCAGGTGGGCGCCATCACCCTGGCCGTGCTGGTCAACAACCGCCTGCCCGGCATCCGCCTGTTCCGCGCCGCCTTCTACGTGCCCGTGGTGACGACTGTTTCCGTGGTTGGCATCATGTGGGGCTTCATGTTTCACGAACAGGGCGCGCTGAACTACGTGATGATGACCTTGAAGCTCGTGAACGCTCCCGTGGGCTGGCTGTCGAACGACAGCCTGGCCCTGTTTGCCGTCATGTTCGTCACCCTGTGGCGCGGCCTGGGCTGGTACATGGTGATGTATCTGGCGGCCCTGCAGTCGATACCGTCGGACATGCAGGAAGCGGCCATGCTCGATGGTGCTAACCGCTGGCAGCGCTTCTGGAAGATCACCGTGCCCATGCTGCGCCCCACCATCATGCTGTGCTCCATCCTGTCCGTGCTGGCGGCCCTGAAGGCGTACCAGGAAGTCGACGTGCTGACCCAGGGCGGCCCGATGAATTCCACCTTCACGGCGCTGTACTACGCGTATGACCAGGGCCTCAAACACTTGAAACTGCCGCGCGCGCTGGCGGCCAGCTTCGTCGTCTCGCTGTTCTGCATAGCCATCGCCCTGCTGTGCCTGCGCTATCTGAAACCGAAGCACCGCTAACCGGGAATGACCATGACAAACCGTTCCCGTCCCCTGAAAACGCGCCTGCACATCCTGGGCCACTACGCCGTGCTGTGCGCGATCGCCGTCGTCTGCGTCTTCCCGTTCTGGTGGACCCTGGTGACGGCCATTTCCACGGAAGGCAATATCTTCGCCTTCCCGCCCACCTTCTGGCCGAAGGCGCCGTCATTCGACAACTTCATCGAGGTGTTCAAGGCGATCCCGATCTGGTCGTTCTTCAAGAACTCCGTGCTGATCGCCGTATTCACCGTGTTCTGGAAACTGCTGCTGTGTTCATTGGCCGCGTATCCGCTGGCGCGCCTGAAATTCCGCGGCCGCAAACTCGTGTTCGGCCTGATCCTGGCCACCCTGGTGCTGCCGTCCGAGGTCAACTTCCTCGTCAACTTCATCACCATCACGCAAATGAGCCTGGTCGATACCTACACGGGCGTGATCCTGCCCAACGTGGTGACGGCCGTGGCCATCTTGCTGCTCAAGCAGGCGTTCGAGGAAGTGCCGCAAGACCTGATCGACGCGGCGCGTGTCGACGGCGCGTCCGAGTGGGTCATCTTCAGCCGCATCATGCTGCCTTTGATCACGCCATGGCTGGCCACCGTCGGCATCCTGACGGCCGTCGAATCGTGGAATGAATACATCTGGCCCTCCATCGTCATGAGCAAGCCCGATGAATTTCCCCTGTCGGTGGGCGTGCTGTACTTGCGCGGCACCTTCGGCAGCAGCACGCGCGTGATCGCGGCCGGCACCCTGATCACCATCGTGCCGACCCTGCTCGCCTTCCTGTTTACCCAACGCTTCTTCATGCGCGGCATGGACGGCGCAGTCAAATGAAAACGTCTCTCGATAAGGAAGCCTCCATGCACGACAAGCGCACCAGCATCAGCAAAAAAGCTCGCAGCCCGATCACCTGGGTGCCCACCTTGTACTTCGCCCAGGGCTTGCCGTTCTACGCCGTGGCCCTGGTGGCAGGCCTGATGTTCAAGAGCATGGGCGTGCCGAACGACCAGATCGCCCGCTGGACGGGCCTGATCGGCTTTGCCTGGGTCTTCAAGTCGCTGTGGAGCCCCTTCATGGAGCTGGCCTCGAGCAAGAAGACCATGGTGGTGCTGTTCCAGTTCCTTGGCGGCCTGAGCCTGGGCCTGATCGCGCTGGCCCTGCAAACGCCGCTGTGGTTCGCCGCCTGCATCGCCGTGCTGTTCGTTGCCGCGCTGGCCTCGTCCACGCACGACATCGTCTGCGATGGCCTGTATATCGCCAGCCTGTCGGACAAGCAGCAGGCGGCCTACGCGGGCTGGCAAGGCGCCTTTTTCAATGCGGGCAAATTCATCTCGCTGGGCGGCCTGGTGATCCTGGCCGGTTACCTCGAGAAGAAAATCGGCGTCAAGCCCGCCTGGTCGGTGATCTTCCTGATCATCGGCGCGATGATGCTGTCGCTGGCCGCCTACCACCTGTGGGCGCTGCCGCAGGTGCGCAACGCGGCCGTGGCCGACAAGAGCGTGGCGGGCATCAGCCGCACCTTGTGGGACGTGCTGGTGGACTTCCTGAAAAAGCCCGGCATCTGGGGCATGATCGCCTTCATCATCCTGTTCCGCGCGGGCGAGGCGCAAGTGCAGACCATCGGCCCGCTGTTCCTGCGCGAAGCGCGCGAGCTTGGGGGGCTGGGCCTGTCGACGACGGAAGTGGGCGCCGTGTACGGCACGGCCGGCACCGTGGCATTCCTGCTGGGCAGCATCGGCGGCGGCTACTTCACGTCGTGGCTGGGCCTCAAACGCGCCATGTTCTTCCTGATCCTCGCCATGAACTTGCCGAACCTGGTGTTCTATTACCTGAGCCACAGCATGCCGACCGACCTGACCCTGATCACGGCCGCGCTCAGCGTGGAGATGTTCGGCTATGGCTTCGGCTTCGTCGGCCTGATCCTGTTCATGATGCAGGTCGTCTCGGTCGGCAAGTACCAGACGGCCCACTATGCGTTCGCCACCGGCGTGATGCAGCTGGGTTCCGTGCTGTTCAAGATGATCAGTGGCGACATCCAGACGGCGCTCGGCTACAAGACCTTTTTCCTGTGGGTGCTGGTGTCGGCCGTGCCCGTATTGATCCTGTCGCGCTTCATGCGCATCGGCCCGAAGGATACCTCCGACCCATCTGACGCCGGCGCCACGTCCGCGCCGGCCAGCGCAAGCTAGGATAGAAGCACTTCATGGCACATATCGCATTGAAAAATATCGTCAAGCTGTACGACGACAAACACCCCGTCATCCACGGCATCGACCTCGATATCCGCGACGGCGAATTCATCGTCTTCGTGGGACCGTCCGGCTGCGGCAAATCGACGCTGCTGCGCATGATCGCGGGGCTGGAAGACATCACGGATGGCGAACTGCATATCGGCGGCCGGCTGGCCAACGACATCGCCCCGGCCGAGCGTGGCCTGGCCATGGTCTTCCAGAGCTACGCCCTGTACCCGCACATGACGGTGTACGAGAACATGGCTTTCGCCCTCTCCCTGGGCGGGCATAAAAAGGCCGAGGTGCGCGCCGCCGTCGAGCGCGCGGCCGAGATCCTGCAGATCACGCCGCTGTTGAAACGCAAGCCGAAAGACCTGTCGGGCGGCCAGCGCCAGCGCGTGGCCATCGGCCGCGCCATCGTGCGCAAACCCAAGGTCTTCCTGTTCGACGAACCGCTGTCGAACCTCGATGCATCGTTGCGCGTGCAGATGCGCGTGGAAATCTCGCGCCTGCACCAGGAACTGAAGACGACCATGATCTACGTCACGCACGACCAGGTCGAGGCCATGACCCTGGGCGAGCGCATCGTCGTCTTCAACGGCGGGCGCATCGAGCAGGTGGGCAGTCCGCACGAGCTGTATAACAATCCCGGCAACCTGTTCGTGGCCGGCTTCCTCGGCGCGCCGAAGATGAACTTCATCGCTTGCGAGGCTGTCGCCTGCGGCCCCGGTTCCGTGGCCGTGCGCCTGCCCGGCGGCGCCGTCATCGACGTCGAAGCACAGGGCGATGGCGTGGCGCCGGGCGACCAGCTGACCCTGGGCGTGCGCGCCGAGCACGTCAGCCTGCAGCACGGGAACACTCCGGGTAGCAACGTCGTCGACGCGGCCGTCAGCCACGTCGAATACCTGGGCGACGTGGCCATCGTGTACGCCAGCATGCCGGGCGCAGCCGAGATGCTGGCCGTCAAGCTGCCGGCCGAGGATGGCTTGCGCCACGCGGGCGACGCCATGCGTCTGCATCTGCCGCCGCAGCGCTGCCTGCTGTTCGATGCCAAAGGGCAAGCCCTGGCGCGCACGTTTGCCGCACCCGCTCAGCCGTTTATGTGACAATAGCCGCTTTGTATCATGCCGCTTCTGTTTGACTTATGCAGGCAGACTGGCAGAATGTGTTTTTTTCGAGCTTCCTTGCCCCTCTGGCACTGCCCTGCACGATGTTGCGGCTGCCAATGCAGGTGCGTATTTTTGTTATTGATTGAAGGATAACCCATGTCCCAATTCCGTCTTGCACGCCTTAGCCTGCTCCTGGCCGCCATCGGCCTCAATGTCCTGCCATCCCTGTCGCACGCGCAGGATGCCAAGCCAGCCGCCGCCGCTGCCGCTCCGGCCGATTCGGTACGTCCTGAAGTGTTCAAGCTGCTCGATCCGGTTGCCGTGAAGGCATCGATGGATGCGAAAAACTACGCCGACGTGCAAAGCCGCATCGACCAGGCTGCCGCCATTCCCGCCCTGACGCCGTATGAAACGTTCGTGCTGAACCGCCTGCGCGTGGCGCTGGCCTCGACCACCAACAATGCGCCGATGGCCATGACGGCACTGGAAGCAGTCATCGAATCGGGCAAGCTGGACAAGAAAGCCCAGGGCGACTTCATCCAGGCACTGGCCAACTACCACTACAATGCCAAGGATTATCCGAACGCCATCAAGTGGTTCACCCGTTACCAAACGGAAACAGGCGACGCGACCACCATGCGTCCCTACATCATCCGCGCCTACTACTTCAGCAATGATTTCGCGCGCGCGAAACAGGAATTGATGGCCGACCTGACGGCCAAGCAGCAAGCGGGCAAGACGCCGACCATCGAAGAACTGCAATTGCTGGCCAACACGGGTTCGAAAAGCAAGGATCCAGCCACCTACCTGGTCGCCATGGAAAACCTGGTGCGCTACTACCCGTCCGATGACTACTGGAGCGATCTGCTGAGCCGCACGCAAGGCAAGGCCGGCTATTCCGACCGCTTCGCGCTCGACGTGCTGCGCCTGCAATTCAAGGCCGTGGGCACCATGCCGCCGCAAGATTACAGCGACATGGCTGAAATCGCCTTGCAGAACGCCTTCCCGACGGAAGCGAAAAAAGTCCTCGACGCGGGCTTTGCCAAAGGCGTGCTGGGCACGGGCGCGAATGCCGCCAAACACAAGAAACTGCGCGACCAGGCCAACAAGGCTGCCGCCGATGATGCGAAAAGCATCGCCAGCGGCGAAGCGTCGGCCATGAAGAGCAAGGATGGCACGGGCTTGATCAACCTCGGTTACGCCTTCGTCACGATGGACCAGTTCGACAAAGGTATCGACCTGATCGAGAAAGGCATCGCCAAGGGCGGCCTGAAGCGTCCAGAAGACGCCAAGCTGCGCCTCGGTTATTCCTACGCCATGGCTGGCAAGAAAGATGACGCCATCAAGGTCCTGGAAACGGTCAAGGGCGGTGACGGCGTGGGCGATCTGGCCCGCTACTGGATCCTGTGGCTGAACCGTCCTGCCACGGCAGCGGCGGCACCGGCAGCAGCGGCACAGTAATTCCCGCTCCCGCCAGCATGCGCAAGGCAGTTCCCGGCTCACGCCGGGGCTGCTTTTTTTTCGACCTTTGCCCTCCTTCCATGCCGCCAGCCACTGTCGCCACTGCCACCGCCGCCGAACGATTGACCAGCCTGGACGCCTTCCGCGGCTGCGTGATCGTCATCATGATCTGGGTCAACTACCTGGCCGGCATGCCCCGCATCGCCTGGTGGCTCGAGCATGCAGGCCCCCGCGCCGACGGCATCACACTACCCGACCTGGTCTTTCCCGGTTTTCTGTTCATGGTCGGCATGGCCATACCGCTGGCCTTGCAGCGCCATTGCGGCCACGTCACGCCAGCCTTGCTGGGACGCCTGCTGTGGCGTTCCGCCAGCCTGATGCTGGCCGGCGTCGTGCTGGCGAACGCCTACCGCTATGATGCGCAGGCGGCGCCGCTGCCGCACGCCATGTACTTCCTGCTGTTTTATGTGGCGATGATACTGCTGTGGCGCCAGGGCGCGGGCAAGCTGGAGCTGGCCGCCGGCGGCGTGCTGATGCTGGTCCTGCTGGCGACGTTTCGCGGCGAACTGAACGCGGAATTTTCCAGCACCTGGCTGCAACCGTCGTGGTGGGGCATCCTCGGCATGATAGGCTGGTCCTATTTGCTGTGCAGCCTGCTGTACCTGGCGTGCCGGGGTAGCGGCACGGCACTGATGGGCGTATTTTCCCTGCTGCTCGTGCTGTACATGGGCGGCACGGCGGGCAGCCTCGATTTCCTGCCGGCAGGCATCAACTCCTTCGTCAACGTGCCGCAAGTGCTCGGTTCGACGGCGGCCAACGTACTGGCCGGCACCCTGGTGGGCCAGCTGTTCCTGCGCGGCGCCGCCTTGAGCCATGGGCAGCGCATCCGTTTCATGGCGTGGTTCGCGCTGGGCCTCTTCGCGGCCGGCATGCTGCTGCGGCCGTATCACCACATCAACAAGATCGCGGCGACGGAATCCTACACGCTCGTGTGCAGCGCCCTCATCCTGGCCCTGTTCCTCGTGTTTTATGTCGTCATCGACGTGTGGCGCTGGCGCGCCTGGGCCGTGGTGCTCTTGCCCGCCGGCACCAATGCCCTGTTCGCCTACATCGTGCCCGACCTGTGGCAGCAACTGGCGGCCGTGCTGCACTTGCCGCCCGTCTGGTGGCCGTATCTGGCAACGGGCGGCGCGGCCGGCCTGTGGAATGCGGCCGCCGTCACCGCCCTGATGCTGCTGTTGACGGCCATGGCCACGCGCTACGGCCTGAAATTGAAATTCTAGACCTTGATGTAGATCTTGCGCTTGTCCATGAAATAGGCGATCAGCCAGCACAGCAGCATGAAGCTGACGGCAAACAGCAAGGACCCCACGCGCGCCGGCGCCCAGCCCGTAAACCAGTGCTGATACAGCCACTGGTACAGGTTGCCGCCACCGGTGCGCACGGTAAACGCGATGATCACCAGCACTTCCGACACGAGGTAGATGAACAGCGTGTTCTTGCCGAAGACTTCAAAAAAGTAGGTCCAGCCCGTGATCTTGCGCACGTCGATGACGAACATCAGCAGCGCCAGCAGCAGCAAGTCCAGGCCGATACCGAGCATCACGTAAGAGCTGGTCCACAGCTTCTTGTTGATCGGGAACACCTCATTCCAGCACAGGGCCACGGCCACGCAGATGACGCCGGCCACCACCAGCCGATACAGCGCGGCGCGCAGCTGCGCCGGCGCCGTCCGGCGCACAAAGCTGCCCGCCAGGTAGCCGGCAATCACATTGACAATCGATGGCAAGGTGCCGAGGATGCCTTCCGGATCGAAGGCGATGCCTTCGCCATGGTACAGATGGCTGCCGCCCAGCAAGATCAGATCGAGCTTGGCCGGCGCGTTGCCGTGCAAGCTGTAGTCGCCCCACGTCGCGAGGATGGCCCAGTAGCCGAGCAAGGCGCAGGCGCTGAAGACAAGCGCGCCCCGCGTCTTCCAGTAATGGAGGACCAGGGCAGCGGCCAGGTAGCACACGGCGATGCGCTGCAGCACCCCGGGAATGCGCGTGTGCGACAGCGGCGACCAGGCGAACTGGCCCGCATCGTCGATCTTGAAGAAGGGAAACCAGTACAACAAAAAGCCCAGCAAAAAGATCAGCGCACTGCGCTTGCACAGCTTGGCCAGCACGGCGCCATGCCCGAGGTGTTCATATTTCCCCAGCGCAAAGGCCAGCGCATTGCCGACGACAAACAGAAAACTGGGAAAGACGAGGTCCGTGAGCGTAAAGCCATGCCATTCGGCATGCAAAAACGGCGCATACACGCTGCCCCAGTCGCCCGGGGTATTGACGACGATCATCAGGGCGACGGTCAGGCCACGCAGGACGTCGAGGGCGAGGTAGCGTTGGTTCATGGCTGCGCCCCTTTCAGGATGGGCGCCAGGGCCGTACCCAGCACGTGCTGCGCATCGCCGCTCAATTCCCAGAACATGCCACCACGCAAACCCTTGTCGCGGATGTAGCGCACTTTATGGCCTATCGATTGCGCATCTTCATAGCTGATGAAGACGCCGCTGTCGCGGTTATACAGGTACGGTACTTGCGACGCGGCATTCCAATGGCGCTGGAAGCCGCGCGCGCCCTTGTCATCGGCCAGGTAGCCGTGTTCGATCAGGTGCCGGTAAGTAAATGTCGGCGTACCGTCATTACCGCTGGCCGCGCCCTGGCAAGGCTGGTACAGGCCGTCGCCGCGGGGACCGGCGACGCACTGTTTCCAGCCATAGCCATAGAAGGGCACGCCCAGCACCAGCTTATCAGCAGGCACGCCGGCGCGCAGGAAGCGCGTCACGGTGGCGTCCGCATGCAAAGCCTTGTCGCGCCGCGGATCGGCCGGGTCGGCATACAGGGGCGCCAGCTGGCCATTTTCGGCATCCCACACGCCGCGGTAGTCATACGTCATCAGATTGATCCAGTCCAGCTGCGCCGCCAGGCGGGCCATCCAGCCGGGTGCGGCGTCACTGTCATCGCTCAGGCTGGCATGCGCGCCGGCGGCGATGGTGATCAGGTAATGGCGGCCGGCGGCTTGCTTGCCGGCATGGTCGAATGCGCTGCGCAGTTCGCTAGCCAGGCGCACATAGTTTTCCTTGTCGCCGCTACGGTGGCAGACCCTGCCTTCGATACAGGGGATTCCCCCTGTGGCAGGATGCTCCCAGTCGATATCGATGCCATCGAGACCGTGCCGGCGCACCAGCTCCATTGCGGAAGCGATGAACGCCTGGCGCGCGGCAGGCGTGGCGGCCACGTCCGAGAAGCGGTTCGACCAGATCCAGCCGCCCACCGACAGCAGGACGCGCAGCCGTGGATGACCTTGCTTGAGTGCGTTGAGCTTGCGCAAGTTGTCGGCATCGGCTTGCGGCGCCGGCAGCACGATGCTTCCATTGGCCGGCCGGGACGGCTGGCCCTGTGCATCCAGACAGGCGCTCACGCCGCCGCCATCGGGTGCCGGGTTGCCATGTTCGCCATCCCAGCAGATGTCGGCGAACGCATACTGGATCAGGCTGACATTGCCGATGCGAATATTGTGCTCATTAACGGGAAAATCGGCCGATTTCCAGCCGGGATAATAGGCGACCACTTCCGGCGCGAAGACCGGTGCGGCGGGAGCGGCGGAGGCGGCCAGTGGCAGCGCGCAGGCGAAGCAAGCCAGCATTGCGTGTAATGTCATCGGAGGTATCCCACCATGTAAAGAAAAGCATCTTGCAATAAAAAAATGGCGGAGCCAGCTGCGCTCCGCCATTGTCATGCCATCCCGGGTGTCCGCCGGGAGGCATCAACTACATAAAACGTCTTACATCTTGCCTTGCAGTGCCAGGTAGATCTGACGGCCGTTCTTGTAGAACGCGCCTGGCATGTCATCCGAACCAGGGGTCTTGATGGTCGAACGCGACAGTGGATTGTTCAGGTCCTTGCCGTCCAGGGTGATGGCCAGGTTCTCCGTCAACTGGTAGGCGATCGATGCGGACAGGCCGCCGATGCCAGCCTGGTAGGCGGCGCTGCGGCGCGAGGTGCCGTTCAGGAATTCCGAACGGTAGCTGTACGTCAGGCGTGCGCTGAACTTGTCGTTCTCGAAGAACGCGCCAATGTTATACGCGTTTTTCGAGGTGCCGATCATCGTGCATTCGCCGAAATCACCGCATGGCGAACCCTTGACGTTGCCCGTTTCCTTGCCATCGGTATAGGTGTAGTTGGCGTTCACGCCGAAGCCTGCTGGCAACGCTTGTACATACGACAGTTCCAGGCCCTTGACTTCCGCCGTGGTATTGGTTGGCGTGCCAACTTCATACTGGGTGAACTTGTTCTGCAACTGGTTGTAGAACGTCGTCACACCCTTGCCGTAGGTCACATAACCATCGAGCGACGAGTAGAAGATGCCAGCCGAAACCATCGATTTCGGCGCGAAGTACCATTCCACGCCGATGTCGGCGTTGTTCGAGCGGATAGGACGCAGGTTAGGATTGCCGGCGTTGCCGTCGAGCTGGTTGTCGCGCAGATCCAGGCCTGCCATCATGCCCAGTTCAGGACGGGCCATGGTGCGGCTGATGCCGAAACGGCCGATGATATCCTTCGTCACGTCCAGACGGAAGTTGGCGCTAGGCAAGAAATCATTGTACGTGTTGGTGTAGTTCTTGATTTCGTACTGAGCAGCCGGGTTCAGCTCATAGCGATTGACGTCTTCCTTGGTGTGTACATAGCGCACGCCAAAGTTACCCGACAAGCCTTCCGTGCCGAAGTTCGCCATCGCGTACACCGACTGGGTCGGCTCCTTGATGTTGAACTCGGACTGGCGCAGGTTGCCCTGGTACGTGGCGTTATCCTTGAGCCACTTGTTGACGCTCGCTTGCGAGAACGTCCAGTAGCCGGCGCCGTTCACGCCTAGGTCCTTGAAGTTGCTTGGGAACGAGGTCAAGCCATCCATCGGCAGGTTGGCGGTGACGCCCAGCGATGGCTTGGCGACGATGCCGATGGCGGTCAGGTCACGCTTGTGTTCCGCGACGCGGGCACCGAATTCCACCGACGAGATCGCTGGCAAGTCGAGTTTCAGGATACCGTCGATCTGGCCATAGGTTTCCTTGTCGTTCGCGGTGACGTGCGAACCGTAGGTGTAAGGCGTTGCCTGACGGCCGCCGATCGAGAACTTGTTCGCGCCCGGGGTATCGTAGATCACGCCATGGCTGGCGCCGTTCTGGGTGTAGCCGCCGCCCGTCCAAGGCATCCAAACGCCCAGCGCGCCGCTTTCCGTGTTGCCGACGCCCTTGGTCGTGCCGACTTTACCCGAGAAGGTGAGGCGGTCGTTGACGCGGTATTTGGCATCGATATTGAAGAAGTCGGACTTGCTTTCCGCCACAGGACGGCTGAACTCTTCCTGCACGGCACTGGAATAGCCGGCGCAGACGGCGCCGCAATTGGCTGGCACGGTGGTGTGCAGGCCGGTAACAATACCGCCCTTGTAGGTGCCGCTGACGTTGCCGACAGGGTAACCACCCTTGCTGCCCGTTTCCAGGCCTACGGTCTGGATGAAGTTATGGTTGATGTTCGGCGCGTCGAGTTCGGAATGGAACAGGGTGAAGTCCAGGGTCAGCGCACTGGTCGGCTTGATTTGCACGTCGATCAGGCCGCCCTTGCGGGTGCGTTCCTGTTCGAACCAGGCGGTGCCGCCCATGTAGTTGACGCGGCCGCCGGCCGAACCTGGCAAGGCGCCAGCGACTGCCGAATCCGGCTTGACTTCGTCATACCAGACGCCATTTTCCTGGCCGACACGGCTCAGTTTGCGCTTCTGATAGAAGCCCTGCACCATCACACCCATGGTATTGGCATCGTTCTTCCAGTTCAGCATGCCGCTCACTTGCGGATCTTTCTTGCCCGAGTTGGACGAGTACACGGCGCCCAGGCTGACCTGGCCCGTAATTTGTTTCTTGAAGTCCAGCGGTTTGCGCGATTCGATATCGATCACGCCTTGCGCGCCGCCTTCCAGCAGGTTCGCTTGCGAACCTTTGTGCACGGTGACGCGGCCGATCAGTTCGGATGGGAACAGCGAGAAGCTGACGCTGCGGCCGCCGCCAATGATGTTGTCGGCAAACCAGTCGCCGCTGCTGACCGAGTGGCCATTGAAGGTGGTCAGGGTCAGGCCGAACGGTGTGCCGCGCAGTGCCACGCGGTCATTCTCGCCAAAGCTGCCCTCGTTACCGCCCGCAGCGGCGACGCTAACGCCTGGCACGCGTTGCAGCGAGTCGGCGATGTTTTTGTCTGGCATCTTGCCCACGTCTTCAGCCGTGATCACTTCGACCAGACTGTCGGAATTGCGTTTTTGGTTCAAGGATTGTTGCAGCGATGCGCGGATACCCGTCACGACGACGGTCTGGCCTTCATCAACTTCAGCCGTTGCTGCCGGCTTGGCTGTCACCGCTTCCTGCGCATGCGCCGAGAAACTCGCACCTGCCATCAACATAGCCACAGCAGCGGCGATAGGCGTCAAATTGCGTGCTGCAGAGCTAGCTGTCAAATTGCGTTTCATGTACTCCCCCTTGATTTAGGCCCCAGGATTGGAACCTTTTCATTTTTAACGTAGGTCTTCTTTCCAGCCCGCCTACTCTCGCGGCATGCTGCAGACCCTTCGGCACAACCACTTACAAAACCAATTCAACGCCAATATACTACTATCCAATACCAGAACACTACCAGTTGCAACTTTTTTTTTATAACGTTGTTTGAATCACACAGACCACTTCACCGAAATCAATTTGTAGCCCGTATGGGTGGGTTAAATACCAGCGGAGCCACGCATAAATTGCCGGCCTGATAATTGAAATTGGTTTTACAACGGTCTTTTTTGGTATTATCCAGCGACACAAAACAGATACAGAGCGCGTCTGCAACGCGCCGTAACGGAGACCCTCAGCGTATGACAACCCTGGCTCACATCATGCAAGGCCTGGGGCAGACGAGTAGCCTGCCCCTGTATCAGCAACTGCAGCGCGCGCTGCGCGAAGCGATCGACAAGCGCATCCTCGGCCCCGACGAAGCCCTGCCGGCCGAGCGCCAGCTGGCCAGCGACCTGGCCGTTTCGCGCATCACCGTGCGCAAGGCCATCGATGGCCTCGTCAACGAGGGCTTGCTGGTGCGCCGTCCCGGCTCGGGCAATTTCATCAATACGCGCATCGAGAAGAACTTCGCCAAGCTGACCTCGTTTTCCGAAGACATGCGCGCGCGCGGACGCACGCCGCGCAGCGTGTGGCTCAAGCGCGCAGAGGGCACCGTGACGCCGGAAGAGGCCTTGCGCCTGCGGCTGTCGCCGGGCGCGCCCGTATACCGCTTCCACCGCATCCGCTATGCGGACGAGGTGCCGATGTGCCTCGAATACGCGACCATCGTCGCCAGTTGCCTGCCGGCGCTCGACGCCGTCGACGTATCGATGTACGACGCGCTGGAACAGGCGGGCAACCGGCCCGTGCGCGCCTTGCAGCGGCTGAGCGCGCTTTTATTGACGGGGGAGCAGGCCAGCCTGCTGCAGGCGGAGGAAGGCGACGCGGGCTTGTCGGTGGAAAGGCTGGGCTTTTTGCGCGATGGCCGCGCCGTGGAATTTTGCCGCTCCTACTTCCGCGGCGATATGTATGACTTCGTGGCTGAATTAAGTACCAATTAATACCAACCTCGCCATTTCACCAATACCAGATAACACCACTTATTGCGGTGCAATATATATGCCGGCATCGCATTTCAATATGCACGGCAATGGTGCAATCATCGGCGGCGATTATGTAGCAGCCTGCGCGGAATATAAAAGAAGGCCGCGCAATGCGGTTTTGCGCATTGCAACAAAACGTGGCGTTAACCGTCAGACGGCGGACTCGGCGCGGCGGCCCTCGCACAGCAACATCGCACCCAGAGCCACGCACAGCCAGCCGAACAGCGGCCCCAGCCATCGAGCCCAGGTGGCAATGGGCGGGTGCGCCGGCAGCGGCGCCAGCAAGGTACTGCCCGGCATGGCGCTGCTGGCGCGCTCCGCCAGCACGCGGCCATACGCATCGCTGACCGTCAGCACACCCTCGCGTGCCGCGCGCAGCACCGCATAACCGTTTTCCACGCCGCGCACGACCGTCATGCGCGCCCCCATCCAGGCGTCGAGCTGGAAATCCCAGGCCGGCACCAGCATCGTTTGCGCCCCGGCCGCGCCATACGCGTGCCCCAGGGGCGCGAAATGCATGTCCTTGCAGATGGCCAAGCCCATGGCCTGGCCCGCCACCGGCTGCACGGCAAACGCGCTGCCGACAAGAAACTCGCGCTCGGGCGGCGCCAGATGATGTTTTTGATAGCTGACGGGCGCGGCGCCATCGGGCGCGAACAACCAGGCCAGGTTGCGCCGGCCGGCAGCGTCCTGCACGCCGACACCCACGGTAATCCACGCGCCCGTGCTGCGCGCCAGCGCCTGGAAACGCTGCCGCACGGCATCCGCCTGCTCAGGCGCCAGCACCGCTATCTTTTCCGGCAACAGCACCAGTCTGGCGCCCTGCCCGGCCAATTGTTCGACGTGGCGCGCGTACTGGTCCCAAATGGCTTGCGCGCGCGTCGGCGGCGTGGCCGGGCCGATAAAGTCATCGATGGCCACCAGCCCCGCCAGCGGCCCGCCTGGTGCAGGGGCGCTCTGCACGCGCCAGGCGCCAGCGGCGAATGCGGCCGCCAGCAGCAACACGGTCACGCCCGCCGCTGGCGCATACGCACGGCCACCGGCCAGCAACAAGGCCAGCACGGAGGGCACCAGGCACAGCAAAAACAGCAGGCCAGGCACGCCCGCCAGGGCCGCCACCTGCAGCACGGCAAGGTTATCCGCTTGCGAATACGCGAGGCTACCCCAGTTACCGTCCGGCAGCAAGGCCGCCATCAGCGTATCGATGGCCACCCACAGCACGGGATACGCCAGCACCGTCCAGCTTGCCCGATAGCGCAGCACGAGGCGCCGCGTGGCCAGCACCACCAGCAGCCACAGCAGCGCCTTGACGGCGATCGCGGCCAGCACGGCCGGCAAGGGCATGAGCAGGCGGAAATAAGTAAAGTTCGATGACAAGCCCAGCATGGCGGCCAGGAAGGTCATCCAGGCCGCATCGCGGCGCGACGAGCGCAGAGCCAGCCACAGCAGGGGCAGCGGCGCGCACCAGGCCAGCGGGCCCAGCGGCTGCGGCCCCAGCACCCAGTACAAAGGCAGGCCGGCCGCCAGCGCGGCGGCAATTTGCAACAGGCGCTGGCGCAGCGCGGTACTGCCAGCAAACAAGGCTGGCGCAGACAAGGTATTGAGCATGCTCATGCTTTCAAGGGGAGCCAGATTTCCACGCCACCAACACCGCTGGCGGGATCGAATTGCCGGTCGTAGCGTTCGAAGTCGGGCGCGTCGGCCACTTCCAGGCCCGACTGGGGCAGCCACTCGTTCCACACCGTGCGCCAGGTGGCGCGGATGGTGGAAATATGCCCGCGGTGATGAAACACGGCATAGCGCTGCGGGGCGATGCGCAACCGCATCCAGTCGTCAGGCGCCTGGGAAAAGTCACTGACCGGCATGGCGCACAGGTAATCGAAATTGCCCGCATCGTCATTGTTGCAGCACACGCCATACACCAGCTGGCCGGGCGCCACATGGGGCAGGAAGCGCTGCCACAGGGCGGGGATGCCGGCAGCCGTCTCTGCGCGATAGCGTTCGACCAGGCCCGCCGCCAGCAAGGCGGGGCCCTGCTCGAAACGGGGCGCTTCCAGGGGAACGCCTGGCGCCACATCCATTTTGATGGCGCCCACCAGCGCGAGGTTGGCGACGTGGCGCTGGGCCCGCACCTTTTCCGGCGTGACATTGAACTGGTCGCGAAAGGCCCGCGTAAATGCTTCATGGGAACTATAGCCTGCTTCCAGGGCGACGGCGAGGATGTCTTGCGCGCCCTGGGCCAGCGTGTGCGCCGCCTCGCTGAGCCGGCGCGCCCGCACATAGCGCATCACGGAGTGGCCCGTGGCCAGGCCAAACGCACGCGTCAGGTGGTACGGCGAGGCGCCGCCCACGCGGGCGATGTCACCGAGCGAGAGATTCTGCGCATAATGCGATTCGATATACCAGAGTGCCTTGGCAAGATAGTGCATGGACGCTTCCCGTTGAACGAGCAGCGACTGTAGCATTTTCAAGTAACGAGGATTTGATTGGAATTGCGCAATGCGGACTTATTTGCGCGTGCGCTTTTCATGTACGAGCTGGCCGCTGCTGATGCGCGCCAGCTCGGCCATCTCTTCGGCCAGGAAGGCCAGCAGGTCGTCGATGCTGACGACACCCGAGAGCGCGCCCAGGCTGTTGACCACAGGCAGGCGGCGGATACCGTTGATGCGCATGCGTTCGATGATGTCGTAGACGTCTTCGTCTTCGCTGGCCGTGAGCAGCTGCGCGCTCATGATGTCGCCCACCAGCAGGCTGGCGGGGTCGAGGCCCAGGGCGATGACGGAAATGACGATGTCGCGGTCGGTGAGGATGCCGATGGGCACGCGTTCGCCGTTTGGCTGTTCGGCCACGATCAGGTCGCCCACATGGTGCTGGCGCATCAGCAGCGCCGCGTCCTGCACGCTGGTGTCACGCTGGCAATGAATGGTGTGCAGGGTACAGATGTCGCCGATACGCATGTCGCCACTCCGTTTGAGGCAGAGTGTCCACGCTACGCCAGCCCGCCGTGGCGGGTTTGAGGCACATCAATGAAAACGGTCTTACTTTTCTTCGGGGGGCGGCAGGAAGCAGGCTTCGACGATTTGCAGGTCGTTATCCTTGGCAAATTCGCGCACGAAGTGAAACGCCATCGGCTCGATCTCGCGCAGCTTGGTGTTGACCACCACCGACTTGACGCCATTGACGACGGTCGGGCGCACGTAGGGCGAATACTGGAGGTGCGCATTGCGCCCGCCGCCTTCGGGATTGAAACAGGACATCACTCCACAAAGGCGCTCGGCCCAATCGCTGGGTCGGAATTGCTTGCCATTGCTGGTGAGACCAAGGATGAAGAACTCGTCTGAGAGTTCCCCTGTTTTTTGAGATAACTCGGCCATGTGGCTTGTCGGGACTGGATTGCGTGAATGGCCCCGGCGGGTAGGCCGGGCTGGTAATTCAACTACGTTTGCTGCGGTAAGCCAGTATTATATCTTATAGAAGACTTGGGTTCTACCTCGATCTGCCCTGACGATGCAAACAGGGGCCGGCACGCATCGCACGCCAGCCCCTATTTTAACCTTGTTCCACGCGCCAGGCGCATGGATGGCGCGTGTGCGCCCGCGTCAGCCGAGGAAAACGGCGCCCGACATCAGCAACAGCAGCAGCATCCACAGCAGCAAGGCGCGCCAGACGAGGCCCACCGTGCTCTGCAAGGCACGCGCGCCCGGCTCTTCGCCTGGCAGGATATCGCTTTCGCTGTCGCTGTCATCGACGGCCATGTCCGGCGTGACGAGCACGCGGGCCGCCGTTTCCGCTGGCGTGCCCAGGCGTACGCCCATGGCGCCGCCGCCGGCCGTCAGGATGATGCCGATGGCCTCGTCCTGCCAGCGCTGGGCGAAATTGCGCCAAGCGTAGATGGCGTCCTCGAAATTGCCGACCACGGCAAACGCCACGGCCGTCAGGCGTACGGGGATCCAGTCGATCCAATAAAAGGCGCGCGCGGCGAACTGGCCGAATGCTTCATTGCGCATATGCTCGGGTTCGTTCCAGGCGCGCGCCAGGTATTCGGCCACGCGGTACATCACGGCGCAGGCAGGGCCCAGCGGCATGAGGAACCAGAAGAACACGCCAAACACGTTGCGGTGCGTGGTGACCAGGGCTTTTTCCACGGCGATGCGGGCGATTTCACTCGCTTCCATGCCCACCGTGTCGAGCTTGGTCCACTCGGCCAGCAAGGTGCGGGCGGTCGCTTCGTCGCCGGCGCTCAGGGCCAGCTGGATGGACGTAAAGTAATGGCTGTAGTGACGGAAGCCCAGGGTCAGGTAGACGATGAGGACGTTCCAGGCAAAGGCCAGCAGGGTCAGCTGATAATGCTGCAACAGCCAGTAAATGCCTGCCGTCGGCACCATCAGCACGCCGATCATGAGGAACCAGCCCATGCGGCCGTGGTTGGCATGGCCGGCATTGAACCAGGTCTCCATGCGCATTGCCAGGCTCTTGATTTCGGCGTAGATCGGATTGTCCGCGCGCAAAGGTTTGAGCTGCTCGATCAGCAATGCGCAAAGTATGGAGAGAAATGTCATCAAACGTCCTTTTTGTCTTTTTCAGCAATACCGCAATGCCCGCTACGATAGCGCAGTGCAGTGCTGGAATCAAACTTATTACGTGCGGGACGCCATTTTACGCGCGCAAGAGGTGAAACAGATTGCGCAGCATGCCGGCGGTGGCGCCCCAGATGTAGAAGCGCTCGTACGGCATGGCGTAGAACGAGCGCCGTCCGCCCGGCAACTCCACCGACAGGCGCTGATGGTTGAGGCCATCCATGAGGAAAGCCAGCGGCACTTCGAAGATTTCCGCCACTTCCGACGGGTCGGCGCGCAGCTCGAACGGCGGCGTCACCAGGCCCACCACGGGCGTGACCTGGTAGCCGGTGCCCGTCAGGTAATCTGGCAAACAGCCCAGCACTTCGATGTGCTCGCGCGCCAGGCCCACTTCTTCTTCCGTTTCGCGCAGGGCCGTGGCGATGGGCGACGCATCGAACGCTTCGCTGCGCCCGCCGGGAAAGCTGACCTGCCCTGCATGGCTGCTCAGGTGGTCCGTGCGCATGGTCAGCAAGATGGTCAAGCCTTGCGGGCGTTGCACGAGGGGAATGAGAACGGCGGCGCGCACGGGCACGGCGCGGGCGGAAAGGAAATCCTGGGTAATCTCGGGCTGCCAGTCGGGCTGTTCGGCCAGGCGCTGGCGCAGCCAGTCCGGCGTCAGGCGCACGGCGTCCAGCGCCGCCTCGCCGGCGATCGAATCGATGGCAAGTTGTTTGGGATCAAATGCGATGGTGGCCATTGCCCCTCCCTCATGATTAAAAGCACTTGGCAAAACCGTCGCGAGCGGAAGGAAGAGGTAGCCGAGACGCGCAACCGTGCTCTAGCACGGTGAGCATCGCAGGCTGCCTATACCGACGCGCAGCAGGTTTGGCCAGGTGTCACCATAAAAAAAAGGGCACCCTGAGGCACCCTTTTCCCAACGCAGACGCTGATATTACGCGCTTGCTTTCGCCACAACGCGGCGATTTGGCAATTTTTCTTTGATACGCGCCGATTTACCCGAACGCTCACGCAGATAGTACAGCTTGGCGCGGCGAACATCACCACGGCGTTTCACTTCGATCGAAGCGATCAGCGGCGAGTACAGTTGGAACGTACGCTCAACGCCTTCGCCGGACGAGATCTTGCGAACGATGAAGTTCGAGTTCAGGCCACGGTTACGACGGGAGATAACGACGCCTTCGTAAGCCTGGGCGCGCTTGCGCGTACCTTCGACTACGTTGACGCTGACGATAACGGTATCGCCTGGTGCGAATTCAGGAATGGTTTTACCCAGACGAGCAATTTCTTCCTGCTCTAATTGTTGAATCAAGTCCATTTTTAACACTCCGAAAACCATCATGCCGGCGCACTGTGGATAGCAAGTATCCGCCCGGTAGAGGATGGGTAACACAATATGGGCAACATGCCCGGCACTACTGGCCACCCTGCCGGCCGTCCGGAGACGGCTTACAGGCTGGCCAAGAATTTTTCGTCGGTCTTGCTGAGCAAGCCGGCGGCGCGTGCACTGACCAAGAGGTCAGGCCGCTTTGTCGCGGTCGCTTCCAGCATGCGCTGGCGGCGCCACTTGACGATCTCGGCATGATTGCCACCCATCAAGACGGGCGGCACGGCCATGCCTTCATATGTTTCCGGCCGCGTGTAGTGCGGCGAATCAAGCAAGCCATTGACGAAGCTGTCCTCGATGGCCGATGCCTCGGTGTTCAAGACACCCGGCAACAAACGGATCACCGCATCCATCAGCGCCATGGCAGGCAATTCACCGCCCGACAGGACGAAGTCGCCGACGCTGATTTCCTCGTCGACGCAACGGTCCAGCAAACGCTGGTCCACGGCTTCATAGCGGCCACACAGGATCACCAAACCAGGTTCGGCTTTCAGCTGCGTGACGCGCTCGTGCGTCAACGGACGACCTTGCGGCGACATGAACACCACGCGGGGCGCCGCCAGTCCCAATGCGGTCTGGCGCTGCTTCGCGGCATTGATTGTCGCTTCAAGGGGACGGGCCATCATCACCATGCCGGGGCCGCCGCCATACGGGCGGTCATCCACGGTACGGTGATTGTCGGTCGTGAAATCACGGGGATTCCACAGCGACAAGCCACATTTCCCCTGCTCGAAGGCGCGCCGGGTCACACCCGACTGCGTCAGCGCGGCAAACATTTCCGGGAACAGGGTCACGACATCAAATTGCATCGTTCACCATCCTGCAAAGTTTGCCCGGCGCAAAGTTAAGCGCAGGCGGTTTAATAATCGAGGCCCCAGTCGACCGTGATCTTGCTGGCGGCCTTGTCAACGTTAATGACAAACTGGCCAACAAACGGGATCAGGCGCTCAGGCGCCTTTTCAACGGTCTCATCAGCAGTAGCGACGGGCGTAACGCGCAAGATCGACTGCGGACCATTGCTCATCATGTCGTGCACTGTGCCGAGGCACTCGCCTTGCAAATTCTCGACTGTCAGTCCGATCAGATCGGACCAATAAAATTCATCGGCCGTCAGCGTCGGGAAATGGCTACGCGGAATTTGCACAGAGACGCCTTTCAGCGCTTCTGCGGCATCCCGCCCGACCACACCCACCAGCTGGGCCACGACGTCGCCGCCGTGTAACTTCGCTTGCCTGACTTGAACATCATGCAAGGTCGGTTTATCAAACCACCAGGTTTTGACGCTTAATAATGCATCCGCGTCGTCGGAGAAAGGAGTGATCCTGACTCCGCCAGCAATGCCATAGGCACCGGAGACATAGCCTACCTGTACCAGGTCATCGGGGACTTTCACCCCGGATGCAGTCTTGACCGTCAAACCAGTGATCTAATTAAGCTGCTGCTTTGTTGTTGCTAGCTACCAAGCGAGCAACGGTTGGCGACAATTGTGCGCCAACGCCTTGCCAGTAGGCCAGACGGTCTGCGGTGATACGCAGTGGAACTTCGCCACCTTGCGCCATCGGGTTGTAAAAACCGATACGCTCAATGAAGCGACCATCGCGGCGATTGCGCGAATCAGTAGCGACGATGTTGAAGAACGGGCGCTTCTTGGCGCCTCCACGAGCTAAACGAATAACGACCATAATATTTCCAAAAAGTGTGCTGAGGCGGAAAAAGCCGCAAATTATAGCGCGCTTTACCGCCAGGCAGCAAGCGTTATGATGACGGGCGTGTAATTTGGGCTAATCAAACATTATGACCAGTCATGGCCGAAGACGCAATAGGCGCGTGCGTCTATCGTGCCGCCGATGCCACGTCCAGGCGGTGACAGCATCGCCTGAACACGGCACGAAAGTGCTATCGTTGCGGCAGGGAATGACCGATACTGACAATCTTTACCGATGAGCAACTCTGGAGTCCCATGACCACCGCTACCATTTTGCAACAGCCGCACAAGAACAAGGCATTCACCAGCCTGCTGGCTTTTTTGCTGGGATGCCTGGGCGCCCACCGCTTCTACCTGCACGGCGCCAAGGACCGCTGGGGCTGGCTACACCTGGCCGCCCTGCCCGCCTCCCTGCTGCTGCGCCAGCTGTTTCCCGACGCGGACTGGTTTTACCAGATATTGCCGCTGACCCTGTCCGCCTTGGGCGGCTTCCTGGAAGCGCTGGTGCTGGGCCTGATGCCGGACGACAAATGGGATGCGCGCTACAACGCCACCTCCGGCCGCGCGTCGGACACGGGCTGGCCCCTGGCCGTGGTGCTGGTCGCTACCTTGATGCTAGGCGCGGGCATGCTGATTGCCACCATGGCGCGCCTGTTCGACTTGCTGTACACAGGCGGCGCCTATGGTTAATTTCCATGCAGCAACCACCGCCATCAAGGCGCAGCGCCCGCACATGTAAGTGTTGGTAAGCAATCATGATTTTCCTCTATACTGCATTCACAATGCCGACATTACTGGTTCATTTAACACCCCCTAGGAGAAGATCATGATTCGTCGCCCACTCATCCTCGCAGTCGCCGTCACGGCCCTGTTCAGCACCTCCGCCTTCGCGCAAAACCTGTCGCCGAAGGCGCAATACGCGTACGACACGAAGCAAGCCAGCACCCGCTATGCGGATGACAAGAAACTGTGCGCAGAAGAAACCAGCTCGAAAGCCCGCATGCAATGCCTGCGCGACGCCAAGGGCGAATACGACCAGGCCATCATCAACGCCAAGGCCGCACAAAAGGCCGGCAACTCGTATGCTGGCCAGAACAGCAAGCCTGCCCAGCAGATCTGCGCCGAGTGCGGCAAGGTGCTGGCAGTCAACGTCACTGAAAAAGCCGGTGAAGGCGGCGCCCTGGGCATGATCGGCGGCGGCGTGGCCGGCGCCCTGCTGGGCCGCCAGGTCGGCGGCGGACGCGGCAAGGACCTGGCCACCCTGGCCGGCGCCGCTGGCGGCGCGTATGCCGGCAAGCAAGTCGAAGGCCACATGAAGAACGCCAAAACGTGGACCGTCACCGTGCAATACGAGACGGGCGCCAAGGCTGACTTCGCGTTTGACCAGGATCCCGGGCTGGCTGCTGGCGACCTGGTGCGCAATTCGGGTAATGGCATTGCCAGAAGGTAAGCTGAACCCAAGAGCAAGGACTGGGGTCGGACCCTCAGGGTCCGACCCCGGCACTTACGTTTGGGGTTAAAAAAAGCGCTGGAGAGTGATCTCCAGCGCTTTTTTGCATTCAGCCGGCGGTCACCGGCAAGGATGCAGCTTAAAACTGCTCTTCCGACAGCGCCATCACGCCGGCGCTGCCGTCGATGATGGTGGCGCGCAGTCCTGGCGCTTGCGACAGGATGTGGTCGGCAAAGAAGCGGGCCGTGGCGATTTTCGCCTTGTAGAACGCGGCGTCGCCGCTGCCCTCGCCCAGCTTTTGCTGCGCCACCACGGCCGCGCGCGCCATCTGCCAGCCGCCCAGCACGATCCCGGCCAGTTTCAGGTACGGCACGCTGCCCGCAAACACGGCTTTGATGTCCGTCTTCATGTTCGCCACCACATACTCGACCACGGCTTCCAGCGCGGCACTGCCTTCGGCCAGGTGACGCTGCATGGCCTGGAAGTCGGCGCCCGTCAGCTCGCCCAACTGGGCTTCCGTGGCACGCACCTGGGCGATGATGGCTTTCGCCACGGCGCCGCCGTCGCGCACGGTCTTGCGGCCCACGAGGTCGTTCGCCTGGATGGCCGTCGTACCTTCGTAGATGGTGAGAATCTTGGCGTCGCGGTAATGCTGGGCGGCACCCGTTTCTTCGATGAAACCCATGCCGCCATGCACTTGCACGCCGTCGCGCGTGACGTCCTGCGACATTTCCGTGGCCCAGCCCTTGATGACAGGCACCAGGTATTCATACGTCGCCAGGCTTTCCGCGCGCACGTCCGCGTCCGGATGGTGGTGCGCCACGTCGCTGATGGCCGCGCCCACGTAGGCCAGCGCGCGCGCCGCCTCCGTTTGCGAACGCATGGACATCAGCATGCGGCGCACGTCCGGGTGGTGGATGATGGACACTGGACCGGGCGAACCGGCCAGATCGCGCGACTGCACGCGGTCCTTGGCGAACGCCACGGCCTGCTGGTAGGCGCGCTCGGCCAGGCCAATGCCTTGCAGGCCCACGCCGAAGCGGGCCGCGTTCATCATGATGAACATGTATTCGAGGCCGCGGTTTTCCTCGCCCACGAGGGTGCCGATGGCGCCACCGTGGTCGCCGAACTGCAGCACGGCCGTCGGGCTGGCCTTGATGCCCAGCTTGTGCTCGATCGAGACGCAGTGCGCGTCGTTGCGTGCGCCCAGGCTGCCGTCCGCGTTGACGAGGAATTTCGGCACGATGAACAGCGAGATGCCTTTCACGCCGGCGGGCGCGTCCGGCGTGCGGGCCAGCACCAGGTGGACGATGTTTTCCGCCATGTCGTGTTCGCCGTACGTGATGAAAATCTTCGTGCCGAACACTTTATAGGTGCCGTCTTCCTGCGGCACGGCGCGCGTGCGCACGGCGGCCAGGTCGGAGCCGGCTTGCGGCTCCGTCAGATTCATGGTGCCCGTCCACTTGCCGGACACCAGGTTTTCCAGGTAGACAGCTTTCTGTTCGTCACTGCCGGCCGTCAGCAGCGCTTCGATGGCGCCGTCCGACAGCAGGGCAACGAGGGCAAACGAGATGCTGGCCGAGTTGAGCATTTCGATGCACGGCGTGGCCAGGAGCTTGGGCAAGCCCTGGCCGCCGAACTCGGTCGGATGCTGCACGCCCTGCCAGCCCGCTTCGCCATAGGCCTTGAACGCTTCCTTGAAGCCTTTCGAGGTGGTCACTTGCCCGTCGTGCCAGAAGCTCGGCTCCTTGTCGCTGGGGCCGTTCAAGGGGGCCACCACGCCGCCGCAGAACTTGGCGTTCTCTTCCAGCACGGCTTCGGCCGTGTCGGGCGTCGCGTCTTCGCAGCCCGGCAAGGTGTGGATTTCGGCCAGGCCGGCCAGTTCGTTCATCACGAACAACATGTCTTTCAGCGGGGCTTGATAGCTCATCTTCTTTTCTCCAAGAAAAAAGCCACGCGCGGCTCGCCGTGTGGGGCGGGCCGGCGTGGCTTTGTCAGTAACAAAACCGGAAGGGGGGTGACTTAACCCAGTTCTTTGACCAGTTGCGGCACGATCTCGAACAGATCGCCCACGATGCCGTAGTCGGCCACGGCAAAGATCGGCGCTTCCGGATCCTTGTTGATGGCGACGATGGTTTTCGAGTCTTTCATGCCGGCCAGATGCTGGATCGCGCCCGAGATACCGACGGCAATGTACAGCGATGGCGCGACGATCTTGCCCGTCTGGCCCACTTGCCAGTCGTTCGGCACGAAGCCGGCATCGACGGCGGCGCGCGAAGCACCCATGGCGGCGCCCAGCTTGTCGGCCAGCGGCTCCAGGATATGGAAGTTCTCGGCCGAACCCATGCCACGGCCGCCCGACACGATGATTTTCGCGGCGGTCAGTTCAGGACGGTCGGACTTGGCCAGTTCGCGGCCCACGAAAGCCGATTTGCCGGCATCGGCAACGGCGGCGACGGTTTCCGTGGCAGCCGAACCGCCGGTGGCGGCAGCGGCGTCGAAACCGGTCGTGCGCACGGTGATGACCTTGACCTTGTCGCCAGATTGCACGGTAGCAATCGCGTTACCGGCGTAGATCGGGCGCTCGAAGGTGTCAGGGGAATCGACCTTGGTGATTTCCGAGATTTGCGCCACGTCCAGCTTGGCGGCCACGCGCGGCAGGATGTTCTTGCCGTAGGCGGTGGCTGGCGCCAGGATGTGGCTGTAGTTGCCGGCGATGGCCAGCACTTGCTCGGCCACGTTTTCGGCCAGGCCGTCGGCAAAGTACGGCGCGTCGGCCACGATGACTTTCGTCACGCCGGCGATTTGCGCGGCGGCAGCGGCAGCGGCCGATGCGTTCGAACCTGCGACCAGTACGTGCACGTCGCCGCCGCACTGGGCAGCCGCGGTCACGGTGTGGTGGGTGCTGCCCTTTAAGGTAGCGTTGTCGTGTTCAGCAATAACTAATGCGACCATGATTATTCCTAATAGTTAGCAAGTGCCGGGGTCAGACCCGGCGGGTCTGACCCCAGATTTTATGTTTTGGCGGCAAACCGCTCAGATAACCTTGGCTTCGGTACGCAGCTTGGCGACCAGGGTAGCGACGTCCGGGACCTTGATGCCGGCCGAGCGCTTGGCTGGCTCGACAACTTTCAGGGTCTTCAGGCGTGGCGCAACGTCGACGCCCAGGTCTTCCGGCTTGACGGTCTCGAGCGGCTTTTTCTTTGCCTTCATGATGTTCGGCAAGGTCACATAGCGTGGCTCGTTCAAACGCAGGTCGGTGGTGATGATCGCTGGCAAGGTCAATGCCAGGGTTTCCAGGCCGCCGTCGACTTCGCGGGTGACGGTGACTTTGCCGTCTTCCAGCACGACTTTCGAGGCGAACGTGGCTTGCGGCCAACCCAGCAGGGCTGCCAGCATCTGGCCGGTCTGGTTGCTGTCGTCATCGATCGCTTGCTTGCCCAGGATGATCAGTTGCGGCTGTTCTTTCTCGGCCAGGGACTTCACCAGCTTGGCCACGGCCAGCGGTTCCAGTTCGGTCGTCGTTTCCACCAGGATGCCGCGGTCGGCGCCGATGGCCATGGCCGTGCGCAGGGTTTCCTGGCACTGCGTCACGCCGCAGGAGATGGCGACCACTTCAGTGACCTTGCCAGCTTCTTTCAGGCGCATCGCTTCTTCCAGCGCGATCTCATCGAAAGGGTTCATCGACATTTTGACGTTGGCGGTATCGACGCCAGTGCCGTCACTCTTGACGCGGACTTTGACGTTATAGTCGACCACGCGTTTGACGGGTACCAAGACTTTCATAGCTATGCCTTTGGGAAATTATAAAAATGACGGATCAAGTGCTGATTGTGCGTTCGATTATAAGAGAAATTTGAATCTTGAACCGAATTTAAGCACGATCGTGCGATTTTTTGTTAGAGCAATCCATCTAAACTGTCCAGCTTCGGGGATTTCAAGGGTGTCCGCCGCTACGCTGCAGGGCAGCAAAAGGGCTGGCTCGGGAAGGAAAACCAGGCCGCGCCACGGCGGCCCCGGCGGGCAGAATTATTTGCGTTGCATCAGGAAGACGAATTCGGTACCCGTCTGCACATGCGACAGCAGGGCATTGCCCGTTTGCTTGGCGAAAGCCTGGAAGTCGCGCACGGAACCGGGATCGGTTGCCATGATGCGCAGCACTTCCCCGCTCTGCAGCTCTGACAAAGCCTTTTTCGCCTTCAGAATCGGCAACGGGCAATTCAAGCCCCGCGCGTCGAGTTCTTTGTGAAATTCCATAATCTCGGTATCAAGTAGTGTGTCGCTCATCATCAATATCCCACCATTGTTTTGTTGTACTGATTTTCGACATACTACTCTAAATCAGGGGCATTGACGCGCTGCACCAAAATAGTTCATCGGCTGTTGTGGTGTCACAACGAGATTCCACACGGCAAAACGGCCCGCAAACACCGTCTGCGGGCCGTTTTCAAGGGGCTGTGGGGCGAAAACCCCGCATGCCTGCTAGCTTACGCTTTATTTCACGCGCTCGCCGACCCAGGCCGGCACGCCAGCCAGGGCGTTCGCCAGACCGCTCGGATCGGTACCGCCAGCCTGCGCCATATCGGGGCGTCCGCCGCCTTTTCCGCCCACTTGCTGTGCAACGAAGTTCACCAGCTCGCCCGCTTTGACCTTGGAAGTCGCGTCCGCCGTCACGCCGGCGATCAGGCTGACCTTGCCGTCCGCCACGCTGGCCAGCACGATGGCGGCCGTTTTCAGCTTGTCCTTCAGCTTGTCCATGGTTTCGCGCAAGCGGGCCACGTCGGCGCCGTCCAGCACGGCCGCCAGCACCTTGATGCCGTTGACGTCGACGGCTTGCGTGACCAGTTCATCGCCCTGGCCCGAGGCCAGTTTCGATTTCAGCGCGGCCAGTTCCTTCTCCAGCGCCTTCACGTGGTCCTGCACCTGGCCGATGCGGGCAGTCAGTTCTTCCGGCTGCGCCTTCAGGGCGTTGGCCGCTTCGACCAGGCGGCGGTTGATGGTTTGCACCAGCGCCAGCGCGCCCTCGCCCGTCACGGCTTCCACGCGGCGGATACCGGCGGCAACGCCGCTTTCGCCGATGATCTTGAACAGGCCGATGTCGCCCGTGCGCTGCACGTGGACGCCGCCGCACAGCTCTTTCGAGCTGCCGATGTCGAGCACGCGCACTTCATCGCCGTATTTCTCGCCGAACAGGGCCATCGCGCCATGCTTGACGGCATCGTCAAATGACATCAAGTGGGCTTGCGTGGCGCGGTTTTCCAGGATCTCTTTATTGACGATGGTTTCCACGGCGGCGATCTGCTCGGCCGTCATCGGCGCATTGTGGCTGAAGTCGAAACGGGTCTTGTCCGGGTCGACCAGCGAACCCTTTTGCGCCACGTGGCCGCCCAGCACTTCGCGCAAGGCCTTGTGCATCAAGTGCGTGGCCGAGTGGTTGCGGATCGTGCGTGCGCGCTTGGCCGTATCGACTTGCGCCGAGACGGCGTCGCCCACTTTCAGCACGCCCGATTCGAGCACGCCGTGGTGGCCGAACACGTCCGCCTGGATTTTCAGGGTATCGCTGACGGCAAAGCTGCCGGCGCCCGAGGCGATCACGCCCTGGTCGCCCACCTGGCCGCCCGATTCCGCGTAGAACGGCGTCGTGTCGAGCACGACGATGCCTTCCTGGCCCGCTGTCAGTTCAGCTACCTGCGTGCCGGCCGCGTACAGCGCGACCACCTTGCCGCTGAACGTCAATTGATCGTAGCCGACGAAGGTGTTTTTCTCGCCCGTGTACTCGACCTTGCTGTCCTTGTGCGTCTTGCCGCCCTTGCGCGACAGTTCCTGGCTTTCTTTCAGGGCCGCGTCGTAGCCGGCCTGGTCGAAAATGATATTGCGTTCGCGGCAGATGTCGGCCGTCAGGTCCGGCGGGAAGCCGTAGGTTTCGTACAGGGTAAAAGCGGTGGCGCCGTCGATGCCCGTGGCATCCTTGGCCAGCTGCGCTTCCAGCACTTTCATGCCCGTTTCCAGGGTTTCGCCGAAACGCTCTTCTTCGGCTTTGAGCATATTGGCGACGTTGTCTTTCGCTTCTTCCAGCTCGGGATAGGCGCCGCCCATCTCGATGGCCAGATCGGCCACCAGCTTGTAGAAGAACGGTTTCGTCTGGCCCAGCTTGTGGCCATGGCGCAAGGCGCGGCGGATGATGCGGCGCAGTACATACGCGCGGCCTTCGCTGCCCGGGATGATGCCGTCGACGATCATGAAGGCGGCGGCGCGGATGTGGTCGGCGATCACGCGCAGCGACTTGTTTTCCAGGTCCGTGGCGCCCGTTTCGCGCGCGGCGGCGCGGATCAGGTGCTGGAACAGGTCGATTTCATAGTTCGAATGCACGTGCTGCAGCACGGCTGCCAGGCGCTCCATGCCCATGCCCGTGTCGACGCATGGCTTCGGCAGCTTGTGCATGACGCCCGCTTCGTCGCGGTTGAACTGCATGAACACCAGGTTCCAGATTTCAATGAAGCGGTCGCCGTCTTCATCAGGCGAGCCCGGCGGGCCGCCAGGAATGTCGGCGCCGTGGTCGTAGAAGATTTCCGTGCACGGACCGCATGGGCCCGTGTCCGCCATCTGCCAGAAATTGTCCGATGCGTAACGCGCACCCTTGTTGTCGCCGATGCGGATGATGCGCTCGACAGGCACGCCGATTTCTTTCGCCCAGATATCGTAGGCTTCGTCATCTTCGATGTACACGGTGACGGTCAGCTTGTCAGCCGGCAAGCCATAGACTTTGGTCAGCAGTTCCCACGCGTACTGGATTGCATCGCGCTTGAAATAGTCGCCGAAGCTGAAGTTGCCCAGCATTTCAAAGAAAGTATGGTGGCGCGCCGTGTAGCCGACGTTTTCCAGATCGTTGTGCTTGCCGCCGGCGCGCACGCAGCGCTGCACCGAGGTGGCGCGCGTGTAGGGACGGCTGTCCGTGCCTGTAAACACATCCTTGAATTGCACCATGCCGCTGTTCGTCAACAGCAATGTCGGATCGTTGCCTGGCACCAGGGAGCTGGAACGGACGATGGAATGGCCCTTGGACTCGAAAAATTTGAGGAACTTGTCGCGGATTTCAGTTGATTTCATGTTTTTTTGGCAAAGAGTGGCGGCAGCTTTAAAGGGAAGATTATACGTGATCTAGGTACGGGAATTGGCGCCGGGCAGCCAGCATTGTTGCAAGCCTGCCCACGCATGCCGCCCCGCCCGCTCAGGCCGGGTCGTGGTGGCTGGCGCAGGCGTGTGGCGCGGGCTTGGCCTTGGCGGCCGCGGCCCCCGTGACGCCCGCGGCGGTGTTGCAGTCGGCGCAGCGGCCGTACAGGGTCAGTTCATGGCGCTCGACGACAAAGCCTTGCGGCGCCATGCGCTTCAAGTCGCCCGGGCAATCATGCACGTCGAACACGCGCTGGCACGTGGTGCACTGGAAATGGTGGTGATGGTGATTGGCCGCCGTGTTCGACTCGTAGCGCGGGTTTTCACCGGGCAAGGTCACCACATGCACCTTTTCTTCCAGCACCAGGGACTTCAAGTTGCGGTAAACGGTGGCGATGCCCAGCTGCGTCACTTGCAAGCTGGCCTGTTCGAGGATTTCCTGCGCCGACAAGGGGCGCTGGGCCGACTCGATGGCGGCTTGAATTGCGGTTTTTTGACGTGTTGTGCGTTCCATAGCCGACAGAATACACCATCCGCCTGTATCTACCGCCCGGAAAAACTGTCACACAGTAATGATAATGGGTTATCATTATCAACTTAGGGCAGGCATTTACCTGTCACGCGCTGCCCCAACCCTGCCAATACCGATAGCGAATAAGGAACTTTTGCCCATGTCCGTCCGTCCTCACCAACCCACTCCCCTCGCGCTGGCCATCATGCTGGCCTTTGCCGCTCCCGCCAGCGCACTGGCGCAGCAGGCGACAACCTTGCCCGCTGTGACCGTCTCGGCCAGCGCGCTGGCCCTGGGCAGCGACGACATGAGCACGCCCGTCACCGTACTCGAAGGCGACGCACTGGTGCTGGCAAGGGCGGCGACCCTCGGCGAAACCCTGGCCGGCCAGCCCGGCATCACGTCCAGCCATTTCGGCGCCGGCGCCAGCCGTCCCATCATCCGCGGCATGGATGGCCCGCGCGTCAAGGTGCTGTCCGATGGCGCCGAAGTGCAGGATGCGTCGACCATCAGCCCCGACCATGCTGTCGCGGCCGAACCGATGCTGTCGGAACAGATTGAAGTCTTGCGCGGCCCATCCGCGCTGGCCTACGGCGGCGGTGCCGTCGGCGGTGTCGTCAATGTGATCGACAAGAAAATCCCCACGCGCGTGCCCGCAAAAGGTTTTGAAGGCAGCGCGGAAGTGCGCGCCAACTCGGCCGCGCGCGAAAAGGCGGGCGCCTTTGAAGTGACTGGCGGCTCCGGCAACATCGCCTTCCACGCGGAAGGCGTCAAGCGCGACGCAAAAGAATACAAGGTCGGCAGCGGCTGGGAAGGCGGTTCGAAAGTGGCCGGCAGCTACAACAAGACGGACACGGGCAGCGTGGGCGTGTCGTGGGTGGGCGAGCGCGGCTTCCTGGGCCTGGCCTTCACCAGCCAGCATGCGGAATACGGCTTGCCCGGCCACAACCACGAATTCGAAAGCTGCCACCCGCACGGCACGCACCTGCATTGCGGCGGCCACGAAGGCCACGATCACGGTGATGAAGAGGAACATGACCACGACCACGAAGATGGTGCCGTTCCCTACGTGAAACTGAAGAGCGAACGCTGGGACGTGCGCGGCGAATTGCGCGACCCCGTACCGGGCTTCGCCAAGCTGCGCCTGCGCGCTTCGTTTACCGATTACAAGCACGATGAAATCGAAGGCACGGAAATCGCCACCACCTTCAAGAACAAGGGCCACGACGCGCGCCTGGAAATGGAACACCATCCCGTCTTCGGCTGGCGCGGCGTGGTCGGCCTGCAAACGTCGAAGCGCGATTTCTCCGCCCTGGGCGAAGAAGCGTACGTGGCGCCGACAGTCACGAAGAAACACGCGGCTTTCCTGGTCGAGGAATACAAGCTCGACCAATGGCGCTTCGAAGCGGGCTTGCGCCACGAATGGCAAGACATCACGGTCGACAGCGCCACCCTGCAAGACCGCAGCGCCAAGGGCACCTCGGTCTCCTTGGGCGCCGTGTGGAAATTCGCACCCCAGTACTCGCTCGGCTCGACCATTTCCCGCACGCACCGTTTGCCCAGCGCCGAGGAGCTGTATGCGCACGGCGTGCACATGGCCACGGCCACGTATGAGCTGGGCAATGAAAACCTGGGCAAGGAAACGTCGAACAATATCGACTTGACCTTGCGCAAATATGCGGGCGCCACGACGTTCTCGGCCAGCGCCTACCGCAACAAGGTCGATAACTACATCTTCGGCTCCACCCTGGACAGCCACGAAGGCTTCCAGCTGATCCAGTACGCCCAGCGCGATGCCACGTTTACGGGCGTGGAAGGCCAGATCCGCCAGCAACTGAACCCCATGTTCGGCGCCAGCGTGTTCGGCGACTACGTGCGGGCCAAGCTGGCCGACGGTGGTGGCAACTTGCCGCGCATCCCGGCCCAGCGTTTCGGCGTGAAGTTCGACGCCAACTGGCAAGCGTGGAGCGGCGTGGCCGAGTTCTACCGCGTGGGCAAGCAGGATAAAGTGGCCGCGTTCGAAACGGCAACACCGGGCTACAACATGCTCAACCTCTCCGCCAACTACGACACGCGCATCGGCACGACGCCGGCCCAGTTCTACATCAAGGCGAACAACCTGACGAATGAACTGGCGTACAGCCACACTTCGTTCATCAAGAATGCGGCGCCGTTGACGGGGCGTAACTTGACGGTAGGCATGCGTGTAACGTTATAAGCTGTTTGAAACGTAGGTCGGCTTAGCGCCCAAGCGCGTAAGCCGACAACACCAGCGGCGCCAACAATGTTGTCGGATTACGGCGCTGCGCGCCTAATCCGACCTACGCCATGAATGGAATAATATCTATCCTGTCCGTGCAAAACCCATCCACGCCCCAGGCCAGCAATTCGCTGGCCCGCTCGGGTGTGTTGACGGTGTAGCAGAACAGCCAGTACCCCGCCTCCTTGACCTCTCGCGCCAGTTCGCGCGTCAGTTGCTGGTGGTCGCAATGGATCGCCACCACGCCCAGTTCCTTTGCCTTTTTCGCCCAATCAGAAGGTATCTGTTCGACCAGCCAGCCGCGCGCCAGTTGCGGGGCCGCCTGGTGCGCCGCTTCCAGCGCGTCGATGCTGAACGACGACAGCAGCGGCAGCAATTCGCCAGCGGCGATTTCCTCTGCAAAATAGCCACGCGTGGCGCGCGCCACCACCATCCCTGTCTGGACGTCGAAACCGGGCGCCGGCTTGATTTCGATATTCATCCAGATGTGCTGGGCCTTGCAATACGCCACCACGGCCTCGAACGTGGGCACGCCTTCGCCCGCGAATTCGGCGCCAAACCAGGCGCCCGCCTCCATCGTCCCCAGCTGCGCGGCCGTGTAGTCATTGATATGGCCGCTGCCGGCCACGGTACGGCCCAGCTCGGGGTCGTGCACGACGACAGGCACGCCGTCGGACGCCAGCATGACGTCGAATTCCACGGCACGGTAGCCGTAGGCCAGGCCGCAGCGCAGGGCGGCCACGGTGTTTTCAGGCGCCAGGATGCCGCCGCCGCGGTGCGCGAGGGTGCGTGGATAGGGCCACATGGGATTCCTTTAAGCAATTCTATGGAGGCAAGACAGTCTTGCCATACTATCGCGTGCCAATGCTGAAAAGTAAAGCGGCCGCCGTTTGACGGCCCGCCGCAGCGATTGGCGCCCCGCCAGCCCCGTTTCGTCGCAGCCCGGTTGCGCGCTGGCCTGCGCTGGCACACAATGCCCCATCGCTACCAGCAGACACTTCCATGAAATCCGACGTCCCTTTCGCCGAAGCCCCCGCCAGGCGCCGCTTCCCCTACTACCGCATGCTGCTCGACGCGCGCTACGCGGTGGTGCTGAACGTGATCTGCGCGCTGGTCATTACGTTCATGCTCAATCCAGGCAGCCATTTTGGACAAAACCTGGTCGCCTCGATGTGCATCGGCACGATCGCCTTCCTGCTGATCGACGGCATGCGCCTGACGTTATGGGGTGCAGGCCAGCGGCCCAGATTCCTGCCCTTCATGCTCATCATCCTGCTGTCCGTGCCCGTGGCACAAATGCTGGGTTTGCTTCTGTTCGGCTGGCTGACGGGCGTGGACGTGGGCGGCTTCGAAAACCTGCTGCCCACGCAAA
Source organism: Janthinobacterium sp. NKUCC08_JDC (assembly GCF_019345575.1). NCBI lineage: Bacteria > Pseudomonadati > Pseudomonadota > Betaproteobacteria > Burkholderiales > Oxalobacteraceae > Janthinobacterium > Janthinobacterium sp. NKUCC08_JDC. The sequence goes on along the minus strand of NZ_JAHKQW010000010.1, from coordinate 171,571 downwards.
TGATGGGCACACTCGTATTCACCCTGCTGGCCACGGGCGGCGCCGTGCTGTTTTTCTCCAGCCGAGAAAAGATTGCCCGCCTGCGAATGGCGGCTGCCGAGGAAAAAGCCCGCGCCGAATCCGTGGCGCGCCAGGCCATGCAGGCGCAACTGCAATTGCTGCAGGCGCAGATCGAACCGCACATGCTGTTCAACACCTTGGCCAACCTGCAGGGCCTGATCAGCTTTGACCCCGACCGCGCCCAGTTGCTGCTCGACCAGCTGATCCAGTACTTGCGCGCCACCCTCTCTTCCTCGCGCGCCGAGTCCACCACCCTGGAGCAGGAGTTTTCCCTGATGCAAGCCTACCTGGGCCTGATGTCGATACGCATGGGCGCGCGCCTGCGCTTTACGCTGGACTTGCCCGACGCCTTGCGCCAAATCAAGGTGCCGCCCATGCTGTTGCAGCCGCTGGTGGAAAACGCCATCCAGCATGGCCTGGAACCAAAGATCGAAGGCGGCCACATTCACGTGCAGGCGTCCACGGATGGCGGCGTGCTGCTGCTCACCGTCAGCGACGATGGCCTGGGCCTCGACCATCCGGGCCAGACCAAAGGCACGCAGCTGGGCGTGGCGAATATCCGCGAACGCCTGCGCGGCATGCATGGCGATACCGCCAGCCTGTCACTGGACGCCGACACGCCGGCAGGCGTCATCGCCCGCCTTCAATTACCGATTCACTCCACCACCGCGAGCCCCACGCCATGACCAGCCCCACCCCGCGCGCCCTGATCGCCGAAGACGAACCCATACTCGCCGCCGCCCTCACGCACGCCTTGCAGCGGCTGTGGCCGGAACTCGACATCGTTGCCACCTGCCCCAACGGCGTGGAAGCCTTGCGGCAAGGCCTGGCGCTGCAGCCCGACATTCTGTTTCTCGACATCAAAATGCCAGGCAAGACGGGCCTGGAAGCGGCCGAGGAGCTGGCGGAACAGTGGCCGGACGGCGTCCCGTTTCCCCACATCGTGTTTGTGACAGCCTACGACGAATACGCGCTGGCCGCCTTCGAGCATGCGGCCGCCGACTACGTCTTGAAACCCGTCAACGATGCGCGCCTGGGCAAGACGGTGGAACGTTTGCAGCAGCGCTTGCGCGACAGCGGCGTTGGCAAAGGTGTTGGCAACGGCAGCGGCAACGCTGCAGTAACAGCAACAGCAACAGCAGCAGCCTCAGCGCCAGCGACGACCGCCACGGCAGCGCTGGCAGCCGGAACCGCCAGCGACGACAACATGGCCCGCCTGCTAAACCAGCTGCAAGCCATGCTGCCACCCGCGCCGCGCCTGCAGATGATACGGGCGGCCGTGGGCAACAGCGTGCGCATGATCGCCTTGGCCGACATCGTCTATTTTGAAGCGCTGGACAAATACATCAATGTCGTGTGCCAGGACAGCGAAGCGCTGATACGCACGAGCCTGAAGGAGCTGCTGCCCCAGCTGGACCCGCAACAATTCTGGCAAATCCACCGGGGCACCATCGTCAACGCCAGCGCCATCGCCACGGCCGTGCGTGACGAAGCCGGCAAGCTGTCGCTGACCCTGCGCCAGCACCCCGCGCAACTGCGCGTCAGCCCTTTATATGCGCATCTGTTCCGCCAGATGTAAGACAAGACAAGACAAGACAAGACGCGCAAGAGCCAATGCCTAGTGCATCTGGTGCTTCAAGTCAGACAACTCATCGTGCACCTTGAGCACGGCGCTCTTCATTTCCGGCGTCACGCTGGTCGCCGTGCCGCACGCCCGCTTGGCGCGGTCGCCCAGCGATTCCATCTGGTCGACGGCTTGCCGGATGCGCGCATCGTCTTGCGTGTCGATGGCTTGCCGCACGGCGCTCTTTTGCTGGTCCAGCTGGTTGATACAATCCTTCAAGTCCATCGGCATGCCCTGCTGCTGGCCGCACAGCTGGGCCGCCTGGCCGATCGCGTGTTCGATGGCGCCAAAGCGCCGTGCCACTTCCTTTACCTGCATCATGATGTGTCCTCCCACAGTGTAGGGAGTTGGATCGTCAAGCCGGCACAGGGTTCCCCGCTGGCCGCGACAAGGTCGAAATTTCCATGCGGCACTTTTTTGTAAGCGCTTGTGACATTTTAGATAATTATCAAATCCTTCAGATACATTGGCGTACCTGAACCATCACGCCACCCATGACCTCGTTGCCGTCCCTTCCCCGCCGCGCTCCAGGCCTGCTGCTGATCGTCCTGCTGCACCTGGGCTTCGTGTATATCGTCTTGCAGTCGCGGCCCCGCGCCGTCACGGACGATAAGCTGCCGCAGGGCCCGGCCATCACCTGGCTGCGCTACAGTGCGCCTGCGCCGTCCAAGCCCGTACCCCTAGCGTTACCCAGCACCAAACCAGCCACCGCAAGAGTGCCGCGCCTGCCGGCACCCATCAGCCGTCCCCTGCCGCCAGCAGCCGCCGAGCCGGCGCCAGCGCCAGCAACGCTGGAAGCGATCATGCTCGTCCCGCCACCGAGCGCGGCCGATATCCTGGCGCAAGCCAAGCGCGACGTGGGCAAGATCGACAAGGATTTACGCAAAGAATTCCCGCAACGGGGTGGGGAGAAATTCGACGACACGGGCTACAAGCGCATGCAGCAGGGCTTTGCCGAAGCCTACGCGGCCGTGCCGCCGAAATGGTACGAGGCGTCAAAGATCGAGGAAATCGGTGCCAATGAGGCCAGGGGCAGCCGCACGTATAAAATCACCAGCGCGCTGGGCAGCTTGTGCGTGACCACGCGCGCGGGCAAGCAGGGGGAAACGATGATCGGCATGTGCCCCAAATAGCCGGACTCAGCCCACCGCTTCGCGCGCGCCCAGCGGCTGCAGATGGCGCAGACGCAAGGCGATCAGCACGCCGCCACCGAGGCACAGGCCCAGCATGATGACCACGCCCGTCCAGCCGTCGAAGCCCCACATCATGCCCGAGGCGGAACCGATCAGGCTCGATCCCAGGTAATAGAACAGCAGGTAGAAGGCCGAGGCCAGCGCCTGTGGCGCGCGGGCGCGGCGGCTGACCCAGCTGCTGGCGATCGAGTGCGAGGCAAAGAAGCCGAAGGTGGCCAGCGCCATGCCGATGACGATCAGCGGCAGCGAATCGAACAGGGTCAATAAAATGCCGGACAACATCACCGACAGCATGATCCACAGCACGCCACGGCGCCCCAGGCGGTCCACCAGGCGCCCCGCCCAGACGGAGCTGAAGATGCCGATCAGGTACAAAAAGGCCAGCAAGCCGACCGTGCTCTGGCGCAAGCCGAATGGCGCGGCCAGCAGGCGGTAGCCGATGTAGTTATACAGGCTGACGAAACAGCCCATCAGCACGAAGGCGAGGCAAAACAGCCACGGCAAGCCCCGGTCGGAAAAATGCTGGCGGATGGCGTGCGGCAAGGCGTTCCAGCCGCGGGTCGTGGGCACGAAATTCTTCGACGCGGGCAGGCTGCGCCAGAATTCCGCCGCCGCCAGCACACCGGCCACGCCCAGCACGCCCAAGGCCCAGCGCCACGACAGGAAATCGCTGAGCATGGATGCGACCAGCCGTCCCGACATGCCGCCAAACGCGCTGCCGGCAATATACAGCCCCATCGACAGGCCCAGGGACGGGCCCTCGATTTCCTCGCCCAGGTAAGCCATGGCCACGGCCGGCATGCCGCCCAGGGCAATGCCGAGCGCCGCGCGAATCGCCAGCAACTGCGCATAATCTTGGGCGAACGCGGACAATATGGTCAGTATCGCGGCGGAAAACATCGACGCCACCATCAAGGGCTTGCGGCCGACACGGTCCGAGACGGCGCTCAGCAGCACCAGCGAGATGGCCAGCAAGCCGCTAGACACGGAGAGCGACCAGCTGCTTTGCGCGGGCGTCAGATGGAACTGGTGCGACAGCAGCGGAAACAGTGGCTGGATACAGTACAGCAAGCTGAAGGTGGAAAAGCCGCCAAAGAACAGGGCGCGGTTGCTGCGCTTGAATTCCGCCGTACCTTTGGCGATGGCCGTGCGGGGCGCGGGAGCGGCGGGGGCAACAGGAGACAGGGCCGGGGTGGCGGCAGAGGCGTAAGCAAGCGATGAATCAGACATGGCCATGTTTCAAAGAGGAGCGAGTCTTCATCTTAGGATTGCCAACTCATATCGTCCAATATATATTCAAGGCCCAACTCATACTTTAAAACGATTACTGGACAAATATGGAACTGCGCCACCTCCGTTACTTTGTCGCCGTCGCCGAGGAGCTGCACTTTACGCGCGCGGCCGAGCGCCTGCACATCGGCCAGCCGCCGCTGAGCCAACAAATCCAGGCGCTGGAAGCGGAATTGGGCGCGCAGTTGTTCGAGCGCAACAAGCGCTCCGTGCGGCTGACGGAAGCAGGCCGCCTCTTTCTCGACGATGCGCGGCGCATCCTGGCCCTGTCGGAACAAGCGGCTGTCACGGCGCGCCGGGCCCAGCGGGGCGAAGCGGGCGAATTGCGCATCGGCTTTACCTTTTCCACGCCGTTTACGCCCTACTTCGCCACCGTCATCAACCGCTACCGCCAGCAATTCCCGCACGTCACCTTGACCCTGCACGAAATGGCGACCTTGCATCAACTGGAAGCGATCTCGGGCAGGACGATGGATCTGGGCTTCGTGCGTCCGCCGGAAACGACGTACCCATCCGATATCAAGCTGACGCAACTGCGCCAGGATCCGCTGTTCCTCGTCTTGCCCGTCGACCACGCGCTGGCAGCCAAGGACGCGATCGCCATTGCCGATATGGCGGGCGAAGGCTTTGTCATGTACCCGAAAGATGCGGGCACGGGGATTTATCCGCAGATCTTCCGCCTGTGCAAGGCGGCCGGCTTCGTGCCCCAGGTGGCGCAGGAAGCGGGCGAAGCGTCGACCATCATCGGCCTGGTGGCCGCCGGCTGCGGCATTTCCGTGCTGCCCGCCTCATTCGACCGCATCCGCATGGATGGCGTGTGCTACCGCCCGATCGCCGACCCGCAGGCGACGACCAGTTTATTGCTTGCACAACGGGAAGAAGAGACGTCGCCGCTGGTCGCGGCGTTTGTGAAACTGGCCGAGGAAGCGGCCATGGAAGAGAAAGAATAGGCCGATGAGGCCGGCGTAGGCCAGCGTAGGTCGGCGTAGGTCGGATTAGGCCGCAGGCCGTAATCCGACAATCGCATGCGTCAAGTCGCAGGTCGGATTAGCCCGTAGGGCGTAATCCGACACCAGCGGTCACGAATAATCCGCGTCCAGCTCCGAACCCGCATAATTTTCCAGGTCCTCGAACAGGCTCTTCATGCTGGCCCGCGTGAGGATTTTATGCACGACGGTGCAGCTGCGGCGGTACGACTCTATACGGTCGAGCAGCACGGGGTGGTGCTGGACGGGAACCTTGGCCACCAGGGCGGCCCAGCCCTCCTCGAAATCGGGCTTGTTCTTGCGCACGGAACGCACGAAGCGCTCGAATTCCTTCTGCCCCGTGCGCGCGATGATGCGCCCGCCGCCTTCGATGGCGAAGATAATGGCCAGGGCGATGACGCCCTCGGCATTCAAGTCGCTGTCGCTGACGGGACCGTTGTCATGGTGGCGGCGCAGCCAGCTTGCCAGGCGCACGACGGCTTGCACTTCCTTGCGCTGTTGCAATTGAACCGCATACTTTTCATAGCCGGCCCAGTTCTGGTTCGGGTCGGCCTGGCAAATATCGATAAACAGTTCGCGCAGGCGCCGCTGCAGATAGACGGGGTCCTGGTCGTATTCGCCGACGAGGGCGTCTTCGGGCAGTTGCGACAATTCCTTGATCAGGCGAAAGCCCACCTGGAACGCGTGCTCGGCGCCGTGCTCGACGAGGAAGTCGAGCGCGGCCTGGTCGCCTTCATGCGTGACGGCCTGCTCCAGGCCCAGGGACACGCCGCCCACCGTCAGATACAGCGCTTTCTGGATGCCGTCGGCCGTGCGTTCATTCGTGAACTTCTCGGCCACCATGGCCGTGATGCCCGTCAATTCGTCGGCCAGGTTCAGGGCCGCGTCCTCGCGCGGGTCGCCCGGCAACAGTTTGATGGCGCGCACGAGGCGCGGAAGATTCTCTACAACAATTGCTGGCAGCATTAGACGTTCCCTGCTTTCATTACGAGAAAATGCCCGTGCCCAGGCTGCGGCGCGTGCTGGAGCGCGGCGCGCTGCGCGTGCTCGGCACTTGCTTGCGCAAGCGGTACAGCAATTCCTTGGTGCTCCGCTGCAACATGGTCGGTTCTTCGTCCGGGTCGTCCGAGTATTCCGCGTCGGCCAGGTCGGCGCTGTGGCGGAAGTCGGGGAACAGTTCGAACAGCGAGCGGTCCCAGCCGTCTTCATTCGCTTGCGCCAGTTCGATGGCCAGCGGCACGACGTCGTTGTCGGACGAGGTCACGCCCGTCACGTACGGTCCCTTGATGACGATCTCGCCCGCCACTTCGAGGATTTCCTTCGGTGCCATCGAGAACAGAATGGCGAACGCCGTGGCGCCCCAGTCGGTGGCGGACGCTTCGAGCAGCAGCTCGCGGCGGCGCTCGGCGTCGTCGGTGGAAAACACCACGCCGTGGATGTGCGCGAACAGGGCTTCGGCGATGCGTTCCGGATCGTCCTCGATCTGGTCGTCGCTCCAGGTGGCGGCGATGAAGGCCAGGCTGTCGGCCCACGCCTTCGGCGGCACCAGCAAGGTTGCCAGCGACATCTTGCCGCCGTCAAAGCCGGCCAGGTGCAGGGCCGTTACCTGCGGCGGGATCGCGCTCAGCACTTCCACCACGGCCAGGTCGCCATACTGGTCGGCCGCGTCGGCAAACGCCTGCTCGGCGTGGCCCAGCGAACCGGACAGCACCAATTCCGTGACCTGTTTCGTCAGCGCGGGAAGATTGCTCTTTTGTTCCGTGTTATCGGCCATGGTCATCTCCATCCTGGTCAAACATCTGGGCGAAATCGTCGGTGGCTTCGTCTTCGTCGTGATCGTCGTCGCCGTCGTCATTGGCAGCCAGTTGGTCGAGCGACTGGTCGTCGTCGTCCCACAGGCGCGGATTCTTGTGCAGGAAAGCCGTGATGATGGCCTGGCGCGCCAGGTCGGGGAAGCTCTCTTCGATGGCGGCGTACATCTTCGCCGCTTCCGGCGCGGCGCAGGCGGCCATGGAAAACACGCGGGCCGGGTCGCCGAACTCGTAGTCTTCGCTTTCGGCCAGCAAGCCTTTCGGGTCGCTGAAGGTGATGTGGTCGACCAGCGCGAAGGCCAGCATGTTCACGTCTTCGATGCCGCCGCCGCTCGCGTATTCGCCGACCAATGCATCGACCATGCTCTTGTAGTTCTTGCGGTTCGGCGGGTCGCCGAGGATGCCTTCGATCTGGCCTTCCAGCTCGCGCGACTGGTACGCGAATTCAGGGTGTACTCTTCTCATGCTGTGCTTTCCAATGTAATGCGCGGCGCTGATAAAAGCGCCGTTGTTGTAGTTTTCAAGTAATTCGGGCCGGCTGAAGCGGGCCGCAGCGGCTTAGTCGGCAGGTAATACTGTGCCATGTAAACGAAACACGCCGCACCACAGGGCATACGCTTCCGCTTCCGGGTCGATGATGATACGGTGGTTCACGCTCTGGTCGTATTCGGCACGCTTGGCCGGGTCGGCCAGGATTTCATAGGCCTTGGTGACGCTCTTGAAGCGCGCCTCGGCGCCGGGGGCCTGGTTGCGGTCGGGGTGGAAGCGCATGGCCAGCGAACGGTAAACCTTCTTGATTTCATCGTCGCTGGCATTGGGCGCGACACCGAGGACGTTATATAAATTTTCCATAAAAGGCTCCGGGGTCACGTTTTTCTACTAATTAAAGGCGAATTATCCTATAGAACGGCGTCGGCGTCGCTTGCATGCTCGGATATGGGGCCAAATACGTGCTTATAAAGCGCTTGCGGTACGGTAAAATGCTCTTTACTGTCACTCTTCCGCATTGATCAATGAGCAACGATAAACCGAATACCGCCGCGCCAGCGCTGGCGCCCAATTTCTTGCGTAACATCATCGAAGCCGACCTGGCTGCCGGCGCCCACGTGCGTCCCGGCCTGCCCCAGGTGATCACGCGTTTCCCGCCGGAGCCGAACGGCTACCTGCACGTGGGCCACGCCAAGTCGATCTGCGTCAATTTCGGCCTGGCGCGCGATTACGCCGGCCAGTGCAACCTGCGCTTCGACGACACCAATCCGGCCAAGGAAGAGCAGGAATACGTCGACACCATCATGGACAGCGTGAAATGGCTGGGCTTTGACTGGGAGCCGAAGCAGGCCGATGGCCAGAGCCACCTGCACTACGCGAGCGACTATTTCGACCAGCTGTACGCGATGGCCGAGTACCTGATCACGGCCGGCTTTGCCTACGTCGACAGCCAGAGCGCCGAAGACATGGCCGCCAACCGCGGCAATTTCGGCCAGGCCGGCAAGAATTCGCCGTTCCGCGACCGTCCGCGCGACGAATCGCTGGCCCTGTTCCGCGCCATGAAGGCGGGCGAATTCAAGGATGGCGAGCACATCCTGCGCGCGAAGATGAGCGAAGATGCCATGAGTTCGCCGAACATGAACTTGCGCGACCCGGCCATCTACCGCATCCGCCATGCGCACCACCACCGCACGGGCGACGCCTGGTGCATCTATCCGATGTACGACTACACGCACCCGATCTCGGACGCGCTGGAAAACATCACGCATTCGATCTGCACCCTGGAATTCCAGGATCACCGCCCGTTCTACGACTGGCTGCTGGAAACCCTGTCGGCCGGCGGCTTCTTCGCCAAGCCCGTGCCGCACCAGTACGAATTCTCGCGCCTGAACCTGACGTACATCGTCACCAGCAAGCGCAAGCTGCGCCAGCTGGTGGAAGAAAACATCGTCGACGGCTGGGACGACCCGCGCATGCCGACCCTGGTGGGCATGCGCCGCCGCGGCTACACGCCGGAAGCGATCCAGCTGATGTGCGAACGCACGGGCGTGACGAAATCGGACGGCTGGATCGACTACAGCGTGCTCGAAGGCTGTTTGCGCGAAGACCTGGACCCGAAAGCGCCGCGCTCGGTAGCCGTGCTGCGTCCTTTGAAACTGATCATCGACAATTTCCCCGAAGGCGAAAGCGTGGAATGCACGGCGCCCGTGCACCCGCACTTCCCCGAGCGCGGCTTGCGCACCTTCCCCATCTCGCGCGAGCTGTGGATCGAGGAAGACGACTTCATGGAAGTGCCGAACAAGGGCTATTTCCGTCTGTATCCGCCGATCGACGACAAGCCGGGCAGCCGCGTGCGCCTGCGCTACGGCTACGTGATCGAGTGCACGGGCTACGACAAGGATGACAACGGCAAAGTCATCGCCGTGCATTGCACCTACTTCCCGGACAGCAAGTCGGGCACGGAAGGCAGCTCCAACTACAAGGTCAAGGGCAATATGCACTGGGTCAGTGCGCCGACGGCCATTGCCGCCGAAGTACGCCTGTACGACCGCCTGTTTACGGACCCGCAGCCCGATGCGGGCGGCAAGGACTTCAAGCTGGCCCTGAATCCGCTGGCCAAGGAAGTGGTGCAAGCGTGGCTGGAACCGGGCGCTGAACTGGCCCAGCCGGAAGAGCGCTTCCAGTTCGAGCGCCACGGTTATTTTGCGGCCGACCGCGTCGACAGCCAGCCTGGCAAGCCCGTCTTCAATCGCATCGTCACCCTGAAAGACAGCTGGCAACCCGCCAAATAAAGGCTGATGGCACACGAAAAAAACCGCTGCGGCGGTTTTTTTCGTTTCAGCGAGAAATATTGCCTGTTGACTATAATAACGATAATTTTGTATATTAGGCAGCTATTGAGCAATTTGCAATTTTAATAGCGCTTACACAACGCAGCCTAGCCTCCGCCGCCCAGGCGGCACCCGATTCCTCTTCCTGATGCGGATGGCGATGTCTTCTACTGCCGGCGAACACCCCTTATCTGCTGAAAAAAGACCACTGTGGCTGCTCGGCTTCGTGATGTCGACGATGGTGGGCCTGCTGTTCTATATGGCCGCCTCGCTGTCGATCGAAAACGATGCCAGCGAGCTATTCAACAATCTGGCCCGCAATACCCAGAAAAACATCGAATCGCGCGTCAAGTCGTATGCCAACCTGCTGCGCGGCACGGCCAGCCTGTTCCACGCCAACGAACACGTGAGCCGTGAGCAATTTCATCGCTACGTGGCGAACATCGCCCTGCAACAGAACTACCCGGGGGTGATGAACCTCAATTACAGCCAGGAACTGGACGAGACGCAGCGCGCCGCCGTCGAAGCGGCCATGCAGCGCGACTATCCGCCCGGGCGCGACGGCTATCCGGCATTTGCCATCCATCCGCCCGCCCCGCGCGCGCACTATTCCGTGCTGGTGTATATCGAACCGATTGCCAGCGCCCCTGAAAAATATGGCTATGACATCGCCTCGCGCCCCCTGATCGCCGAAATGCTGGCGCAGTCGCGCGATTCTGGCAACATCAGCAATTCCGGCGTGCCCGTGCCGATGCAAGGCCGTCCCCAATTGACGGGCATGGCCATGCGCCTGCCCGTGTACCGTTTTGGCATGCCGGTCGATACGGTGGAGCAGCGGCGCGCGGCGTACCAGGGTTCCGTCGGCATCGGCTACGACCTGGTGACGATGATGCGCAGCGCGCTGGCGGACATGCCGGTACGCAACGTCCGCCTGACCCTGTTCGATATCGGCCCGCAGGCGCGCGCACCGCTAGACTTACCGCACGACATGCGCCCCATCTTCGACAGCACGACGGCGGGCATGCATGCGCCATGGTGGCTGCCCGGCAATTCCGGCCGCTACCTGAGCAGCACGATGCTGATCGAGCACAATAGCCGCGTGTGGCAAGCACTGTTCAGCGTGCGCAAGAGCGACCTGTATACGCGCTTCGACGTCTTTTTGCCCTGGCTGGCCCTGCTGATCGGTTTTGCCAGCACCATGCTGCTGTACATGCTGTTCCACACTCTGGCATCGTCGCGCCGGCGCGCCATCCAGATGGCGAACGGCATGACGGAGGAATTGCGCGCCAGCCAGATCCGTCTGCAGCTGTCGCACCAGAAACTGCGCCGCTTGGCGGCCCATGCCGACCAGATCAAGGAAGAAGAGCGCAAGCGCATCGCGCGCGAAATCCATGACGACCTGGGACAGAACCTGCTGGTGCTGCGCATCGACGCCGACATGCTGGCCTCGCGCACGCATCGCCGCCACCCGCGCCTGAATGCCCGCGCCCGCTCGACCCTGGAACAGATCGACGCCACCATCAAGAGCGTGCGGCAGATCATCAACGACTTGCGCCCTACCGTACTGGACCTGGGCGTGAATGCGGCCGTCGAATGGCAGGTGGCGCAATTTCGCCAGCGCACGGGCATCGCCTGCGAAGTGAGCGAAAGCCATGACGACATTTGCCTCAGCGACCAGTGCGCGACGGCCCTGTTCCGCATCCTGCAAGAGTCGCTCAGCAACATTTCCCAGCATGCCCATGCCAGCCGCGTGCAAGTCAAGCTGGAAAAGTGCCGCGATACGGTATCGATGAGCATCAGCGACAACGGCGTGGGCGCGGCCATCGACGGGCGCAACAAGCTGGGCTCGTTTGGCCTGGTGGGCATCGAGGAGCGCATTAAGTTGCTAGGCGGCACTTTTTACATCGAAAGCAGTCCCGGCGCCGGCATGAGCGTGCACGTCAGCGTACCACTGGGCGCGGACGCCACCGCATTTCCCTACCAGGAAGAAAGCCGGGTCAGCAACTGACCGGCGTGCGCCCGCATGGAGCAAGCTCAGCTTGCATATTTTGTAATTAGATGCAATATTGATGTGGAACAACTCAGCGCCCGCCCGCCATGGGCCAGGCATTCCTCGACTATTTGCCAGGAGTACGCACCCGCCGCTTTCCCTTGTTTCACCGTATTTCCCACAACGCTCTTTACAAAAGGACATTCATGGATACGAACGACAGTTTCAAGGCAATTGCCGATTTGAATTTGGACGCGATCAAGGTCAAGCTGATGCACCGCGAGTCAGGCGAAGGATGGAGCCTGGAAAAAGCGAATGCGGTGGAATTCGAATACCGCCGCTTCCTGATCCTGATGAAACAGTTTCCGGAAGAAGAAACGGCGCCACTGATGGACGTCGATACCTTCTGGCACTACCACATTCTCGACACCCTGAAATATGCGGCCGACTGCGAACAGGTATTCGGTTACTTCCTCCACCACTTCCCCTACATCGGCTTGCGCGGCGAAGACGACGAAGCGGCGCACCATCGCGTGGGCGAGCGCATGAAGCAGCTATATGAGCAAACGTTCGGGGAAGACTATATCCGCGCGGAGACGGCGTATTCGGGGCGCGCCGTACAGGCGGCATATTCGGGACGGGCGGTGCAGGCTGCGTATTCGGGACGGGCTGTCCAAACAGCATTTTCCAGTGCGGCGGTACAGGCAACGGCCTACTCGGGCCGGGCTGTGCAAACGGCGTTTTCCAGTGCGGCGGTGCAGGCGACGGCGTATTCGGGCCGCGCGACCGGGGCTGCCAGCACCGCATTTTCCAGCGCGCCTGCCTCACTTACCGCAGCGGTGGTCAAATCGTCTTCGACTGGCCTGGAAATGGGGCGCTTCTATGTCGATCGTCCGGTATTGAACCGCGATCCGCAATAGAAAAGCGGAAAACAGATGTGGCTGCCGCACGCGGCAAGCCTGACTTACCCAGACGGCACCTCTCAGTTTGCCGTCTGTCAGGCGCTCTTAGGCAGCCATCAACTCGCGCAGTTCACGAATGCTGAAATCGCTGATTTCATGCATGCGGATGAGGATCGTGGCGCCGATCGGCAAGGTGTTGTGACGAATCTTGCTGATAACAGGTGGCGCCACTTCCAGAGCTCGCGACAAGGCGGCATCGTTTTTCAGTTGCAGCTTGTCGATGATCGCATCGAGGACGCGATTCGGGTTGTAGGTAGGCAAAGAGGTAATTTGTTTGAGAGACATGATCAAAAATCCGTACTTGTTGTATTAGGGCAATAAAAGACAGAATGTCCCTTCTGCACTAATTCAGGGTAAACACACTAAAAAGCGCCATCACTTATGCGGCTTTTACGCCACAAACAATATAATACACGCTATTGTTGATTTTTGCGTAACTTAGAGCAAAATTGTGATAATTGAAGAGAATTGACGCACTTGGAATGTGCTAGAGGATAACTCAAATCGGAAAAATTTGCTGCACGTCATCAATTTTTACGATGAGCAACACCGCTATGCATGAGCCAGGCTATGGCCATGAGGGTGCCCAGGCGGGCCATTTCCGTAGATAAATGCCAGCCTTGCGCGGCCACGCCGGCCGGGGTGGCAAGTGGGCAAATGCATGGGGAATCGTCCGCGCGGCACCAGGCCAGTTGCCGGCGAATTTCATCGGGCGGTGGTGGTGGCTGCAGCGCATGTTCGCGCCGCCGCATATAGGCGCGCACTTGCTCCTTGCTGGGGTGACTCGTTGCTCGCATGACTCGCTCCTGCTGACGGAAAACAACGTCACGCTGGTTGTAGATGCAGAGCCCGTCACAAGAGCCCAGACGCGTGACGACATTGCTCACCATATCGCCAGCGCGCCATGACGCGTTTGCGGTGCATCAAATGGCACGGCCCCGGTGTTGCGCCGGAACCCGTACTGCCCCACGGCCTGCTTCCGTCTTATTTCTTTTGCTGGCGCACGCGCTGTTGCTGTTTTTCCTGCGTTTGCTGGCGGTTCTGCTTGCGCTCGAACAGGGTGACCGCATCTTTCTTGGCTTGCTCGACGGTACGCATTTCTTCATGCGCATCGTGCGGGACGAAAAATTCGGCGTCCTGCGCCGCCACGACCAGCTTGATGGCGGCTTCGTCGTCGAGGTCGTACAGTTCCGTCAGGACGGTTGTGACCTCGTCCAGGTATTCTTCGTAAGTGAGGGTGCTCATGCTGTATTCCTTAAGTGAGTGGCGCAGCGCGGGAACGGCGCGCTGCGCGCCGGCCCAGCAAAGTGCGCAGATAACCGGCCATTTTACCCGATGCCGGCGCCATCGGCGGACAGCGCCCGCAAGGCATCGGCCACGCGCGCGTAGCGCAGGCGCACGCCCAGCTCGCGCTTGATGCGCGTATTGTGCAGGCGGCGCGACTCGGACATGAACGACAACAGCATCGGCGTGACCACTTGCCGCAGCTCGGCACGGGGCAGGCGCGGCGGGCGCGGCAGGCCGAACGTGTCGGCCACGGCATCGAAATACTCGGCCATTTTGAGTTCGCTGTCATCGCTGGCGTGATACACGCGTCCCGGCTTGCCGCGCCACAAGGCCCGTTCGATGATGCGCGCCAGGTCGTCGGCATGGATATGGTTGGTGTACACATCGTCATCCGCGGCCAGCGCTGGCGTGCCTTCGCGCAAGCGCTTCAAGGGCAAGCGGTCGTCCGCATAGATGCCGGGCACGCGCAGGATGGCCACCTTGGCGCCGCGTCGCGCGCCCCAGCCGCGCAAGACCTGTTCGGCGTCCACGCGCCGCTTCGCGCGCGCATTCGCCGGCGCCGTCGGCCGCGTTTCATCGACCCAGGCGCCAGCGCAATCGCCATACACGCCGCTGGTGCTCACATACACCATGCGTGCATGCTCGGGTAAAATGGCGGCCAGATTGCGCGTGCGCCGGTCCAGCAAGCCCGACGATAGGGGCGGCGCCAGGTGCACGATCATCGTCGCCAGTCCCGCCAGCCGTTTCAGGCTGGCGCGGTCGTCGAGGTTGGCCACGATGGGCACGGCGCCGGCTTCCCGCAACTGCGCGCAGCGCGCCGGCTGGCTGGTGACGGCAAAGACGCGAAAGCGCGCGCGCAGCAGGGGCAGCAAGCGCATGCCGACGTCGCCGCAGCCCAGGATCAGCAGGCGCGGCAAGCCTGACGGCTTGCGCAAAGAGTGCATTAACATATTTTTCATCTCAAGGATTGTATGACTTTTCAAATTACTGTTCAGCCCAGCGGCCACCAATTCAGCTGTGAAGCGGACGAAACCGTCCTGTCGGCGGCGATACGCGCCGGCGTCGGCCTGCCATACAGCTGCAAGAGTGGCGCCTGCAGCTCCTGCAAGGGCAAGATCGTGTCCGGCAATGTACAGCATAAGCCATATCAGCCCCGCTCCCTGACGGAAGATGAAGCGGCAGCCGGCTACTCGCTGCTGTGCTGCGCCGTGCCCCAGGGCGACCTCGTGGTGCAGGCGCGCGAAGTGGCGGGCAGCAGCGATTACCCGATCAAGAAAATGCCGTCGCGCGTGACCACCATCGAAAAAGTCGCGCCCGACGTCGTCGTGCTGACCCTGCAGTTGCCAGCCAGCGAGCGCCTCAACTACCGCGCCGGACAGTATATCGAAATCATGTTGCGCGACAACAAGCGCCGCAGCTACAGCATGGCCAGCGCGCCCGTCGAAGGCGGTCCCGTGAGCCTGCACATCCGCCACATGCCGGGCGGCCTGTTCACGGACCAGGTATTTGGCACCATGAAGGAGCGCGATATCCTGCGCTTCGAAGGCCCGATGGGCACCTTCTTCCTGCGCGAAGATTCCGACAAGCCCGTCGTGCTGCTGGCCTCGGGCACGGGCTTTGCCCCGCTGAAAGCCATCGTCGAGCACATGATCAACGAGCAATCCCCGCGTCCGATCACCCTGTACTGGGGCGGGCGCCGTCCGCACGACCTGTACATGGACGCGCTGTGCCGCCAGTGGGCCGCCGACTTGCCGCAGTTCACCTATGTGCCCGTCGTGTCGGACGCCCTGCCGGAAGACGCGTGGAGCGGCCGCACGGGCTTCGTGCACCAGGCCGTTATCGCCGATTTGCCCGACATGTCCGCGTATCAAGTGTATGCCTGCGGCGCGCCGATCGTCGTCGATTCGGCCAACCGCGACTTCGTGCAGCTGTGCCAGTTGCCAGAAGACGAGTTCTACGCCGACGCTTTCACCACGGAAGCCGACCTGGCCAAGTAAGCGTCACCGTCCAGACAGCGGGGCGCGGCTGGTGCGGCGCCCGCTGCCACCACCGCTCTACCCCGCTGCTCCCTGGAAATCTCATGTCTTTCGCCATCCTGCGTCACCGCAACTTCGCCTTTTATCTTTCCGCCCGCGTGCTGGGCACGGTGGCCGTGCAGATGCAAAGCGTGGCCATCGGCTGGCAGGTGTACCAGATCACGGGCAGCCTGTTCGACCTGGGCTTGATCGGCCTGGCGCAATTCGCCCCCTTCCTCGTATTGATTTTGCCGGCAGGCCATGTGGCCGACCGCTATAACCGCCGCAACATCATCGCCTGGTGCCTGGCGGCGCAGCTCGCTTGCGCGCTGGCCCTGCTGGCGTTCACCCTGAGCGGACTTTCCATCGTGTGGCCCGTGTTTGCCGTGCTGGTGCTGTTCGGCAGCGCGCGCGCCTTCATGATGCCGGCCACGCAAGCCGTGCTGGTGAACATGGTGCCCACGCAACACTTCAGCCGCGCCGTCGCGCTCAGCTCGTCGAGCTCGCACGTGGCCATCATCCTTGGGCCTACCCTGGGCGGCTTGCTGTATTACTTCGGCCCCAAGGTCGTGTATTTGATCTCGTCCGCGCTGCTGGTCGTGTCCGTCCTGCTGATGCGCGCCACCACGCCGGCGCCGCAGGTGGTCAAGCGCGAACCCGTCAGCTGGCATACCCTGCTCGAAGGCTTGCGCTTCGTCTGGTCGAAACCCATCGTGCTAGGCGCCATTTCACTCGACCTGTTCGCCGTGCTGTTCGGCGGTGCCACGGCCCTGCTGCCGGCGCTCGCGCACGACGTGCTGCATATCGGCCCCAGCGGACTGGGCCTGCTGCGCACGGCGCCCGGCGCCGGCGCGGCCCTGTGCTCGATCGCGCTGGCCATCTTCCCCATCACGCGCAGGGTGGGCCCATGGATGTTCGGCGGCGTGGCCGTCTTCGGCCTGGGCACGCTGGTGCTGGGCAGCACCAGCTATTTCCCGCTGGCGCTGGCGGCGCTGTTCCTGATGGGCGCCGGCGACATGGTCAGCGTCTACATCCGGCATCTGCTGGTGCAATTCGAGACGCCCGACGAAATCCGCGGCCGGGTCAGCGCCGTGAACGCCGTCTTCATCGGCGCCTCGAACGAGCTGGGCGAATTCGAGTCGGGCCTCACGGCCGGCTGGTTCGGCCTCGTGCGCGCCGTGCTCTTCGGCGGTGCCGCCACCCTGGCCGTGACGGGCATCTGGGCCGTGCTGTTCCCCGTGCTGTCGCGCATGGACCGCTTCCCCCACCACGAGAAGGAAGCGGCCGCCAGGACGGCCACCACGGCGGCAACTTAAGCGCTAAGATGCGCTATCCCAACAGATGCATCCTGGCACCATGAAAATCACGCTTCCGTTCCGCAGCTTCATCCGCAGCCGCCCCCACCTGAGCCTGGCCACGGCCATCGGCGTGGCGGCCGGCCTGCTGCTGCCCGCATCGTGGCAACAGATGACGCGGTTGCTGACGGCGTGGAACGTGGCCGTCTGGTTCTACCTGGCGACGATGGCCTGGATGATGATGCGCGCCAACCACCACCGTGTGAAAATGATGGCGGCGCGCCAGGACGAGCGGGCGGCAACAGTCTTGTCGGCCCTGTCCGTCGCATCCGTGATGAGCCTGGTGGCCATCGTCTCGCAGCTGTCTTCGATGAAAGACCTGGCACCGGACGAGCGCGCGCTGCACTACGGCTTGACGATCCTCACCCTGGTCGGCTCCTGGTTCCTCGTCGGCACCCTGTTCTGCTTCCACTACGCCCACCTGTATTACCAGGCTGATCCCGCACTGCGCCCCCTGAAGTTTCCCGACGGCGAGCAAAACCCCGATTACTGGGATTTTCTGTATTTCGCCTTCACCATCGCCGTGGCCGTGCAGACGTCGGACGTTTCCGTGCAGACGCGCATGATGCGGCAAATCGTGCTGGGGCAGTCCGTGCTGAGCTTTTTCTTTAACCTGGTCGTGCTGGGACTGTCGATCAATATCGCCGCCGGTCTGATCAATGGTTGAAATAATTTCGTGGTGGAAACTTGACCTGGCTGAAGGGTTAAGCTCATCTTAATCGTGCGCACCCTCTTGAAATACTGGAAAGAGGAGTAAGATAAGTTCCATGCACAGAGGTCATGTGCATGGGGCAGCAACCAGGCCGCAGCACGCCTGAGATGGGTTTTTTTTGAATTGACAGGAGTAAGCATATGCAAATCAATATTCATACCGACAGCACCATCGCCAACACCGCTGGACTGAACGAACATGTGCAATCCGTACTTGAAAGCGCACTGAGCCGCTTCCGCGACAACCTGACCCGCATCGAAGTCCACATCAGCGATACGAATGGCCCGAAAGGCGGCGCCGACGATATTCGCTGCGTCATGGAAGCACGCGTTGCTGGCTACCAACCGATCGCCGTGACCGAACAGAACGCAACCGTGCATCAATCCGTTGCCGGCGCCACCGACAAACTGAAACGCGCCATCGATAGCGCCCTGGGCCGCTTGCAAGACAGCAAGCGCCACGCCACCGGCAAGAATGCCGTGATCGATACGGCCGAAGCGGAAGAAACCGCCGAGTAATTCCCCACCTGCAGGATTTCCAGAGACTGAGGCAGCCGTTCAAGGCTGCCTTTGCACATCTGGACCCGCCTTCCTGCGCGACTATATCCATAGCAGAACAGCAAGCATTCCGGCGTATTAACACCGCAATGAAATAATTGTCGTATTTCTCACAGTAAGTGACATCAAGCAAGCCTTTGTCGTTACAGCCAAGGCCGCTTTACGCTATCATGAAGCTACCGGCCCTCTGCTCGCGCGCGCCGGCTTTTTGAAAGTGTGATTGTGGAACAGATCGGCAACTTCGGCGCTTCAGGCTGCAACATCGGCGATTTACAGCTATTTCGCGATGGGGCGGATAGCCAGACGGCCGCCATGCTGGCGCCCTGCCCCGTCATGCGCCTCGAAGCGGGCGAAGCCATTGCCGACACACAGGGTACTTGCCTATACATCGTCCTGCGCGGTTCGCTGGCCGTGGCCGCCGACATCCATACGGGCATGGATGACGGCACCGTCAGCAAGGTCTTGCCCGGCGAAAGCGTGGGCGAACAATCGGTGCTCGATGAAGCGAGCAACCTGGCCGCCATTTCCGCCCTGGAAGAAACCGACTTGCTGGTGATCGACGCGGCCGTCGTCTGGGAATTGATCGAGCAATCGAACGGCCTGGCGCGCAACCTGCTGCGCCTGCTGTCCTTCCGCATCCGCGCCGCCAACGCCTTGCTGCGCCGCCGACAGAAACTGGGCGAGTTTTACCGCCAGCTGTCGATGGTCGACAGCCTGACGGGCCTGTACAACCGCGCCTGGCTGACAGATTTACTGCCGAACATGATCGTCACGGCCCACGCCAGCGGCTCGCCGCTGTCGCTGGTGATGATAGACCTCGACCATTTCAAGCGCTTCAACGACACGCACGGCCACCAGGCGGGCGACCAGGCGCTGCGCATCGCCGCGCAAGTGCTGGGCGCGGCCCTGCGGCCCACGGATTTTGCCGTGCGCTACGGTGGCGAGGAGATGATGGTGATTTTGCCCGATACCAATGAACACGTGGCCCTGCGGGTCGCCGAACGCTTGTGCGAACGCATGCAGCAAGCCGTCATCTTCGCCGACATGCGCAGCGCGCTGCCGCACATCACGGGCTCGTTCGGCGTGTCCAGCCTGGCGGCCGAACAGGATGACCATGCGCTGATCGCGACGGCCGACGCGGCGCTCTACCGCGCGAAGGCAGGCGGACGCAACCGGGTCATGCTATAGATCAGGCGGCCTTGCTGTCGGCCGGCTTGGTCGCATCCGGCTTGGCAGCGTCATCCTTCTTGCTGCTGTGCGCGGCGATGAAATCCGCATAGCCCTTCTGCACCAATTCATACGTCTTGTCGATATTGCCGGCGATATCACCACCCAGCACTTTCAAGCCTTCCAGGATATCGCGCGCTTCCTTGAAGCCTTTTTCCATGCCGCCGCTGATGGTATCCATGAACTTGGTCAAGGCCGCATCGTCATCCAGGTCGGGATTCTGTTTCTTGAAGGCGTCAAAAAACCCGGTCGACAGCGATACAATGCGGCTCGCCGTCGCTTCGGCGCTATTATCCTGCGACGCCGCGTTCTGGATCGCATCGTCGCCGTACTGGCCCTTCAGCGCTTCATTGATGTTGGTGATGGCCGTCTTGTACAGCAGCGCCAGCGGCTCGTTCTCGGAACCGATCGACACGTTCAGCGACGCCTGCATGATGGAGGCGTTCAATTGCAGCTTCGTGCGGTCGTTGACGCTCATTTCAGCGTTGATGCCGTCCTTTTGCTGGACTTTATCGTCCTTGCCGGCAACACCCGTACTGACGGATGTCACGGAAGGGTTGGAATTGCCGCCTGCGGCGATGGGAATTGACACGATAGACCTCCTTGAACGGGCAATGTATGCCACCATGCGGGAAACGCGATGATGACCATCCTCTCGTGTAGTATCGGCAGGTTTTCAGAAAACTGTAGCAACGGCGCGTTTACGGCCCGGATAACCAATCAAGTAACCAAGTAATGACCATCAATGACTAACCAGACCTTTCTTTGGCACGACTACGAAACCTTTGGCGCCCAGCCGCGCCGCGACCGCCCGGCCCAGTTCGCCGCCATCCGCACGGATGCCGAACTCAACGAGATCGGCGAGCCGATCATGCTGTATTGTCAGCCTGCCAATGATTTCCTGCCCGATCCGCAATCGTGCCTGATCACGGGCATCACGCCGCAGCAGTGTCTGCAGCTGGGCGTGCCCGAACACCAGTTCGCCGCCACCATCGAAGCGGCCTTTTCGGAGCCGGGCACCATCGGCGTGGGCTACAACACCATCCGTTTCGACGATGAAGTCACGCGTTTCCTGTTCTGGCGCAACCTGATCGACCCGTACGCGCGCGAATGGAAGAACCATTGCGGCCGCTGGGATATCCTCGACGTGGTGCGCATGACGCACGCGCTGCGCCCGGAAGGCATTCAATGGCCAAAGCGCGACGATGGCCAGACCAGTTTTAAATTGGAACACTTGAGCAAGGCCAACGGCCTGGCCCACGAAGCGGCGCACGATGCGTTGTCGGACGTGCGCGCCACCATTGCCCTGGCGCGCCTGATCAAGCAGAAACAGCCGAAACTGTTCGAATTCTGCCTCGCCCTGCACAAGAAGGACCGGGTCGCCAGCGAAATGGGCATGCACCTGGCCGCCGGCGAGCGCCAGCCTTTCCTGCACGTGTCGGGCATGTTCCCCGCCGAACGGGGCTGCGTGGGCGTCGTCTGGCCGCTGGCCACGCACCCGAGCAACAAGAACGAGATCCTCGTCTGGGATTGCGCCTACGACCCGCGTGAACTGTTCGAACTGGACGCCGACACCATCCGCACGCGGCTGTTCACGCGCAAGGAAGCCATGCCCGAAGGCATGACGCGCCTGCCAGTGAAAAGCGTGCATCTGAACAAGTCGCCCATGCTGGTCGGCAACCTGAAAACCTTGTCGCCGGCCATGGCCGCGCAATGGGGCATCGACGTGGACGCGGCGAAGGTCAACGCGCAATTCGCCGCCACGGCGCCGAACATGGATGCCATCTGGGCCGAAGTGTTCCAGCGCCCTGGCGCGAATGTGGCGCTGGACGTGGATGAGGATCTGTATAACGGTTTCGTCAGCAACGACGACCGCCGCCTGCTCGAATCCTTGCGCCGCGAAACGCCGGCCAAGCTGGCCACGGCCCGCCCCTCGTTTGCCGACGAACGCCTGCAGGAATTGCTGTTCCGCTACCGCGCCCGCAATTTCCCGCAAACGCTGAGCGAAGCGGAAAGCCTGCGCTGGGAACAGCACCGCGCCGCCCGCCTGTTCGACGGCGACGGCGGCGCCCGCACCATCGAAATGCTGTTTACGGAAATCGACGTGCTGTCGGAATCGGTGGATGAGCGGGGCGAGGAAATTCTGGGAGAACTCTACGATTACGCGGAGATGGTGGCGCCCATGCGCGATTAGTCGCACCTAACTAAACCTACTGCGCATCGGTATAGGTGGCCTGCGATGCTCACCGTACTAGAGTACGGTTGCGCTTCTCGACCACCTCTCCCTTCCGCTCGCTACGGTTTTGTTAGGCGCTGTGAGACCTGCTGAATGTAATTTTTCAGCCCGCGCGGCGCTTTGATCGCATCTCGCGCTCAATTTTCAGCCGTAGGTCGGATTAGCGGGCCGAAGGCCCGCGTAATCCGACAACATTGTTGACGTTACCGGTGTTGTCGGGTTACGGCCGCTGGCCTAACCCGACCTACATTTTTGATGGATGGTGCTTAAACCGAACGATGTTGATTGATCGCATCGCGCGTTTCAATGGCCACGCGACGCGCCGCGTCGGCAAAATCTTCGCCAGCCTGCGGCGTGGCGTAGATGATGGCGCGCGACGAGCTGATCATCATGCCCATGCCGTTCGCCGTCTGGCCTGCGCCGACGGTAGCGGCGATGTCGCCGCCCTGGGCGCCGATGCCGGGCACCAGCAGCGGCATGTCGCCGACGATGGCGCGCACCTGCGCCAGTTCTTCAGGGAAGGTGGCGCCGACGACGAGCGCGCACTGGCCGTTCTTGTTCCATTTGTCGGCCACCAGGCGCGCCACGCGCTGGTACAGCGGTTCGCCGTCCGTATTCAGAAATTGCAGGTCCGAGCCGCCCGGGTTCGAAGTGCGGCACAGGATGATCACGCCGCGGTCTTTCCACGCCAGGTAGGGGTCTAGCGAATCTTCGCCCATGTAGGGATTCACGGTGACGGCGTCGGCGCCGTAGCGCTCGAACGCTTCGCGCGCGTATTGCGTGGCCGTCGCGCCGATGTCGCCCCGTTTCGCGTCGAGGATCAGCGGGATGTGCGGGTAGTTCTCGCGCACGTAGCGGCAGATGTCTTCCAGCTGCTTTTCCGCGCCCAGCGCGGCAAAATACGCGATCTGCGGCTTGAAGGCGCAGGCCAGGTCGGCCGTGGCGTCGATGATGCGCGTGCAAAAGGTGGTGATTCCATCAGGCAAGTCGCGCAGTTCGGCCGGCAGTTTCGCCAGGTCCGGGTCCAGGCCTACGCACAGCAGGGAATTATTGGCCGTCCACGCGGCGGATAATTTATTGATGAAATTCACGGCACACCTTCTCTATATTCAGTTGCAAACCCCGTATTGTAACGCGGCATGGACGTGGGAAGGCAGCCAGGGGCCGCAGCCGGCGCTTATTAAACCGACATTGCGGGCCGTTTCAGGTATATTTGCCTCACCTCCTTTACTCTGCACGGAACCCATCATGCAAATCACCAATCAATTCACCAAATGGCTGCGCCTGGCCCTGAGCGTCACCGTCCTGGCCGGCATCCTGACGGGCTGCGGCTACAACGAATTCCAGAGCAAGGACGAAGCCACCAAGGCCGCCTGGGGCGAAGTGGTCAACCAGTACCAGCGGCGCGCCGACCTGATTCCCAACTTGGTCAACACCGTCAAGGGCTATGCCACGCACGAACGCGAAACCCTGGAAGCGGTGACCAAGGCGCGCGCCGCCGCCACCAGTTTCCAGATCACGCCCGAAGTGCTGAACGATCCGGCCGCGTTCGAGAAATTCCAGCAAGTACAAGGCCAGCTGTCGTCGGCCCTGTCGCGCCTGATGGTGGTGTCCGAGAAATACCCTGACCTGAAGGCCGACACCAGCTTCCGCGACTTGCAGTCGCAGCTCGAAGGCACGGAAAACCGCATCACCGTGGCGCGCCAGCGTTACATCACCGCCGTGCAGGATTACAACGTGCATGCGCGCAGCTTCCCGAACAACCTGACGGCCATGGTCTTCGGCTACAAGGTCAAGCCATCGTTCACGGTGGAAAACGAAAAAGCCATCTCGACCGCGCCGACCGTCAACTTTGGCAAATAAGATGAAAGCCTGGTCTTATCTGGCGGCGCTGGCGACGGCGCTGCTGCTGTGGACGATGCCGCCAGCCGGCGCGCAGGGCTTGCAGCCCGTGCCGCCGCTGGCGGCGCGCGTGACGGACAACGCCGGCATGCTCGACGCCAAGCAAAAGGCGGCGCTGGAAGGCGTGCTGGCCGATTACGAAGCCAAGACGGGCAGCCAGATCGCCGTGCTGCTGGTCAAGAGCACGGAACCGGAAGCCATCGAGCAATACAGCATCCGCGTGACGGATGCCTGGAAGCTGGGCCGCAAGGGCGTCGATGACGGCGTGCTGCTGATGGTGGCGAAGGACAATCCCTCGTCGCTGCGCCGCCTGCGCATCGAAGCGGGCCGCGGCGTGCAGGGCGTGCTGACGGATGCGCAATCGAAACGCATCCTGCAGGACGTGATCGCCCCCCATTTCAAGCAAAACGACTATTACGGCGGCCTGGTGGCCGGCGTGGGATCGATTGCCACCCTGCTGAACCAGGAGCAATTCCCCGCCCCGGCCCAGCAGAAGGCGCCGGCCACGGTGGACGCGGGCGGCATGACCTTCTGGCTGCCGCTGCTGTTCTTCGGCTTTCTCGTCGTGCTGACCCTGTTCCGTTCGCGCGGCGGGCCTAACCGCCTGCAGCGCGGCAGCAACTGGTCCAGCGGCGCCACCGGCGTCGTGCTGGGCAGCATTCTCAGCCAGGCCCTGAACAACCGGGGCGGCGGTGGCGGCTTCGGCGGCGGCGGTGGTTTTGGCGGTGGCGGTGGCGGCGGTGGTTTCGGTGGCGGCGGCGGCGGATTTGACGGCGGCGGCGCCTCGGGAGATTGGTAATGACGAAACAACTGACATTCGGCCAACGCTGCGGACGCGCCTTGAAACATTTGCGGGGCACGCCGGCGACGGCGCGCCAAGCGTTTCCGGAACGCACCCTGAAAGCCATCGAGACGGCCATCGCCGACGGTGAAACGATGCACCGGGCGGAAGTGCGCCTGATCGTCGAAGCGGCCCTGACGCCAGGCATGGCCTACCAGGGCGTAAGCAACCGCGAACGGGCGCGCGAACTGTTCGCCCAGTATGGTGTGTGGGATACGGAAGACAACGTTGGCGTGCTCATCTACATCAACCTGGCCGAGCACCAGGTCGATATCGTTGCCGACCGCAACGTGGGCCGCCTCGTCACGCCGGAACAGTGGCAAGCCGTATGCCGCACGATGACCAAGGGTTTCAAGGATGGCAATTACCACGACAGCACGCTCGATGCCTTGCAGCAGTTGAATACTTTGCTGCAAAGCCACTTCCCCGCTGACGGTACGCGCGGCAACCAGTTGCCGAACGAACCCATTCTCCTCTGATTCCTGCCCAGGGATTAAAATCTGCCCATTGCCGCGCAAGCCCGTGGCCTGGGCAGCGCCCCTATTATTCGCCGAGGAGCACACATGAAACTGATCAATAAAACCGCCATCGTCACGGGCGCCACGCAAGGCATCGGCCTGGCTTGCGCCACCCGCCTGATCGCCGAAGGGGCGCAAGTGATGCTGGTCGACATCAAGGAAGAAGGCGCGCAGGCGGCCACCGCCCTCGGACAGCAGGCGCGCTTCTTTTGCGCCGACGTCAGCCAGAAGGCGGACGTCGATGCCATGCTGAAGGAAACCTTGGCCCAGTTCGGCCACATCGATATCCTCGTCAACAATGCGGGCGTCACGCACGCGGCCGATTTCCTCGACGTGTGCGAAGACGATTTCGACCGGGTCATGCGCATCAACCTGAAATCGATGTTCCTGTGCGGCCAGGCCGTGGCGCGCGAGATGGTCAAGCGCAACAGCGGCTGCATCATCAATATGTCCAGCGTGAATGCGGAACTGGCGATCCCGAACCAGGTGCCATACGTGGTGTCGAAAGGCGCCATCAACCAGCTGACCAAGGTCATGGCCTTGAACCTGGCACCGCACGGCGTGCGCGTGAACGGCATCGGCCCGGGCACCATCCTGACGGAACTGGCCAAGCAGGCGGTGCTGTCGAGCCCGCAGGCGCGCCACACGATATTGTCGCGCACGCCGCTGGGCCGCTGCGGCGAGCCGGAGGAAGTGGCCGGCATCGCAGCCTTCCTGGCCAGCGACGACGCCACCTACATGACGGGCCAGACCATCTATGTCGATGGCGGGCGCATGGCGCTCAACTACACGGTGGCCGTGAAGGAATGAGGGCAAGACGAGGAAGTTATATCAAAAAACGATAATGGTTATCTGAAAAGACCATTAGACACATATCGTGCGACGCAGCATAATGCACCTGTCTCCACTATTCTCCTCCAAGAAAATAGTTTTAAGCCCGCTTTCACCAGCGGGCTTTTTTTTTGCTATCAGTCCTGAAACATGGCCATTCTTGCCATGGCGAACAATCTTCCCGGTCATTTGCCTTCCGCAAAAAAAATGTTGCGGCGTGTCATCAGGCCGTCATTTTCGCCCCCTATACTTGCTTCATCTGCTGTACAGGCAACCGATATGCCTGACTACAGACAGGTGTGCCGCGATGGCACACCACTCCCTTTTCATGACCATGGCGAGCGCCGGCAAGGCGCGCGACATGGTGAGCAACTCTCAACTCTTGACCCATTTCATTTGGGTTTTAGGCCCGCGCCCCCGCGGGCCTTTTTTTTGCCCGCACGGCAAGCTCTTGCGCAAAAACACGGTGGCCCGCCATGCACATGATATTGTGACTGCCTTTCCAACCGTCCTCACGCATCATGCCCGCACCCTTGCCCGAACTCTGTTTTTCCGACCGCTATGAACGCTTGCGCTACCGCACCGCGCTGCTGCTGTATGCCCTGGTGATCCTGATCGGCGACATCCCCGGCGTGCGCGCGGACGTGGGCCAATATGCGTCGGGCGGCGTGCTGCATTCCGTCGGCTATGGCGTGCTGGCACTGATCCTGTTCAGCGGCACGGCAGGCGGCATGGCGCGCCGGGCGCTGCTGTCGGTGCTGATGGTGGCGGCCATGGGCGCGCTGGACGAATTCATCCAGAGTTTCCTGCCTTACCGCCGTGGCGCCGTCAGCGACTGGGTGGTCGATATCACGGCCGCCGTGGCCGTGGTGCTGCCGCTCTACTTTTGCTGGCCCGGCATGGCCGCCGCCGCGCTGAAGAAACAGCAGGGCTGATCACGGCGCGGTGTCATCGCCGGCACCGAGCGCCAGCGGCAACTGGCCCTGGCCCGCTGCCGCCCTGCCGGCGATGCGGCGCAGCACCGTGCGCATCTCGCGCCGGCTGGCTGCTCCCGCCGCACGCGCCGCATCGCGCTGCATCTCCATCAACTGTTCCGACCGTGACAGCCTCGTCAAGGCATGCAGGGCCTGGGTCAGCGCATAGCGGGCGCGCGCACCGTTCGCTGCGCCCGGGGCGCCGTACACGGCAATCACCAACTCATTGATCAGCTTGACGCTATGGAAATCGGCAGACATTTATTCTCCTGAAATAAGCAACGGGGAACAAGGGAATGCACGAACGCCGTGCCCGCCCTGCGCAAGAATGTCTTTTATACCAAGCTCGACAATTGAAGCACTTGATGTACCTCAATGTGAAATAACAAGTACCGAACATCTCAGTCCTCCTGCGCTCTTACTAGCAGCAGTTGCGGCCATGCCTGGCATGCGCCATTGACGCTGACCTCCGCCACACCCTGGAAACAGGGTTAACACTTTGTCAGACCAAGAGGAGAACAAGATGAGAGTAAAAAAAACCATGGCGCTGGCTGGCCTGCTGTGTACG
Organism: Janthinobacterium sp. NKUCC08_JDC; assembly: GCF_019345575.1. NCBI lineage: Bacteria > Pseudomonadati > Pseudomonadota > Betaproteobacteria > Burkholderiales > Oxalobacteraceae > Janthinobacterium > Janthinobacterium sp. NKUCC08_JDC. The sequence goes on along the minus strand of NZ_JAHKQW010000010.1, from coordinate 143,813 downwards.
CTGGCCGCCTGCAGTTCGGATCCGAATCGCACCAGCATGAGCAGCACGAACGGCCGCAGCGGTGAAAGCTACAGCAATACGGCCGGGACGGGCAGTGCTGGCAGCACGTCGGCCGGCACCGGCACCAGCAGCACCATGAGCGACACCGGCACGGGCAGCAGCGGCACCGCAGGCACCGGCAGCGCCGACGCGCGCACCTCCACGGCCAACAACGCCATGAACATGGACGGCAGCCAATCGGGTGTGAGCATCGCCTCCGCCACGGTGCAATCGATCGAGCCGGTGCCGCGCGGCATGGATCAGGGCAGCAGCGACATGCAATCGGGCAGTTCCGGCACGGCGGGCACCACCTCGGGCAACATGCAATACCGGGTCACCCTGCGCCTGGACGACGGCAGCACGCGGGCCATCATGCAAAACTCCCAGCCCGGCTACCAGATCGGCGATAGGGTCAAGGTGGTCAACGGCTTGCTGCAGCGCTATTGACGTTATGGGGGATCAGCACAGGGATCAGCGCGGCATGCACTGATTACACCTGGCCACTGGCGTTCGGGGTACTGAACGCCAGTGGCCTGCCGCGCCGCCAATGCCCGGGCAACAAACAAGAGGCAAGGCAGGATTCCATCTGCCTTGCCTCTTGCCTCTTGCCTCTTGCCTCTTGCCTCTTGCCTCTTGTCGGTTGCCCCTGGTGACTGTTGTGCCTATTGCTAGTCCCTCCTCCTCATCGTCTCCTTCATCTCCGTCGTGCTCATCGTGTCTACCTCGCGCCGGGAGCGCCATTCCCGTGCTCCCGGCGCAAACGCCTACTCCACCATGCCTATCTTGCGCTGGCTTGCCGCCAGCCCGGCGATCAGTTCCGCCGCTTTTTTCCCGGCCAGGAAGGCGTGGTCGGAATTGTAGTATTCCCACTCGCTGTAGCGCCCCGCCAGCACGATGTCCTGCGTGGACAGCCATGCCTTTACCAGCGCCACGTTGGCGGCCCGCGCGTGGTCGTACACCACATAGGCGTACGGCATGTCCACCTGGTTGGCGGCCAGCAGCCGGTCATCGTCGCGCAACAAGCCCACCGCGATGCAATCGGCCACGCAGCGGTCGATCAGGGCCTGTCCATCGAGCGGCAACGGTTTCCAGGGCGAATAACTGATCTCGCACGTGAGGCCGAAACCGCCCGGCGCATTGCAGTGGGGGCTGGCATTCCCTTGCAGGAAGATACGGTGGAATATCGTCTCTTCCGGATAGTAAATCCAGTGTTTCTCGCTGATGTTTTCGCGCGCCACGCCCAGGTTGACGCAGCGTACGGAAATATGCCGCAAGGCGCGCGCCGCCGCCTGTACCTGCGGCGGCGCCTGCTCGCCAATCAGGCGCACCAGTTGCGGCAAGGGCATGGTGCTGAGCAAATGCTGGTAGCGGAAGCGGCGGCCGTCGCCCAGCACGACCACATGCTGGCGTGGCAAGACCTGCACCACATCGGCATTGAGTTCCAGCTTGCCTTGCAGGTGCGGCAGGAAGCCCGACATCAAGGCCTGGAAACCGCCGCGCAAGGGATAGCCGAAGCGCGCATTCGGGCCCATCGGCCTGGCCACCGGTTCCAGCGCACCCTCGATGATTTCTTCCAGGTTCGGCAAGGGCACCCGCCCGCCCAGCCACGACGTTTCCATCTCGGCCAGGGGCACGGTCCACAATTTCTTGTTGTAGGGAATGGCGAAATGGCGGGCGATGCCACTGCCCCACACCTGATGGATGAATTGTTCGAAATTGGGCGCGCTCTGGGCTTGGGCTGGTGCCGCCACGGCATCGTGCACCTGCTCCAGCCCCGTGCCGCCGTCGGCGCAGCAGTCTTCCACGGCGCAGGCCGCTGCCGGTGCCTGGCCCGAGGCGACCGGCGCCTTGCCGTAGCGCGCCTCGATGGCGCCGACGATGCATTCCTTGATGACGGCCGGCGGCAAGCCGTACAACGCTCCCTGGAATGGGTAGCGCGTGTAGACCTGCTTGCTGTAGACCCAGGCTTCGCGGTTTTGCCAGTGCAGGTTGGCGCCCAGCAAGGTGCGGTACATGTCGAGCACATAGTCGTCGTTGGAAAACATGATATGACCCGCGTGATCGAAGGTAAAACCCCGGTCCTGGATGGAGCGGCACCAGCCGCCCACGGCGGCATTTTTATCCAGCAGCAAGGTATCGGCGCCCAGGTGATAGGCGGCGCTCAAGCCCGTCGGGCCGGCGCCGATGATGGCGCAGGCCACGGCTTGCGGCGCACCGGGGGGATGCAGCAGGTTGACATCGGCGCCGGCGCCCGGTGTGGCGGCCTGCGCCGTGCTGGAGGCGGGCACCTGCTGGCGTGCGCCCTGCCCCGGCGGCGTCGTGTCGAGCAAGTTGCGCATCTGCTCCACCGTGGCATCCCAGGAGGTAGCCTCGGCGATGGCGCGCATGCTGGCGGCCATCGCCGCGCGCTGTTCCGGCGTCGCGGCCAGCGCCGCCTCGCAGGCGGCAACAAAGGCTTCCGGCGTATCGGCAATGGCCACGATGTCGCCATACGGCACGGCCACATCGGTGATCGACGTGCTGACGATGGGCAGCTGTGCCGCCATGTATTCGAGCACCTTGGTCGGACTGATGAAGCGGGTCGCTTCATTTCTGGCGAAGGGCAGCAGACACACGTCCCAGCCGGCCAGGAAGTGCGGCAGCGCCTGGTAAGGCTGCTGGCCCAGGTAATGGATATTCTGCCGCTGCGGCAAGCTGGCCGGGTCGATCTTGAGGATGGGACCGACCAGCACGATTTGCCAGTCGGGATGGGCGTCGGCCAGCGCCGCTACCAGGGCCGGCTCGAAACGCTCGTCGATCACGCCATAATAGCCGAGCCTGGGCCGGCCGATCTCCGCTTGCGCGGGATGGCCATTGTGGCGGTCCAGCGCCTGTTCGAAGTGCACGGTATCAACGCTGCTGGCGAAGCAATGGACGTTCGCGTGGCGCGTGCGCTTCGCCTCGAACAGGCTGGGGCCGCCCGCGAACACGAGGTCGGCGCGCGCCAGCAAGGCCGTTTCGCGCTGCAGCAGTTGCCGAGGCGCATTCTTGAATGCAGCCAGTTCATCCATGCAGTCATACACGACCAGATCCGCGTGCAGGGCCGGCAGCAGCGGCAGCGCCATCGGCGTATAGAACCACACGATGGGATCGTCGGCAGGCGTGATCTGGCTCAGCAGGGGCTGCAGCACGGCCAGCTGGTCGTCGTGAAAGCCGGGCGCCTGCACGGCCGTACGGGGCTGGCACACGGTCACGTTCGGTGCCGGCGTGGACAGTTCCAAGGTGCCGGGCCCATCGTGCCAGACGGGTTCCTCGACGAAGACCACGCGGTAGAACTGCGCCAGCCGTGACAGCAGCTGCTGCGGACGCTGATACACGAAATTCCAGCGCAAATGGGAAAAAACGATGATGGTTCGCATGCCAGTTCCTTTCTGCCCCGCCAGGGCAAACGTTGAACAAAGTTGTCCGGTCAGGCGCTGTGCCTGCCGTAGTGCCGCCGCGTAAGGGGGCACGAGGATGCGCCGCAGCCGCTCTCCCCCCTCGCCTTCCAGGCCGACATCCCACAGGCCGCTGTGGTGCCAGTGGCTGGCATCATCCCAGTCGGGCCGGTCGATAATGGGATAGATGCAGATGCCGCGCAGTGCGGCGCCATGCTGGACGGCCAGCGCCGCCTCGGCGGCCACCTCGCGTATCCACGCACCGCGCCCGCTGCCCACGTGGCTCGTTTCCGCCAGCAGCAGCGGCCGCTGATAGCGCGCCTGCACTTCCAGCAGCAGCTGGTGCAAGGGCATGCGGCGCGGTTCGCCCAGATGCCACCACAGGCGCAAATTGCTGCCGCTTTCCCACTGGTTGCTGTGGTAATAGTTCAGGCCGATCAAGTCCAGATAGCGCGGCGCGCCGCCCAGTTCCGGCGCTTGCCAGCCGCACAGCATGTCCCACGCCTCGAACTGCGAGGCACGCCAGGCGGCCGCCTGCGCAACCCAGTCCGTGCGTCCGGGCGGCGCGGTCACGTGGATCAGGGGATCGCATTGCAGGAAGCGCGCCTGCGGGCTGACGGCGCGGATGGCGTCGCAGCCGGCCACGGTGGCGCGCACCAGCTGCCGCTTGCCTTCGTGGCCCGCATCGGGCCGGTACATATTCAGGCATTGGAACATGTGCACCGACAAGCCCCAACTGGTAAACGAGATTTCATTGATGGGCGAATACACGGGCGCGCGCCCCGCATATGGCGCGAGGAACTGCGCCGCCGCCCGGCAATAGCGGGCAAAGCGCGGCACGAAGTCGGGTGAAAACAGGTCGAGCTCGGGCGGCCAGCCGTAGTGGCAGAAAGTCCAGTTGATTTGCAGTCCCAGCTCCTGCGCCACGGCGGCGCGCTCCTCGATGCCGGAAAAATCGAACTGGCCATCGCGCTCGGCCAGGCGCCAGCCTATGCTTTCGCGCACGCTGCGGATGCCGAACTGGCGCAGCAGCAAATAGTCTTCGCGCACCCGGTCCAGGTGGCCCGTGGCACGGTTCATGTCCAGCGCCTGGCCGCCATGGGTAACGTGGTCGGCGCCCTCGTAGCCCGCCTGCCAGTAAGTCGGGAACGGCGCTGCCGCGCCATCGGTATCGGCCATGCCTGCTCCTCTTGATGTGATGAACCAGATGAAACGTGCCGGGCCCGGCTCGCGGTCAATTGAGCCGGATATTGCGGGTGGCCGCGCTGAGCAGCTCCAGCGCGGCCTTCGGCGTTCGGTCCGCCGTCAGCAAGCCATTGGTTTCCTGGAAGGTGTCGGCGAACTGCGTGTAGCAAAAACCGCTGAACATCTGCGCCGTATTGACGACGTTCATCAGGCGCCGGTAAATATCGAGAAAAGCCGCCTCGTTGCCCACGCGCGCATAGCCCCAGGTTTCCGCCGATTCGCTCTGTTCCCTGTCAAAGGCAATGCCGCCAAATTCCGTGAGGACGATGGGCTGGCCCCGGTGCGGGAAGCCGTCGAGCGTGAGGATGCGTCCGCCCGGGCGGCGCTGGTCGAACAAGGTGGTGCGGGCCGAATCGCTGATCGCATAGCGCGCCTGCAGCCGTTCCGGATCGCAGTCGTAATCGTGGATGCCGAGGATGTCCGTGGCCGACGCCTCCCAGCCATCGTTGCCAATCACGGGCCGCGTGGGGTCGAGCGTGCGCGTCAGGTGATACAGCGCCTCGACGGCGTTGCGGTGGGCCTGGATGGCCGTCAGGTTGGGCACGCCCCACGATTCGTTGAACGGCACCCAGACGAGGATGCACGGATGGCTGTAGTCGCGCTCGATGACGTCCGTCCATTCGCGCACCATGCGCGTGATGGCCTTGCTGGAAAAGCGGTACGTCGATGGCATTTCTTCCCACACCAGCAAGCCCAGGCGGTCGGCCCAGTACAGGTAGCGCGGGTCCTCGATCTTCTGGTGCTTGCGCACGCCGTTGAAACCCAGGGCCTTGGCCAGCTCCACGTCGCGCCGCAGGGCGTCGTCGGATGGCGCCGCCAGCAGGGTGTCGGGCCAGTAGCCCTGGTCGAGCACGAGGCGCAGCGGATACGGCCGGCCATTGAGCATGAAGCGGTCGCGGTTGATCGCCACCGAGCGCAGCGCCGTGTACGATTTGACCGTATCGAGCAGCTCGTCGCCATGCCACAAGGTCACTTCGGCATCGAGCAGGATGGGCCGTTCCGGACTCCACAGCAGTTCGTTGCGCGAATCGTCGATGCCGGGATCGGACAGGGCGATCTTGCGGCTCGCTTCGTTCTCGATCAGCTTGTACTGGTCGTCGGCCAGCAGGTTGTCGCCATGCCAGATGCGCACGGCCACCGTGAGGTCGTCCTGCAAGTCGCCCGTAGCGAAGACGTCGCAGCCGATTTCGTAACCTTCGAACACGGGCGTCCAGCGCAGCTTGCCGATATAGGTGGCCGCCACGCGTTCGATCCACACGCTTTGCCAGATGCCCGTGGTGCGCGGATACCAGATGGAATGGGGCAGCAGCTGCCAGTCCTGCTTGCCGCGCGGCTTGGCCAGGTCGTGCGGATCGTCCTCGACGCGCACCGTCAGCACTTGCGGCCCGTCGGACAGCAGCGCATGGCTGATGTTGGCGACAAACGGCGTATGGCCACCCTCGTGGTCGGCCACCACGTGCCCGTTCAGCCATACCTTGGCATGGTAGTCGACGGCGCCGAAATGCAGCAGCACGCACGGGCCGCCCGGCTGCAGCAAAAATTCGCGCTGGTACCAGCAGACGCGGTGAAAACCACGGTCGCCCACGCCGCTAGCCTGCGATTCCGGCGGAAACGGCACGATGATGTCGTGCGTCCAGTCGATACCGCCATCGGGCAGCCGGTAGCGCCGCTCATTGTCAAAGGTAAAACGCCAGGCGCCGTTCAACGATTGCCAGTTTTCGCGCACCATCTGCGGGCGGGGATACGCGAAGCCGCCCTCGCCAGGCAGGGCTGTCCCGGCCTGGGCATCATTCGTATCGGATGGGGAGAGATGGTCATTGAGCATGCCTGTTGGAGGCATGCGGCACTGAGCAAGTTCCAAAGAAAGAGGCTTGCTTTGTCACGCATGAGCAAGATCAAACCAAGCTCAATTCAGGGGGAACCACCATGCGTGCGCTGTGTCCTTCGGCGTTAAAGCGCTGCACCACCGTGCGCCCCGTGCTGGCCGCGCACTGCTTGCGGCACAGGGCCACGCAGGCGCCGCCAAAACCGGCCCCCGTCAGGCGCGCGCCGTACACGGCGGACTGCGCCGACAGCAGCGCCACCAAGGTATCGAGCACCGGCAGCGACACCTCGTAGTCATCGCGCAGGCTGGCGTGCGACAGCGTCATCAACTGGCCGAAAAGCACGGGACCATGCTGGCCGCACGCTTGCAGCACGCGCAGGTTTTCGCTGACCACGTGGCGCGCGCGGCGGCGGTACGGCTCGGGCAAGCCTTCCACCACGGACGGCTCGCGCACGTCGCGCAACGCCGCCACGCCCAGCAGGCGCGCCGCCTGTTCGCACTCGGCGCGCCGCACGTTGTACGCGCTGCCTGCCAAGGTGCGCGGCACGCCGCTGTCGATGACCAGCACCTCGCTGTCATGGGGCAGCGCCAGCAGTTCATGGCGCAGGGTGCGCGCATCGAGCAGCAGCATGTGGCGCTCGTCGGCCAGGCTGGACGCCATCTGGTCCATCACGCCGCAATTGACTTGCGCGTAGCGGATTTCCGCCTGCTGCCCCATCAGCGCCAGCGACACGTCGTCAATCTGCAGTCCCAGCAGCTGGCGCAGCGCGCGCAGCATGGCGATTTCCAGCGCCGCGCTGCTCGACAGGCCGGCGCCCGGCGGCACGTCCGAATCGATATGGCCACGCACGGCCGGCACCGCGACGCCGCGCTCCTCAAGCAGGCGGATGCAGCCTTCCAGGTAGCGGCCGAAACCGGGCGGCGCGGCGCACTGGCGCTCGAAACGCACGAGTTCGTCAAGGGTCGCCGAATAGAACTGATGGTGGCCGTCGGCGGCCAGCGCCAGCATCACGCGCGTGCGCTGCGGCGTGGCGCACGGCAGCATGTAGCCATCGTTGTAGTCCGTATGCTCGCCCAGCAGGTTGACCCTCCCGGGCGCCGAGGCCGCCACCACGGGGACGGCGCCGAAATACGCGTCGGGGGTGATCATGGCAACTCCAGGGTTAGCGGACGCAGCCGTCCCTCCACCGAGGTGACCGGCCAGTCCGGGTCGCAAGTCAGGTTGTGCAGGCGCCCGCCGCTGAGCAGGAAAGTGTCTTCCACCATGCTGCCGGGCAAACTGGGATGGAAAGCCAGGGCCATGCCGTCCTTCAGGGCAATTTCCGTGTGCGCGCCGGCGGCCACCTCGGGCGCGCGGTAGCCGGCGATGCCGCCCTGCCGGAATTCCTGCACCGTATCGGGCTGGCCCGCATACGCATAGGCGCTGTCGAGGGCGTGATACACCATGCTCAGCGCATGCCCCGCCACGCAGGCGTCGAGCGCCACCGCTTCCAGCGCGAGGATGGCCGCATCCGCTTCGCCGATGCCGTCGCGCGCGGGGCGGAAGCGGCGCTGGCGGCTCAGGCTGGCGCACAGGCCGTAAGCTTGCGCGCACAGCGCCAGCACGGCCCGCTCCCCCAGCGGCGACGCGGCCGGTGGCGCGCGCCGGTATCGCTCGAAGCGCTCGGCGCCCGCCGCCAGCACGTACACGGCGTGCAGGCCGCGCGACCACAGGGCACGGGCGCAGGCGCCGGCCAGGTCCTGCTCGCTCCAGTCGGGACGCGCGGCGCGCAGCGCTTCGCTGGCGGCCGCGGCGGCCAGGCGCCCCACTTCGCGGTAGCGCGCCTGTTCCGGCGCCAGCAGGGGCAGGCGCTCCTCGCGCAGGGCAACGGGCAGACAGCGTTCTTGCAGGCCGGGCCGGTCGCACAGCACGGGCCGCCCTCCCGCCGCATGCTGCACGAAATGCTCGCGCAATTCGGCCAGCCGCGGCTGCATCCACGGCGTCACTTGCCACGTCCAGCTGCCGCGCACTTCTTCCTGACGCAGCCGCTGCGCCTCGGCCGCATCCGTCAGGATGTAGGCCGCATCGCGCGTGACGAGCACCTCGGCACAGCCGCACTCGGCTGAGTGGCCGGCGCTGCCCGACGCCCCCGCCGTGGCCCAGGCGAACCAGTCCACGCCGCGCAGGCGCACCGCGCCAGCCCTTTCCTGTTCCAGCCAGCCGCGCATCTGCGCCAGTTTATGGGCAATTTCCAATTCCACATTCCAGTTCATGCGATTTCCTCTGACATTTCCCATGTCACGCGCACTTGCTGCAACTGCCGCGCCGACTCCTCGGGCAAAGCATCCATGGCGTACATGCCGGCGGCCAGCTCCGTGCCGGCCAGGTATTTGAGCCGTTCGCGCGTGCGGTACGGCGGATAAAACTGTGCGTGCAACTGCGTTTCCGGATGCGCGCGGCCGTCTGTCGGCGCCTGGTACCAGGCCATCAGATAAGGCATCTCGCGCTGCCACAGGCCGTCGTATTTCAGCAAGACGGTTTTCAGGGCGCGCGCCAGATCCTCGCGCTGCGCCGCCGACAGGGCCGCAAAGCTGTCCGTCTGCCGCCGCGGCATCAGCCACGCTTCATACGGGTAGCGGGCACAGGCGGGAACAAAAGCGACGGCCTCCGGCCCCAGGTACAGCAATCGCGTGCCGCCATCGGCTTCGCGCCGCGCCATATCCACCAGCAAGGCCTGGCCATGCTCGGCGAAATACGCGTGCTCCTGCTCCAGCATGCGCGCCGGCACCGGAGGAACAAAGGGATAGGCGTAGATCTGGCCATGCGGATGGTGCAGCGTCACGCCCACTTCCGCGCCACGGTTTTCGAACGGCAGCACATAAGCGATGCCGGGCCGCTTGGCGAGTTCTTGCGTGCGCCCGGCCCACGCTTGCAGCAGCAAGACGATGTGACTGACGGGCAAGGTGCCCAGCGAGGCGCCGGCATCCTGGGCGAACACCACCACTTCGCACTGGCCGGCGGCCGGCGCCGTGGCCACCGTCAGGTCGGGCGGGTCATGGGCGTCCAGCGCCAGGGTGGGAAAGCGGTTGTCGAAGACGGCGATATCGTAGTCGCCGGCCGGCAATTCCGTCGGATGGGCGGGATCGCGCGTGGGCGCCAGCGGGTTGTACTCTGGCGGAGGGAGGAAGGTGCGGCCCTGGCGATAGGCCGCGTACGCGACCCACTCGCCGCGCAAAGGATGCCAGCGCAAGTGCGGATTGGCTTCCTGCGGCAAGGGGAAAGGGCTCGGTGCAACGCCAGCGACGACGATGGGACGCCTACTGTAAAGGGTCAGCTGGCGCCCGTCGGGTTTGACGAGTTGCTCGCAATACATGATGTTTCACAATCTTAAGGCACGAATTCTTAAGACTGGGGCTGGCAAGGAAAGTTCCAGAGTTTGCGGCAACTCCGCCAGTTCAAGCAGCACCGATCCCGACCGGCACGAGTTTTTTACCGATCAGTACGCAAATTCCCGATTCGCATTATCATGTGCACAGCCTGTCATCCCTGCCGCTTTCAAGGCCGACCCTATTGTCGTCAGGGGATAGACAAATCGTCCATTGTGATTTTCCACCACGTCCCGATATCGCTACCATGATTCCATTTTCCATACTCGACCTGGCCCCCATCGCCGAAGGCAGCGACGCCAGCCAGTCGTTCAAGAACACGCTCGACCTGGCGCAGCACGGCGAACGCTGGGGCTACAACCGCTACTGGCTGGCCGAACACCACGGCATGCCCGGCATCGCCAGCGCCGCCACGGCCGTCGTCATCGCCCATGTGGCGGCCGGCACGACAACCATCCGTGTGGGTGCAGGCGGCGTGATGCTGCCGAACCACTCGCCGCTCGTCATCGCGGAACAGTTCGGCACCCTGGAAGCGCTGCATCCGGGCCGCATCGACCTGGGCCTGGGCCGCGCGCCCGGCTCCGACCAGACGACGGCGCGCGCCCTGCGCCGCGACCTGCAGTCCGACGCGGAACAATTTCCGCAGGACGTGCTGGAATTGATCGACTATATGTCCGACGAGCCGCGCCAGCGCGTGCTGGCCGTACCCGGCAAGGGCGCGAAAGTGCCCGTGTGGATACTGGGCTCGAGCCTGTTCGGCGCCCAGCTGGCCGCCCACCTGGGCTTGCCGTATGCATTCGCCTCGCACTTCGCGCCGCAGATGATGATGCAAGCCGTGGCCTATTACCGCGAACATTTCAAGCCGTCAAAACAATTGGCGAAACCGTACGTGATGCTGGGTTTTAATGTATTTGCCGCCGATACGGATGCCGAGGCGCACTTGCGCGCCACGTCGATGCAGCAGGCCTTCGTCAACCTGCGCACGGGCCGCCCGTCGCGTCTGCAGCCACCCGTGCCCGGCTACCTCGAACAATTGGGCCCGCAGGAACGCGCCATGCTCGACTCCGTCCTGTCCTGCACGGCCATCGGCGCGCCGGACACCGTGAAGGCGAAAATGGCCACCTTCATCGCCGAAACGGGCGCCGACGAGCTGATGATCACTTCGCAGATCTTCGAGCACCAGCACCGGCTGCGCTCGTATGAAATCACGGCGCAGGTGCATGCAGAGCTGGCAAGCGCGCAGTAAGTTTTAACTCTCCCTCGGTATATATCCCCATATACCCTTTCCCCGGCCGTCGGCAACGATCGCCGGGATTTTTTTGCCTGCCCGGCAAGAAATGCGCAGCCCCGCTATCATGCTTATCCAAAAGCATCACTCGAAGAAAGTTGTAACCGCATGAAATCCGCACCCTCTACCGTCGATGCCAGCGCCCTGCTGACGTCGACCCGCATCCTGCTGTTCGCCCTGTCCGCCGGCGTGCTCGTCGCCAGCCTCTACTACGTGCAGCCGCTCACCTCCATGCTGGCCGCCTCGTTTGGCGTCAGCGTGCCGCAAGCCGGTTATCTGGTCACGGCCACGCAGATCGGCTATGTGCTGGGCATCGTCTTCCTGGTCCCCCTCAGTGACGTGCTGAACCGCCGCCAGTTGCTGACGTGGATGCTGATCGCCAAGATAGCCGCCCTGCTGCTGGCCGCCACCAGCCAGAACATCATCGTCTTTGCCATCGCCAGCGTCTTGATGGGGATCACGTCCAGCGCCTTGATGGTAGTGACGGCCATGGTGGCCTCGTACGCGCCCGATCACAGCCGGGGACGCATGGTGGGCACCGTCATGACGGGATTGTTGCTGGGCATCTTGCTGGCGCGTACCGTCTCCGGCACGGTGTCGCAGATCAGCGGCGGCTGGCGCACCGTCTACGTACTGGCGGCCATCGTCGTCGCGGCCCTGCTCGTCATGTTGCGCCGCATCCTGCCGAACGAGGCGCCGCGTGGCAAGCTGCAATACGGAAAATTGCTGGCCTCCCTGGCCGACATCATCCGCCAGGAACCGTTGCTGCGCCAGCGCGCCCTATTCTCGGGCCTGGGCCTGGGCACCTTCAGCGTGTTCTGGACGGGCCTGACCTTTTTGCTCAGCGGCGAACCCTATCACTATTCGGAAATGCAGATCGGCCTGTTCGGCCTGGCCGGCGCCACGGGCGCCTTTGCCGCCAACACGGCGGGCCGCATGGCCGACCGCGGCTACGCGCGCCAGGCCACGTGGCTGCTGGCCGTCGCCTCGATCGCAGGCTGGGCTCTGATCGGCTTTGGCGCCCATTCGCTCGTACTATTGCTGATCGGTATCGTCCTGCTGGACATGGGCGTGATGGGCCTGCAAGTCACGCACCAGTCCATCATCTATAAACTGGCGCCGCATGCGCGCGCAAGGGTGACCACCGTGTTCATCGCGGGCGGCTTCATCGGCGCATCGGCAGGCTCGGCCCTGGCCAGCGCCAGCTATGCGGCCGGCGGCTGGCCCGCCCTGTGCATGGTGGGCGGCGCCATGCCGCTGCTGATGCTGATCGTGTGGAGCAAGTACCGGCATACGCAGCGGCGGCTGGAGCGGGCAGCCTGATCCGACGCTGCGGCGCCAGCCATGTTGTCGGATTACGCTCTACGAGCTAATCCGACCTACGCCTGATGCTGGTGAAACAAGCCACGTAGGTCGGGTTAGCGCGCCAGCGCGTAAGCCGACAACATTGTTGGCACGAACCACCTCTTACTTGGCAGCCTGTTCGCGCGCCTTGCCAAACGCATCGCCCGGCTTCCACGCCGGCATCTTCACCGCGTTGGCCACGGCTAGGCCCAGGTTCAAGGTAAATTGCGCCTGCTGCGTCATGCCCGACAGATCCCAGCTGGCGTCGTACTCATCGGTGACTTGATGGTAGCGGGGGCCATAGGCGGCCGCCTTGGCTTTCGACTTTTCCACGTCCTTGATGTACTCGCGTCCGCCATTGATGGAAAACGCGGGCACACCCGCCTTGGCAAAGCTGAAATGGTCGCTGCGGAAGTAGCCACCGGCCAGGTCGGGACGCGCTTGCGCGATGTGCATGCCCATGGATTTCGCCACCGTGGCGGCCATGGCCCCCAGCTCCGTGCGCTCGCTGCCCTGCGCGCCGATGTCGTGCGTAGCGCCAACAAAGTTCAGGCTGTCCAGATTCAGCGCGGCCGCCGTCTTGTTCAAGGGCCACAGCGGATCGGCCGCATACGCTGCGCTGCCCAGCAAGCCTTGTTCCTCGGCCGCCACCCACAGGAAAATCTGCGTGCGCTTCGCAGGCTTTTTCACGGCTTCCTGCGCCATGGCCAGCAGGCCTGCCGTGCCCGAGGCATTGTCGACGGCGCCGTTGTAGATGGTATCGCCAGTATCTCCCTGCTTGCCCAGGTGATCCCAGTGGCCACTGTAAATGACGGCTTCCTCTTTCAGTGCCGGATCCGTGCCCGGCACCATGCCGGCGATATTGAATTGCTCCACCTTGCGCACGATGGACTTCATTTCGCCCGACAACTTGGCATTCAAGGCGACGGCCTTGAAGTCCTTGCTTTCCGCCTGCGCGCGCAAGGCGTCCAGGTCCTGCCCACCGGCCGCAAACAGGCGGCGCGCCGCGTCTTCCGCGATCCAGCCCTGCAACGGCGTACCGGCAGTACGGTCAGCCAGTTGAAAACGTTCGCTGCCGCTCCAGCTGTTCTGCACCACGCTCCAGTCGTACGAGGCCGACGGTTTCGTGTGGATCAGCAAGACGCCAGCGGCGCCCTGGCGCCTGGCTTCCTCGAACTTGTAGGTCCAGCGGCCGTAATACGTGAGCGCCTTGCCGGCAAAGCGGTTTGGTTCGGCAGTGGTCGGCTGCGGGTCGTTGACCATCATGACGACGATCTTGTTTTTGACATCGGCACCCTTGAAATCGTTCCAGCCTTCTTCCGGCGCCGTGATGCCGTAGCCGACAAATACCAGTGGCGCGTCGAACGTATGCGCGGCAACGGAGTCGCCCGTGGCCCAGACCCAGTCCGGACCGAAGGCCAGCGGCACGGCCTTGCCGTCCGCCATCGCCTGCAGGCTGCTATCTTGTGGCAAGGATTTCACGCCGGCAATTTGCACGCTCTGGCGGTAGCTGTTGCCGCGCACGGGTTTCAAGCCGGCCATCTGCGCCTGGGTTTCCAGGTATGCCACCGTCAGGTCGGCGCCGCGCTGGCCCGTGCCGCGGCCTTCCAGTAAATCGTTGGACAGGAAGGCCAGGTGGGCGCGCAAGGGCGCTTCCTGCACCACGGGCAAACCGGTCGCGGCGTGGGCGGAAAACGCCAGCGCGGTCAAGGTCAGGGAAGAAAACAGCTTCTGCATAAGATCCTTTGGGTAAGAGGAGGAAAGCGGTACGGCGGATAGCCGGGCCGGCGATTGTATGCCATGGGGAAAGGCGCATCAAAATGCGGACGAAAAAAATCCCCGCGGCAAGGGCGGGGATGTTTCAGGAAGAACGCTCAGACCAGCAGGGCCGCCGCCAGGGATTCGATTTCTTCCGCCGATTCCTCGAGGATGGTGTGCAAGGTGCTGCCGCCGATGCCAAAGTCGATCTTCGCCGCCGCCTGGCGCCGCGCGGCGCTTTCCGGCGGGTGCAAAGGCGAGCCGACGGGCGACAGATCGTTGGCCAACACCAGGGTCGCGCCCAAGGTGCGGGGCGGGAACGTGCTGCCGCCGTGCCACATGCCTTCCACGGCTTGCAAGACCAGGTCCGGCACTTGCAGCTGGCGCAGCACGCCGCGGCCGATCAGCTTTTCGCCGTATTCGATCCAGTCTTCGGTATTGTCGTCCAGCAGACCCGGATATTCCTCGGCGCGCGACAGCAGATAAAAGCCGCCCACTTCGTGCACGATGGCGGCGAACATGGCCGTTTCCACGTCCACGTGCGTGACTTTACGGGCGATCACCTGGCTCAGCGCGGCCACGTGAGCCGTGTGTTCCCACAGCCGGGCCGCCTTGGCGCGCAATTGCGGGTCTGTGATCTGGCTGCCCAGCTGGCGCACGATGACGGACGCCACCATCGATTTCAGGGTGGCAAAGCCCAGGCGCGAGACGGCCGCGCGCACATTGGCGATTTCATTGCCGGAACGGTTGTAGGCGGCCGAATTGGCCAATGCCACGACCCGGGCCGACAGCAGCGGCTCGGCCATGACCATGCGGGCGGCCGCTTCGATATGGCAATCGGGGTCGTCCAGCGCTTCCTGCAGCTTCAAGGTGGCCTTGACGTTGGCGGGGAACGTCAGCTCACCCTTGCTCGCTTGCAACGCGATAATCTTGAATACTTCCAGTCTGTCCATGGGTCAATCTCCGGTACGGGCCTGTTCAGGCGCTGCTGTGTTGGACGGGCCGGGAATGCGCTCCCCGGCCCGGCTCCCGTTTCCGGCAATATTACAGCAAGTTTATACTCAAACCTATTACTTTCCGGAAACTTTCCCGGCCACGCCTTCGACAAAATAATCCATCTTCGTCAGCGCCGCATCGTCCAGCACGCCTTTGTCCAGGCGCACCTTGCCATCGTTATCCTTGATCGGCGCGCTGAACGGATTGAGCTTGCCAGCTACCAACTCTTTCTCACGCGCCAATACAAACTGTTTCACGTCGGTCGGCACGGCGGCGTTAATGCCTTCCAGCTTGACCATGCCATCCTTGATGCCGCCCCAGGTGCTGCTGGACTTCCACGTACCGTCGAGTACGGCTTGCGCCTGCTTCGTATAGTAATCGCCCCAATGGTGGGTGACGGCGGCCAGTTGCGCTTTCGGTCCGTATTTTTTCATGTCCGAGTGGTAGGCGATCGCATACTTGCCTTTCTCTTCGGCCGCCTGTACCACGGCGGTCGAGTCCGTGTGATGGGTGACCACGTCGGCGCCCTGGCCGATCAGGGTGATGGCCGCGTCGCGCTCCTTGCCCGGGTCGAACCAGCTATTGACCCACACCACTTTCACTTCCGCCTTCGGGTCGACACTGCGCATGCCGCGCGTAAAAGCGTTAACTCCCTGCAACACTTCCGGGATGGGGAATGCCGCCACATAACCGGCGACGTGGGTCTTGCTCATCTTTCCCGCCAACACGCCGGCCAGGTAGCGGCCCTCGTAGAAACGGGCATTCGTGTTGGCCACATTGACGGCCGTCTTGTAGCCCGTCAAATGAATGAACTTCACATTAGGAAATTGTTTCGCCACTTTCAAGGTGGGATTCATGTAGCCGAACGAGGTCGTAATGACCAGCTTGCTGCCCGTCTGCGCCAGGTCGCGGATCACCCGTTCCGCATCGGCGCTCTCCGGCACGTTTTCCACGTACTTGGTGGTGATCTTGCCGCCCAGCGCCTTTTCCATTTCCTTGCGGGCCTGATCGTGCTGGGTGGTCCAGCCCGCGTCGCCAATGGGGCTGATATACACGAAGCCGACATTCAGCGGAGCGGCAGCGGGCGCGGCGGCCATGGCGGGCATGGAGGACATCAGCGCAGCACCGCAAACGGCGGCGCACAACAGTTTCTTGGACATGGTTTTCCTTGTGGTCAGTGATTAATTTCCGGGATTGAAATTTTTCCCCAGCGAAGCGGGCATGTTGAGCTTGATGTAATTGGCGTTGCTGGAAATGAGCACGAGCACGACGATGGCCGCCACGTAGGGCAGCATCGACAGCAGTTGCGACGCAATCGGTACGCCCAGCGCCTGCGCGTGGAACGTCAATATCGTGATGCCGCCGAACAAATAGGCACCGCCCACCACGCGCGCCGGGCGCCAGGTGGCAAACGTGGTCAGCGCCAGCGCGATCCAGCCCCGCCCCGCCACCATGCCTTCGACCCACAGCGGCGTGTAGACGAGCGACAAGAAGGCGCCGGCCAAGCCGCAGCAGGCGCCGCCGAACAGCACGGCCGCCAGGCGGATGCGGCGCACGGGATAGCCGAGCGCATGCGCCGAGGCGGGCGACTCGCCCACGGCGCGCAGCACCAATCCTGCCCGCGTGCGGTACAAAAACCAGGCGATGGCCAGGCACAGCAGCAAGGACAGATACACCATCGGATGCTGGCGGAACAGGGCCGGCCCCAGCACGGGAATATCTTCCAGGAAGGGGATGCCGAAGCGGCCGTTCTGCAAGCTGTTGCCCACGTACTTCAAGCCGATATACGTGGACGCGCCCGCGCCAAACAGCGACAAAGCCAGACCCGTCGCATACTGGTTCGTGCCCAGCCACACGGTCAGCCAGGCAAAGAAGCCGGACAGCACCATGCTGGCGCCCGCCCCTGCCAGGAAGCCCAGGGTGGGACTGCCCGTGTTGACGGCCACGGCAAAGCCCGTGATGGCCGAGACCAGCATCATGCCTTCCGCGCCCAGGTTGACCACGCCCGCTTTTTCATTCACCAATAAACCGAGCGCGGCCAGCATCAGCGGCGTGCCCGCATTGATGCTGGCCGCAATCAATGGCGCGATGGTCAGGGCCAGGTTATCCATGTTTTCTCCAGCGCAATTTGTATTGGATCAGCACGTCGCAGGCGAGCAAGGCAAACAGCAAGATGCCCTGGAACACGCCGGTAATCGCACTGGGCAATCCGAGGCGCGACTGCGCCAGTTCGCCGCCGATATAAAACAGGGCCATGACGAAGCTTGAAAAAATCACGCCCACGGGATGCAAGCGTCCCACGAAGGCGACGATGATGGCGGCAAAGCCGTAGCCGGGCGAGACCGTGGGCGTCAACTGCCCCATCGGCCCCAGCACTTCGCAGGCGCCCGCCAGGCCGGACAGGGCGCCGCAGATCAGCAAGGACGACCACAAGGTCTTGCGCGAAGAAAATCCCGCATAGCGCGCGGCGGCCGGCGCCATGCCGCCCACGCGCAGGCGGAAGCCGGCAATGCTGCGGGATAAATACAGCCAGCCGCCCAGCGAGGCCAGCAAGGCGAAGACGATACCTACGTGCAAGCGTGTGTCGCTGATCACCATCGGCAGCAGCAAGCCGTCCGACAGCAGTTTCGACTGGGGAAAATTGAAACCTTCCGGGTCGCGCAGCACGCCATACACAAGATAGCTGAGCAGCAATTGCGCGATGTAGACCAGCATCAGCGAGACGAGGATTTCGCTGGCGTTGTAGCGGTCGCGCAGCCACGCCACCAATCCCGCCCACGCCATGCCGCCCGCCATGCCGGCCACCAGGGACACGCCGATGATGGCCGCGCCGCCGACGCCATCGTCGAGGTACAGCGCTGCCGCGCCGCCGCAGATGGCGCCCAGGGTCAACTGCCCTTCGGCGCCGATGTTGTAGATGTTGGCGCGAAAGCAGATGGCCAGGCCGACGGCGATCAAGAGCAAAGGCGCCACCTTGAGACCCAGCTCGGACCAGCCGTGCGCGTCGCGCAAGGGTTCGACAAAGAAGACGGCCAGTCCCGCCAGCGGATCGTGTCCCAGCGCAATAAACAGCAACGCGCCGCACAGCACGGTGAGCAAGACGGCCAGCACCGGCGACAGCCACGACATCAGCCGCGATGGCGCGGGCCGAGCTTCCAGGCGCAAGGCAAACTTAGCCATGGGCTGCCTCCTGCGGCCACAACCCGCTCATCCATTGCCCCACCTGGGCCACGCTCGCGTCACCCACGTCGAGCGACGGCGAGATTTTTCCCTTCGCCATCACCAGCAAGCGGTCGCTGATGTCGAACAATTCATCGAGCTCCTCCGATACGACCAGCAGCGCGCAACCGGCGTCGCGCAGCGCCAGCAATTCGGCGCGGATTTGCGCGGCCGCGCCCACGTCCACGCCCCAGGTCGGCTGCGCCACGACCAGCACCGTGGGTTCGCGCATGACTTCGCGTCCGACTATATATTTCTGCAAGTTGCCGCCCGACAGGCTGCGCGCCAGCGCCTGCGGCCCGCCCGCTTTCACCTGGAAACGGGCGATGATGGCGGCCGCCCGCTGCGCGATGACGGTATGACGCACGAAGCCGTGGCGGATGGTGGCCGGTGTCTGCAGGCTCAACAAAACGTTGTCGGCCAGCGCCATGTCGGGCACGGCGCCGCGTCCCAGCCTTTCCTCGGGCACGAAGCCGAAGCCGAGGGCGCGCCGGCGCCCCGGCGGCAAGCGTCCTGCCGGCGTGCCGTTCAGGACGATGCTGGCGGCGGGGGCGCGCATGTCCTCGCCCGACAGGGCCGCCAGCAATTCCTGCTGGCCATTGCCGGACACGCCCGCGATGCCGACGATCTCGCCCGCACGCACGTCGAAATGGATATCGATCAATTGCGTGGCAAACGGGTGGCTCTTCGGCAAGTTCAGGCCCCTGACACTCAGCATGGCCGCACCGGGCGTGCGCGTCACGCGCGTGACGGCCGGCGGTTCGGCGCCGATCATCATGCGCGACAGGCTGGCCGCCGACTCCTGCGACGGATCGCATACGCCCGCGTTCTTGCCGGCGCGCACCACCGTGCATGTATGGCACAGGGCGCGGATCTCGTCGAGCTTGTGGCTGATGTAGAGGATGCTGCAGCCTTCGGCCGCCAACTGGCGCAAGGTGGTAAACAGTTTTTCCACGGCGCCCGGCGTCAGCACGGACGTCGGCTCGTCGAGGATCAGCAGTTGCGGCTTGGCCAGCAAGGCGCGCACGATTTCCACGCGCTGGCATTCGCCGACGGACAGGGTGTGGACATGGCGCTGCGGCTCCAGGTCCAGGCCGTACTGGCGCGCCGTGTCTTCGATGCGCTGCGCCAGCTCCGCCATATTGGTGCCGGCCGGCAAACCGAGGGCGATGTTTTCCGTCACGGTCAATGTGTCGAACAGGGAAAAGTGCTGGAACACCATGGCGATGCCGAGCGCCCGCGCGGCCGACGGGTTGGCGATCTCCACTTCGCGGCCATTCCACAGGATGCGGCCGCCATCGGGCTGCACGGCGCCGTAAATGATTTTCATCAGGGTCGATTTGCCGGCACCGTTTTCACCGAGCACGGCATGGATCTGTCCGGGCGCGACGTTGAGACAGATGCCGTCGTTGGCCACCACGGCCGGATAGCGCTTGCTGATATCGAGGAGTTCCAGGCGTGCCGTCATTGTTTTTTTCGTGCCTCGCTGCGTGGTATGCGGGATGTCAATCGGTGGAAAAAATCAACACTCTGTCTCTATCGTATCGGCATCCGTGGCGCTTGGGGGGCGAGCGCGGCGGCGCGCATTTCTATTTCCGCAAAAAAACAACACCTGTATACAATTTTGAAAAAAATTATCAGCTTTGCAGCGGCTGCCTTGCCCCGCAAGGGCGGGAAGGTGCGATGATTATATGCAGGAACTGATAGTAAGTATGCAGATAAGACATATCGCCCAGCGCGGCGCTTCTCGCATCATGGATTGAACGGTGCGCAATTTTCCTCATCGCAGCGCTTCGTGCGCACTACGCACCCTGCTATCCCCCCGTTCCCGTTTTCTCACATCATCAGGAGCCGAAAGTGCCAAAAACCATACCGTGTCTGTTGCTCTGCCTCACTACCACTCTCGGCGTGGGCGCGACCGCCCAGGCTGCCGAATGGAGCGATACCGCGCTGAGCTGGCGCGCCGGCAACGACTACCGCGAGCCGTTCAATCCGGACGACATCAAGAAAAACATCTTCGCCATCACGCACGCCAGCGGCTACAAATACGGCAGCAATTTCGTCAACCTCGATTTCCTCATGTCCGACAGCAAGGACCCTGGCGCGCTCGGTAAAACGTCCGGCGCGCAGGAAGCGTACCTCGTGTACCGCAACACCATCGACATCGGCAAGGTGCGCGGCAGCGACATCAAGTTCGGCCCCGTGCGCGGCGTCGGCGTCACCCTCGGTTTCGACGTCAACACCAAGAACGACGTCGGCTACAACTCGCGCAAGCGCATGCTGGTAGCCGGCCCTACCCTGATGTGGGACGTGCCCGGCTTCTTCAACACCAGCCTGCTGTTGCTGCGCGAAAGCAACGCCCCCAGCGGCGCCTTCCCGCCCATCTCGCAAGTAACAGGCCGCTACACGTATAAAACGCACGCCATGCTGACGGGCGCCTGGGGCATCCCCCTGTCGCCGCTGTTCTCGTTCGAAGGCTTCTTTAACCTCATCGATTCGAAAGGCAAGGATGAAGTGGGCCGTGACACGGCGGTGGAAACGAACATCGACATGCAGGTGATGTTCGACGTGGGCGCGGCCCTGGGCAGCGCCAAGAACACCTTCCGCGTGGGCCTGGAATACCAGTACTGGAAGAACAAGTTCGGCAACTCGCCCGCCACCACGGGCAACGTGGGCCAGACGGCGAAGACGCCGATGATACGTGCGGAGTATCATTTCTAATTGCAGCAATCAATACCCACGAACGTAGCGAATGCCGGCATGGAAACTTTGTGCTGGAGAGACTACGTTCGTGGACAGCCACTACAGTATGACAAAGGCAAACGGAGCTGATTGCACACGCCCGTGTGCTTTCCGCATTTGACACGTCTGATTCCCTCCACGATACTTGACGCTTGCTCCACTCCGGTTAACAAGCGCCGTCGCCGCTTTGCCAGCACGCATGAACAGTCTTCTCTCCTCCTCCCCCTACATCGGCCGCTTCGCCCCCTCCCCCTCCGGTCCCTTGCACATGGGCTCGCTCGTCGCCGCCATGGCCAGTTATCTTGATGCGAAGGCGCATCGGGGTACATGGCTGTTGCGTATCGAGGACCTGGACTATGACCGCAATGTCGAGGGCGCCGACGCCGGCATTCTGGCCAGCCTGCAGCGCTGCGGCATGCATTGGGACGGCGAGGCGACGTGGCAGAGCCGGCGGTTGCCGCTGTACCAGGCGGCGCTCAAGCAGTTGCAGGACGATGGGCTCGTGTATGCGTGCGGCTGTTCGCGCAAGGAGATCCAGGATTCGAACTTGCAGGCGGGAACGCCGAAGAATGGGGCCGCCGTGTATCCGGGCACTTGCCGTCACGGTTTGGCGCCGGGCAAGGCAGCGCGGGCCTTGCGGCTGCGGGTGCCGCAGGGGGCGGATGCGATGTACGCTTTTGCCGACCGCTGGGCGGGTCCGCAGCGGCAGGACCTGGCCAGCGAGGTGGGCGACTTCATCGTGCTGCGCGGCGATGGCTACTGGGCGTATCAGCTGGCCGTCGTGGTCGACGATGGCGCACAGGGCATCACGCAGGTGGTGCGCGGCGCGGACTTGCTCGATTCCACACCGCGCCAGCTGTATCTGCAGGACGTGCTGGGCTTGCCCCATCCCGGCTTCCTGCACGTGCCTGTCGTCACGAACGACAGCGGTGAAAAGCTGTCCAAGCAGACGGGCGCCCTCGCCTTCGATACAGGCACACAAGCCGAACTGCTGACGTCGGCGCTGCTGCCGGCCGCCCACTTCCTCGGTCTCGACGTGCGTGCCGACAAGGTGGAAGATTTCTGGCGGCAAGCCATTCCCACCTGGGCGCAACGGCTGGCACGCCTTCCCGAGCGCACATAAAAAAACCCGCCACGGCGCGAACCGGGCGGGTAGCAATGCAGGCGCCAGCCGCTAGGGCCGGCGCCTGGTATCAGGCAATTAGAAGTTGCCTTTGAACTGCACACCAAACTGACGTGGCTCATTGATGAAGCCCGTACGGTTGTTGAAGTCGATGGCGCCCGTGATGCGCTGGGTGTCGGTGATGTTGCGGCCAAAAACGGCCATTTCATACTTGCCAGCATCCCAGGTGTAGCCCACGCGCAAGCCGCCTTCGACCATTGCCTTGCCGGTGAACTCGGTCGCTTCATACAGGAAGAAGTTGATCTTGCTGCGGTAAGCCCAGTCCGTGAAGACGAAGAATTCGCCGTTTTCCATCGGGATCGAATAACGGCCCGTGGCAGTGATCGTCCACTTCGGCGCTTGCGGCAATGGATTGCCGTCGATGATGGCACGGTTGCCGGTGGTCAGCGAATCGGTCACGGTACAACGCGTTTGGGCGCAGGTAGCGATCGACAGGCTCGGGTCCTTGATTTCCGTGAAGTTGTAGCTGCCGCCCAGGGACATCTTCAGGCTCGGCGTGACAAAACCTTCCAGTTCCAATTCCGCGCCACGGCCGTTCGTCTTAGCTGCATTGATCAAACGCGTCACGTTCGAGGTGCCGCCCACGACCGTCAATTGCTGGTTCTTCACCTGATAGTTGTACAGGCTGAAGGCCACGCGGGCGCGGCGCTCGAACAGGTCGGCCTTGATACCGGCTTCGAACGAGGTGATCGTTTCCGCATCGGCCACGGTGACAGGCACGCTGGTGCTGGCCGGGGCGATACTTGGCGCGCGGAAACCGGTGGCGACACGGCCGTAGAAGTTCACGTCCTTGTTGTATTTATAGGTACCGCTCAAGTCCCAGTTGACCTTGGCTTTGCTGACATCGGCGCTGGTCGGGCTGACCTGCACGATGTTGGTCGCTTCCACCGTGTTGAAATCCTTCTTGTCCTTGGTGTAGCGCAAACCGGCACGCAGCATGAAGTCATCGTTGACGGCGTAGTTGACGGAGCCAAACGTTGCCCAGGCCGAGTTCTTCTGGCGGCTGGCCAGATGCGTGGTCAGCACATGCGTGTTGGTATCGAAGTTGTCGGTGAAACCATTGGCATCTTCGTTGAAGTAGTACACGCCAGCCTGCCAGTTGAGCGGACCGGCATTTTTCGATTCGGCGCGGAATTCTTGCGAGTACTGCTTCACGCTGGTGATGCCGCCGGCCGTTTCAACCTGGAAAGGAATGACGCCAGGACCCGTTGGCGTGCCGCCATCGATGTCGCCATGCGACACGTAATTGCCGACCTGTTCAAAGCCGGTGATCGAGTACAGTTTAATACCGTCCAGGTCCCAGCTCAGGCGGGCGCTGGCGCCGTTGGTGCGCAAGCGCTGGAAGTTCGGTGCATTCGTAAACGACTTGTTCGGGTCGAAGCCGTCGACGATATCGTTCGTGCCCTGCTTGATCATGTTGGCGTAGAAGATGCGCGCGCTGCCCGTGGTGCTGCGCTGGTGCACATTGAACAGGGCGTTGAACATGGTGTTCGGTGCGTACAGCAGTTGCACGCGTTCGGCGTGTTCATCGTAGCCGTCCAGCGCGTTTTTCTGGCCCGTAAACGTGTTGTCGACGTAATCGTCGCGGTGCTGGCGCAGGGTCGAGAAGCGCAGCGCCCATTCTTTGCTCAGCGGCACGTTGACGGCGCCGTCGAAGTTGGTCGTGTTGTGCGTGGCGGCGGAAACGTTGTAATAGCCTTCAACCTTGTCCAGGTTCGGCTTGACGGATTCGAACTTGACCACGCCGGCAGGCGTATTGCGGCCGAACAATGTACCTTGCGGGCCGCGCAATACTTCCACGCCAGCCACGTCGAAAATCGGATAGCCCTTGAGGATAGGATTTTCTTGCACGACATCGTCGTAAATCAGGGAAACAGGTTGCGATGCAAAGATGTTGAAGTCGGTGTTGCCGTAGCCGCGGATGTAGAAGCGGGGGAAGGTGCGGCCGTTCGACGATTCCACGTTCAGGCTCGGCACTTTGCCAGCCAGCACGCGAATATCCTGACCGCTGGAGACCAGCACGTCGAGCTTCTCGTCGCGCAGTAGCGAAACAGAGACGGGCACGTCGCGGATATTTTCTTTGCGGCGCTGCGCCGTCACGGTCACGGTTTCCAGCTGGCTGGCGGCAGGCGCCGTATCAGCAGCGACTTCATCTGCATAAGCCGAACCGATAGGCAGGGCTGCGGACAGTGCCAGCATGGCGGCGCTTTTGGCGCACAACCGCTTGTGCATCTTGGACATCTTGATCATGTTGTTTCCCAGAAGTTTAAAAAAAGAATTGCGAAACCTGTCTCCGGCTTATGTACGGCGCTGGATGATCGTGTGCACCATCACGGTGCAGCAGCGCGAGCGGATGTCTCTCCGCTCCTGGCGTCACTGGCTCTGCCCTGGCTGTCGTGCTGGCTGACAGCGGTAGCGGCCGCATCTCCGGGATGTCTGATGAACACCAACTTTTGAGTAAGGCGCCAATTTAATTCAAGCGCCTTATGCGCTGCAAGAATATTGTTATGTAAAATATTCATTCATCAACATAAAGGGCCCACTAGTGGTTATTCAGCCACAATAACGCCCTTGCCTTGCAATTTGCCCTGATGACTTGCCGTATGGCATGCCTTTTTCGCCAGGCCAGACGAAAGCGGAATTGGCATCCTGCAAGACAGCCCCGACGGTAAAAATAGTTGTAATATCGCCAGACTTGCGCTGCCATGCCGCCCCATTCCAGTGCGGCGGCGGCCCCCTGCACCATCGTTGATCGCCGCCATGCCAGAACCCAGCCTGCCCAGCAATGCCGTCCCGTCCTCCACCGTCGCCGCCCAGGCGGCGCATTTACTGCTAAGCGCCCATTGCGACATCGTCTGGAGCACAAAAACCTTCGGCCAGTTCGATGCCGACCAGCCCACCTGGCGCGCCTTCACGGGCCAGACCGAAGCCGAACTGCTGGGCCGCGGCTGGGTCAATGCCCTGCATCCGGACGACCGCAACTTGCCTTACGTCGTGCCCTCGCACCTGACCAGCGTGTTCGAAGCGGAATACCGGTTGCGCCACGTCAGCGGCGCCTACCGCAATATGCTCGTGCGCATGCTGCCGGTGCTGGCGCCCGATGGCAGCATCGTTGAATGGCTGGGCTCGCATTGCGACGTGACGCAGCAACGACAGACGGAACAGCGGCTGCGCCTGGCCATGCAAGGTGGCCGCATGGGTGCGTGGGAGATCGACCTGGGCAGCGGCAGCATGGCCGGCTCCGATGCGTTCAAGGCCAATCTGGGCCTGCCGCCTGACAGCCACATCGATTACGCGCAGCTGACGGGCGCCATGCTCGACGGCGACCTGCAGCACTGGCAAGCCGTAGTGCACGCGGCCATCGCCAGCGCTGGCGATTTCGAAATCGACCTGCGCGTGCGCTGGCCCGATGGTTCGCTGCACTGGGCGCACATGCGCGGCACCTGCGCCAGCGACGGCGCCGGCAACGTGATCGCCCTGTCCGGCATCTCGCTCGACCTGACGGCCAGCAAGCAGAACGAGGAAACCCTGCGCCTGACCCTGGCGGCCGGCGAAGTGGCCACCTGGAACTGGGACATCGTTGCCGACCGGGTCACAGCCGACAGCAATATGGCGCGTTTGTTCCCCGTCAATGCCGATGCGGCCACGGCGGCGCCGTTGGCGCGCTACCTGGACATCATCCATCCCGATGACCGCGAGCAAGTCAGCGCGCAGATTACCGAGGCGCTGCAGGCGCACACGCCGTTCGAGGCCAGTTATCGCGTCGGCGCCGGCGATGGCCAGTACCGCTCGGTCATCGCGCGGGGCCGCGCGGAATACGCGCCCGATGGCACGCCCCTGCAATTGCCCGGCGTCCTGCTCGACATCACGCGCCAGAAGCAGGTGGAAGATGCGCTGCGCCGCAGCGAGGAACGCTACCGCACCCTGATCGAGCTGATGGACCAGGCCTTTTGCGTGATCGAAATGCTGTACGACGAGCAGGGCCGCCCCGTCGATTTCCGCTACCTCGAAGGCAATCCCTCCTTCGTCAAGCAGTCGGGACTGGAAAACGCCATCGGCAAGACCATCCGCAGCTTCGTGCCCGACCACGACCAGCACTGGTTCGACCTGTACGACCAGGTCGTCAAGACGGGCGAGCCCGTGCGCTATGAAAACGAAGCCGTGGCCATGGAGCGCTGGTTCGAAGTCTTCGCCGCGCGCCTGGGCGGCCCCGGCAGCCGCCTGCTGACGGTGCTGTTCAGCGACATCAGCGAGCGCAAGCGCTCGGAGCAGCAATTGCGCCAGCTGGCCGACAACCTGTCCGAAATGGACCGGCGCAAGACGGAATTCCTGGCCACCCTGGCGCACGAACTGCGCAACCCGCTCGCGCCCATCCGCAATGGCTTGCAGATCATGCGCCTGGCCGCCGACAAGCCCGCCACCGTGGCGCGCGTGCGCGACGTGATGGAGCGGCAAGTCAATCAGATGGTGCATCTGGTCAATGATTTACTGGACGTGGCCCGCATCACGCGGGGCCAGATCGAACTCAAGCTCGAACGCACGGACTTGAAAGCTATCATCGCTTGCGCAGTGGAGACGAGCATGCCGCTGATCGAAGCGGGCCGCCACCAGTTGCGTGTAGAACTCGACGAGCAGGCGCTGCCGCTCGAGGCCGACCCCACGCGCCTGGCGCAAGTGCTGGGCAATTTGCTCAACAACGCCGCCAAGTACACGCCGGCCGGCGGCCACATCAGCTTGCGCGCATTACGCGATGGCCACGAGGCATTGATCGAAGTCCAGGACAGCGGCGTGGGCATACCCGCTGAATCGATCACGACCGTGTTTGACATGTTCACGCAGGTGGGACAGAACATGGGGCGCGCGCAAGGCGGCCTGGGCATCGGCCTGTCGCTCGTGCGTCGCCTGGCCGAGCTGCATGGCGGCAGTGCCGCGGTGGCCAGTCCCGGCGCCGGCCTGGGCAGTACTTTCAGCGTACGCCTGCCCCTGCTGGCGGCGCAGCCAGCCACCTCCGTCGCGCCTGCCGTGCCCACCGTCACCGCCGTCACCGCCGTCACCGCCGTCACCGCCAGCGGACCGCAGTTCCGCGTGCTGGTGGTCGACGACAATGTCGACGCGGCCGTTACCCTCGCCGCCGTGCTCGACATGATGGGCCATGCCACGCAAGTGGCCCATGATGGCGCACAAGCCCTGGCTGTGGCGCCGCAATTCTTACCCGACGTCATCTTCCTCGACATCGGCTTGCCCGGCATGAACGGCTACGAAGTGGCGCGCGCGCTGCGCCGGATACCGGCCGGCACCAACGTCGTGCTCGTTGCATTGACGGGCTGGGGCGCAGAAAACGACCGTAGCCAATCGAGCGCGGCCGGCTTCGACCACCATCTGACCAAACCGGCCAACCTGCTCGCCATCGGCGAACTGCTGGCCACCCTTTCCACTCCAAAAACACTGACAGACCATGACTGAATCCCTGAACCACGCCCGCCGTAACCTCCTGCTGGCCGGCGGCGCTACCCTGCTGTGCCCGGCACCGCTGCTGTTTGCAGCGCCCGCCACCAGCATCGCCACCGTCCAGACGCAGCTGGCCGCGCTGGAACAAGCCGCAGGCGGACGCCTTGGCGTTGCCGCCTGGCGCCAGGGCAGCGAGCTGCGCATTGCTTATCGCGCCGACGAACGCTTTCCCCTGGCCAGCACTTTCAAGGCCATGCTGGCGGGTGCCGTGCTGGCCCGCAGCGTCAGCCAGCCGGGCTTGCTGGATCAGCACGTGCGTTACGAGAAAAAAGAACTGGTCACCTACTCGCCCATCACGGAAAAGCATCTGGCCGACGGCATGAACGTGGCCGACCTGTGCGCCGCCACCTTGCAGTACAGCGACAATAGCGCGGCCAATTTCCTGATGACACTGTTGGGCGGGCCGCAAGCCGTGACGGCGTTTGCGCGCAGCATCGGCAATACGGTGTTCCAGCTGGAACGCTGGGAAACGGAATTGAATAGCGCCATCCCTGGCGAAGTGCGCGACACGGCCAGCCCCGCGTCGATGGCGCACAGCTTGCAGCAATTGTTGTTGGGAAATAGCTTGCCGGCACCGCAGCGCCAGCAACTCGATACCTGGATGCGCGGCAACACGACGGGAGACAAACGCATCCGCGCCGGCGTGCCTGCCGGCTGGCAAGTGGCCGATAAAACGGGCTCGGGCGCCTATGGCAGCGTCAACGACATCGGCGTCGCCTACCCGGCCAGCGGCGCACCGCTGGTGATCGCCGTGTACTACACGCGCGAACAGAAAAAAGCGGACACGAATCAGGACATCATCACGGCCGCCACGCGCATCGTGACGGCCGCGCTGGTGTAATTACTTCGGCAGTGCTGCCATGAAACCCGCATACGTGGACCAGGCGGGGTCGGCCGCGCTGCGGATTTCGATCGGGAACTTTGGACGCGGCGCCAGCGCCGTGTTCAGACGATTGAAAAACTCTTCGCCCGACTGCGTGTAATAAATCCATTCACGCAAGTTTTCGCCCGTGGACACCAGCGCCAAGGTGGCGAAGCCGTCTTCTTCCACCACGGGCGCCAGCGCCGCTTCCAGTTCCTCCATGTGCTCGCGCTCGTTCGGCGCGGGCATGCCCGTTTCGTCCTCGTAACGCCAGGCAATGATGATGCGGTCCGGCTGCGACGACAGGTCCCAGTCATCATGGAAAGTATCAACATAGCGATAGATGATGGCCATTTCGTCGCTATGCGTGACGATGGTGCCCCAGCTGCGGGCGGAAGTGGAATTTTCGTTCATGATTGCAACAGTCAAAAAAATAAATCGAGGGTGCGCAGCTTACAGCACTGGCGGGCAAGTCACATTCCATGCGTCATACTGGGCACCGCTCTTGCGCAGCCAGACACGGGCGTAGCTGTCGCGGTCGCTCTTGAACACGAGCGCATAACGCTCTTCCGCACGCGGTGCGGCGGCGCCCACGTCGACGGCCGCCAGCGAAAACTTCAGCGCCCGCAACGGGGCGCAGGCCGTATTGCCAGCCATCAGCAAGCGCGCCCGTTCCAGCAGCGACTTTTGATAAAGCAACACGCCTTCCAGTTCCCCATCGGGGACACGCTGCAGCATGCGCACGGGTTCAGCCACAGGCCGGCAGGTGCCACGGTCGAGCCAGGCGTAATACTCCATCCCCGCCTCCTGCCAGCGCGCCTGCTTGCCCTCGCCGTGCAGCACGAACTTGGTGCGCTGCGTCCGGCACAGTGCGCCATGGCCGCGATACGGCGACGTTTCCACGCTGCCCACCACTTCGCTGCCGCGTCCGCCCACTACGGGCACGCTCTCGAACACGGTGCGCGCAGCCGGCTCGCCCGGATATTGCTGCGCATAAAACTCCAGCAAGGACGCGCGCTGCTGCGCATCGACCGCCACCGCCTCGGCGGCATTGGCAGGGAGGCACAGAGCCGACACGACACACAGCGCCAAGGGGCGCACGAAATAAGCTGGCATGTATCCTGGCATGGCATTCCTTCAATCGACGTTCAGGGGCGGGTATCGCCCAAGCGCAGATTATATAGTTAGCAGGAAATACCGGGAGAAGCGCGCGTCAGGACGTGTGCAAGCTGACGTCCTCGGGCGCGACGGGGCACAGCGCACGTTCCAGTATAAAAATGGGGCGCAATCGCTGCGCCCCACTATCCAAGCTGCAACTTCCTCACGCCATCAGCGCTGGTAATTCTTGAAGAAATTCCAGCTGATCACGGTGGCGTCCGGGCCCAGTTCATCGCTGAAGGGCCATCCGGGAGGGCCGCCGCTCCATGCGTGGTTCATGCCCTCGACCGTGTATTTTTGCGCGATGACGGCGCCGTTGCGCAAGTATGTGTCGACGGAGTAGCTGCGGCCGTACGGCACCGTCTGGCGCACGATGCTGTCGGCACGGTAGCGCACGCTATCATTGTCGAGACCATCGTCGCCATAATCGCTGGTCTGCAGGAATTGCTCGATGGTTTGCTCGCCGTTGACGGGATTGACGACGATGTCGGACGTGCCGTGGAACACCATCGTCGGCATCAACCGGCGCGGCGAGCCGGAGCAGCGCCACGCATCCTTGCCCCGCACTTTCGGGTCGAACGAGCTGCCGTTGAACAGCGAGTCGGCAGCCGTGACCAGGCCGATGGCGCCCTTGTACATACCGCCCGAATGCACCATCACGGCGGCGAACACGTCCGAGTAACAGGCGGCCATGATGGACGCCATGGCGCCGCCCGCCGAGATGCCCGTCACATACACGCGGCTATCCTGCACCGCATATTGGTTCTTGACCTTGTTCAAGATGCCCATCAGCACGGCCGGCTCGCCCGTGCCCCGCTCCTGGTTCAGCGGCAACATGAAATTCCAGCAGCGCATGGGATTGGCCGTGACGTTCTGGCGCGGATAGACGACGATGAAGTTTTCGCTGTCGGCCAGCTGGTTATAGCGGCTGACGGCGGCCATGCTGTTGGGCTCGGAACCGCAGCCGTGCAGCATCAGCACCACGGGCAGCGGCGTGTTCGGATTGTAATTGCTCGGTAGCCAAACCTGGTATTCGCGCGATCCCCACAGGCTTGCGTACAGGCCGAAGTCCCACTGTCCAGCAAAGGCCGGCAGCGCGGCCAGCAAGCCGCAGGCGGCGATGAGTGCGGATACGAAGTGACGCAGTTGGTGATGCAGATGTGCCATGCCAGTCTCCTGATTGTTATTAAGGACGAAAACAGCGACAACAAACCAGCCTGGCGCTAACCAGGCTGGCACTTCAACAACCTTTTAGAACTTGTAGCCGGCCTTGGCGATGATCTGGCGCGGCGGACCGTAGAAACCGTCGAGGATGAACACGGCCGGAATGTTGTAGCCATCCGTGCGGTAGCGTTTGTTGCCCAGGTTGCTGCCGTGCAGGCTGAAGGTCCAGTTCTTCGGCGCTTCCCACACGACGCCAGCCGTCCAGATGCTGTAGCCGCCCTGCGCCAGCGTTTCGCTCAAGTCCGTGGTCGGGTAGACCTTGCTGCGGTAGCCATAGCCGACCATGCTGCGCAAGGTGCCGCCGACGATGCCGCGGTCCGTGCGCGTCAGGTTCAGACCCACTTGCCGGGCTGGCGTATTGCTGAACTTTTGCGTATCCGCGATATTCCTGCCACCGCTCATGAACTCGTCGTAGCTGGCGTTCAGCAATGCAAGGAAACCGTTGACTTCCCACTGGCGGTTCGGCCGCCACGAAAATTCAAACTCGGCGCCTTTCACGGTCGCCTTGCCCGCATTCGTGAAGTCGCCATAGAAGCCCGGCACGCCGCCCGGCTGCACATAGCTGGTAAACACGGACAACTGGATATCCTTGTAGCGGTTGTAGAACAGGGCCACGTTTGCGTCGAACGTATCGTCCGGCGCCGCGTATTTCATGCCCACTTCCAGCGCGTCGAGTTTTTCATCCTTGTACGGCCGCGCGGAATCGGGCACCACCAGGTTGTTGGCGCGCACGTTGTAGCCGCCCGACTTGAAACCGCGCGACAGGTTGCTGTAGAAATTCGTCGTCTTCGACGCTTCGTAGCGCACGGACAATTTCGGCGAGGTATTGCTGACTGACAAAGATTTGTCGAAATCGGCCGCCGTCTGGATGGGCCGCGTAAAGCCCACGTCCGCAAAAGCGCGGTTGAGCACGATGGCGCGCTTTTCCTCGCGCGTGTGGCGCAAGCCCGCATTGATGCTCCACACCTTGCCCAGCGGCCAGGTCCAGTCCGTGTACAGCGCCGTGCTGTCCGTCTCCACCGTGCTGACGGCGGCCGTGAACTGGCGCCCCAGGAAATTGTTGTAGATGCCGCCGCCGGCCGTGCCTTCGAAGCGGTACAGGCCGATCACGCCGGCGCCGTAATCCCCGCTGTACGAGGCCTGCAATTCCAGGCTCTTCTGCTCGTCGCGCGAGTCGCCAAACACGTCGGCAATCGGCTGCGGCAAGCCGTCGAAGTCGATGGTTTGCTCGGACGTGCTGCGCCGCTTGGCGCCGATCACTTTGACGGACCAGTCGTTCGACAAGGTGTAGTTGGCCACCAGCGAGCCGCCCCGGTTGTGCGTGAAGTTATGGCCCGGCATGCCGCTCTGGATATCGTACGCATCCGTGCTGGCCGGCCGCTTGAGCGGGTCGAACGCGCTCACGCCCATGCGCTGGAAGCCGCGCACGCCGGACTTGTCATCTGTGGCGTCCAGGCTCAGCACGACGGTCAAAGGGATGTCTTGCGGAAAATAGCCGACGGACAGGCGCGCGGCCGTGCTGTCCTGGTCGCTGACCTGTTCGCCATTGAAAGTGTTGCGGCCGAAACCATCGCGGTCCAGCTTGGCGGCGGCCAGGCGCGCGCGCCAGGTGCCGCTCTCGTTGGCCAGATTGAAGGCGGCCTTGAAATTGCGCTGGTTGTAGTTGCCGATACCCACTTCCGCCGACGCGCCGTTTTCCTTCGCCAAGGGGCGCGAGATGTACTTGATGGCGCCGCCGATGGTGTTCTTGCCGTACAGGGTGCCTTGCGGACCGCGCAGCACTTCGATGCGCTGCACGTCGAACACGTCGAGCAAGGCGCCTTGCGGCCGGGCCATGTAGACGTCGTCGAAATAAATGCCCACGCCCGGGTCAACGCCCCAGACGGGATCGGCCTGGCCCACACCGCGAATGAAGGCCGTCAAGGTGGTGTTCGTGCCGCGCGACGCGTACACGGTCAGGTTCGGCACGCGCTCCTGCAAGTCGGCCAGGTTCTGGATATTCGCCCGTTCCAGGGCCTTGGCGGAAAACGCCGTGACGGCCAGCGGCACGTCCTGCAGGCGCTCTTCGCGGCGGCGGGCAGAGACCGTCACGGTTTCCATGCGTTCTTTCGCCTCGCTGGCTTCCTGGGCGCTGGCGGCGGTGGCCGGGATGGTTTCCTGCGCCTGGGCCTGGGTGGCAAAAGCGCCGGCAACGGCGAGGGCGGCGGGCATCAATTTCAAAGCAAGTTTCATAGCGTCTCCAATGTCAGGCTTGCCTGCCACCAGGGAAGACGACCGGATGCCAGGATCGCAAGACGTAGCGGTACCCGCGCGCGCAATGCGAGCACCTGCCCTGCGATGACTGTTTCCCGGCCCTCGGCCCGTGCGGCGAGTGGCCTGTTTATTTTGAATTTATAGTAAGGAAGGACTGCAACAAGGTATTCACACGCTGCGCCTGGTCCAGGGGCGTGGCGTGGCGCGAGTTCGCGATGATCTCGATCTCGCACTGCTGAAACTGTGCGGCAAAGGCCCGCTTGCTGGCGACGGGCGTGTAATCCTGGTCGGCCGCCATGATGAAAACGGGCATGGCCAGGGCCTGGAAGTGAGGATCGATATCCCAGTGAAAAATGGCGTCCAGCGCGGCCAGGTAGGCGCGCTTGTCCATGCCCGCCATCTGCGTGGCGAAGCGCTCGACGAGGGCCTTCTGGGCAGGATCGGGAAACAGCTTCTTGCCGATGATCTTGCCCATGGTTTTCAGGCCAAACGTGGCGATCACCGTGCGGCGCAGCCAGTAGGCAAACAGCAGCGCGGCAGGTTTTCTGCCTTGGAACGGTTGAGAATTGATCAGGCACAAACTGGCCACCCTGCCCGGCGCACGGTTGGCCATTTCCAGGCCCACCATGCCACCCAGGGAAAAGCCGACGATGTGCGCGCGCGGCACGTCGAGCTGGTCCATCAGATTGAAAAGGTCGTTGGCAAAGTCGCCGATCTGCCAGTCGCCATTCGGCGCGGGACTGGCGCCATGGCCGCGCAGGTCGGGCACGATCAGACGAAAGGTACCGCCAAGGGCGTCGATTTGCGGGCGCCAGTCTTCGGCGCAGGAACCGAGGCCGTGCAGCAAGAAAACGGGCTCTGACTGCGCGGCTTCGCCCTGCCCCGTCTCAGTTCCGAGACCCAGGTCGAGGTAATGCAATGGAACATCGGATGTCGTGTGACGCCGCATTCTGTCTCCTTGCTGTTGAACATGCTTTGTGTTCAGGTGCAGGAATATGTTTTCCCGCTGTTGGAAAACATAATACGGAATCCGAATTCCGATTTCAAGTTAAATCGCTAAATAGTTCAAGTCAGGTAATTTAAAGCAACACGCACCAGTTCATCCTCGAGCGCCGCACCCGACAAAAAGGACAGCGAGCCCGTCAGGGTGTGCTGGTTCAGGATGCCCAGCAGCACGGGCGGCACCACCATCATCGCCTGTGTCGGGTTCGGGTGGCGGATGCTCGATGACTTGCTGGCCAGCACGGCTACAGTGCGTTGCGAGATCAGATGATTGATCTGATGCACCCTGTCGCGAAATTGCGCATCCTGCGACGCGCGCGTGATCAGGGCCCGCAAGACGCCGCTGCGCCCGCCATTCACGGCCACGAACATGGCCACCATGGCGCGGATAAACTCTTCCAGGCTGCGCCCTTCCCACTGGCGCAGCTCCGTCAGGGTCTCGACCTTTTCCACCATGTCGGAAAAAAAGCGCTGTAGCAGCAAACGGCTCAGGGTGTCCTTGTCGCCCAATAAACGGTAAAACGTGCCCACCGAGGTTTCCGCCAGTTTCGCCAGGTCGGCCACGCCGATTTCATCGAAACGGTTTTCCGCCAGCAACTGTTCACCGACCTGCAGCAGGCGCTCGAACGCCTGCTTGCTGCGCGCCTGGGTGGGCTCGGGGGGAACGATCATCTGCGGGAAGGGCATCGGAAAGGAAGGCATGCGGCGTCGGCGTCTCTCGATAGTGGAACCGTGGTTCCGTTATGGGTGCGCGTATTGTAACGCGGGAGACGGCCAATGGGTGCGTTCAAATGTGCTACCTGCCCTGCCACTCCATGTAGACGTCGGCGCGCTGGTAATGGGCGTCGCCGGCCGGCCGCGCCACGTGGACAAAACCGCTGCTTTCATACAGGCGGATGGCGGGCGCCAGCTTGCTGTTCGACTCCAGGAACAGCAGTTGCGCACCGCTGGCCTCGAAGGCGTCGAAAGCCCGTTCGATCAGCCGGCGCGCGATGCCCAGGCCTTGGCACTCTGGCGTGACGGCCATCTTCGACAGCTCGATGCTGGCGTCATCGGCGCGGATCAGCGCGCAAGTGCCGACGATCCTGCCATCGAGGCGCGCGAGGAAAATCTGCCCGCCAGCGTCAAGGATGGAACTTTGCGGATCGGACAGTACCTTGTCGTCGAGCGCCTCGACATAGAAATACCGTTCCAGCCAGGCGATATTCAGGCGCTTGAAGTCGGCCGCATAGGGCGCCGCGTAATCGATGATCTCCACGGCGGCCCGCTCGCGCTGGCGCCGGCAGGCGGCGATCGTCTCGCCGAAACCTTGCGCATGCAGGCGCGCTTCCGCCCGGTCCAGGCTGGCCATCAGTTGCGGCGTGCACTGCTCGAACACGCTATCGACGGCCGCGCGCACGTCGTCCCACAGGGGCGCCATATCGCGCAGCAAGGCTTTCCCGGCGTCGGACAGCGCCAGCAGGCGCCGCCGCTCATCCTTGGCGTCCGGCATTTCCACCACCACGCCGGCATCGAGCAGCTTGCGCCCCAGCTGCACCACCACCGGATGCGTCTGCCCGATCTGCGCGGCCAGGGCCGTGATCGATGTGGGGCCGTTGTCGCGCAGCAGCAATAACAAAGGGAAACAGCGCGACGTCAGCTCGACGCCAGCCGCCACATAACTGGTATCGACACCGGCATACAGTTGATCGGAAAGACGGCGCAGGCGGCTGGCCAGCATCAGGGAGCCGTAGGTTTGCAGGGTGGAGGTCATGATTAGCAAGATATATGTAAGCAGTTACGTATACCGTAACGTAAACCAGCTTTACCGGTCAAGCGCAGACTTACTCCTCTTCCATTGCCTCTTGCAGCCTGGTCTGGAATACCGCCTCGGCCAGTTCGCCCAGTCCCGGCCACACTTGCGTCAGCCAGCGCCTGCCCTCCTCGCTCGGCTCCACATACGGCGCGTCGCGCGTGGCGCAGGCCAGGCCGATCGCGATGACCTGCCCCGCATTGTCCAGGCCGCCGGCGATCATGGCGTCGATGGGCAAGGCGATCAGCTCGGCAGTCAAATGCGGACGCAGCAGGCAGGCGGGCGCGATGATGGCGAACGATGCTTCCACATAGCTCCAGCAGTTGGTGGGCCAGTGGGCGGCTTTCACAGTGTCCAGGAAGACAGCATCACTGAGCGTTTCAGGATGGGCTTGCGCCTGCGCATAAAAGGCGGCAAGGGCGACGAGTTGGGGTGGGGAAGTCCAAGTGGGCATAGCGCATGATCCAGAGGGCGCCGCTCCTGCTTGGCGGCAATGGCGGACTGTAGCATGTTCAACCGGCACGCTGAAACACGGCTGGCCCGGGCATCCTGCCGGCATCGCTCTCGCCCTTTTAATGAGGAAATCCATGTCGGTCTACGGCATCACCATCCCCGGCTTTGCACAGATGCCGCGCTCCCTGACGACGCTGTTAGCCAAAGGCGAAGAACGCGCCCAGGCGCTGGGTTTCGATGCGAAAAACCTGCTCGACGCGCGGCTGGCGCCCGACATGCACACACTGGCGCGGCAGGTGGAATCACGTGCACCCAGGCGCAGGAAGCCGTGTGCCGGCTGACGCGGCAAGCGCGGCCCCAGCTCGTCACGCCCGCCAACATGCGGCAAACCAGGGCGCTGTTTCAGGCGAAAAACCTAAAAGCGCTCGTCACGCAGCGCCGGCATCACCA
Source organism: Janthinobacterium sp. NKUCC08_JDC (assembly GCF_019345575.1). Taxonomy (NCBI): domain Bacteria; kingdom Pseudomonadati; phylum Pseudomonadota; class Betaproteobacteria; order Burkholderiales; family Oxalobacteraceae; genus Janthinobacterium; species Janthinobacterium sp. NKUCC08_JDC. The sequence goes on along the minus strand of NZ_JAHKQW010000010.1, from coordinate 106,690 downwards.
GTTCGCGCACGAACGAGGCATTCGACAGGCTCAGCAGCATGCGCACGACGGCGACGACGTCATGCACGGGGATCAGTTCGCCCTCGCCCCGCGCGGCAGCGTCCGCCAGCGGCACGGCCAAGCCGTCATAGGTATTCAGGTAGCCCAGCTGCAATGCCGTCACAGCCAGCCCCTGCTCGCGGAAACCTTCGCGCAAGGCGTCGGCGATGCCGTTCAGGGCGAATTTCGACGCGCTGAACGTCACTTCCGGGCGACCGCTCTGGCGCAAGCCGGACGTCGACCCCGTGAGTATCAGCTGCGGCTTGCTGCTGGCCAGCAAGCGGGGCACGAGGCGCTTGAGCAGCAATATCGTCGCCGTGATGTTGGTATTGACCATGTCGACGATGGCGTCGTCCGCATCGCCGAGAAAAGCGTAGTCATCGCTGAACGCCTTTTCTTCCCACACGCCGAGGTTGTAGATCACGGCGTCCAGTGCGGCGGGCGCTTCGCGCGCGATGCATTCGACGGCCTCGGCGGGTGCCGCCAGGTCCGCTGCGATCCATTGCAGCTGCGTGCCCTGGCCGGCGGGCAAGTCGGAGGGTTGCTGGCGCGATACGCCGATGACGGCATGTCCGTCAGCGAGCAGACCATCCACCAGCGCGCGTCCCAGGCCCCGGCTGGCGCCCACGATCATGATGTTCATGCAGTATCCTTTCCAATGAAGTCAACGCTGATGATAGCGGCGTTGTATTAAGCACAGCTGAGGCTGCTCCCCCTACCCGCGCGCCTGTCACAGCATTTACTCACGCGGCGGAAATGCGTATGCTAGATCTGGCAATCTCCGATAACACACAAGAACGAGACACATGCCTACTTCCAACACCGCCGCAATCAACGCCGCAAGCCGTCCCCTCACCCAGCAAGACTACAAAACCCTGTCGCTGGCCGCCCTCGGCGGCGCGCTGGAATTCTACGATTTCATCATCTTCGTCTTCTTTGCCAACGCCATCGGCCAGTTGTTCTTCCCACCGGAAATGCCGGAATGGCTGCGCTTGCTGCAAACCTTCGGCATCTTCGCCGCCGGCTACGTCGTGCGTCCGCTGGGCGGCATCGTCATGGCCCACTTCGGCGACTTGCTCGGCCGCAAGCGCATGTTCACCCTGTCCATCCTGATGATGGCCGTGCCGACATTGCTGATCGGCCTGCTGCCAACGTATGCCACCATCGGCCTGGCCGCCCCGCTGCTGCTGCTCTTGATGCGCATCTTCCAGGGCGCGGCCGTGGGCGGCGAAGTGCCGGGCGCGTGGGTGTTTGTGTCCGAACACGTGCCGAGCCGTTTCACGGGCTTTGCCTGCGGTGTGCTGACGGCGGGCCTGACGGTCGGCATCCTGCTCGGTTCGCTGGTGGCGACGGGCTTGAACACCGTCTACACGCCGGCAGAAATCACCGATGGCGCCTGGCGCTATCCATTCCTGCTGGGCGGCATCTTCGGCTTTGGCGCCATGTATCTGCGCCGCTGGCTGCATGAAACGCCCGTCTTTGCGGAAATGCAGCAACGCAAGGCGCTGGCCACGGAAATGCCCTTGAAATCCGTGCTGCGCAGCCACCGCGGCGCCGTCGTCGTGTCCATGCTACTGACGTGGATGCTGTCGGCCGGCATCGTCGTTGTCATCCTGATGACGCCTGCCCTGCTGCAAAAAATCCACCACATCGCGCCGCGCACCACCCTGGTCGCCAATACCGTGGCGACACTGTGCCTGGCCTTTGGCTGCATCATTGCCGGCATGCTGGCCGACCGCCTGGGCGGCAAGCGCGTGATCTTCGTCGGCTCCGTGCTGCTGGCCATCAGTACGTATATCTTCTACACCACCGTCGGCAGCCGCCCCGACCTGCTGCTGCCCTTGTACGCAATGACGGGCCTGTTCGTCGGCGTCGTCGGCGCCGTGCCCTACGTGCTCGTGCAAGCGTTCCCGGCCCAGGTGCGCTTCTCCGGGCTGTCGTTCTCTTACAATTTGTCGTACGCGATTTTCGGCGGCCTGACGCCCGTGGTCGTGACCCTGATGCTGAAGAACAACGTGCTGGGCCCCGCCTATTATGTGATCGGCGTGTGCGTGGTGGGCATGCTGACGGCGCTGTTCATCAAGGATCAGCGGCAGACCGTGGGACGCTAGACCCGCTACCCTCCGCCAATCACTCCGGCACTATTCCCCAGGCAGGCGCCAAGTGCGCCTGCCATCCATTCCAGCCTACCGACATGCATGCCCACCATCCCGCACTGATCATCATCGACATGCAACAAGGCATGGCCAGCCCTGCTGCCGGAAGCCGCAACAATCCCGCTGCGGAACACCAGATTGCCGCCCTGCTGCAAGCCTGGCGCGCGGCAGACGCCACCGTCGTGCATGTGCGCCACATTTCCAGAACGCCAGGCTCGCCCTTCTGGCCCGGCCAACCCGGCGTGGAATTTCAGGCAGCGCTGGCGCCTTTGCCGGAGGAGCATGTCGTGGAGAAAAATGTGCCCGATGCCTTCATCCACTCGGGACTGGAACGCTGGCTGCGCGTACGCAGCATCAGCAAGCTCGTCATCGTGGGCGTCAGCACCAACAATTCCGTGGAGTCGAGCGCGCGCACGGCGGGCAATCTGGGCTTAGCCACGCAAGTTGTCGCCGATGCGTGTTTTGCATTTGCGCAAGTCGATTATGCGGGCACGCCGAGAACGGCGGACGAGGTGCATGCGATGGCGCTGGCCAATTTGCACGGCGAGTATGCGCAAGTGGTGACAGCCGCGGACGCGATCGATGCGCTGTCCCGCCCCTGAGCTGCGCCGGCGCACCATCTTGCCCGCCAGGCTGTTGCCGGCACACGACAGTCACGCTGGAATAGCGCCCCCGCAAGGCCTCCCGCCCACTCCCTGCAGACATGCACAAGCTTGCGCCACCTTCGGGTGGCTTTTTTTCGTCCCGATTTGTCGCGCTGCACCAAAATCTGAAAAGACGTTTCACATCGCGGAATTTCCGACAGCAGACTCAGCCAGCAATGCTCTCACTTTTTGAAAATTCATTTCATATCATGAAAAATATTAATTAATACCATTAAAAACAAAGACTTAATTTAAGTTATATGTCTTATATAAGACTTGAACATCGACACGGATAAGCCTACTATTTAGTCATGCAGTTCGCATCGACACAGCGGCGCACTCGACGATTTTCTCAAACTTAGTTTTTCTTTAGGAGATACACATGTCCCAATATCAAGACGACATCAAGGCTGTTGCCGGTTTGAAAGACCAACAAGGTAGCGCCTGGAACGCCATCAATCCCGAGTCCGCCGCCCGCATGCGCGCCCAGAACAAGTTCAAGACGGGCCTGGACATCGCCAAGTACACGGCGAAGATCATGCGCAACGACATGGCCGCCTACGATGCGGACCCATCCAAGTACACCCAGTCGCTCGGTTGCTGGCACGGTTTCATCGGTCAACAGAAGATGATCTCGATCAAGAAGCACTTCAACAGCACCGACCGCCGCTACCTCTACCTGTCCGGCTGGATGGTTGCCGCCCTGCGCTCCGAGTTCGGCCCGCTGCCAGACCAGTCGATGCATGAAAAAACCGCCGTCTCGGCCTTGATCAAGGAGTTGTACACTTTCCTGCGCCAGGCCGATGCGCGCGAACTGGGTGGCCTGTTCCGCCAGCTGGACGCGGCTCAAGGTGCTGAGAAGCAAGCGATCCAGGCCAAGATCGACGGCCACGTCACCCACGTCGTGCCCATCATCGCCGACATCGATGCCGGTTTCGGCAATGCCGAAGCGACCTATCTGCTGGCGAAACAATTCATCGAGGCGGGCGCCTGCTGCATCCAGATCGAAAACCAGGTGTCCGACGAGAAACAATGCGGCCACCAGGACGGTAAGGTCACGGTGCCGCACGAAGACTTCCTGGCCAAGATCCGCGCCATCCGCTACGCCTTCCTGGAACTGGGCGTCGACGACGGCATCATCGTCGCCCGCACCGATTCGCTGGGCGCCGGCCTGACCAAGCAGATCGCCGTCACCAATGAACCAGGCGACCTGGGCGACCAATACAACGCCTTCCTCGACTGCGAAGAAGTGTCGGCCGACGCGCTGGGCAATGGCGACGTCATCATCAAGCGCGAAGGCAAGCTGCTGCGTCCTAAGCGCCTGCCAAGCAACCTGTTCCAGTTCCGCGCCGGTTCCGGCGAAGAGCGTTGCGTGCTCGACTGCATCACCTCCTTGCAAAACGGCGCCGACCTGCTGTGGATCGAAACGGAAAAACCGCATATCGCGCAGATCGGCGGCATGGTCAGCGAAATCCGCAAGGTCATCCCGAACGCCAAGCTGGTGTACAACAACAGCCCGTCGTTCAACTGGACCCTGAACTTCCGCCAGCAAATCTTTGACGGCATGAAAGCGGCAGGCAAGGACGTGTCCGCCTACGACCGCGCCCAGCTGATGAGCGTGGAATACGACCAGACGGAACTGGCGATCGCCGCCGACGAGAAAATCCGCACCTTCCAGGCCGACTCGGCCCGCGAAGCCGGTATCTTCCACCACCTGATCACCCTGCCGACCTACCACACGGCAGCCTTGTCGACGGACAACCTGGCCAAGGAATACTTCGGCGACCAAGGCATGCTGGGCTACGTGGCCGGCGTGCAGCGCAAGGAAATCCGCCAGGGCATCGCCTGCGTGAAACATCAAAACATGTCCGGCTCGGACATCGGCGACGATCACAAGGATTACTTCAGCGGCGAAGCGGCGCTGAAGGCGGCTGGCAAAGACAACACTATGAACCAGTTCTGAGCTTTTGGATTGGCTGTAAAGTGAAAAACCCGCTTCGGCGGGTTTTTTTTCGTTATCCGAACGGCAATCCCGCTTGCTGATGGATGTTAATGCTTGATAGGCATACCGCGAATCGATAGCGCCGATGCTAACGGCAATCGATATCGTTCTACCCGGCCGTGCTGCCATTCCTCTCATTAAATTCGTAAAAATTAATTAATACTGTCGTTCATCCAGCTCGACAGTATTACTTCACGGCTGCATTGCAGACCCTTCCTGCATTTCCTCTATTTGCCGATGGCAAAGCCTTAAAAAATTCTCGATCATTTATTTCTCCGCAAGGTCCAGCCTGGCGCAGCCGAAGATACGGTGGAGCGCGTGATTGCCTACCGGCCCAGAAGGAATTGATTGGGACGCTATGGCCGGCTGGAAGCGGGTGTCCCTTATCCAGTGCCCGCCTCCCTGCTGCCGGGTTTATGCAAGCGGCTGGCTGAAAATTGGCCGCACCGGAAAGTATCGAGGATTTCCCCCGAAACTTTATGTGAAATATCGGCTTGACCGCCCTTGATAGGGTCTCATCCTTCAAGATATGATGACAAAAAATTGATTTTGGGAAATATACACAATACACCGACATTTCGCTCCCGCACTTAAAAAGCTAAAGCGAAATATTTTGCAACCAAGCGAGAGTAGCTCAATAAGAAACACTCAATACAAAGGATTTTCAAGCATGGCAAATGATTTGGACGAAGTAACTGGCCCGATAAATGAGCAGGGGCGCGACATCAACGTCATCAGCAAGCAGATTTCCGTCCAAGTCGGCACCGGGTCGCTAATATTTGAAATCGCCCTGTGGACCGTCCTTCCGCTGATCGGAGGCTTGGCGCTGCTGACCGGTGCGTTGCCGCAAACGTACAGCTTGGCACTCCTGGTGCTGGGGGCACTGCCAGGCCTGGTCTTCCTGTTCATGAAGATCTCCGCCCTGGCGTATCTGCGCAAACTGCAGCAGAAAATCCAGGCCGATGCTTCACAGATCGACAATTACCTGGAACAGCGCGTCGTCGTCCTGAACAACGTGGTTGGCCTGGTCGCAAAAGCGATCGACCTCGACAAGGACGTGATGAAGTCGGTAGCGGCTTACCGGAGTGGACAAAACCCCGATGCCGAACGCAATCAGGCATCCCAGAAAATCGACGGGATTTTTTCCCGCATCAGCCTGGCGTGCGAAGCCTATCCCGATCTGAAGGCACAAGCCGTCATCGCCGATGCCATGCGCCAAAACAGTTATCTGCAAAAGGAAGTGACCGCCGCGCGCACGCTGTATAACGATACCGTTGGCATGTGGAACCAGGACGTCTTTGCCTGGCCGACCAAGCAGATCGTTGCGGCGCGACAAGGTTATACCACGCGCATTCCTTTCACTGCCTCCGCCGAAACCAAGGCTGCCGCCCGGAGCGTCTTCTTTTGATCAACGACGTCCATGAACCATTGGAGCAGTATTCCTTCCATTTCAAAAATGCTCACGCCAGCAATACGTCGGACTTTTTCGAAGACCTCGTGCGCCAGTCCGGCGTGGACGAGAACACCAACATCACGACGGTGCAAGAACTACGCGTGCTCGAAAAGCAGGCCGCGGGCGCCGGTTCCAGCAACAAATGGTGGCGTATTCTGCGCGGCGCCAGCATCGTGGCCGCGTTACTGGCGGCGCTCTATATCTACGCCTATCACGCATGGCCATGGCTCATGGTCCCGGCGATTGCGCTTGCCGCTGCGATTCATACGCTCAACCGCATCATCAACGATTCCGACGCGCAGTTAAAGCGGCTGCAGGATGCCTGCGACGAAAAGCGTGCCGTGGCCTGGGGCCAGATGGTGCCGCTGAACCGCCTGTACGACTGGGATATCGTGGCGAAGCTGATGCAACAAACAGTGCCTCGCATCGCATTCGACCCGTATTTCAGCAACGGCCGCATGGAAGAGCTGCGCAACAGTTTTGGCTGGTATGGCAATCTTGGTGAGAACCACTCGATCGAGTTCTCGCACAGCGGCGTACTGAACGGCAACCCGTTCATTCTTGCACGCACCTTGTCACACTCGATGGGCAGCAAGACATACCATGGCTCGCTGGCTATCAGCTGGACGGAACAGTACCGCAATTCGCAAGGCAAATCGGAAACCAGAACCCGTCACGAAACTCTGCGGGCATCGATCGAGCGTCCGATGCCCGAGTACGAAAACCAGACATTTATCGTCTACGGCAACGAAGCGGCGCCGGATCTCGTGTTCAGCCGCCACCCTTCAAAACTCTCCCGCCTGGAGGACGGCTTCCTCGACAAATGGAGGAAGAATCGCGCCATCAAGAAGCTGGAAGAAAAGTCCCGCGATGTCGACGAGGGGCATACTTTTACGGTGATGGCCAACCGCGAATTCGACGCCTTGTTCGATGCCACGGACCGCAACCATGAAGTCCAGTTCCGGCTGTTGTTCACGCCATTGGCGCAACAGGAAATGCTCAAGCTGCTCAAGGATAGTCAAACAGGTTTTGGCGACACCTTCGTATTCGAAAAAACCCGCATGATCAACGTCCTGGAATCGGGACACATGCGCGCTACCGATATCAGTGGCGCACCGGAGAAATTTCTTGCCTACGAACTCGCCCAGGCGCGCATGTTTTTCAACGCCTATCACAACGATTTCTTCAAGTCGTTCTACTTCGGGATCGCCCCGCTGCTTGCCATCCCCTTGTACCAACAGCATCGACCGCACTCGGACATCTATAAAGACACGTATTCGCACAAACCCTGTTTCTGGGAGCATGAAGCGATTGCCAATTACCACGGCGAGGCGATGTTCAAGCATCCCGAGTGCGTCACGCGAAGTATCCTGAAGACATCCATGCAACAGGAGGCCGACGGATCGCAGAAAGTGCAGGTAACGGCCAGCGGCTTCCGCAGCATCGCGCGAACCCACTACGTCTCGGTGAGAGGCGGAGATGGCCGCTCCCATCAAGTTCCAGTGCATTGGGACGAGTACTTCGAGGTCGAGAATAGCGCCAACATGCTGGTAAAGGAAACGGCTTCGCCAGGCAACACTGCTGCGGATGATGTCGCGTTGCCGCCGGCGTTTTCACAGCGTGGCATCGATGCCGGGAAGACCGTGCTTCGCCGCTCGATTGTTTCGGCGGTTTTGGCTGGTTAGGGCAGCTTCGCGGATTGCGTGCAGATCATCGTCAGCATCGCGGTAAATTCGGTGATTACGGTGATGGCGGGGTCGATTGCGGGGTTTCTGGCCCAGCGGCCGGGCTGGGTGGCGGTGCAAAGTGGATGATGGGGAGTGTTGACGGGGTTGGCGATGAAGATGGCGAATGAGTGCAGGAAATAGAGAGCCGATGATGAGCTTTTGCTCACGCCACATACCGCGGCCAAACCAGAATGCCGTTCAGTCCAAGCTGAACGGCATTTTTATATTGAACACCCGCAGGCCTTCCAAGCGATACCGTCGAGATCAAAATGACTTAACGGCAATCGATATCGATCTCGTTCTGCCCCGCCTTGCTGCCCTTCCTGTAGGTCAATTCGCAAACGCTGACACTGTCATCCATGCGCCTCGACAGCGTTACTTCACCATGCACGCCATAGCTGCATTGCAGCCACTTGCCGTCCGGATAGCGGCCTTCCAGACGGTAGCTGAGCGTCGTTTGCCCTTTCTTCTTGCGCTCCGCGCTGGGCACAAGCTGCCCCCTGCGCTCCGGTGCACCATCGATAGGCGCTGCGGCGCTCAGGTAGAGCGGGCCATAGATATACGGCGTCCAGCCGGACGGTATGGCAGTCAGGCTGATCGATGTTGCAGGCACGCTCGCCGGGCAAGCGAGCGAGGCGGCCATCGCACTCTGCGTGAACACAGAGAAAATGCAGCAGGCGGCGCTGATCAACAAATGTTTATGTTGCATGGACACCCCTATTCAATGACGAAAAAAGCGTCGGCATTGTTGCTGGGATCGATATGCAAGCCATTCTTGTACTGCCCTTTGGAGCGCAAGGTTCGAGAAGTCACGATGCCCAGGCGCTTGCCTGTCCACTGATCCATGACGAGGATACCGTCCAGGGTCTGCCCCATATACAGGGCCGCGTGATTGCCTTGCGGATGATTCGCATACTTGCCGTTGATGAACGTGGCAATGGCCGTGCCCTTGCGTAGTAGCCGATTTCCCAGCACGGCCTCCCCTTGCTTCCAGGCCAGTGTGGCAGGCGCGCCCGCGTAGTGGCGGACCAGCGCGACGCATTGATGATTGCCCACCATGGTGGTTTTTTCCAGGTCGTCGACTTTGGTGTAGGTGTAAGACATGTGGCTCTCCGGGGTTGGTGGGAGAGGCTTACGATACATGGAGGAAACTATAGGGGGATTGAGGAAGGGCAAGGTTTGCGGGTGGAATAATGGTTGCGCAAATTTGATTGCGCTTCTGTATTCGAATGAATACAATGATTTTATGAAGACGGTTAAAAAAACCAGAAACTTCAGCAACTGGCTGTCCGAGATCAAGGACGACAGGACAAGGGCAATCATTGCCCAGCACATCGTCCGACTGGAAAGCGGGCTAGGTGACGTGAAGCCGGTGGGTGGCGGCGTCCGTGAACTACGCATTAATGTAGGGCCAGGCTGGCGCGTCTACTTCATTGAAGTTGAAGGGTATGTGATCGTGTTGCTCGTTGGAGGCAACAAGAGTACTCAGACCGCCGACATCAAGAAGGCCAGGCAGATGATCAAGGAATTGAAGACGTCTGCCACAAACCCGAAAAAATAATGGCGACCCGAAGCAATACAGGAGGTGCATCATGACTGAACACAACATCAAATTGTCCGACCTTGAAGGGCTGGATCTGGAAGACTTCGATCCTGCGGAATATATCACCAACGATGAAGCGGCCGCTGCCTACATCACGCAAGCACTGGCAACCAACGACTCCGCCATATTTGCCGCCGCCATTGGCGATATCGCCCGTGCGCGCGGCATGAGCGATATCGCCAAGGCGGCGGGATTGGGACGAGAGAGTTTGTACAAGGCACTGCGCCCGAATAGCCAGCCGCGCATGGAGACCATGACCCGTGTTCTGGGGGCTCTTGGGGTGCGGCTGGTGGCGGAGGTTGTTGGGCCTGGGAAGGGGGATAAGGTGGATGGGGCTTCCAAAAAAGCGGGGGCTGCGAAACTGCGCTCGCGGGGCAAGCCGGCGGCGGGGAAGCCAGCAGCGGCCTAGAGCTAGGGCGGCCGTTTGGGCACGGATTGATGCTTTCGGCGCCTAGAAGTTTCTTAGGCCCTTGTCGGCATAATTGCATAGTTTAGCGGGGAAATCGAAGGGGCGGACCTACCGGCCCTCTTCGAATCAAGCAACTGCTACCCCTGCACGGGCAGCTTCACACGCCAAGGGCGTGCGTTCTCGGTTTTAATCAGGTTCTCGACTGAGGTGGCCTATATCGTGCCCAATGCCTCAGCCCGTGTACGAATGGACAACTTGACCCTAGCGTCCGTTTTAAAATATACCGCTGCGCAACTGAGTAGCGGCAAGAAAAATCCTTGTGATTTTAGAATGGAATTTCTGTGTCTTGCTGCTTTGCCAGATCGAACAAGAAGATTATTTGAGAGGCACAGACTGCTAATACATATTCGGTTACCTCCAAAGTCGCGGCCCCACCATTTGCTCCGCCATGACCGATTCCGTTGCCCCCACTGCGGTAGCCGTATACGCCTGTTATGGTTTGTATTAGGGTTTTAGGTACATCTATTTCAGCCGATGCCCCCAACCACTTTGCCAGGTCACCCAACGTACTCGCTTTCGCGGCCGGGAATAATGCCTTTCCGGCGGCTTCTACCGCGCACACAGCCTCTTTCACGCAATTTTCCAAGTCAGGATTTTCAGGCTTGCGGAAAAATTGTAACGCTTTTTCGTAATGTCTTCTTGCGTTCGCAAGGCGGGCGTCACCCAGTACTACTTGGGCTTTAGTAGTTGTACCCACCGTATGTTTTCGCCCTCGCCTCCTGACTGCTCCTTCGCTGAACTCGAACGCTAGTTCCTCCTCAAGAAAAATACGTTGAAGCTCGTCCGATATGTAACTCTGCACAGCTGACCTTGTTTTCGTAACTGTATAACTGTATTGCTCTTCGCATCCGACTTCAATTGCAAGGTGCGAATGAAGTCGCTCACAAAAATCATATACTCGATCCCAAGGCAATTTTTCTAAGGCTGTTAAAGCATCACCTTTTGCTTGTTCATTGCTGGCAACTTTCCCAACTTCATAGATGACGGGTGGAATTCTGCCAATGCGTTGCAGTTCACGTGCTAGGGTATGCCAACCTGCAACGCACTCATTTTCCACCAAGTCGAGCAGTAAATGGAAAATCCCAATGCGCGCAGTTTTAGGAAATTCCCTGTCGATTTGATGGGAAACGCTGTTGTTACGTGAAGAAAAAGGAAGCTCTTGTATAGTCGCCATTCTGATAACTTTAGTACCCTTTTCCGTTGCAAATATCGACTTATAAAATCACAAGATGGCCATAAAAATATTATAAAAATTTATTTCTTTGAAATTAGCTTGGTATCCCGACCCGCGGACTCAATTACCTTAGTATTTTGCATAGAAATTTTCAGCATGCTACATAAACGATTTTTCTCAGAAACATCGGTATGGAAAAGATAAAGATGGTTTACACCAAGGGCCTGTAAAATTTGGAAAGCAAAATGATTATCCTTAAGTTCTTTAGCCAGTTTTTCAATTTCCACGAGAGGGATTGCCCCCGGGCGCACCAGGCGTGTCCCGATATCTATTAACCGATAAGCAATTGTAGGATTAGAGGCGACTAATGTAGATACATCGTCGCGCAACTTGTCCGTCGCGACATAGTAAGCGGCGGCGCTTACAACGGCCGTTCCCAGCCAGCCCAAAAAATTAACGGCCACTTTTCTAGCCAGTTTCTTTCGTTCATCTAAAGTTATCTTTTTCTCGTCCTTAAAAGCCACAGACTCGATATAGCTTACAAAACCATCCATATCGCTGGTGATTTCCTGAATTTGAAGATTCAGTGCGCGTAGAGGGCCATCAAAAACCTCTTTCAGTAAAGTTGCCTTAAATGGCTTTTCCAAAGAACCGTAATAATTCTTGAGAATCTGGCCAAGTATTTCAGCAGTTTTAAATAATAAGATAAACTTTGCGACAAAATTCAATTCGCCATTTTCATCTGGAGTTGCATCAGGAATTTGGTCAGCAACCACGTCCAACTCATCTGCGCGCGCACGTGATTTTTCTTGGTTTCGGTCGATATCCGGGGCGGCCAGCACCAGATCAGAGGCGTTGGAAACTAATTGATTTATCGTTTCCGCATCACCGTTAAAGTGCATCGGTTCGCTATCTGAAAAACAGCCTTTCACCACCCCTATTATTTTCTCAATTATCCATGAGTCGCTATCGTGATGCGTCAGGAACAAGATAGCACTCGCATTCTCCCGTAAGTAAAGCTTACTACAGGCTTCTTCTACCCACTGCCGAATTTCTGGTTCTTTGTTGATTTTTATCGACAAGTATTTTCCGAGAAAGAAATAGAATACATATGGATAAGCAAAACTATAACAGTCACCGCGTTGGCTTAATAAGCGTGCGCGGACCAAAATCAATAACCTTTCAGCACAGTCTACGGAAGAAAACTTATTGGAAAATCCGTCATTAAAAAATTTAAATTCCGCCTTGCTTATCTCCCGAACCTTCTTTTCCTGCATAAACCAAGTGAGATGCGCAAGGTAATTATAGTGTTCATTTAATTCTTCAGCCGTCACTCCCGCCTGCCCCAAGCTCTTAGTGATAAGAAATTGGTAATAATGACTAAAACCACTATTTTGTATTTCTCCATGTTGATGTTGATCGCAGCTCTGCAAAAGTATGAGCAGATAAATTGGCAATTGCGGTACCAGATTCCGTCCGATCACCGTATTTATAATACTTTCAACTTGATGTACACGCTTGTCTAGTTCGGCTAACGAAGTTAACTGCCCTAGGCCACACCACTTTTTAACCATCCTAAGTCTTAATTTTTGCCCAAAGCGAAGCATTTCGTATTTCGGAAACTTCTGCAACAATTCGCTTGCCGAGGATGAGGCCAACGATGATATTTCGAAAGACTGTGCTGCGGTAAGCACTACACTACCAAAATGATTTTCCGCATAAACCAATAGGTGAGGAATAGCCGAAACTCCAGATTTAAAACGGTCAATATCGTCAATCAAAAGAATGCGTTTTTCTTTTGGGACAGAAGATAATAGTTTATGGTTTACATATTGGGCTTCAATAAACCGATTTATTCTAACCTCAAGGTCGCCCGGAGACTTCACATTGTTTATTTCTGCTGCCTTCACGTATACCGGGAAGTAGCCCAGTGAAAACAACCGCTTTGTATAAACGTGAAGTAATGTGGTTTTCCCGCCTTTTTCTTCACCAATTATCAATGCAGAGGCCATAGCCTTTATTCTATCCAGAACTCGTTCTGAAGATATTGAGACCACGCGCCCAGGCTCATCATGCTCCCAGTCTTTCAAGTCAGGGAACACATATATATCATCGATTAATATTTCACTTTTATCTGGATGGATAAAATTTGCACCGGGATTGTTTAGGTCCGACACCCAACTTGAGCGAAGTTCGATAGAGCTCCTACTTTTTTCTGCGGCCGTCGGGAAATCAAGAATTACCCCGTCATCCATTTCCGAAATATCAGTAATACCGATTAAATAACGCTGAATAAAGACTTGACGGGCTTCCAAATCGAATAAATAACTCGCGTATCCAGCCTCTGCATTTTTTTCGTGTGGCTGCAAAGCCATCGACTCAAAGTAAAGCGAGGAACCCGTTAAATCATCTTCTATCTTACCGGCATTGCCAATGTGCTCGTGTCCATTCAGGACAGCTGTTGCGTGGCGACGGATGTCCGTACGCATCTGATGGTAGGACTGTTGTTGATGCCAATTATAGGGCTGATGAAGAAGCGCAATACGAAAATCTGATGGGGCCGTTAATTGGGAATTGAATTCTCCAATTGGATAAACTAGTGTACCTGCGTTTTCAGGCAGTCTGGACATCCACGCCGCGTTAATCGCTGAAATTCTAATCTTTTTCTCGTTCAGGATAACTTCGTATTCTGTCCAGAGTGGAGAATCAAAGATAGGTTCAGGCCCATTCATTTTTTCTCGAAAGGCAAAATAATTTTCTTGAACCTTCACGCATTGTTTTACGAAATCTGAATTCTTGGATGACTCTTGGTCTTTGATAATACTATCAATGATTAATTCTCTGACGGCGTCCTTCGGTTTAAGAACACAATCGTGGTTTCCAGGCACCATTAATAGATGCACCGGCTTGCCGGTTTCTACTATTAGAGCTTCTCGAATTGTCGTTAGAAAAGTTTCGGCAACCTTGTACTCTTCTTGACTACCCGAATAAGCTATATCGCCCGTTACGGTTATAAGAGTTAATTCTGCTTCTCGTGCACGAAAATAGTTCGATGCAGCAATTTCTGTGGCTCGCAGCAAGATGGAATCGGTATTTTTTTCAAAATGGATGTCGCTCAAATGCAATACATTTATTTTCATTATTTAACTTTTATTTGATTAAAAATTTACTTGACTGTATAGCGACAACATTTACTTTTACACATTTTAACCTACCGCTAGGGGCAGGTACTTACAAATTACTCAATCTACACTAAATTTAATTTTTGGCAAAATTTTTGGTTTCTGACGCAAAAAATTTTCTATGGAAAACCTGTATGCTCTTTCAATGCCATAGGGACGAGAGCTAAGGAGCAAGGTTCAGGTCTGCCATTCGGTCACGGACTCACGCAAATGTGCAGAGCCGCCAGGGTCAGGTCCGCCATTCGGACACAGACTGATGCGCTGGGCGCTGTGGAAGCTTGCTAAGTCGAAACCCAATTAGAACCACGAACGCGCGCCTGCGGCGCGCGGGGCTGCCGCGCAGCGGCAGCAGCCAGTAGATTCGGAGAGGGCCGGGCCGGTAGGCCCGACCCTTCGAATCCCCCGCGAACGCCCCGCAGGGGGCGTGCTTCTCTCCGCGTACAGACGAAAAAAAAGCTACCCGAGGGTAGCTTTTTCTTTTTTCGTCTGTGGCGGAGAGGGGGATTCCTATCATTGGCAGAAACCTGCGCCCAGTATTGAGATTGTGCGAACTCGAAGTGCAACATCCCCCAAAACATGCCTCTTGATCAGCTGCATCAGAATTCCCAGGCGGACTTGCAACTTCACGTTGCGGCCTGCGGTGTCCGTTTAGCATTTGGATGGCGGTACGCCGCAGCCAGGGGCGGTAACAGCCGCCTCCGGACAACTCCGCTTCGAACGGTCGTTGTGCTGGCGTCACGTGCCTCAGCGTTACCTTCTTCCGCAGCGCCCCAAACGCACTCGTCCATACACCGCCATGCTGACAGTCGTACTGCGAAGGCTGTCGAATCGCGTCGGGGGCGGCGGCTTGCAAATCGG
Source organism: Janthinobacterium sp. NKUCC08_JDC (assembly GCF_019345575.1). NCBI lineage: Bacteria > Pseudomonadati > Pseudomonadota > Betaproteobacteria > Burkholderiales > Oxalobacteraceae > Janthinobacterium > Janthinobacterium sp. NKUCC08_JDC. The sequence goes on along the minus strand of NZ_JAHKQW010000010.1, from coordinate 91,383 downwards.
GCGCAAGTTGTACGTGAAGCATCGGCGCACATGGACGGTATTGGGGTTGGGTTGTCACGAGCTGAGCGAGACGTCCCCGTAGAACAAGCAGATTTTCGCGAAGCGAGAAAATGACTTGCTCCCAGCCGACCACTCATCGCATGTCGCCGAGGCTGGCTTGCCTCAGATGCCCATAGGCAACGCCAAGCAGCGTTAGCAATTTCCAAAGGACAAAAATCGTGGGAAGCTACAGGTCTCGTCGATGTCTGGAACCTGAAAACCTTCCCCTCGAATACGAAGCCACTTTTTGCAACCCAAGCAACAGGCAGATTGGGTGCTCGCCAAGCATCCCTTTCCAACGTACAGCGAATTGGGAAGTTAAGCATGAAACCCGGCACTCTATCCATCGGCCGCGCGGAACAAACGGCGATTATACTGTATCGTGGCATAGCGACGATGCGTCGACTAGCGCTATAGGTACTTGCACCACTCTACAACGACATGGTGCACATACAACCTCACGATGCAGCCAGGGCTAACCGACAAAGAAACATCTCGGAAATAGCGGCGTCCGCAGCGTCGATCAAGAGGCTGCGCGACAGCCCGTGTTTCCGAGTTGTGCTACCAACATCGCCCCAGCCTATAGCTCCTAAGCATACAGAAGCAGCTCCCTTCCTTGGTACCAAGTTTGATTATTTGGCGAACCGATGAGGCCAAAACAGATCTCTTCCATGGTTGGGATCAAAAAATCAGAGATAAGAGTTTTAAGCGGACCGTTTAGGGTGATGGTTGTGAGATGAAATTCAGTTTCTTTATTATGAACAATCGCGCATCTAACACCATAAACCATGTCGCAAAGGTAGCCAGAGAGTTCCGCCCCGGCTTTAATGTCCATATGCCGCAACGATTGCCTATTTTTCTTAAGACCTAATGATTCCAATGCGTCATCCAATTCCGCACTTAAACCTGCCGCAACCAAATTCTGCCAGCGAACGATCAAGACTTGTTCGAAGGTTTGCCCCGGCATAGCAGGCATAGCCAGAGTGGCGGTGAATAGTCGTTTTAAAGCTTTGGTTTCAGCTCCTTCCACTTGCGAATATAAGCGGCTGAAATCTCGTATCGAAAACATACGTCCTGACTGCCGACGTTCAAGTTCAACGATAGGCAGCTTGATCATCAAATTTTCGAACACATGATATAAAGTAAGGTACTTTAGCAAAATATCCTTCCTACTATTGTATTCACTCAATACCGAGATTATGTCGTTCCACTGCTGATAACTATTATCTGCCTTGAAAACTGTTGGATCTAATATTGCTAACGCATTCGTATATTCAATAGGAGCAGCAACCATTCCCCCTCTAGCAACTACGCAGAGTTTCACAAAAGCCAATACAGCTTCAATGCTTATTTGTGGAATCATACGTTTCAAACAAGCAGTCGCTGATGCCGAAATTTCCTCGACATTATATAGTGCACTCAAAACATCATATAAGAAGTTCGGGGCAACGGTGGCATTGGAAATTTCGGCATCAAAATTGACCGCATTGTGATAAGAAAATACAACAAGGGAATCCGTATTCGAACTGGAATTCTCATGGAAAAATGATCCATAACCAACCGGTCCTGGAAGATCACGCATTTCGTAGGTTAAAGGATTCAGAACAGTCGCACTGTTGATCGGAAATCCTGTTTGAACAATCTTTTCGCATAATAATATGTGAAGATTAAATTTCCTCGGCCGAAGCGAAGGAAAATCTGCAAATTGATTAGAAAACTGATTAATCTTTACTCGTAGTTCCGCCCATTTTGCAAAATGGTCGCGTGCAGCTTTTGCCATCGCCAACTCAGCGCCGAGGCCTCTGATTTGTTCAGCCATTGCGATAAACTCCAGCTCACTGCCGTCTTGTAGATTTTCTACGTAACTCTCGGCAATCGGCGAATCAGACAGACGAATTATTTCAGAGATCGGCCAATCATAAAGCACCTCGTACTGTCTCATAAGAAATTCTCCAACCAATTGATCGTAGTCGGAAAAGGTTCTTCTAGTATTCGCTTGATAGCACTGTAAACCGCACTACGATTCGCGTTACCAATGTTAATTTTACTTAAATCCAAGCTATTTCGAACACGCTCAAATTCCGCCAGGTTCAAAATTTTTGGATTATCATTAATAATTTCCAAGAATTTTTTCATTACTACCCGAATATTGCTGCTATCTGTCGCGATTGCGCCAATAGCGCCGAAAAGTCCGGAAAGCGATACTTCACGGCCCATCCAAATGGTGCCAATTTCACCATATTGAAAGGTTATCATTTTATCGATTTTTACCAAGAAAATAACTAGATCCTTAAGAAATTCCGGCTCCATTAATGGCCCATATTGTTCTATATCCGGATCATTTTCTTGAATTCCTTGTATCAATCCCGTTGTGGGTGCAACAGGGCGCCCCGCTGAAAGTGAAAGGACTGCTGTTATGAGGTGTGCAAAATGGAAGCTCCCGCACTGCCGATTTTTGCTAAATTGCGTTGAGCTAACTTCTTTCTCGCGTACCAGATGAAATTGATTTTCTGATCCATCTCGCAAAAATGGCAATAGGTTCAAGAAGAGAATTTCGAGTTGATGACGTGTTTTTACCGGTTTATGGCCTGCATTTAGGGTAAGCATTTTCTGGACCTCTTCACTAGGCGACAGTCCAACCCATACTTCAAACCATTGACCACTTGAAATGTATATATCACGAATTGCCTCGGCGCCGAGCTCAAGTCGTTTTTGTAAAACGGCACGCAATACGTTAGTATCTGAATCAAGTTCGCGTAATGCGGTCGAAAACTCACGGGAGAATTTAAATTTTGTGTGATTTAGTACGCCTTCAACATCATTGTCACTAATAGAATCAAGGCAAAAGTCAATAGTTTTTTTTATCGCCTGCAAACGAAAAGTTCGTTGTAGACCATCCAATATTTTAAAAGATTCTATGTACAAACAGCTATTCTTAATTTCATATTGATCGGCAGCCACAACTAGGACGATAGGTGGAATATGTCCTCTATTCAATACTGTATCGACCAATCGATCCAAGTACACATTCGAGACAACTTCCCGCTGGACATCATAATCCTGATAAGTTTCCGGAAGTCCTTTCACATACTCACTGAGTGTGATTCGACAGAGATAACATGTGCTTCTTCCGTCTACTCTGCTGTCCAAGATAATCGCTTCAGTTTTCATGTCACTCCGCTTCACATAGTTTATGATTTGGCAAAATTTACCACATTTTTCTTAGTAAAACGGCTTAGTCCAAAAATTTACTCGTGCTCTTGGGTATTCTGAGGATATCGTGCACACAGTACTACCAGCACGCGAGTGATATGCAAAGCAAAAATGTACGCCGCCTCCGGCATTGCCTTGGGGCTTGGCAAGCAAAAGCTACCGGGGTCAGGTCCACTATTTGGACACGGACTGATGCATTAGGCGCCGTAGACGCCGGCTCAGTCGAAACCCAATTAAAGAACGCGCGGCGGAGGCGCGCGGGGCTACCGCGCAGCGGCAGCAGCCAGTAGATTCGGAGAGGGCCGGGCGAGTAGGCCCAACCATTCGAATCCCCCGCGCACGCCCCACAGGGACGTGCTTCTCTCCACCGCACACAAAAACAAAAAGGCCACCCGAATGAAGGCCGCCGGGGTCAGGTCTGCCATTTGGACACGGACTGATGCTCGGCACAGTAGATACCTTTAGATCCTTGTCGGCATGAATTCATAGCCAATCGAGAAATTCGAAGGTCGAACCTAACGGCCCAGCCCTTTTCGAATATACCAACTGCTTCCCGGTGCGCGGGCAAATTCGCACGCCGAGAGCACGCGTTCGTGGTTCTAATCATGCTCTTAACTGAGCTGGCTTCTATCGTCCACGAATAGCGGACCTGATCCTGGCTCCCCAGATGATTTCCGTTAAGTATCAAGGTCTAATGTGAAGGTTACTTCATCATGGCATTATAATGTTCAGAGAACCCACTTGTTTCGAAAAGCAATTTCAATGCCTCCTGAAATAGAGTGTAATCAAATTCCTTGTAATCAAAAATATTTTGCCCGACGGAATGAGACTCACGGTTCATAAATCGATAGAATGCTTGATATTTTTGATCCTGCATCGAATCTGCTAGGAATACGTTGTTCAAATCGCGCTTTTGTACAAAGTTAAAGAAATACTCCACAATGTTTCGCATGCAATTCGCTATTAAAGCCGATGGCTGCGATTCATCTTTTATAATGGCCCAGTATGACTGATAATCACTTTGAATTTCTTCATAGCTCATCTCAACAATTTTACTTCCTTGCAAATTCTTTACTAACCTGAAAAGCTTTTGTGTTTCTTTTCGACGCTTATGAACGGTGTCCGTCATTTCATAGAAGAAATAGAGGCTATGTGTGAATATGAATACCTGATCAAATACAGCCGATTCGCATAAATCTTTTTTTATCATCCTACCAATATTGAAGACATAGATATGAGAAAGGCTTGAAATCGGGTCATCGATAACAACAATTTTTTTTGTTGCAGTATCGGTGGCGCTTCTTTTTCCTTTACAAAGCTCTACGAAATAGACGAAACTGATAACCGTTTTCTCACCTTCGCTTAATGAATGAAAGTCTCCTACATCATCACCATTGCGTGAAATTCGATATAGCGTACCGGTATGCTTCACGATTTTAAAAGAATCAATACCTAAGTCACTTAGGCGTTTATTTATTGTATCAATTGCGGCGCTGACATTTACTGTGTCTTTTTGCAATTCTTCTGTATCAGTAATTAATTTTGAGATCTTGGAAATTTCATCTTTCAAAGCATCATTATTTTTCTGTAGTGCTTCATTGATTTCTTTTACCTGACTTAAGTAAGGAGTGATCGTCTGATCGTATTCTTTTCTGGCAATTTTCCAAAACTCCAATTTTATCCTATTTAATTCAGTCTGCTTATTTATAATCTTATCATTGTGAATTTCAATTTCGTTGTTCGCTGCATTTATGATATTATTTATACTTACTATTAAGTCATTTGTTTTTACTAGCGAAACCTCTTGAGATGGCGATTTTATTTTTTTATCAATAACTAAGATATTGGCATTCAGCACCGTTTGAAGTTGACCGTATTTGGCTTCGAATTCTTGCCGCTTTGTCTGCAAAAACGATGATTCGATATACACAAGCGTGGTAGGCAGTAATTCTATAGCTCTCGCGTAATTTGATCGAAGCGTCTTCAGCGTTGAAATAGAATGAGAAAAACTTTCGTCAAAGTATTCTTTAATTGAATCTGCTAGTGAGGTGGTGACGGTACTTGACTGACAGAAAGGACAAGAATTATCGGACGACGTTTGCAACGTATTCATGTAAGGAATGCCGGAATTAACCCAGTCCGCGTTATCCAATTTTTGAATCAATTTTGCAATGGAGCTATTTTTATTGCCAACTATTTCCAACTTTAGTATTTCATCGCTCTCCATCGGAAAAAATGTATCTAAGAAAATTGGAAGTGCAGTATAGCTCTGCGCTTTTTCACCTTGAATAGATTCGGCCTCTTTTTTTAGGTCATCAATATTTTTTGTTATTTCCGTTAAGGTAATAGCCGCAAGGAAATCAAATAGTTTACTCTTTGTTCCTTTGAGATTATCCAAGCAATATTCAAGAATCCGGTCACCTCCAGAATACTTAGTTTTCAATTCCCAGGTTACATCCTCCGCCGTTTTTTTTGACACTGCTAGAGAGTTGTTTGCTTGCTCGATTTCCTTTTCGATTGCTACTTTATTTTTCTTTCTATCTTTAAGATCGTTAGCGCATGACTCAATTTTCAACTCTACATCTTTGTTAACTTTCGAGAGGGTAAAAATTCCTTTTAAAGAATCGACTTCATGAAAATTATCTTTAACGAATCTCGTGTTATATACAAGTATGTTAGCGTCATCCAGACCGTCATTTGAACATTTTTTATAAGTAGGATGTTCTATATCGTAAAGATAATTCGAAAGGGTGCTTTTCCCAGTTCCGTTTAGCCCGTATAGTAAAGTGGTCTTTTTATCCGAATCTAGGGTCGTCGGAAACTTATACGTTGCAACGCCATCCATCGTGATTCTGGTCATTTTTTTACACCTTCATATTGGTCATATCAGCTAAACTATTTATGTAAGATTAGTCCTACATTAATCTTACGTCATTAAAAATAGTCAATTCTATCGAAATGTAACATTTGAATGAATTTTAGTGAAATGGAGACTAGGTTACATTGCATTGAGAAATATTTTTTACTGATATACAAGCAAGTTGCGAGGTTATTTCTGCTATTTCTTCTGTTCGTAGCAGAGATAGCTGGTGGGATCAGGGAACAATGATACGGTGGAGGCTATCGAGCCGGGGGCAAGGGCCGCCAGGGTCAGGTCCGCCATTCGTGCACAGACTGATGCATTGGATGCCCTAAAAGCATGCTCAGTCGATACCTAATTAGAGCTGCGAACACGAGCCGCAGGCGTGCGGTGCTACCATGCAGCGACAGCAGTTGGACGATTCGGAGAGGGCCGATAGGCCCGCCCCGTGACGTCTTACGAGGTGGGGCGCTTCTAATCCAGCCACTATTAACTCCCACTCAAGCAACTCCCCGCCTAGCGTCAATACAGCGCTGCTGCCATTGAGCGATTTCCTCTGCGTCCCAAGCGATGGACTTGGGACCAATGGGAATCGGCGCTGGCAACACGCCCGCCTTCACCTTGCGCCAGATTGTGGCGCGGGACCAGCCGGTGGCCTCGATGACCGCAGGCAAGCGGAGGAATTTTTTAGTCGTGGTCATAAGATTCTCCTTCGATTGATGAACAGCAAACAATGGAGAGTCATGCCGACTCTCCGCGATCATTTCGGCAGCGCCAGGGCTGCCCCTTCTGCATCTCTTCCATTCCATCCGCTGCGGCCCTGACACAAGTGGGCGGTCATCTCCCCAGGTAGATAGACGTGACCTGTTCACGGCCATGCCCCATCTCCATCGAAATCTTTAACCTTGCAGCGTTATCCGTCAATTTTTGTGAAGCATCCAGCTGTCTGGACGTCGGGCCGCCACAGGCTGGACTAGGTCGGCCAGTCAACTCGGTGTAGCGCCGCTGCGCGTACTCATGGCGCAGCCCGTGCACACCATGGATGCCAGCCTTGTCGCACTGCGCACGAAAGCGGTTCAACTGGTCCCGATACCGCAACTGCGCCGGAATCAGGCTGCCTTTTCCGGCCAGTGCCTTGGCCGCGTCCAGCACGGCGCGCTGCTGCATGGTGGCAATCGGCACCTCCCGGTATTTGCCACCCTTGGTCCAGCTATCCTGCAGCCGCAGGATGTTCCCGCCATCGGCCCATCCCGGCTTGATCTTGATGCTTTCCTCGCGCCGCAAACCAAACGCCGCCTGCAGCTGCAGCGACATGCGCGTATACGGATCGTTCACGCGGGCCAGCGTGTCGGCGTCGAGCACCTTCGCCTTCGAAACATTGGTGACAAACACCCGCTCCGCGATGCCATATTCGCCGTTGGTGCGCGCAATGATGTTTTCCTTGCCGATCTTCTCGGCCCACCAGCGCAGGGCGCTCATGCGATTTTTGATCGTTCCGGTACTCACGCCATCCTGTTTCCACTTGTCGAGCAGCGCCGCCACATGCTTCGGTTTCAGGCTGTCCACGCTCATATGCTGAAAGCCCCGTTCCGCCAGGTCGTTGGCGCACAGGTTCAATAAGCGCTCGCGGTCGGCCTGCGTCGCAAAGCTGCCATCCCGGTTGCGATGACACAGTTGCTTGAGCTGGTAGTTCAAGTCGCGCATGGCAAAGTTATCCCTTCGATCTTGGGTTTCTACATCGATGTTGCGTGGTGTAATCCTGTCTGGTAAGTGTTTCTGGCCACCCTCACTGCCTCAGCAGAAAAGGTTGAACAAGGGCCTCGGGACACCACTCCCGTGTATGCGGTTGCTGTTACTGCCTGCCCGCGCCGCATGCGCGTGTGGCACCGCTGCGCGCTCCCGGAGGAAGCCGCCGCAGCGGGGACCAATCACCCAGGGTCCATGGAGTGCACATCGTGCACGGATCAACTTCTACTAATCAGCCCGTAACGGGCAAAGGACATCGCAGGGCTTGCCTGCGATGCGGGGCGCCTGGCCCCGTCACTGAACGACATCACGCGGTGGAATTCCGCTTGCCGCCTGGGCCTATGCCGTCGGCGGCACGTCGTCACTGGCAGCACGCCGCCAGTAACGACGCGCGCACGCAGCCATGGCATGCGACGGCATACAAGCCAGCATCGCACTCTCGGTGACGATACTGGCGACTCTGAAGCACATGCGCTGGCGGCAGCCGCGATGGCATCGCATCGCTGGCATTTCTGCAGACGGTGCGGCTTGCGGTAAAGCCATGCTGTGCTTCATACGGTGCGCTACCTCGCGGGTATGCGAACCAATCGGGGCAGGAGCCTTGCTCCTGTTTGAGGAAGCGCCCGTCGGGCGCAATCGTCCAGGCAATCCGTCTTGCGGATTGTGGGATATGAAAACGCTGAAGGCAGCGCTTTATCGTGCCGAGATGTGCATGCTTCTGCATGGCCCGGCGATATATCTAGCAGAAACTGCTATGTATCATGGTGGCGGGTGACGACCGCAACGCCTATGCCGCTAAGCATAGGGACATGCTCGATGCATGCCCTCGTGGGAGCGATTCCCACATAAGAGAACTTCATTCTATGCCTGATATCGACGTTTGCAAGTGGTTCGTTTCGTTAAGTGCGCTTTTGGTAGTACACAGAATTGCGACCGGACAAAGGCTCCGATAGCTACTGCATGTTGTCGCCCTGGCGCCGTACCCGCCTCCTTGACTCTTTCATCGCACTAACCAATTGGTCCATGCTCACGCCGTTACGTAAATAGCTGGCAGCGAGCGCCGTCGCGACACCCTCCAGCGGACGGGAGACCACCTGCAAACCGGCCTGTTCAATTTGCCGAATGGCTGCTTGCTGAATACTGTGCTGTGCTTCACTGATGGAAATGCGCTTCAATGCCGGAAATAAGGCAGTTTCGAGGTGACGGATAGCGAGCAGGGTCGCCCGCCGAATACTAGTCTGCACATGGCCCCACTCCGGCTCATCGAATATTTCGTCGATTGCAATAGGCTTTGGCAGTGGATGCAATTTTTCTCGATTGAATTCTGTGCCCGGGTCCTGCTTCCGTTCCAGCATCTGATGCGCTGCAAGCCTGTGTTCGCGGGCTTTGGCGATGGAGACTTCGGGATACCGGCCAAAAGTCAGAACGCTTTCCCCACCGCCTTGCTGGCGATACTTCATGCGCCAGACCTTGCTGCCGCTGGGCTGCACTTCAATGTACAGACCAGCCCCATCGGATAGTTTATATAATTTTTCCTTCGGAGCGGCTTGCTTGATAAGCGCATCCGTGAGGCGCAATACATACTCAGACATGGTGCCCTCCTGTTCCGCCATCCCGGCTGAATTCGCCGCTGACCAGCGTTAATCTTGGCGTCTGCGGCGGCGCGCCCTTGCCGCTGACGGCATCGATGTAGTCGGCCCAATCCTGCATCATCCGGCGCCGTTCCGCCAGGAACTGGGCGCGGTCATAGGCGCTGGCCACCTTATCCTTCGGTGCATGTGCGAGTTGCCGGTCCACGACTTCATGCCGGTAGCCCAGGCGCTCCTTGATGGTGCTCATGGCCAGCGCCCGGAAGCCATGGCCGGTCATCTTACCCTTGTATCCCATGCGTCCAAGCGCCACCAGTATCGTGTTATTGCTGATCGGCTTTTCGTGGTCGCGCTGATTCGGGAACAGATACTTGCTGCGGCCCGTGATCGCATGCAGTTCACGCAACAGCTCCAGCGCCTGGCGCGACAGGCAGACGTGATGGTTGGTCATATCCGGATTGACGGTCAGCTTGCCTCGCTTCATGCGTTGCCATGGAATGATCCATTCGCCGCGTTCCAGGTCAATTTCACTCCAGGGCGTCTCGATCAATTCGCTGGTGCGTACAAAGCACAGCAGCATCAGACGCAGCGCAATGCGGGTCGGCGCGAACATGCGTGCTTCGTTGCGGTCCAGAATGGCCAGAAACTTCGGCAGTTCATCGGTTTCAATGGCGGCGAAGTGTCCGGCGCGCACGGTCTTCAACACATCCTTCATATCGGTGACCAGATTGCGCTCTGTGAATCCGCATTGAATCGCGTAGCTGAAAATTGACGCACATACCGCCTTCTGCCGATGGGCGATTTCGCTTGCGCCGCGCTCCTCGATTTTGCGCAGTGCAGCGATTAAATCGAGGTGCTTGAGTTCATCGATGGGCCTGCGGCCAATGGCCGGGAAGATATCTGCTTCCAGCCGTTGCAGGACGTTCTTGGCGGTGCGCTCGCTCCAGGTCGGCACCCTGTTGGCGTGCCACTCGCGGGCGATCTTTTCAAATGTGTTGGCGGCACGCTCTTTCAACAGCCGCTTGGCGTCGTCGCGATGCTTGGCCGGGTCGATCCCTTGCAGCATCAATCGCCGCGCAGCCAAGCGCTTCTCACGCGCATCCTGCAACGTAATTTCCGGATAAGGACCAAACGTCAGCGCGTTCTCCTTGCCGTTGGCCTGGCGAAACTTCCAGCGCCAGATGCAAGACCCGCTCGGCATGACTTCCACGAACAGGCCGCCGCCGTCGGATAGCTTGTATGGTTTATCCTTTGGTTTGGCGTTTTTGACCTGAAGTTCGGACAGCGGTACGATGAGCTTTGCCATGGTGGCCTCCTTCGCAAATGCGTCTGAAACCACTATAGGACAGTTATGCGGGAATGGTAGTCAAGGATGGGGGAATGCGGCCCGGCGCCTTCCCTCAAAAAAGTTAGACGTACCGAAACGTCTTGGCACATTTCGAGACGCTGAAAAACGAAAAAACCGCTTAGAATCAAGGCTCTAAGCGGTTTTTGAGGGACTTCCTGAGACGTCCTGATCTTACTTAATTACTATCCGTGGCGGAGAGAGGGGGATTCGAACCCCCGATAGGCTATGAACCTATACACGCTTTCCAGGCGTGCGACTTCAACCACTCATCCACCTCTCCTGCAGGCAATGTGTCTTACTTACATTGCGTACTATTTCTCGCTTGTCGCGAAGCCGCAGATTATAGCAAAGAATCTACGGACTGCCAAAGTTATTTACCGTGGGGTAAAAGTTGCGCTTCTTTACAGTAACCCGGCAATGGCTGGGGTCAGACCCTCAGGGTCCGACCCCGGATATTGGTTTGGATTTTGGCTACCCAGGCAACATCAGGACGCTTCCTTCAACTGATCCAGAATCGCCGGATTCTCCAGGGTCGACACATCCTGCGTAATCGTCTCGCCCTTGGCCAGCACGCGCAGCAGGCGGCGCATGATTTTGCCGGAGCGGGTTTTGGGCAGGTTGTCGCCGAAACGGATTTCCTTCGGTTTGGCGATCGGGCCGATTTCCTTGCCGACCCAATTGCGCAGCTCCAGGGCCAGTTTCTTCGCTTCCTCGCCTGTCGGACGCGCTTGCTTGAGCACCACGAAGGCGCAGATCGATTCGCCTGTCGTGTCGTCCGGACGGCCCACCACGGCGGCCTCGGCCACCAGCGGGTTGGCGACCAGGGCCGATTCGATTTCCATCGTGCCCATGCGGTGGCCCGACACGTTCAGGACGTCATCGATGCGGCCCGTGATCGTGAAGTAGCCGGTGTCCTTGTTGCGGATGGCGCCGTCGCCTGCCAGGTACATCTTGCCGCCCAGTTCTTCCGGGAAATAGCTGGACTTGAAACGCTCGGGGTTGTTCCAGATCGTGCGGATCATTGATGGCCATGGGCGCTTCACCACCAGGATACCGCCCTGGCCGTTCGGCACGTCCTGGCCCGCTTCGTCGACGATGGCGGCCATGATGCCTGGCAATGGCAGGGTGCAGGAACCGGGCACCATTGGCGTGGCGCCCGGCAGCGGGGTGATCATGTGGCCGCCCGTTTCCGTTTGCCAGAAAGTATCGACGATCGGGCATTTCTCGCCGCCAATGTTTTTGTAGTACCACATCCACGCTTCCGGATTGATCGGCTCGCCGACCGTGCCCAGCAGGCGCAAGCTCGTCAGGTCGTAGTTGCTTGGGTGGACTTTCGGGTCCACGTCAGCCGCCTTGATCAGCGAACGGATAGCCGTGGGGGCTGTGTAGAAAATGCTGACGTTGTGCTTCTTGATGGTTTCCCAGAAACGGCCCGCGTTCGGGTAGGTCGGGATGCCTTCGAACACCACTTGCGTGGCGCCCACGGCCATCGGGCCATACGCGATGTAGCTGTGGCCCGTCACCCAGCCGATGTCAGCCGTGCACCAGAACACGTCGTCCGGCTTGATGTCGAAGCTCCACTTCATCGTCAGCGCGGCCCACAGCAGGTAGCCGCCGCTCGAGTGCTGCACGCCCTTCGGCGTGCCCGTCGAACCGGAGGTGTAGAGAATAAACAGTGGATGCTCGGCATCGACCCATTCCGGTTCGCATTGCGCGCTCTGGCCTTCGACCAGCTCGTGCAGCCACGTGTCGCGGCCGGCTACCATCGGCAGGTCGCTGCCGGTGCGCTTATACACAATGACGTTTTTGACGCAGTCGCAGCCGCCCAGCGCCAGTGCTTCATCGACGATGGATTTCAATGGCAGCTTTTTGCCGCCGCGCAATTGCTCGTCGCCTGTGATGACGGCCACGGCACCCGCGTCGATGATGCGTTCCTGCAAGGACTTGGCCGAGAAGCCGCCGAAGACGACGGAGTGGGTGGCGCCGATGCGCGCGCACGCTTGCATGGCGGCCACGCCTTCGACGGACATCGACATATAGATGATGACGCGGTCGCCCTTGGCGATACCCTTGGATTTCAGGCCGTTGGCGAACTTGCAGACTTTTTCGTGCAGTTCTTTATAGCTTGCTTTGGTGACGGTGCCGTCGTCCGCTTCGAAGATGATGGCCGTCTTGTCGCCCAGGCCATTTTCGATGTTGCGGTCCAGGCAGTTGTACGACACGTTCAACTGGCCGTCTTCGAACCATTTGTAGAATGGGGCGTTGTCTTCGTTCAGGGTGCGGGTGAACGGCTTTTTCCAGCTCAAGTTCTCGCGCGCCAGTTTGGCCCAGAAGCCTTCGTAGTCGCGTTCGGCCTCGGCCACCATGGCGCGGTAAGCGTCCATGCCGGAAATCGTTGCCTGTGCGGCAAATGCTGCCGACGGGTCAAATACGCGTGACTCTTCTGGTCCCTGCTGCTGTGTGCCCTGCCCTTGGTTCTCTGTAGCGCTCATGCTTGTCTCCAGTGTAGTAATTGTTTGCTAACACGATAGGCCCCATGTCTTACGGACGCCTTACATGTCGCGTTTATGCAGCGTTTACCCCTATCAAGGCTAACCATAAGCGCCTTCAGCAATAGGAGTCAAGGGGACGCCGTACAGTATTTTCGCTGGGAAAATGCGCGGTGAACCGAAGGTTCAATACCACTTTGTGTTTCATCAAACCTAATAATCAGAAGCAAGGCCATGCGCAGTAATCAACAGCAAGTGTAAAATGTCGGGCATGCCAAAAATTGGTATTTACTCCCCCAGGAAACCCCACATGATCGACCACCTACCACCGACTACCAAGCATACCAAGCTGCATCCGCTGTCCGCCTTCATCTTCATGTCGCGCTGGCTGCAGTTGCCACTGTACCTGGGCCTGATCCTCGCACAATGCGTGTATGTATTTCATTTCTGGGTGGAATTGTCCGACCTGATCGGCGCCGTGTTCGGCAATGATGCGGCCCTGCAGCACGTCATCAGCGCCGTGACCGTGCCTGGCGTGCCGCCTCCCGTGAAGCTGAACGAAGCGACCATCATGCTGGTGGTATTAGGCCTGATCGACGTGGTGATGATTTCGAACCTGCTGATCATGGTCATTATCGGCGGCTACGAAACCTTCGTTTCGCGCATGCACCTCGATGACCACCCAGACCAGCCGGAATGGTTGTCACACGTAAATGCTTCCGTGCTAAAGACGAAATTGGCGATGGCCATCATCGGCATCTCGTCCATCCACCTGCTGAAGACCTTCATCAACGCCACCGCGTACGCCAAGGAACCGAATGTGGTCATCGCGCAAACGGTGATCCACATGGTCTTCATCCTGTCCGCCATGGCGATCGCGTACACCGACCGCATCATGACGGTGACGCAGAACCAGGCACGACCGCACTAAACCCGAAGCCCATGGCTGCCAGCGGCGGCCATGGGCTTTCAGCAAAGAGTCCTACCCTTCTTATCCACCGCGAGAACACCATGACTGTCATAAAGCAAGAAGACCTGATCGAATCCGTCGCCGCAGCGTTGCAGTACATTAGCTACTACCACCCTGCTGATTACATCGAGCACTTGGCGCGCGCCTATGCGGCCGAGCAAAGCCCGGCGGCAAAAGATGCGATCGCGCAAATCCTGACCAACTCGCGCATGTGCGCGGAAGGCAAGCGTCCTATTTGCCAGGACACGGGTATCGTCAACGTCTTCCTGAAAATCGGCATGGGCGTGCGCTTCGAAGGCTTCTCCGGCACCGTCACCGACGCCGTCAACGAAGGCGTGCGCCGCGCGTACAACTTCGACGACAACAAGCTGCGCGCTTCCATCGTGGCCGACCCGCATTTCGACCGCAAGAACACCAAGGACAACACGCCAGCCGTCGTGCACATGGAACTGGTCGAAGGCAATACCGTCGACGTGAAAGTGGCTGCCAAGGGCGGCGGCTCGGAAAATAAGTCGAAGATGATCATGATGAACCCGTCCGACTCGCTGGTCGACTGGGTCATGAAGACCGTGCCCACCATGGGCGCCGGCTGGTGTCCGCCAGGCATGCTGGGCATCGGCATCGGCGGCACGGCCGAAAAAGCCATGCTGATGGCAAAAGAAGTGTTGATGGAAGACATCGACATGTTTGAGCTGAAACAACGCGGCCCGCAAAACAAGCTGGAAGAACTGCGTATCGAGCTGTGCGACAAGATCAACTCGCTGGGCATCGGCGCGCAAGGCCTGGGCGGCCTGACGACCGTGCTTGACGTGAAAATCATGATGCACCCGACGCACGCCGCGTCGAAGCCCGTCGCCATGATCCCGAACTGCGCCGCCACGCGCCACGGCCACTTCGTGCTGGACGGCTCGGGCCCTGCCTACATGGAACCGCCATCGCTGTCGTCGTGGCCGGAAGTGCACTGGACGCCGGACACGGAAAAGTCCAAGCGCGTCGACCTCAACACGCTGACGAAAGAAGAAGTCGCTTCGTGGACGCCGGGCCAGACCTTGCTGTTGAACGGCAAGATGCTGACGGGCCGCGACGCCGCTCATAAACGCATCCAGGACATGCTGGCCAAGGGCGAGGAATTGCCGGTCGACTTCAAGAACCGCGTGATCTACTACGTCGGCCCGGTCGACCCGGTACGCGACGAAGCCGTCGGCCCGGCCGGTCCGACGACCGCCACCCGCATGGACAAGTTCACCGACATGATGCTGGAAAAAACCGGCTTGATCGCCATGATCGGCAAGGCCGAACGGGGCCCTGTCGCCATCGAATCGATCCAGAAGCACCAGTCGGCCTATCTGATGGCCGTGGGTGGCGCCGCCTACCTGGTGTCGAAAGCCATCAAGCACGCCAAGGTGCTGGGCTTTGCCGACATGGGCATGGAAGCGATCTACGAATTCGACGTCGTCGACATGCCGGTCACGGTGGCCGTGGATGCGAAAGGCACCTCGGTACACAACACGGGGCCGAAGGAATGGCAGGCGAAGATCGAGCAACTCAATAGCGTGAGCAAGATTCCCGTGACGGTTGCTTAAACAAGCTCTACCATTAACGCCGCGCAGCAATCCAGCGCGGCGTTTTTTTATCTACTCCGGTTTCCCATGACTTCTATTGCAAGCAATGCCCACCCTGACGCGCCCATCGGCATTTTTGACTCTGGCGTGGGCGGCCTGTCGGTGCTGCGCCATATCCGCGCGCAGCTGCCGCAGGAAGACCTGATTTACTTTGCCGATTCCGGCCATGCGCCGTATGGCGACAAGACGGAGCAGCAAGTGATCGACCGTTCACTGGCAGTGGCCGGCTATCTGCTGCAGCAAGGCGCGAAAGCACTGGTCGTCGCCTGCAACACGGCCACGATCGCCGCCATCAAGGCGCTGCGCGCGCGCTACCCGGACCTGCCCATCGTCGGCGTCGAGCCGGGCCTGAAACCGGCGGCCGCCATCAGCCGCAACGGCAAGATCGGTGTGCTGGCCACCGAGCGCACCTTGCGCGGCGACAAACTGCTGGCCTTGCGCGAACAGGTGAGCAGCGCGACCGGCGCCACGTTCATCTTGCAGCCCTGCGTCGGCCTGGTCGAACGCATCGAACAGTCCGCGATGGGCAGCGACCCGCTCGACGCCACCAGCGCCATGCTCGACCGCTATATCGCGCCCCTGTTGGCGCAAGGCGTCGATACCCTCGTGCTCGGCTGCACTCACTACCCATTCGTGCAGGACGCAATCGAACGCACGGTACGCGCGCATACGTCGGAACCCGTCACCCTGGTCGACACGGGCGACGCCGTGGCGCGCCAGCTGACCCGCCTGCTCGACGCTGCCAGCCTGCGCCGCACCAGCAACGACGCGCCACAGCTGCAGGGCTACACGACGGCCAAGGTCGAAGCCCTGGCGCAAGCCTTCGCCGGTTTGCTGGACTTGCACCCGCCTGTCGAACACCTGTCCGTATGAGGGAAAACAGGCGTTTTCATGCAATCTTTCGATTCTTTAAAAAAGACTGCATTTAGATTTGCCACTTTGCCGAGTTCTTTGTATAATTCGGCACCTGTTCAGCAAAACAGCTAAACAGGTAAGTAAGACAGTGGTGGCTGTAGCTCAGTTGGTAGAGTCCAGGATTGTGATTCCTGTTGTCGTGGGTTCGAGCCCCATCAGCCACCCCACAGAATAAAGAAGAGCCCGGTTTTCGAACCGGGCTTTTTCTATTTCAGCGTCGTTTTATTTCTTCAGCGATACCCGCCCCGGTATCGCTTCCTGCAAAAAATTCATTAGTGCAAATTTGACCATCGCCCTACTCTGGGGTGCGGCCTGGACCGCCCCATAAAAACAGTACGGAGACAACGATGAAGCAAATCCTGGCAGCACTGTGCCTGATGTTCTGCGCCCATGCGCAAGCGATCAACCTGGCGGGCGTGCCCAACGCGCACGACCCCGGCACCCTCACGCGCGACGGCGACACGTATTTCAATTTCACGACGGGCGACGGCATCTGGTATTCCACCTCGACGGACCTGCTGAAATGGTCGGCCAGCCCCGCGCCCGTGTTCAGCACGCCGCCGGCCTGGATCGCCAATAAAATCCCCAATTTCAGCGGCTCGTACTGGGCGCCCGACGTGATCCACATGAACGGCTACTATTATCTGTATTACTCGGTCTCCACCTTCGGCACGTCCGTGTCGGCCATCGGCGTGGCCCGTTCCGTCTCGCTGAAAAATCCGAGCTGGACGGACTTGGGCATCGTCGTGCAATCGTATGGGGGCGGCGCGGAAATCAATGCCATCGACCCGGCCCTGTTCCGCGATTATGACGGCAAGGTCTACATGTCGTATGGCTCGTTTTTCGGCGGCATCGGCGTGACGGAAATAAACCAGGCCACGGGCAAAACCACGGGCAACGTCACCACCATCCTCGGTGGCGGCGGCAAGGATATCGAAGCGCCCTACATCACGCGTGATGGCGAGTATTACTATCTGTTCGCCAACCGCGGCAAATGCTGCCAGGGCGCCGCCAGCACGTATTACGTGGAAGTACAGCGCGCCAGCAGCGTGACGGGGCCGTACAGCGGCACGCGCACGGTGCTGCCCAACCTCGACGGCAAGTACAAGGGCCCGGGCCATATCGGCGTGCTCAAGCAGGATGGCTGCAATTACACGTCGATCCACTACTACGACGTCAACGACAATGGCGCGGCCAAGCTCGATATTTTAAAGATGACGTATGACAGCGGCTGGCCCAGCCTGACGCGCAATTTCACGGTCGCCAGCTGCGGCGGCATCTCGGATGGCCCCACGGTGCTGCGCTCGCGCCTGAGCGGCAAAGCGCTGGCCGTGGCGGGCGCCGGCACGGCGAATGGCGCACTGGTGCAGCAGCAAACGTATACGGGAGCAAAACACCAGCAATGGTATGTGGTGGGACACGGCGATGGCTACTACAGCCTGATCAATGCGAACAGCTTGCTGGGTCTGGACGACTACAACAACTCGACCACGGCCGGCACGAATATCGCGCAATGGAGCTACTGGGGCGGACTGGGCCAGCAATGGCGCTTCGCCAGCCCTGCTGCCGGCTACCAGACGATCAGCAACCGCTACAGCAACCTGACCCTGGATGTACTCAACTTGAGCACGGCGGAAAATGCGCAGATCATCCAGTGGAATCTGACCAATGCGAACAATCAGCAGTGGTCGTTGAGCCGGCCGTAGGTCAGCGAACTACCCCGCCAGCACCGACTGCACCGTCGTCGCCAGGTCTTCCAGGCGCACGGGTTTGACGAGGAAGTGGCGGAAGCCGACGGCCAGCGCGTCGTCCATGTACATGGGCAGGCTGTGGCCGGTGACGGCGATCAGCACGGCGTTGGCCGTCTCGGGATTGTGGTGCAGGCGGCGGCCGATTTCGATGCCGCTGATGCCAGGCATTTCGATGTCGAGGTAGACGGCATCGGGCACGCACAACTTGACTTGCTCGACGGCCATCTGCCAGTTGCGCACCACCACGGCGTGGTGGCCCAGCGCTTCGAGCAGCATGGCCAGCGATTCGCCCACTTCCTGGTTGTCGTCGACCACCAGCAGATTCAATTTGCGCGCAGCACTTGCCGGCTGGTCGCCCTGGCGGCGTTCCACGGAGGAAATGCCTGGTGTCGTTTCAGTTGTCTGGCTCATTGTACGTTCACGTCTGACGGCTGCAAAAGCGGGAGTATACAAGAAGCGCCCACAATGCCGCCGCACCCGAGCAATGGTGCCAAGCGGCAATCCAAACCGCCCACCGTACCGCGCCAGCAACACTTCCCCATCACACAGGCAGGCATATAGCCACTACGCAACATTCGCAATTGACGGATAAAATGAGAATCATTATCATTCTTATCCCCTTGCGCCGGATGTCCACGCCACGATGTTGTCGCGCCGCCCGATTGCCCGCGCAAACATTGTCACTACGGAGATCCATGCATGGCCGCCACATTTTCCACACTGCCCTTTTCGCTGCGCCCGTGCGCGCTGGCCATCGCCCTCGCTTGCCTGAACGCGCCCATCGCCGCGCAGGCACAGCAAGCCAATACGGCCGATAACGCCGGCCCCATCCTGGAATCGATCCAGGTCAGCAGCAACCTGCTGGGCACCAGCATGGCCGCCAGCACGAAGAATTTCGCGGGCGCCCGCACCGTGGTGCAAAAGGACGACATCGAGAACTCGGGCGCAACCAGCCTCAGCGACGTAATGCGCCGCATTCCCGGTGTGCAGATCAGCGACAACTCGGGCAGCGCCGGCAGCGCCATCTCCCTGAACATCGGCGTACGCGGCCTGGCCGGGCGCTATTCGCCGCGCAGCACGGTCTTGCTGGACGGCATCCCGATGTCGGTGGCGCCGTATGGCCAGCCGCAACTGTCGTTCGCGCCCGTCAGCCTGGCCAATGTCGAGACGGTCGACGTGGTGCGCGGCGGCGGCGCCGTGCGCTTCGGCCCGCAAAACGTGGGCGGCATCATCAACTTCAAGACGCGCCGTGTGCCCACCACGCCAGGCATCACGGGCGACGCCACCGTGCGCTACAACTCGTACAGCGAAGTGGGCCACAACACGCAAGCGAGCGTCTTTGCCGGCACCCAGCTCGACAGCGGCCTGGGCCTGGCGGTGCTGTATTCGGGCATCCGCGGCAGCGACTGGCGCGTGGGCAGCGATGAAAAGGTCAACGACTTCGCCCTGAAATTCCGCTACGACCTGAGCCCCACGGCCGAGGTGTACGCCAAGCTGTCCTACTACGACGTGACGTCGCGCACGCCGGGCGGCCTGACCGCCGCGCAATACAAGGCCGACCCATTCCAGAACACGCGCCCGACCGACTTCTGGAGCGGCGAGCGCAAGGCCTTCGACATCGGCTACCTGAACGCGCTGTCCGGCACGCAGGAATTCGAGGTACGCGCCTATTACAACAAGAGTTCGCGTGAAAGCACCCTGATCAATGCGAACCGCACCGGCCTGGGCCGCCAGCCGCGCAATTATGAGACGACGGCCATCGAGCCGCGCTACACGCAGCGCTTCACGACCGGCAAGGTGTCGCAGGACGTCACCGTCGGCTACCGCTACCTGGCCGAGCGGGCTGACGAAAGCATCTACAACGTCGTCATCGCCACCGGCGTGCAACAAAAGCCGACGCGCTTCGCCGACAACTCGACCGATGCGCAAGCCGTGTATATCGATGACAAGATCGCCATCGACGCGTGGCGCATCACGCCGGGCGTGCGCTACGAACATATCAAGACGGAACGCTTCAACCACTTGCCCACCGACCAGAAGATCGATCTGCTCAACAACAAGGCCCTGCCCTCGCTGAACGTGGCCTACTTGCTCAACAACAACGTGACCCTGTTCGGCAACTACAACAGCTCGTTTGGCGCCGTGCAAAATACGCAGCTCAATGCGCAGTCAAGCAAGAACCCGCTGCAGCCGGAACTGGCGAAAACGGCCGAGCTGGGCGCGCGCTGGAAGAGCGGCCAGCTGTCGGCCGAAGCGACCTTGTTCAACATCAAGTTCGACAACCAGATCCAGTCCATCGGCAGCGGCGAGAACGTCGTCTTCTACAACGTGGGCGCCACGCACCACCGGGGCCTGGAATCGGCCGTCGACTACCACTTCGACAAGTCCGGCCCGCTGGCCGGCTTGAACGCCTACGCCACCTACACCTACACCAAGGCGACCTTGCAGGATGGCGTGAACGCGGGCAACGACGTGCCCTTCTATTCGCGCACCACGGATACCGTCGGCGCCCACTACCAGCTGGGCGCCTGGGGCTTCGACCTGTCGAGCAGCCACCAGAGCCGCCAGTTCGCCGACGAAGCCAACACCGTGGCGGAAAATGCGGCAGGCAGCCTGGGCGTGATTCCCGGCTTCCGTACCTGGAACACGCAAGTGAAATGGAAAGTACCGGGCCAGAGTGGCCTGGAACTGGTTGCCGGTGTCAACAACCTCGCCGACAAGCGCTACTTCACGCGCACGTCGGACGGCAACCTGGGCAAGCTGGTGGGCGCGCCGCGCATGGTTTACCTGCAGGGCCGCCTGGCGTTCTGATGCCCGTGCGCAGCTGAGCCCGTCGCAGCGTAGCGGACGTACAACTGCCGCCCGGCCACATGGCTCGGCGGCATTTTTCATAAAAAAACAGGTGCATTACATCAATTAATGTTGCCAAAAAGAATTAAACTAGCGCTACAATAGCGGGGTATCAAGCAATGCCAAGCATCGCTCCGCCAGGGCCCCTACCCCGCCCTGATCATCAGCACGCATTTATTGAACAGGAAGGCTGGCACCGCCGGGCCCGATCGAGCTCCCGGCACGGCCACCACACACGCACCATGTCTGCAGAAAAAACCATTACCGAAACGAGTTCCTACGGCAAGGAAACGCCCGTGGGACGTCCCGACATCGATGGCCGCGCCGGCATTTTCGTGCCCACGGCGGAATTCGACATCAGCAACAACACCACCATCCGCAAGGGCGCGGGCATTGTCGGCTTCGGCAACCTCGATGGCACCCTGACCGTGTATTTCGAAGCGAACCGCTTCGACGAAAGCAATCTGCACAAGTGGGAACACAAGGCGCGCAAGGCATATGACCGCATGGTCATGGGCGCGCCCACGGTGTCGAAGGCGAAAATCGATGCGCGCATGCTGGAACAGGTGGGCATCATCGATGGCATGGGCATCAATCTCAAGCACCCGGAACGCCTGACGCACTGGCTGACGATTTCGAACGTGCCGGACACGGCGCCGGAAGAGCCGGTCCTGCGCTGGAAAAACCGCTAGACGCCCGGAAAGCGAGGCGGGGCGCCAGGCGCGAGGTGTTGTCCTACATCGTGGCGGACATTCATCCGATGCCCAAAGGCATCAACTCATCCTATGATGAAAGCCTGACAACACACCTCATTCCACTCAGGAGTACGACATGTCCCGCCTCATCCCGATCAGCTTTGGCGCCTTGCAAATAGGTCTGGCAGCGGCGGCGATGTACATCCTGTGCTCGGCGGACGTGCTGCACCAGACGGCCGTGTATTTCCACTAATAAAATGAAAAAGCCGGGCAAGCAATGCTTGTCCGGCTTTGTCCTGCCTACGACCGCAATAGACTAGCGGCGGCCGTGGTAGCGGCCATGCCCGCCCCAGCCGCCGCGGTGTCCACCGTAGCGCCCAAAGCCAAACATGAAGTCCAGCCCAATTGTCACGGGCGGATTGTAATAATACGGTTGCGGTGCGTACACGGGCGCCGGCACATACACGGGCTGCTGAACGTAGACAGGCTGTTGCTGCACATACACGGGCTCATTCGTATATTCCACGCGCGGTGCGCTCATCACGCGGCCCGACTGCACCGGCTCGGACGAGACCGTATGCCATTCATAGGGATTGTAAGCCCCCTGCGGCGCGCGCGAACCGTAATACGCGGGACCGGGGGGCGCCACGGCACAGCCACCCAGGGCGGCCAGCGAAATTACTGCCAACAGGGTTTTCATCGCAATTCTCCTAATGTGTACTACTTAATTAAGTACTATAAGAAATTACGTGGTGCTTTGCTGCGCTTTTACCGATTGTTACACCCCGACGCACGCCGCAACATGAAATGTGGCAATCGCGCCACAAGCGGCCTACACCGCATGTTTCCTCAAATAAACGGAATCGCGCACGTATCGATGGCCTTGCCGGCAGCATCGTAGCGCTGCACGCACACCTGGTAGCGCACGCCGTAATCGAGCTCGACCTGCTCGATCTTGCCATACTTCAATTTCCAGCTGGGTTGCACCTGTTGCCGGCCTTCCAGCGCGGCCACATCCTGGGGAATCGCCATCGCCGTTTGCGTCTCGCCCTGGCGCGCATCCTGGCGTCGCGCCACGTCGATCAATACGCTTACGGCCAGGTCCACGCCGCCATCCGCATAGCTGAGCGTGGGCGCGCCGCGCTGCGCCCGCATCACGCCCCAGGCGCAAGGCTTGCCGCCGGCCTCGCATTGCTTCAGCTGCGCCAGCGGGAAATACTCAGGGGCAATCTTTCCATTCTTGATGGGCCAGCTTGTGCGCACGCCGTCGCGCTTGCCCGTCAGGGGATTGTCCCAGCTCAGGCTATTGACGACGGCCACGGTCTGCCCCGCCTGCAAGCCCACGGGCGTGCCCAGCGATGCGCAGGCGGAAAGCAGCAAACCGGCGGCGGCCAGGGAGGAAAGTGTCAGGATGCGCTGCATGATAGGCCTCTTGTGGTGGGAGATCCCGAAGATATGTTTCGAGGGTAACAGAATCGGCGGCAACAGTGCCGTTGGCTGACGCACATAACAGTACGGGCGGCACCCTTGCAGGCGCCGCCCGTAGCGGATACGGCCATGCCGGGAGCCTGGCTCCCGGCGATACGCGGATCAGTCCAGCTTCCAGGCGTAATCGACCTTGGTCCAGGTTTGCGCTGCGGCGCCATCCTTGGTGCCCGGCTTGAACTTGCATGCGGACAGGGCCTTGATGGCGGCCTTGTCCAGGTTCTTGAAGCCGCTGCTCTTCTCGACTTTCGAATCGGCAACGCTACCATCGGCATTGACCAGGAAGGACATCGACACGGTGCCCTGCTCTTCGTTCATCAGCGAGGCTTTCGGATAGTCGGCCTTGCAGTTCTTGGCATCGAACGACGCCGGCACCTCGGCCGCGAAGGCGGCGGAAGAAACGGACACCAGCAAGGCTGCTGCAACACTCATCAAACGCTTATTCTCAAACATGTGCTTCCCCATGATTATTATCAAATACGGTAGTTACCATTTCCTGTGCGCTGTTGGCCGCGCTTAAAACTCTTCCCACTCGTCATTGCTGCCCGCGCCTGCCGCCTTGCGTGGCGCTGGAGCCACGGGAGCGGCCGCTTCCGTCTTGCGCGTCAGCGACTTCACCGGGCGCAATGCCGGTGCCGGCTTGCGCACGGCCACCGGTGCCGCAGCGACCGCTACCGGTGCCGGCACATACGCCGCCGGTTTCTCTTCGCCTTCGACCAGTTTGAAGATGCTGACCACGTGGGCCAGTTCGGCCGCCTGGTCCTGCAAGCTTTGCGCCGCGGCGGCGGCCTGCTCCACCAGGGCCGCATTTTGCTGCGTCATGCCATCCATCTCGATGATCGACAGATTGACCTGTTCGATGCCAGCGCTTTGTTCCTGGCTGGCACTGGCGATCTCGCTCATGATGTCGGTCACGCGACGTACGCTGTCGACCACTTCACCCATCGTCACGCCGGCCTGGCCGACCAGACGCGTACCGCGTTCCGTCTTCTCGGCCGAATCGTCGATGAGGATCTTGATTTCTTTCGCGGCGCCAGCGGAACGCTGGGCCAGGTTGCGCACTTCCGACGCCACCACGGCAAAACCGCGGCCTTGCTCGCCGGCACGTGCCGCTTCCACGGCAGCATTCAGCGCCAGGATATTGGTCTGGAAGGCGATGCCATCGATCACGCCGATGATGTCGACAATCTTCTTCGCCGACTCGTTGATCGAGCTCATGGTGTCAACCACTTGCGACACCACGGAACCGCCCTTGATGGCGACATCCGAAGCGGTGGCGGCCAGCTTGTTGGCTTCGCGCGCATTGTCCGCATTCTGTTTCACGGTCGAGGTCAACTCTTCCATGGCCGACGCCGTTTTTTCCAGCGCGCTGGCTTGCATTTCCGTGCGCGACGACAGATCGATATTGCCATCGGCAATTTCACGCGAGGCCGTGCCGATGGTTTCCGTACCAACGCGCACCTGGCCGACGATGCCCACCAGGCTGTTGCGCATCTCCTTCATTTCCGCCAGCAGGCTGGACGTATCGGAAGGCTGCGTGTGGATGCCGATCGACAAGTCGCCATTGGCGATGCTGCCGGCAATCGATGCCGTGTAGTCAGGTTCACCGCCCAGCTGTTTCAGCAGGCCGCGGGTAATCACCAGTGCCGCCGCCACGCCCATCGCCACGGCCAGTACGCCGAGAATGATCATGAACAGGCGCGCGCTGTCGAAGGCCTTGCGGGCATCCGATTGCATCTGCTCGTTGAGCTTGTCTTCCAGCACGGCCAGCTGTTCCAGCGCTTCCATCCATTTTTTCTGTACCGGGCGGATTTCCTTGATCATCACGCGCGTGGCGCCTTCCGCATCGTTGGCCATCCACAATGCGGATGCCTTGGCGATGGCCGGCATGGCGGCCGCTTCGTATTCCTTGATCGAGGTCAGCAGCGCTTTTTCTTCAGGAGTGGACTCGACGGCGAATTTCTCTTCGAGCTTCTTCTGCGTTTCCTGATAGGTGCTCGTCTGCGTCTTGATACGCGCCATCTCCGGCTCCATATCGCCCGCGTCGGTCATCAGGGTCAGGATGCGCAGCGAGGTGATGCGGTCGCTGACGTTGCCACGCATGTCGATCACGAGGCGGGTGACGACGTTGTTGACATTGATCACGTGATCGAGACGCTCCTGGATTTGCGCCATGCGCGCGATGCCGAGGACGGTCACGGCCACCAGCAGAACCAGTACCAGGGCGAAACCCAGGCCCAGGCGGGTACCAACCTTCATTTTTGCTAAATTCATTTCGGCTCTTCGTAAATGAAACTATTGATAAGGATTTTTGCCCGGCACGACAAGACGAAGGCTGCGCAACACCGGTGTCCACCCTTACCCATTGGTATGCTGGCGGTATCCGGCCGCACGCAGCCCGGGGTACTTCCTGGTCTTTCAGCAGCCCTGGAAACGCCAGTGACTGCGAATGCAAACTTGCTCCGCACGCTGAATTTTTGACACCGTTGATGTGAGATCAACATCAAACATTCATATGAGAAATATTTGTCTATAATCAATTATAGGTGTAAATTTTGCCTCAAAGCAAGCAATATGTACCCGAATAAATGGCTGATTAACTTTCTTCGGGGAAATGGCAACAACGCCGTTTCTTGCCTCTTAGAAATGCCCCACGACAGTGCGGGCATGCGCCGAAACAGCGCATTTACAACACATGGCGTAGCCATATTGCATCGTTTTGGAAGAGGTACTCAGAGGAAGGGGAAGTACGGACAATACCAGTGCGCAGTGGCACCGGTATAGACAAGTTGACTCAGCTGTCCCAGCTGCAATGCATCACATAGGCGTGGCACTCTGTGCCGAAGACAAAGACGCTCCAGATGGCGCCCAATTGACCGGCCAGGCTGCGCTGGCCAGACGATACCAGTTGATACCAGCGGGGCTCGGCGTCCAGCAGTTCGGCCAGTTCGCGCTCGAAACCGTCATATAAACGGGCGTCGAGCGGCTGGCGGTCCGCCTCGCTCGCCGGATGCAAGCGCTCGAGCAGCCACTGGCGCGGCGTGCACAAGGCGCCGCTGCACACGACCGTTTCGAGCGGCTGCAGGCGCAAGCCGTCGGGCGTCACATCCAGCGCGCGGCACAAGGCATCGAACGATGCCTGCGGCGCGGCGGGCCCCAGATACGTGCAGAGCAAGTCGCTGCCGTCATCCTTGAGCGCGCTGACGGCTTGCAGGTAGCCGTCGATCTGGCGCGCATGGCCGTGGAAATCGCCCATTACGCAGGCAAGGACAAGCGCGCCGCCGCTTCCAGCAGCAACTGCGGGTCGCCCGAGGCCAGCTTCTTGGAATCGGACAGGGTCTGACGGAAGCCGCGCGCGCCGGGCAGGTTTTGCATCAGGCCCAGCATGTGGCGCGTGACGCTGTTCAGTTTTAATCTCCCCGCTTCTTTTTCCAGCTGTGCGCTGATGTACGGGATCATCGCTTCGAGCACTTGCTCGCGCGTTTTGACAGGCGCATCATCGCCGTAGTAGCGCTGGTCGAACTGCGCCATCACGTACGGGTTGTGATACGCCTCACGGCCCAGCATCACGCCGTCCAGGTGCTGCAAGTGCAGGTCGATTTCATCGAGCGTCTTGATGCCGCCATTGATGATGAATTCGAACTGGGGAAAGTCGCGCTTCAGGCGGTAGGCATAATCGTATTTCAGGGGCGGCACTTCGCGGTTTTCCTTCGGGCTCAGGCCTTTCAGGATGGCATTGCGCGCATGCACGATAAACGTCTTGCAGCCGGCGTCGGCCACGGTGCCGACGAAGTCGCGCACGAAGTCGTACGACTCGCTGTCATCGATGCCGATGCGGTGCTTCACCGTGACGTCGATATCGACCACGTCGCGCATGGCTTTCACGCAGTCGGCCACCAGTTGCGGTTCGGCCATCAGGCAGGCGCCGAATGCGCCCTTTTGCACGCGCTCGGACGGGCAGCCGCAGTTCAGGTTGACCTCGTCGTAACCCCACTGCTGGCCCAGCTTGGCACTGGTGGCCAGGTCCTTCGGATCGCTGCCGCCCAGCTGCAGTGCCACCGGATGTTCTTCCTCATTGAAGCGCAAATGGCGCTCCACGTCGCCGTACACGAGCGCGCCCGTCGTCACCATCTCGGTGTAGAGCCAGGTATGGCGCGTGATTTCGCGGTGGAACTTGCGGCAATGGCGGTCGGTCCAGTCCATCATCGGGGCGACGGACAGGCGGCGGGAAGGCAAAGAAGTGGAAGTCATGGTGTCTACAAAAAACAGGAGCTGCAAATGACAAACCCGCTGCGCGCCTCACCGGTGAAGGAAAGGCGGAGCAACGGGCTTGAGCGCGGCATGGCCCGCAGGCCATGCTCTACAACAGATTACGAATCACGCGACGCTTTTTTACGCTCGTGCTCTTTCAGGAAGCGCTTGCGCAGACGGATCGATTTAGGCGTGATTTCCACCAGTTCGTCGTCCTCGATGAATTCGACTGCGTATTCCAGCGACATCTGGATTGGCGGTACCAGGCGCACCGCTTCGTCGGTACCCGACGAACGCACGTTGGTCAGCTGCTTGCCCTTGATCGGGTTGACGACCAGGTCGTTGTCGCGCGAGTGGATACCGATGACCATGCCTTCGTAGACTGGGTCATTGTGCGACACGAACATGCGGCCGCGGTCTTGCAGTTTCCAGATAGCGTAGGCAACAGCAGCGCCGTCATCTTGCGAGATCAGCACGCCGTTACGACGGCCGGCCATTTCGCCACGGGTGTTGTCGACTGGCGCGTATTCATGGAATACGTGGCTCATCAAACCGGTGCCGCGGGTCAGGGTCATGAATTCGCCCTGGAAGCCGATCAGGCCACGCGCCGGGATCAGGTACTCGAGGCGCACGCGGCCCTTGCCATCCGATTCCATGTTTTGCAGGTCGCCACGACGACGGCCCAGTTCTTCCATGACGCCGCCCTGGTTGACTTCTTCAACGTCAACGGACAGGTTTTCAAACGGCTCGTGGCGCACGCCATCGACCATTTTGAAGACCACGCGTGGACGCGATACGGCCAGCTCGAAGCCTTCGCGACGCATGTTTTCGATCAGAATCGTCAGGTGCAGCTCGCCGCGGCCCGATACTTCAAAGATCGTGTCGTCGTCGGTTGGTGCCACGCGCAGAGCAACGTTGGCTTTCAATTCTTTTTCCAGACGGTCACGCAGTTGACGCGAGGTAACGAACTTGCCTTCGCGGCCAGCCAGTGGCGAGTTGTTGACCATGAAGTTCATGGTCAGGGTCGGCTCGTCGACGGTCAGCATCGGCAGCGCTTCAGGCGTGTCCAGTGCGCACAGGGTCGAACCGATGCCGATTTCGTCGATACCGTTGATCAGGCAGATGTCGCCGGCGACGGCTTCGTCAACCAGCACGCGCTCCAGGCCCTTGAAGTTCAGCACCTGGTTGATGCGGCCTTTGATCGGGGTCGCGCCTGGGCCATTGATGACCAGCACGTCCTGGCCGACTTTGACGGTACCGCGGTTGACGCGGCCAATGCCGATCTTGCCGACGTACGACGAGTAGTCCAGCGAGGTGATCTGCATTTGCAGCGGGCCTTCAGGATTGTCGTCGCGTACTGGAACGTGTTCCAGGATGGCGTCGAACATCGGCTTCATGTCGCCGCCGCGCACGTCTTCGGTCAGGCCGGCATAGCCGTTCAGGCCCGAAGCGTAAATGATAGGGAAATCCAGTTGTTCGTCGGTAGCGCCCAGCTTGTCGAACAGTTCGAACGTCTGGTTGATCGCCCAGTCCGGACGTGCGCCTGGACGGTCGATCTTGTTGACGATAACGATAGGCTTCAGACCCAGTGCCAGCGCTTTACGCGTGACGAAACGGGTTTGCGGCATCGGGCCTTCCTGTGCATCGATCAGCAGCAGAACCGAGTCCACCATCGACAGAACACGTTCCACTTCGCCGCCGAAGTCGGCGTGGCCTGGGGTGTCGACGATGTTGATGTGGGTGCCTTCGTACTCAACGGCGCAGTTCTTCGACAGAATCGTAATGCCGCGCTCCTTTTCCAGGTCGTTCGAGTCCATGACTCGGGTGTCGACCGCTTGGTTTTCACGGAAGGTGCCGGACTGGCGCAGCAGCTGATCCACCAGCGTGGTTTTGCCGTGGTCAACGTGGGCGATAATGGCGATATTACGAATTGCGCGTTTTGTATTTGACATGGTCGTAGTAGTTACTGAAAAACTGCGGAGTGCGTACAAGGTGTACGAGATACCCGAATGCTAATCTATTTCCGGAACCGCGTAGTATAGCATGTTGCGTTGCAACGCTATCTAAAAATGCTGGCGGCTCTTGCAGTCGGGGACGATTTGTTTAAAAAAGCGACACTGGTTCAAGAGTGTCGCTGGGTAATGTGACGTTGCCGTGACTTATTGGTGCGCCGTGGCAATGAGACGCTCTGGCGCCAGGATGCTGTATTCCTGCAACTGGCCCGTGCCCAGCAGCTTGCTGTCGTGATACACGCGCACCCTGCCCGGCTCGGCTGGCACGGCGACGTCTTCCTTGCCCAGCGCGATGCGCTGGCCATGCAGGAAACGCTTGGCCAATTCTTCCGTCAGCTGGACGGCAGGGAAACTCGACAGCAAGGCATCGACGGGAGCCAGCAAGCTCAGCGGCGCGGCATGCGCCGTCAGTTCATCCAGGGTAACGACGCCGTCAAGCGTCAGGTTGCCCACCTGCGTGCGGCGCAAGGCGTTCAGATGGCCGCCGCAACCGAGGGCATGGCCGATGTCTTCGCCCAGCACGCGGATATACGTGCCCTTGCTGCACATCACGGACAATTTCAGGAACGGGGCTTCATAGCCGAGGAACTCGAGCTTGTGGATGGTCACCGGGCGCGCTTCGCGCTCCAGGGTGATGCCTGCCCTTGCATACTCATATAAGGGCTTGCCGTCCCTTTTCAAGGCCGAGTACATGGGCGGCGTCTGCAGGATGGGTCCGCGGAACTGCGCCAGCACGGCTTCGATCTGCTCTTCGGTGACGTTGACGTCGCGCGTTTCCAGCACGTCGCCTTCCGTGTCGCCCGTATCCGTCGTCTGCCCCAGGTGCACCAGGGTTTCGTAGGTTTTATCGGCTTCCAGCAAGTCCTGCGAGAACTTGGTCGCCTCGCCAAAGCACAGCGGCAGCAAGCCCGTGGCGAACGGATCCAGGGTGCCCGTATGGCCCGCCTTCTTTGCGTTCAAGACGCGCTTGGCCTTGATCAGGGCGTCGTTGCTGGACCAGCCCACAGGCTTATCCAGCAGCAAGACGCCATCGACCAGGTCGCGCACCCGCTTGATGCCGGGCGGTTTCTTCGGACCCGCCACTGTTATTGCTCGTCCGCTTCTGGTTTGGCATCCGGCTCGGCGTCAGCCGCGCGCGTGGCGTTGGCCTTGTCGATCAGCAGCGACATTTCCATGCCGCGCGAGGTCGAGCTGTCGTGCACGAAATGCAGCATCGGCAGGGTGTGGATGTGCAGGCGCTTGCCCAGCAGGCCGCGGATGAAGCCAGACGCGGCCATCAAGCCTTCGGTGGTGTTCTTGATGGCTTCCTTGCTGTCTTTCAACATCGTGAAAAACACCTTGGCGTGCGCGTAATCGGGCGTGATCTGCACTTCGGTGATGGTGATCATCGTGCCGACGCGCGGATCCTTCAATTCGTAGGCGACGATTTCAGCCAGATCGCGCTGGATCTGGTCGGCCACGCGCAAGCCGCGCGCTGGCATGGTTTTGCTATGTTTAGCCATGATTTTATGCTGTCCTAAGTGCCGCAGGGCGCATGGGTCAAACGGTTGCCCGTTGACCAATGCGCCCCACGTGTTTGCGCGGACATCACTATGTCCGCGCCATTGCTTCTGTGATTACAGGGTACGAGCGATTTCCTGGACTTCGAACACTTCCAGCGTGTCGCCAACCTGAATGTCGTTGTAGTTCTTCAGCGACAGGCCGCACTCCAGACCGGCGCGAACTTCTTTCGCATCGTCCTTGAAGCGTTTCAGGGAGTCGATCTCGCCGCTCCACACCACGATGTTGTTGCGCAACAGGCGGACGGAAGAAGCACGCTTGACCACGCCATCGGTGACCAGGCAACCGGCAATCGCGCCCACTTTCGAGACCAGGATAACCTGGCGGATCTCGACCTGGCCGATAACGGTTTCGCGTTTCTCTGGTGCCAACATGCCCGACAACGCCGATTTGATCTCGTCGATCGCATCGTAAATGATGTTGTAGTAGCGAATGTCCACGCCATTCGACTCGGCCAGCTTGCGTGCCTGGGCATCAGCACGGGCGTTAAAGCCGATGATGACCGCTTTCGAGGCGACTGCCAGGTTGACGTCCGATTCCGTGATGCCGCCGACGGCCGCGTGCACAACTTGTACGCGCACTTCGGAGGTCGACAGTTTCTGCAACGAGCCAACCAGCGCTTCTTGCGAACCTTGCACGTCGGTTTTGATGATCAATGGCAAGTTTTTCACTTCGCCTTCGGCCATCTGGTCGAACATGTTTTCCAGTTTCGCAGCTTGCTGTTTCGCCAGTTTCACGTCGCGGAACTTGCCTTGACGGAACAGACCGATTTCACGCGCTTTGCGCTCGTCAGCCATGACGACGACTTCTTCACCGGCAACCGGCACTTCCGTCAGACCCTGGATTTCGACCGGAATCGAAGGACCCGCTTCAGCGATCGACTTGCCGTTCTCGTCCAGCATGGCGCGAACACGGCCATACGAAGAGCCAGCCAGAATCACGTCGCCGCGCTTCAGGGTACCGGACTGCACCAGGATCGTCGCGACAGGACCACGGCCCTTGTCCAGACGTGCCTCGACGACCAGGCCGCGCGCAGGCGCATCGACCGGTGCCGTCAGTTCCAGCACTTCGGCTTGCAACAGTACTTGTTCCAGCAGGTCGTCGATACCTTGACCCGTTTTCGCCGACACCGGCACGAATGGCGATTCGCCACCGTATTCTTCCGGCACGACTTGTTCTGCGACCAGTTCCTGCGTCACGCGGTCAACGTTGCCGCCTGGTTTGTCGACCTTGTTGATCGCCACCACCAGCGGTACGCCGGCTGCTTTCGCATGGGCAATCGCTTCTTTCGTTTGCGGCATCACGCCATCGTCGGCGGCAACCACCAGAATGACGATGTCGGTTGCCTTGGCGCCACGGGCACGCATCGCGGTAAACGCTTCGTGGCCCGGGGTGTCGAGGAAGGTGATCATGCCGCGTGGCGTATCGACGTGGTAAGCGCCGATATGCTGCGTAATGCCGCCCGCTTCGCCGGAAGCAACCTTGGCGCGACGGATGTAATCGAGCAGCGAGGTCTTGCCATGGTCGACGTGACCCATGACGGTGACCACCGGTGCGCGTGGCTTGGTTTCGAAGTGCGCGTGTTCGCCCACATCGGCCAGCAGCGCTTCCGGATCGTCCAGTTCGGCGGCGAACGCCTTGTGGCCCATTTCTTCCACCAGAATCATGGCGGTTTCCTGGTCCAGCACCTGGTTGATCGTGCACATCTGGCCCAATTTCATCAAATGCTTGATGACTTCGGATGCCTTGACGGACATTTTGTGCGCCAGTTCGGCCACGGTGATCGTTTCCGGTACGTGCACGTCCTTGACGACAGCTTCCGTAGGAGCCTGGAAGTTCGATTCACGGTCGTCATGGTGCGTCGGGCGACGGCCCTTCGCGCCACCGCGCCAGCTGTCACGGCCGCCTGGGCCGCTATTGCCGCGTGGTTTCGGACCACCGGTGGTGCCGCGTTTTTTCGCGTCATCGGACCAGGTGGACGACACATTGGCCGACTTGATCGATTTCTTGTCTGCAACAGCAGGCTTCTTGTCGCCCGGCTTGTCGCCAGGTTTCTTGTCAGCAGGCTTGTGCAGGGTGCCTTCCGGCGCCTTCGGCTTGACGGGAACCGGTACGGGTTCCGGTGCCTTGATGGCGCGGCGTGGCGCGTTCATCATGGCCTTGATCTGGGCAACTTCGTCGGCAACGGCCTTGCGTGCACGCTCGGTGGCTTCCGCTTTGTCAGCGGCTTCCTTGGCGGCAACAGCAGCGGCAGCCGCTTTCTTCTTCGCTTCTTCAGCGGCAGCAGCTTTTTTCGCTTCGGCGGCGGCGTCGTCAACGACAGGCGCAGCGGCGCTGGCGGCAGGCGCGGCGGCAGCCTTGGCGGCCGCTTTCTTCGCTTCTGCTTCAGCTTCTTTCTTCGCAGCCAATTCAGCCTGTTGCGTGGCTTTCGCCTGGGCTTCTTTTTCCGCGTCGAGCTTGGCCAGACGTTCTTGCTTTTCGCGCAGATCGGCTTCCTGGCGGGCGATCAGTTCAGCCTGTTTACGGGCTTCTTCTTCACGGCGCGCCACGTCGGCGGGATCGATCACCGGTGCGGCAGGCGCGACCGGTTCTGCCGCGACCGGCGCAGCTTCGTCACGCTGGACGAAAGTGCGTTTCTTGCGCACTTCCACCTGGATGGTGCGCGACTTGCCGGTGGCGTCAGCTTGCTTGATTTCAGTCGTTTCCTTGCGGGTCACGGTGATTTTTTTCTTTTCTGTGTCAGCCGCTGCGCCGTGTGTGCGGCGCAGATGATCCAAAAGCTTGTCCTTATCATCTTTCGACAATGGATCTGACGTCGAACTTTTCTCGACGCCGGCAGAACGCAGCTGCGTCAGCAGCAAATCTGCAGGCATCTTCAGTTCGGTGGCAAATTGGGCTACGTTGTTACTCGCCATTCAGTCCTCTTTTCTATGTGTCGCGGAGATGATAAAGATACTCAAATTAAGCCTTTGCGGATTCGGCCAGACTCCATGCCTTGGCTTGCAACGCCTTGGCACGATCGTCGTATTTCGAGTCAACCAACTTCATCTCATCGTCGGTCACATCTTTAAATTCACTTGTAATCAGTTCACGCGCACGGTCCGCAGACAAGGCCAGGATTGCGCCAAATTCGTCGTATGCCAGTGCTGCAAATGCTTCAACGGTCTTGATACCAGCCAGACCCAGCTTGCCGGCGGTAATGCGGTCCATGCCTTCCAGACCCACCAACGCCTCGTCCATGCCTTCCAGACCCTCTTCCGAAGCAATCGCTTCGGTAACCAGCGCATCACGCGCACGGGTACGGAGTTCATTGACGGTATCTTCGTCAAACGATTCGATTTCCAGCATTTCGGAAATTGGCACGTAAGCGATTTCTTCCAGACTGGCGAAACCTTCTTCCACCAGAATATCGGCCACTTCCTGGTCGACATCGAGCTTTTCCATGAACAGGATGCGCACGGCAGCCGTTTCCTGGGCAGCTTTGTCAGCCGATTCTTCGGCCGTCATGATGTTGATCTTCCAGCCGGTCAGGTCCGAGGCCAGGCGCACGTTCTGGCCGGAACGGCCGATCGCGATTGCCAGGTTTTCTTCGTCCACGACGACATCCATCGCGTGTTTTTCTTCATCGACCATGATCGACGACACGTTCGCCGGCGCCAGGGCGCCGATGACAAACTGCGCCGGATCTTCCGACCACAGCACGATGTCGACACGTTCGCCACCGAGTTCGCCGGTCACGGCCTGCACGCGCGAACCGCGCATGCCGACGCAAGTACCGATCGGATCGATGCGCTTGTCGGCCGTGTAGACGGCGATCTTGGCGCGGACGCCGGCATCGCGGGCTGCGGATTTGATCTCCAGCATGCCTTGCTCGATTTCCGGCACTTCCAGTTCGAACAGCTTCATGATGAATTCCGGCGCGGTGCGCGACAGAATCACTTGCGGGCCGCGCATGTTGCGGTCGATACGCAAGATGAAGGCACGCACACGGTCGCCGATACGCAGATTCTCTTTCGGGATCATCTGGTCGCGTGGCAGACGCGCTTCGATCTTGCCCGATTCGACGATGGCGTCGCCGCGTTCCATGCGCTTGATGGTGCCGGTGACGAGCGAATCGCCGCGTTCCAGGAAGTCGACCAGGATCTGTTCGCGTTCGGCGTCACGTACGCGCTGCAGGACAACCTGTTTGGTATCCTGGGCGAAACGGCGGCCGAATTCGACGGATTCGATCGGTTCTTCGATATGGTCATCGACTTCGATATCGGCGATCTGTTCTTTTGCCTCGAAATGCAGGATCTCCTGATCCGGCAATTGCAGGCCCGCTTCATCGGGCACGACGTGCCAGCGGCGGAACGATTCGAATTCGCCCGTTTCGCGGTCGATCGAAACGCGGATGTCTACCTCACCCTCATACCGTTTCTTCGTGGCTTGCGCCAACGCGAATTCGAGGGCGCCGAAGACGACATCTTTATCGACGTTTTTTTCGCGCGCCAGCGCGTCAACCAATAATAAAACTTCGCGGCTCATGCTTTGCGTCCCTTAAAAACCACCTGCGGCACCAAGCGTGCCTTATCCACATCGGCGAGCGTAAACTCCAACATCGCCGGACCATCCTTACCTTCAAATTCCAACGACAATTTATCGCCCACGGGTTCTTGCAGAATCCCCTGGAACGATTTCCGGTTGTTCGTACCCGGCATCGCCACAGTCAGCTTGACGATGATTTCCTGGCCTGCGAAACGGACGAAGTCTTCCAGCTTGCGCACCGGACGATCGAGACCCGGGGAAGAAATCTCGAGACGCTCGTAAGGAACGTTCTCTACCGTCAACACATGCGATAACTGGTGACTCACCGTGGCACAGTCTTCGACCGTGATCGGACCTTTTTCAGCGGCATCGGCGGCGCTGAAATCAATAAAGACGCGCAGCAGCCCGCGCTCGGCACGTTCGACATCAACGAGCTCATAGCCCAGACCTGTAACTGTCTTTTCAATTAATCCCAACTGCTGCAAAAAATTCTCCAGAAATAAGGCCCGTTTTCGGCATGACGGCGCCGCAATGAGCGCCGACACCATGCAAAAACACGCATTCAAGTCATATATGGCCCCTTGCGGAGCCATTACAAACGGTTCAACAAAAAAAAAATGGGCATCTGCCCATCTTCTTGTATTTCCCCAACCAGATGAAAGCACTCCCCACCAAACAACCCTGCGGAGAACTTTTATTAGGCTGCAGATTATAACCTCTTATTAACTTCGCCGCAATGCCGCACACGAGGAGCGGCCCGGCTTACAACAGTTACAAGAGCGCGCACCCGCGGCAGATCGGCGGGCGCGCAAGAAGAAACTCTTCCCGATTAACCTTTGCTGCGGCGGCGCGGCATGCCATCCATGCCGCCACGATCCATGCCGCCACGCGGCTGGCCACCGGAACGCGCTTGCCCACCGGCGCCACCACCCGTATTGCGGCGCGGACCCGTGTTGGCGAAGCCGAATGCCGTTTGCAGCGGATCGGGCTGACGCGGACCGCGCTGCGGCGCGCGGCCTTCGCCGCCACCGGCCGGACGACCTTGACCCTGGCCTGCCGCACGCGGCGGACGGCCCTGGCCTTGCGGCGCGCCTTCGAACGAGGCCGACGAACGCGGCTGGCCGCCCTGGAACGGGCCTTGCGGCTGGCCACGGCCAGGACCACGGGCTTCGCCTGGACGACCGGCGCCGCCTGGACGACCCTGGCCTTGCGGACGGGCAAACTGGCCTTGCGGCTGGCCACGGCGCGGCGCGACCGGGAAAGGATCGGCGTTGCGGTTGCTCACATCGATACGGTTGCCATTCGGTTCATCATCGCGGCTCGCCTTGCGCGCTTCGCGGCCCTTGGCGGCGCCAGCGGCACGGGGGTCGCCCGATGCCGGCATTTTCTTTTCGATGCCGTAGGCGGTCAACAGATCGCGCACGGTGTTTTCATCCATCTCTTCCCAGCGGCCGCGTTTCAGGCCGCTCGGCAGGGTCATGGCACCGTAGCGGGTACGGATCAGGCGCGACACGGTCAGGCCGATCGCTTCGAACATGCGGCGCACTTCGCGGTTACGGCCTTCGCCGATCACCACGCGGTACCACTTGTTGATGCCTTCGCCGCCGCCATCGGCGATCTTCGAGAACTGCGCCAGGCCGTCTTCCAGCTCGACGCCGGCCAGCAGCTTCTGGCGCATGCCCTCTTCCAGCTCGCCCAGAGTACGTACGGCGTACTCGCGGTCAATGCCGTAGCGCGGGTGCATCAAACGGTTGGCCAAGTCACCGGAGGTAGTAAACAGCAGCAAGCCTTCCGTGTTGAAGTCGAGGCGGCCAACGGCCAGCCACTTGCCCGCTTTCATGGTCGGCAGGCGGTCGAACACGGATGGACGGCCGTCCGGGTCGTTGTGGCTGACGATTTCGCCGGCCGGCTTGTGGTAGACCAAGACGCGCGGCGGCTTCTTGCTGACGCGGCGCTGGATCAACTTGCCGTTGATACGCACGTGGTCGCTCGGCAGGATGCGCTGGCCGATGTGGGCCGGCTCGCCATTGACGGACACGCGGCCCGAAATGATCAAGTCCTCCATGTCGCGGCGCGAACCGAGACCGGCTTCGGCCAGCACCTTGTGCAGCTTCGGCGCGTCGTCGTCGGACGTCAGGTCGCGGCGCACGGCCACTTTCTGTACGCGGCCCGTGCCGCCTTCTTCGCTGTCGAACGCGTCGGAGGTGACGAACGAGAAGACAGCGTCAGCGTCGCTGAGCTTGCCTGGCGCAGCCTGGCGGCCCTTGCCCTTTTTACGGCTCTTGCCGGCATTCTTGCCGGCACCCGGCACGTCGTTGCGCGGACCGCGCGGCAGGCGAGGACCGGACACGAGGTTGCCTTCGGCATCGAACACATCGGCGACAGGCGCGGCGGCTTGCTCGGCGACAGGTGCTGCTGCAACGGCGTCGGCTGCCTGCGGCGCTTCGGCGCGCGGCGGCTGGCGCAGTGCGCGTTCCGCCTGCACGCCACGCATCTGGCGCGGACCACGGGTCGGGCGTGCTTCGGCCGGCTTGTCAGCGACGGCTTCGGGCGCCGTTTCAGCGACGGCGGCAGCGGCCTTGGCGGCGGCGCGAGCGCGCGGCGGACGCGGCGCAGGGGCGGCAACCGCCTCGGCAGCCGCTTCGGCGGCGTCGGCCACGGCCTTCAGGGCTGGCTTGGCACGGGTTTTCTTGGCGGCTGGCGCAGCTTCTGCTTCAGCAGCGACGGCGGCAACGGGCGCATCGGCGGCCACGTCGGCTTTCGTGCGGCGCTTCGGCTTGGCAGCGGCGGTGTCGCCTGCAGCAACGGCAGCGGCCGTATCAGCTTCGATCTGGGCCTTGGTGCGGCGCTTGGGCTTGGCAACGATGGCTTCGTCGCTGGCGGTAACTGTCTCGGGTGTGTTCGGATTATTCATTCTTCGTTTCTTGGCTGTGCTGACCTGGCGCAGCGTCAACCGTTAGTTCTGGCGCAGGGTCGTGAGTGTAGGCTTCGTCCGTGGGCGAAGCATCGGGGCCGGCATCAAGGCTTGCTGTCACATCTACATCTGTCACAGCCGTATTGCTACCTGCACCAAGCTGGGGGACAAGCTCATTGCTTGCCTTGTCAAAATTTTCCTGCAGAGCCGCTTCCAGGGCTTCGAGCCCATTGCCCTGCATCTCGCTGATTTGCTGCAAAGGCGGCAGCTGGGACAGCGATTGCAAACCCAGGTCATCCAAAAACTGCTTGGTGGTGGCCAGCAAGGCCGGCCGGCCCACCACGTCGCGGTAGCCGATGGCATCGACCCAGCCACGGTCTTCCAGCATCTTGATCGTCTGCGAATTGACGGCAACGCCGCGAATTTCCTCGATATCGCCGCGCGTCACCGGCTGGCGGTAGGCGATGATGGCCAGGGTTTCCAAGGTCGCCCGCGAATACTTGGGCGGCCGCTCGGGCGTCAAACGGTCGAGATACATCTTCATTTCCGGACGGCTTTGAAAGCGCCAGCCCGAGGCCAGACTGACGATCTCGATGCCGCGCCCTTCCCATTCATCGCGCAACTCTTCCAGCAACTGCTTGATCGTGTCGGCACCAACGCCGACGCCGCGCACGCGGCCATTCTCGTCCGCATCGACGAACAGCTTTTTCAAGCTGTGGATCGTCAGCGATTCACGAGCGCACAGCAACGCGGTTTCGAGGACTTTTTTAGCCTCAATTGTATTCATAGCAATTCTGTGCGGATGTGTGTTGCAATTCGTATGCAGAGAAAGAAATCAAAAACGTTCATTTCAACGTAACAGATGGCAGACATCGATGATGACGCCGTGCTGGGTTACTAGTTGAGGCTGTTTTTCCGACGCCTTGGCCGATGCGCGCAAAGCGGGACTAAAGCGGATGCAGTGAAAGTCCTGCCATCCATGGTGCTGGCCTTAAATAACCAGCAATGAAACGAACTCCGGAGCAGCTGCTTTTCCCGTGGCGGCGAACCAGCCAGACAGGAGAGCGACAGTCGTCGTTTCATCCAACGATGCCAATTGTACCTGATAAAAAGCGGAAAAGCGCAAAACCGGGCAAAACACGCGTTTTACCCGGCCCTGGCGCGACACATCGCCCGCTTGCCCGCGTCACAGGGAGGCGAGTTTCTCCGAGAGAATGGCCGATGCGCCCAGGAAAGCTGGGTACTGCGCCGTGATGACGAAGGTCGGCACTTGCGAGACGTAATTGGCGAAGCGGCCCTTGCGCTCGAAGCGGGCGCGGAAACCGGAGCGGTCGAAACGCGCGCCCAGGCGTGGCACGATGCCGCCGCCGATATAGATACCGCCCAGCGCGCCCAGGGTGACGGCGACGTTGCCCGCCACGGTACCGAGCATGCAGCAGAACGCTTCGATGACGTCGTCGCACAGCTGCGATTCGCCAGCCAGCGCGCGGCGCGTGATTTCCGCCGCCGTCAAGTCTTCGGCCGGCACGCCCGCGCGGTCGGCCAGGGCGCGGTAGATCAGTTCCAGGCCATCGCCGGAAATCAGGCGTTCGGCCGAGACGTGCTCGTATTCGCGCCAGGCGAATTGCAGGATGCTCACTTCCACTTCATTGAACGGCGCAAAGCTGACGTGGCCGCCTTCGCTTTGCAGGGCGATCCAGCCGCCGTGCGATGGAATCAGACCCGACACGCCCAGGCCCGTGCCGGCGCCGATCAGGCCGATGGCCGTGTTCGGACGGGCCGTGCCCGCGCCCACCTGGTGCTTTTGCTCGCTCGACAGTTGCGGCAAGGAGCGCGCCAGCGCCGTGAAATCGTTGACCACGTCCAAAGTCGTGAAACCGCACTCTTCGCGCATGGCGCGGATCGAGAACGACCAGTGGTGGTTCGTCATGCTGAGGAAATCGCCGTCGACCGGGTTGGCGATGGCGATCACGGCATGGCGCACGGCTTGCCCGCCGGCGGCAGCGATGTGCGGCAAGGCCAGATAGGCTTGCAGGGCGGCGGACAGGCTAGGGTAATCGGCACAGGGCAATACTTCCACCAGGGTGATGTGGCCAGCGGCCACTTCCAGGGCGAAACGGGCATTGGTGCCGCCCACGTCGGCCAGCAGGCGCGGTCCATCGGCGAAGGCGGAAGTCGGCAGTACGGGAGAAGACGAAGCGCTCATGATTTTAAATGATGAAGTGGGACGCATGGGACGCCAAGCTTAAAGGATGAATGCGCCCGGAGGCAAGCAAAGTTTGTAGTTTAAGTACATCAAAACAAGCCTTTATTGGTAGTTCCACTCCAAATGCAACAGGCAACGCCAAAATTGCTTAGAAACAATGATTTATAGTAAGTGCTTGCACTCATCAGGCGCGCGAAAAGCATGCTGCACAGCAGCAGGAGCCGCCTTGAAAACACAGTATGCCGGAGTTTGCGCAAAGCCGCTTTGTACGCGGCGGCGCGGGTGCGGCGCTGCCGGGCTGACGGTCCCGCAAAGGTCTTTTCGTATTATTACTACCGGTTTTTTTACTGCCCGCCTGGCATGCCGGAGGCAGCGCGGGTCAGGAGGGCAAGCCTTCGCCCAGCAGGCTGGCGGGCGCCGGCTGGTCCGAGCGGTAGGCGGCATTCCAGGCATCGAGGCCGCCATGCAGGGGCTTGGCGCGGTGAAAGCCGTGCTGGTGCAGCAGCTTGGCCACTTGCGCGGCCGTCACGTCGTTGGGACAGCTGCAATACACGATGATGTGGCGGTCCTTGTCCATGGCGATCATGGCGGGCACCGGCTCCTTGCCATTGAAGAACAAGGCGCCCGGCACGGCGGGTTCCAGCGCCTGCGCCGTGGCACTGCGCGCGTCGACCATCAGCGGCTCCTCGCCCTGCTCTATGAGTTCGAGCAATTCATCGATGCCGATGCGCTCGATCTGCAAGGCCTGGCGGAAACGCCGGCGTTCAAGGAATTTGTACAGCAGGAACAAGCCCAGCAAGGTGGCCAGCATCAGCAAGGCCGTGCTGCCCATGGTGCTGAGCAAGTCGAGCACCTGCTGCACGCTGGCATGGAAAATCACGCCGACGACGATGCCCGTACCGCTCCACAGCAAGGCGCCCAGGCCCGCGTACAGGAAGAACAGGCCCGGCGGCGTACCCAGCGCGCCCGACATCGGTGCGGCGACGGTATTGAAGCCCGGCACGAACTTAGAGACGATCAGGGCTTTCGGGCCCCAGCGCTTGAATTTGTCTTCCGTCTGGCTGACGCAGTAATCGGGCGAGAGGGAGATGCGGCACAGCAGCCGCAGGATGCGCTTGCCGAAATGGCGGCCCGCGCGGAACCACGTGAAGTCACTGATCAGACAGGCACTCAACGCGGCGGCCAGCACCAGCGCCCCATTCATGTCGCCATCGACAGCCAGCGCCCCCGCCACCACGAGGATGGGAAAAGCGGGAATCGGCAGGCCGAGCTGCTCCACCAGCACGATGCCAAAGACGATCAGGACACCGTAATGTTCGAGCAGGTAAATGAGGTTGGGCATGGTCGCTATCTTACCGTAAAAGCGTGTTTAGATTTGCACGCCCTTCGGTATGGCGCTCAATAAGGTACGCGTGTACGGATGCACGGGATTGCGGTACAGTTCATCCGAATCGGCCAGTTCCACCACTTGCCCCTTGTGCATCACCATCACCTGGTCGGCGATGTATTTCACCACCGATAAGTCGTGCGAAATGAAGATGTAGGACAGGCCGAATTCATCCTGCAAGTCCTGCAACAGATTGAGCACCTGCGCCTGCACCGACACGTCCAGCGCCGACACGGATTCGTCGCAGACGAGGATTTCCGGCTGCATGGTCAGGCAGCGGGCAATGGCGATGCGCTGGCGTTGGCCACCCGAGAACTCGTGTGGATAGCGGTGGAAGGCCTGTTCCGGCAAGCCGACCTTATCGAGCAGCCAGTAGGCCTTGGCGATGCGTTCCTTGTCATCGGCGCCGATGCTGTGGATGCGCATCGGTTCGAGCAATATCTGTCCGACGGTAAACCTGGGATTCAAGGACGCATACGGATTCTGGAAGATGATCTGGATGCGGCGTTTATACGGCAAATACTCCTTGTTCGGCATGGCAATCAGGTCCTTGCCGTGGAACATGGCCGTGCCGCCCGTCGCCTGGTGCAGGCGCAGCAAGGTCAGGCCCACCGTCGTCTTGCCGGAGCCGGATTCGCCCACCACGCCCAGGGTCTTGCCGCGCGGCAAAGTGAACGACACATCCTTGACGGCCTGGAACTCGCGTTTGCCGAACAGGCCTTCGCGCGTATAAAAACTTTTGCTCAGGTTATTTACCACCAGCACCGGTTCGTCACCGGGCGTGTAGCCGCGCGTGCGCTGCTTCACCTCGACACCGGGACCGGCCTTGCCTTCCATGTAATCGGCAATCACGGGCAGGCGCCACGGGCGCTCATCGAGCGAGGGGCGGCAATGCAGCAGGGCCTTGGTATAACTGTCTTGCGGCGCTT
Organism: Janthinobacterium sp. NKUCC08_JDC; assembly: GCF_019345575.1. Classification (NCBI taxonomy): domain Bacteria; kingdom Pseudomonadati; phylum Pseudomonadota; class Betaproteobacteria; order Burkholderiales; family Oxalobacteraceae; genus Janthinobacterium; species Janthinobacterium sp. NKUCC08_JDC. Next base: position 48,025 of record NZ_JAHKQW010000010.1, on the reverse strand, counting down.
CGAATACCTGGCGCACCTCGCCCGTTTCGCGCACTTCGCCATGGCGCATGACGATCACCTGGTCGGCGATCTCTCCCACCAGGCCCAGGTCGTGGGTAATGAACAGCACGGACATCTGATGCTTCTTTTGCAGCGCCGCGATCAAGTCCATGATCTGCTTCTGGATCGTCACGTCCAGCGCCGTCGTCGGTTCGTCGGCGATCAAGAGTTTCGGTTCGCAGGCGATCGCCATGGCGATCATCACGCGCTGCTGCTGGCCGCCCGACATCTGGCTCGGGTAGGCGTCGATCTTGGTGGCCGGATCGGGAATGCCCACTTCCTCGAGCAGCGCCAGCGTACGCGCCCGCGCCCGCTTGCGGTTCATGCCCATATGCTGGCGCAGCACTTCGGCGATCTGGAAACCGACGGTGAACACGGGGTTCAGCGACGACATCGGCTCCTGGAAGATCATCGAAATATCCTTGCCGCACATGGTGCGCCGCTCGGCGATCGACAGTTGCAGCAAATCGCGCCCGCCAAAATGGATGCTCGAGGCGGGGTCGATAATGGTGTTATCCGGTGGCAGCAAGCCCATCACGGCCAGCGAGCTGACGGACTTGCCGCTGCCCGATTCGCCCACCAGCGCGACCGTGCTGTTGCGCGGCACGTTGAACGAGATGCCCTTGACGGCTTCGAACGTGGTCTTCTTGTCCAGGCGGAAGGTGACGCGCAGGTCGCGCACTTCCAACAGGTTATTCTGGTCCATGAGCAACTCCTATTTCACTTTGGGGTCGAGCGCATCGCGCAAGGCATCGGTAAACAGAGAGAACGCCGTCACCAGCACGGCCATCGCCGTGGCGGCGGCTGTCAGCTGCCACCATTTGCCCAGGATCAGTTCATTTTGTGCCTCGTTGAGCATGCTGCCCCACGAGACGGTACCCACCGGCACGCCAAAGCCGAGGAAGCTCAGAATCACTTCCGCCTTGATGAAGCCCACCACGAGAATCGACATTTGTACCAGCGCCACGTGGCTCACGTTCGGGAAGATGTGGGAAAACATCTTGCGCCAGTGCGAGGCGCCGATGGCGTCGGCCGCCATCACGTATTCGCGCGCCTTGTGCTTGATGTATTCGGCGCGGATCAAGCGGTACGGCCCCGTCCAGCCCGTCAAGCCGAGGATCAGCACGATGGTCAGCACGCCCTTCTGTTGCAGCACGGCCGCCACCGTCAAGATCATCAGGATGGACGGAATCGACGTAAAGATGCTGTAGAACCAGTTGAAGAAATCATCGACGACGCCGCCGAAGTAGCCGGACACGGCGCCAAACAAGGTGCCCAGCACCACGGCCAGCAAGGCTGCCACCAGGCCCACGACGATCGACGTTTCACCGCCCTTGATGGTTTTCTGGATGATGTCATGACCCCACTTGTCGGCGCCGAACGGCAATGTCGCCGCCTTGTGCGTGACAAGTTTCTTGGCCTTGCCCATGCCGGCGCGCAAGGCCGTCAAGTCGTCGGCCAGCGGGTCGGTGACGCCGTACATCTCGACGCCAGCCGATGGGTTACTGCCCATCTGGGCGCGCAGTTCGGCAATGTCGTCGGCCAGCGGATCGAGCACGTTGACGGGGGTGGGCGCGCTGCGCTCATCGGCCAGGGGAATGGCGCCATCGGCGGCCACGTCCTTGTCGGCGCCGACAAACGTGGGCGGCGCATAGCTGACGGCCACTTCGTCTTCCCAGTTCGAGGCGACCAGGCCGCTGGCGGAGGCCAGTACCAGCAGGAAAAAGGCGCCGACCACGGCCAGCGATACCATTGCAATCTTGTCGCCGCGCAAACGGCGCCACGCCAGGGCCCACAGGCCGGGCGATGTATGAGGTTTCGACATCGTCTCTTTCTACTTCAGTTGTACGCGAGGATCGACCGCCTGGTACAGCAGGTCGGTGAGCAGGTTGAAGAGCATGGTGGCGGCGGCAACATACACGGTGATCGCCTTGATCACCGGAAAGTCGCTGCGCTCGACGGCCAGGATCACTTCACGCCCGATACCGGGTATGCCGAAGAAGCGCTCGAGCAGGAAAGCGCCGATCAGCAGGGCCGGCAAGTTCGACATCACATAGGTAATGATGGGAATGGCGGCGTTGCGCAGCACGTGGACCCACATGATGCGGCCTTCCTTGAGGCCCTTGGCGCGCGCCGTGCGCACGTAATCCTGGTTCGCCTCGTCCAGCACGAAGGTGCGGAACAGGCGCAGGGTCGGCGCGATCGAGACGGCCAGGCCGATCAAGATCGGCAAGGTCGAATAGCGCAGCAGGTTTTCCCAGAAGCTGTCGCCCCAGCCCTGCACGGGGAACAGGCCCAGTTTATAAGCAAAGCCGTACTGGAAGACGATGATGTAGACGAGAATGGAAATCGACATGCCCACCGTGCAGGCGATCATGACGGCGCGGTCCGTCAGCGAGCCGCGCACGAAAGCGATGGCCAGCGCCAGCGCCACGCCAAAAAACGTTTCCAGCACGGTCAGCGGGATCAGGACCATCATCGACGGGCCCAGGCGCGAGGTGATGATGTGCGACACGGATTCGCCCGTGGCCCAGCTCTGGCCGAAGTCGAACGTGACGATCTGCTTGATGAATATCCACAGTTGCACGTAATACGGCTGGTCGACGCCGAGCTGGCGACGGATGTTGGCGATGCTCTCGGCACTAGACATCTTGCCGGCCAGGATATAGGCGGGGTCGCCGCCCACCCAGTTAAACAGGATAAACACCAACAGGACGACGCCCAGCATGGTGGGCAGCATCTGCCACAGGCGGCGCAGGATATAAGCAAACATAATGATTCCCTAGCGTTATAAGCTGCGTTTATTTGGCGGCTGGCGCCGGAACCGGTGCACCGTTGCTGTCGATATCCATGTACGCCCACTCCTGGAACAGGATCGGGTGCTTCTTGTAGCCGAGCACCGACTTTTGCGCCAGCATGTTGCGGTAGCGCGCATAGCCGATCAGGGCGCCAGCATTCACTTCCAGGCGGCGCGCCATCTTGTGGAACAGCTCGTCGCGCTCGGGGCTGGCCGGCATGGCCTGGCTGGCCGCGTACCACTTGTCGTATTCGGGATCTTGGTAGCAGCCATTGTTGTTCTGGTGCGTGTTCGGGCCGTAGAACAGCTGCATGAAGTTGTCGCCGTCCGGATAGTCGGCCAGCCACGGCGCCGTGCGCGTCTGCATCTTGCACTGCTTTTCCGTCTTTAAAATGTCGGAAAAGATCATGCGGTCGTTTTCCATGCGGATGCCCAGCGAGTTGTAGGTCTTGCGCCACATTTCCGCCTGCAGCACGCCATTGGCTTCATTGCGCGAAGCGTAGCGGATCAGCAGCGGCTTACCGTCCGGCAAAGTACGCCAGCCATCGGCGCCCTTCTTGTAGCCGAATTTGTCGAGCAACTTGTTCGCCAGCACGGGATCGTATTGCAGCAGGGATTTGTAGTGCGGGTCGTAGCCGACGACGCCGGGCGGGATCGGATAGTCGAGGCGCTTGGCCTGGCCATTCCAGATGATGCGGATTTCTTCGTCGATGTTGTGCGCCATGGCAATGGCACGGCGCAGGGCGATCTTTTCCTTGCTGAAACCGCCCAAGGTCGGATCTTCCATATTCCAGTAGTAATAGCTGATCTCGGGATCCAGCAGGCGCGACAGTTGCACGCCCTTCTCCGCCAGCTCGGGACGCAGCTTGCCGTTGAGCAGCGCTTTCGGCGCCAGCGGGCCATCGAGCCAGAACACGTCCGTGCCGCCGCTCTGGAACGACAGCCAGCGCGACTGGTCCTCGATCATGACGGAAATTTCAATGCGGTCGATGGCGGGAATGCGCTTGCCCTGCATCTGGCGCACGATGCGCTGGTCGTCCGGGTCGTCGCCAGCCAGGAAATTCCACGTTTCCGGCAAGTGCTGCGGGTTGCGATTCAACACGATGCGGTTGCCGCGCGTCCATTCGCCCAAGGTGTAGTAGCCGGTACCGACGGGATTCGAACCCACTTCGCCCTTCACGTCGCCGTATTTCTCCACCACTTCGCGCGCCACGGCGGACGTCGGCACGTAGGCGAGGATCATGGGGAAATTGAAATCGGTCTTGGTGAGGGTCACGCGCAGGGTGTACGGGTCGAGGATTTCCAGGCCGGCCACCTTCTTGCTGTAGTCGAGCTTGTTCGACTTGGCCGCGTCCTTGGCCAGGTCGTCGAGTCCCACTACCTTGCCTTCGAACAGCCAGCTGTGCGGCGAGGCCAGGCGCGGGTCGAACAAACGCTTCCACGAATACACGTAGTCGGCCATCGTCAGTTCGCGGCGCTTGCCGCCGAACGCGGGGTCGGGCGTGTAATACATGCCTTTTTTCAGGCGGATGGTGTAGGTCTTGCCGTCGGCGGACACTTCCGGCATGGCGGCCGCCGCACCGGGCACCACCTTGACGGGGCGCGCCAGGTAGTCATAGGTGTACAGGGTGTCGAAGACGGCCTGCGTGATGTGGTTCGAATACAGGTCGCGCGCGGTAGCGGGATCGAAGCCCGTCTCGGCGGCCGGCAGGATATAGCGCAAGGTTTTCACCGGCGCGCCTGCGGCGGCAGGGGCAGCATCGGCGGCGGCAATGGCCGCCAGCGGCAGGGTGGCCAGGCAGGCGAGCAGCGCCATGCGCCGCATCCATGGTGACTTCATGTAATACCCTTCATCTCGATTATCTGTCGCACCGTATTGGTGCGCTTGTACTGGCTTCCCCCTGGGATACAGGATTCCACCGCCAAAACCAGTCCATCCTCGCAAGATCTATGCCTTGCTCATCGCCAGCCCCGACCACATGCAGGCAAGCCGGAAAAAGGCGTAACGATAACGCATATTCTGTTCGCCGGGCGAAAAGCCGCAGCACTGGCGTGACGCGCAGCCACGGCCGCCAGCCTCGCGGGGAGAATCTTCCGCAGCGCAGCATAGACAAGCGGCGTCCATGAAAAATCGGCCTGCCAGTACCCCTTATGGTTGCCAATGACAGCTGTTTTTATGGCAGTACGGAAAATACGCATCGCACTGCAACATTAAAATAATTGCAATTATTGAAACGTATCAACATGATAAAAAACACTGTTGTTTCCATGCTGAAAGCAGATGTGTGCGCGTTGACAAGGTTTCTCGGCAAGTGGTCTTATCAATCACGACGGCTCACACGATATGCCGTTTGATCCATGGCGATTGCCGACGCAGCAATCTTTATCACCTTGGCAAAGCTGTGCCGTACAAGGGCCGGCCGAGCACACTTTCGGAGTTCTGAGAATGATGATGGAAACAGTGATGTCCCGCTCCGTACGCCTGATTTTTTCGGGTAGCGTAGCAGCGCTCAGCCTGGGCATGATGGCGGCGCCGGCAATGGCGCAAGACGCCAATGTACAACGTGTGGAAATTACAGGCTCGAGCATCAAACGAGCCACGGCCGAGACCGCATCGCCGGTCCAGGTCATCAGCCGCGACGACTTGATGAAATCGGGCAAGGCCACCGTCGCCGAATACCTGCAAACCCTGACCGCCGATGGCGCCGGCTCCCTGCCGACGGGCTTCGGCAACGGCTTTGCCGCCGGTTCCACGGCCATCTCGCTGCGCGGCCTGGGCGCCACCTCGACCCTGGTCTTGCTCAACGGCCGCCGCATGGCGCCGTTCGCGCGCGCCGATGACGGCCAGAAGAGCTTTACCGACCTGTCCACCGTGCCGATGCAGATCGTCGAACGCATTGAAATCCTCAAGGACGGCGCCTCGTCGACCTACGGCGCAGACGCCATCGCCGGCGTCGTCAACATCATCCTGCGCAAGGACTTCGAAGGGCTGACCCTGAAAGGCGACACGGGCATCTCTGGCGACAGCGACGCCAAGCAGCACCGCGCCTCGCTGACTTTCGGCAAGGGCAACCTCGATACGGATAAATTCAACTTCGTCGTCAATGCCGAATACAGCAAATCGGACATGCTGATGAACAGCGACCGCGCCGGCCGCAAATGGATAGGCAAGGCCGACCTGCGCCCGTATGGCTATGCGATCAACACCCAGTTCGCCGGCGGCTACATCAATGGCAACAACGATGCAAATGCGGCACCGACAGGCCTGATCCGCGACCCCGTCACCAACAACTATGTGTCCCTGCCCGGCTGCTCGAGCTTGTCCGTGTCTTCACCGCAAGATCCGAAGGGCGGCTGTTTGTGGCACCACGACCAGTTCCGCGCGATGCAGCCGAAGATCGAATCGATCAACCTGTACACGCGCGGCACCTGGCAAGTCAATGCCGACACCCAGGTGTATGCGGAAGCGGGCTACTCGAAGCGCGATACGGCGTTCGCCATGATACCGCCGTCGGTCACGCCCACCGTCGCCTTCCCGCCGAACGCCGGCAACAAGGCGGGCGTCATCAACTATGCCACCGGCACCGGCACCAGCATCGTGCTGGCCGCCAACCACCCGCAAAATCCGTATGGCGTGCCGGTGCGCGTGCGCTACCAGGCGTTCGACGTGGGCGCCAGCACGCGCACCGCCAACAACGAGTTCAACCGCATCGTGCTCGGCGTCAAGGGCAATGCCATGGGCTGGGACTACGATGCCGGCTACACGCATTCGGAATCGAAACTGCACCTCGATTACAGCAACATGCTGAACATGGCCGTCGTCAGGGATGCGCTAGGCAATCCGAACAGCCAATATTTCCCGTACTACATCGGCGCGCAGGCGGGCAAGAATCCCGCATCGCTGTACGCGGCCATGGTGACGAACGCCACCTCCGATTCCACGACCAAGCTCGACATCATCGACTTCAAGGCCACGCGCGAACTGATGCAGTTGCCCGGTGGCGCCATGGGCCTGGCGATCGGCGCGGAACACCGCCGCGACAAGCTCGACAATCCATCGCTGACGGGCACGGAAGACGGTTCCATCAACGCCAGCTACGTGGCCGCCAAGGGCGACAGCAAGGTCTCGGCCGTGTTCCTCGAAGTGCTGGCGCCCGTCATCAAGACGGTGGAACTGTCGGGCGCCTTGCGTTACGACAAATACGACCGTTTCTCGTCGACCACGCCGAAACTGGGCGCCAAGTGGACGCCGCTGAAAACCTTCGCCGTGCGCGGCACGTATTCGGAAGGCTTCCGCGCACCGGGCCCGGCCGAAAGCAACGCCGATTCGCAATCGACGGGCACCTCGACCGTGAGCGATCCCGTGCGCTGCCCGGGCGGCACCCGCCTGCCGGGCGCCAATGCCAGCGACTGCGAACTGCAAGTGGCGGCCGTCAAGGTCGGCGACCCCAGCCTCAAGCCGGAAAAATCCAAGGGCTACACCCTGGGCCTGGTGTGGGATCCGTTCAACGATACCAGCCTGTCGCTCGATGCCTGGAAGATCAAGCGTGAAAACGAGATCAATCCGCTGCCGTACAACGAAGCAGCCGCCCTGCCGACAGCCATCCGCGCCGACAACAACCTGACCATCAACGGCGTCGTCACGCCGAACACAGGCACCTTGCTGATCACCAAGGCGCCGTACCGCAACTCCAGCTTCACGGAGATCAAGGGTATCGACCTGGATGTCAAGCAGCGCGTGCGCCTGGGCGACTACGGCCGCGCCACGTTCGGCCTGACCTGGACCCATATCGCTTCGTGGGTGCGGGCCGAGTCGTCCACCGTGCGCTACCAGTTCGCCGGCACGCATGGCAATTGCGACACGTCCAACTGCGCCGGCACGCCGAAGGACAAGATCAATCTGACCGGCTCGTGGGACCTGGGCAACTGGAACGTCAGCGGCGTGCTGAACTACCGTTCGGACATGAAGAACATCCTGTTTGAAGGCAAGCCGTGCGCTTCCAAGCTGGCCGACGGCACCGCGGCGCCGAACGGTTGCAAGCTCGCCTCGTTCACCACGCTCGACCTGTCGAGCCGCTGGAACGTCAACAAACAGTTGCAATTGTTTGCCTCGATCAACAACGTGACCGACAAGATCGCGCCGCTCGACCCGCTGACCTACGGCGGCATGAGCTACAACCCGATGGATGCCAGCGGCGCCATCGGCCGCTACTTCAAACTGGGCGCCAGCTACAAGTTCTTCTAAGCCGACATCCGTATCCTGACGCAAGGCGGTGAGCAATCACCGCCTTTTTTTTCGCCCGGACTGTGGCGCCAGGTCGCTCATCCGCACAGCTCTTGTGCCAGCACAAACCTTAGCTGCTGCGCGCCTGTAAAACTCCCTTGCAGGCCACTTGGCCAAACCCACGCCACAGGAGTGTCAGATGACGCAAACCCGCAGCCCCTCCCCCACCTTGCGCCTGTTGTGCGCAGCCTTGCTCGGCGCGTATGGCCATGCGGCCATGGCGCAGGACACCGGCACCGCCGGCGAGCCCCCTGCCATGCAGCGTGTCGAAGTCACCGGTTCCTCCATCAAGCGACTCGTCTCGGAAACGGCGACGCCCTTGTCCATCTTCAAGGCCGAGGATTTCGCCAAGCAGGGCTTGACGACGGCCCAGGAAGTGCTGAGCAAGATCCCCTCGAACGCGTCGAGCATGGGCAGCGGCAATGCCGTCGGCGGCAATACCAGCGGCTTGCCCACGGGCGGTCAGGCCAGCGCCGACTTGCGCGGCCTGGGCGGCGACAAGACCCTGGTCCTGCTCAACGGCCGGCGCATCGCCAACCATCCGTATGACGGCGCCAGCGTCGACCTGAACATCATCCCGATTGCCGCCCTGGAACGTGTCGAAGTGCTGCGCGACGGCGCCTCGGCCATCTACGGCACGGATGCCATCGGCGGCGTCATCAACTTCATCACGAAGCGCTCCGTCAACGTCACGAATATCACCGCCGAGGTCGTCTCGCCCGAACACAAGGGTGGCGGCGAGCACCGCGTCAACCTGTCGACGGGTTTCGGCAAGCTCGACACGGACGGCTACAATATTTTCGGCGTGCTCGACTACCACAAGCAAAAAGTGCTGACGTCGCAGGACCGTGACTTTTCCAAGACCGGCATCATCCCCTCGCGCGGGCTGTCCATTACCAGCGGCACGACTTTCCCCGGCAACTACTTCGATGCGGCGGCCAATGGCGGCGACGGCTTGGCCGGCAATCCCTACGCGGCCAGCGGTTGCCTGCCGCCCTTGTCGGTGGCCGCCGCCAACGGCACCTGCCGCCAGGATTACACGCGCCAGATCGACAACCTGCCCGCACAGGAACAGCTGGCATTCTTCGGCAAGGGCGCCTTCAAGCTCGGTGGCGGCCATTTGGCCACGGTGGAATACCTGCATTCGGAAAACAAGGTGAAGGCACGCACGGCGCCGCCGCCGCAAACGGGCTTGATCCTGCCCAGCACCAGTCCATACTATCCGGGCAATGCGGGCGGCGTGCCGGCCCAGCCGGGCCTGTCGGGCCAGCCGCTGAGCGTCAACTGGCGCCCCGTGGAAGCAGGCCAGCGGCAGATCGATTCGGATGGCAAGGCAGACCGCCTGGTGCTGGCCCTCGAAGGCGAGCTGTCCGGCTGGGACTACAAGACGGGCTTGAGCCACGCGATCAGCAAGTCGTCGGAAAAGTTCACGGGTGGCTATGTGCAGGATGCGGGCTTTGCCGCTGGCGTGTTGAACGGCATCCTGAACCCGTTCGGCGTGCAGGACGCGGCCGGCAAGGCTTACCTGGACAGCACCGCCCTGCGCGGCGAGGTGCAGAACGCCAAGGTCACCACGACGGGCTTCGACATCAAGGGCAGCCGCGAACTGACGCAGCTGGCCGGCGGCCCGCTGGCCATCGCTTTGGGTGGCGAAGTACGGCACGAAAAGGCCGACTTCAATGTCAACCGCGATATCGCCGGCCAGGCCGCCAGTTCCGGCTTGTCCGGCTCACTGTCGAAGAGCGGCTCGCGCACGATCCAGGCCGTCTTCGGCGAAGTCAACCTGCCCTTGATCAAGGATCTGGAAGTGCAGCTGGCCGCCCGCTTCGACCACTACAGCGACGTGGGCAGCACCACCAATCCGAAGCTGGCCCTGCGCTACCAGGCCAGCAGCGCGCTGGTGCTGCGCGGCTCGGCCAGCACGGGTTTCCGCGCGCCCACCTTGTTTGAAAAGAATGCGCCGCCATCGAAGAACGACACCAACGATACCTACGACGACCCCATCCTGTGCCCGGGCGGCGTGCCGCAGCCCGGTGCCAATCCCCTGCGCGATTGCGACTTGCAGCAATTCAAGCTGCAAGGCGGTAATGAAAACCTGAAACCGGAAAAATCCACCACCTTCGCCGTCGGCCTCGTGCTCGAACCGATCAAGGAAGTCACGCTTGCCGTCGATTACTGGAACATCCACCTGAAGGACAAGATTTCCTCCCTGCCCGAGCAATCGATCTTCGGCAACTACGAAAAGTACAAGGCCTTGTTCCTGCGCAATCCCGATGGTTCGCCCTACGCCATCCTGGACTTGAACGACAACCTCGGCGAAGTGAAAACCGACGGCATCGACGTCAGCCTGAATGCCCGCCTGGGACGTGGCGCGTATGGCGATTTCAGCGTCACGGTCGATGGCACGTGGACCCACAAGTATGACTACCAGAACGAGCGCGGCGGCGAATTCATTGCCAACGTGGGCCGCTACGCGGACAACAATCCCGTGTTCCGCTGGAAACATACGGCGGCGCTGAACTGGCGCCTGGGCAACTGGGGCGCCACCGTGTCGCAATCGTTCAAGTCCGGCTACACGGACCAGAATCTGGTCGAGCCGCCATACCGCCACGATGTGCCGTCATACAGCCTGCTCAACGTGTCGGGCAGTTACGTGTGGAAAGGCTTGTTGCTGACGGCCGGCGTGAAAAACCTGATGGACAGGGAACCACCGTTCTCGAACCAGGGCACTTTGTTCCAGAAAGGCTATGACCCGCGCTACACGGACCCGATCGGGCGCGCCTACTACTTGCGCGGCAGCTATACGTTTTGAGGGAGTGACGGAAGAAAGACAGACCAGACAGCGCTGGCCAGCGTGTGCCAGCCATGCCAAAGACGGCGCCATCAGCGATGATGTGCGCCGTTTTATTTTACGCATCTGAGCAGGGCTGACAAGGGTCCGCGATACTTTATTGCTGAAGGATTACAAAAAAAACAGGGAAATGTTGCATTTCGTCCAAAAAGTCCGCACGAAATTGACAATCTGAATCGTGAATGTTTTGATGAGGGCCCTGAAAATTTACAGAATTTTCATTGGTGGATTTGTAAAAAGGCAAATAAATTGTTAGTAAGCAACAAGTTATTTCAAAATAATTGCCGCCTTTATCACAATAACAAGGAATTTCAGATGATGATAGAAAATGTAATATCGCGGTCGCTGCGCCTGATGTTTGCAGGCGGCATGGCCCTGAGCATGCACGCCGCGTATGCACAAGAAACAACAGATGGCACCATGCAACGCGTGGAAGTCACCGGTTCGAGCATCAAGCGCATCGCTTCCGAAGCGTCGCTGCCGGTGCAGTCGTTCAACCAGAAAGACATCAAGAAAACCGGCGTCACCACGGTGACCGATTTCATCCAGCAAATTCCTGCGATGCAGGGCTTCTCCGTGGCCGCCGATTCGGTTGGCGGCGGCGGCGGCGGCGTCACCACGGCTTCGATCCACGATATCGGCGCAGCCTACACGCTGGTGCTGCTGAACGGCCGCCGTATTGCGCCATCCAATTCCGGCACCACCATCGACCTGAACTCGATCCCCCTGTCGGCCATCGAGCGCGTGGAAGTGCTGACGGACGGCGCCTCGGCACTGTATGGCGCAGACGCCATCGCCGGCGTGGTCAACTTCATCCTGAAAAAAGGCGCATCGCCGCTGGAAATCAATGCCAAGTACTCGCGTCCTGAAGAAAAAGGCGGCGCCAGCAACTCGATTTCCATCAGCAAGGGCTTCGGCGACATCGACGAAGACGGCTACAGCATCTTCGTGTCGGCCAGCCATGACGAACAAAAATCGCTGAAAGCATCGCAGCGCAGCTTCGCGAAAAGCGGCATCATCAATTTCAACGATCCGAAGAACGGCAAGGCACTGCAATTCATCAACGGTTCCTCGCGCTCCGCGCCAGGCAACGCAACTGTCGATTACGATGCCATCGATCCTGCCACCGGCAAGACAGTCAGCAAGTCCGTCAACCTGAACCCGTACGCACTGGCCCATGGCGGCAAATGCGCCGCCAGCAACATGGATTTCTATGGCGACGGCAACTGCTATTTCGATTCGCCATCGACCATCGAAATCAATCCCGAATCGAAGCGCGACGCCATCTTCAGCTCGGGTACCGTCAAACTGGGCAAAACCGGCTTCCAGGGTTTCTATGACCTCGCCTACACGGAAGCGCGCGTCGTCGCCAGCATTGCGCCGTACCCGGCCGATTTCTCCGTCGATGTCGGCTCGCCGCTGTTCAACAAATATCTGGCGCCGAACCTGACGCCAGCGCAACTGGCCAACGCCACGGGCGCCGTCGCCAAATACCGCCTGTCGGAAATGGGCAACCGCGTCTACGATTACGGCACCAAGGCCACCCACATCGTCGCCGGCATCGATGGCAATGCATTCGGCTGGGACATCAACTCCGCCGTAACGTACTCGAAAAACAAGCAGACGCAAGAATACGTCAGCGGTTTCCCGCTGGCGGACAAATTCGACGCGCAAGTAGCCGCCGGCAATATCGACCCGTTCGCCTACCCGGTCGGTTCCATGCCGGATGCCATGCGCCAGGCACTGCTGGGCACGGGCTTCAGCGGCACCTACAACACGCAAACCGTGGAAATGAAGGGCATCGACGGCCGCGCTTCGCGTCCTGTGTTCTCGCTGCCAGGCGGCACGGCCATGCTGGGCGTGGGCGCCGACTACCGCAACACCTCGTACAAGGTGCAGCAGGCGAATGTTGCCAAACAGGCGCAGATCCTGTTTGACAATGCACAAGTCGACAGCGAATACGCACGCGACAATGCCGGCGCCTACGCCGAGCTGATGATGCCAATCTCGAAAAAACTGGAAATGACCGGCTCGCTGCGTTACGACCAGATCGGATCCATCGACGACAAGCTGACGGGCAAGACGGTAGGCAAGAAAGAAAACGCCACCACCTGGAAAGTCAGCGGCAAGTATTCCGCCACCAAGAGCCTGATGTTCCGCGCCGCTGCCGGCACCGGCTTCCGCGCCGCCAGCATGCAGGAAATCGCCGGTCCACTGGAAGACTGGGGCGTCACGGGCGGTAACTATCAATGCCCATTGACGGCAGCGAACGGCATGGGCGGCCATCCGCTGGCCAGCTACTGCAGCGGCGTGGGACGCCAGCAATTCGAAGCCTTCCAGGGCGGCAACCCGGACCTGAAGCCGGAAACGTCGAAGCAATGGAGCATCGGTACCGTGTTCGAACCAATCGACAGCCTGTCGATGTCGTTCGACCTGTGGAACGTGGAAATCCGCGACCAGGTGACCGCCGTGTCCGAAGGCCTGATCTTCAACGATCCTGCCAAGTACGCCAATCTGTTCACCACCAAGCACATCAGCTCGACGGGCAAGGACGTGCTGGCCATCAAGCTGCTGCCGATTAACATCGGCAAGGTGGAAAACCGCGGTATCGACTACGACTTCACCCACAAGATGAAGCTGCTGGACGGCCGCCTGACGAGCCGCCTGATGGGTACCTACCTGCTGCGTTCGCGCTACACGACGCCGGGCACCGATGATCAATGGGAAACCAGCCTGAATCGCTACGGTTCGAACGACAAGGTCAGCTTCCGCAACATCATCCGTGCCACCACCACGTATGAGACAGCCAAGTTCACGCATACGCTGAGCGCCAGCTACCGCAACGGCTATACGGACAAGGAACAGACGGCTGACGATTGCGCCGTGATCGTGGCTGGCAGCCCTGGCGAATGCTATGGCATCCAACTGGAAGTGCCGAGCTATACCACCTTCGACTTCCAGACGGCCTACCGTCCGATGAAGAACGTGGAAATCACGGGCGGCATCCTGAACCTGTTCGACCGCAATCCGCCGTTCACCCTGCGTAACACGGGTTCGCATCAAGTGGGCTACAACCCATCGTACTCGAGCGCTCTGGGCCGCCAGTTCTACCTGAGCGGTTCCTACAAGTTCTAAGCTGACGGCATCTGCTCTCGGCTGAAAACTGAAAAGCCCGGAAAGCTTAGCTTTCCGGGCTTTTTTTCATGCTGCGCGCCACGTCACTTATTCCGCGTCGCCCTTCAAGCGGCGCTGCTTGACGGCTGCCGCCAGGTTTTCCAGCACGGCCACGCTGGCGCTCCAGTCGATGCAACCGTCCGTGACGGACTGGCCGTAGATCAATTCCTTGCCCGGGATCAAATCCTGGCGCCCCGCCACCAGGTGCGATTCCACCATCACGCCGACGATGCGGTCGTCGCCGCCCGCCACCTGGCTGGCGATGTCGGCGCACACGGGAATCTGGTTTTCCGGTTTTTTCGAGCTGTTCGCATGCGAGGCGTCGATCATCAGGCGCGCCGCCAGGCCTTGCGCCGCGATCGCCTTGCAAGCGTCGTCCACGCTGGCCGCGTCATAGTTCGGCGTTTTGCCGCCGCGCAAGATGATGTGGCAATCCTCATTGCCGTTGGTCGAGACGATGGCCGAGTGGCCGCCCTTCGTGACGGAAAGGAAATGGTGCGGCTGCGAGGCGGCCTTGATGGCTTCCACGGCGATTTTGACATTGCCGTCCGTGCCATTCTTGAAGCCGACGGGACAGGACAATCCCGACGCCAGCTCGCGGTGCACCTGCGATTCCGTCGTGCGCGCGCCGATGGCGCCCCAGCTGATCAGGTCGGCGATATATTGCGGACTGATCACGTCGAGGAACTCGGTACCGGCCGGCAAGCCCAGCTCATTGATATCGCGCAACAGTTCGCGCGCCATGCGCAAGCCGTCGTTGATGCGGAAGCTGTTGTCCATGTACGGATCGTTGATCAGGCCCTTCCAGCCCACCGTGGTGCGCGGCTTCTCGAAGTAGACGCGCATGACGATTTCCAGTTCGCCCGCGAAACGCGCACGCTCCTTCACCAGCAGGCGCGCATATTCCATCGCCGCCTTGGTGTCGTGGATGGAGCAAGGCCCGATCACCACCATCAGGCGGTCGTCCTGGCCGTGCAGGATACGGTGCAGGGCAATGCGGGCGCTGGCGGCGGTCTGTTCGGCTTGCTCCGAGCAGGCGAATTCGCGGATCAGGTGGGACGGCGGGGTCAATTCCTTCATTTCGCGAATTCGCAAATCATCGGTGCGGGGCATCATTTTCTCCAAAATTTAAGGATGGGTAAAACATCTGGGTAAAAAAAAACCGCCATCAGTGGCGGTTTTTTAGAATTTGCTGGGATCTCGTTTTGCTGCTACGTGAACCGACCGCTACTCCACCGCCTTTGGGTTGGAATTGCTAAAGTAAAAATAAGCGGTAAAAAAGTGGCGAGCGAACATGCGAGTCATCCGTAAGTGATGAACGACTATAAACCTAAATTGCAAGGGTTGGCAAGCATATTTGTCGGCAAAGCCGCATGCCGCTGCCGTTTTACACTGCAAAGTACGTTAAAAAGCATAAAAAGTTGCGCGCTGCCCCTACCCGTTCGCAGGCCACTACCGCTGTGTCCGTCGTGGCAACCACGCCACGCCAGCCATTCTATCGACGACAAGCGGGGCACTCCTTGATCCAGATCTACTCCCGGCATCGCCGCACGGGCAAAACTCAAGGACGCATCGACGATTCCTGACTGCCTGACCTTTCCGGAGAACCGCATGAGCCCTACACCATCCTTACCATCCGCTGCTTTTTCACCACCCAGACTGGGCCTGGCGCTGGCCAGTGCGCTGCTGAGTCTACCCGTCCTGGCGCAGGATGCTGCCCCCGTTGCCCGCGTGGAAATCACCGGCTCGAACATCCGCCGCGCGCAGGCGGAAACGGCGTCGGCCGTGCAAACGCTGAACGCGGCCGACATTGAAAAATCGGGCAAGTCCAGCGTGGCCGAACTGCTGCAGACCCTGGCCGTCGACAACCAGGGCTCGGTGCCCACCACCTTCGGCAACGGCTTTGCCGCCGGCGCTTCCGGCGTATCGCTGCGAGGCCTGGGTACGGCCTCGACCCTGGTGCTGCTGAACGGGCGCCGCGTCGCGCCGTATGGCCTGGCCGACGATGGCCAGAAGGTATTCGCCGACCTGAACATCATTCCCCTGGAAGCGGTGGAACGGGTGGAAATCCTCAAGGATGGCGCCTCGGCCATCTACGGTTCGGACGCGATTGCCGGCGTTGTCAACGTGATCCTGCGGCGCGACTACCAGGGCACGGCCATCAAGGGCAATTACGGCAAGACGAAGGAGTGGGACGGGCGCGATGCGCGCGCCGCCATCACGCACGGCTTCGGCGACATCGACAGCGACCGCTACAACGTGCTGCTGAACCTCGAGTACAGCGAAAAGGCCGCCATCTGGAACCGCGACCGGGCCGGACGGGGCGCCGTGGGCCGCAGCGACTTGCGCGACCTGGGTTTCAGCGCGCAGGAGTCGCTCAGCGGTGCGGGCGCCATCACCACCAACAACGCGGCCGGCAGTGCCGTCAACGGCAATGTGCGCAATCCCGACACGCTCGACTACTACAACCGCGGCAACCTGTCCGGCGCGGATTTTACGCGCACCTTCCCCGGCGCCGCCTGCGGCAACTTCACCACGCATCCGCAAGGCGACCCGGGCGGCGGCTGCCTGACCGATGCCGCGCAGCAGTACGGGCAGATCCAGCCCAAGCAAAAGAACATCAATTTCTTCGGCCGCGCCGCCTGGCAACTGACGCCAGCACTGCAGACGTATGCGGAACTGAACGTGTATCACAGCGAATCAAACTCGGCCACCACGCCATCGACGGTCAGCGGCTCGGTCGGCTACCCGGGCGGGCCCGTCAGCAATGCGGGCGTGTCGCTCGGCGCAGCCCACCCGGACAATCCATATTTCGGCACGGCGGCGCGGCTGCGCTACCTGGCGGCCGACGTGGGACCGCGCCTGTCGGAAGTCAATTCGACCTTCACGCGCTTTGTGGCCGGCATCAAGGGCACGGTGGCGGGCTGGGATATCGACAGCGCCTTGCTGTACTCGCAGAACAAGGTGTCGAACGACTTGAACGGCTACCTACAGCGCGACGTCGCCTTCGCCCTGCTCAACCCGACCGCCGCGAACGTGGCGGCGGCCAGCCTGAACCCCGCCTATGCGGCCCTGCCGGCCGGCAGCCTGTGGCGCATCGCGGAAAACGCGGGCCTCAATTCGCCCGAGCTGTACGCGGCCCTGTCGCCGCGCATCTCGAACGATGCCAAGACGCATATCGCGCAGATCGACTTCAAGGCCAGCCGCGAGGTGGCAAAGCTGGACGGCGGCGGCCTGGGCGTGGCCGTGGGTGCGGAATTCCGCCATGAATCGACGGAACTCAAGCCCACCACGGGCACGGAGCGGGGCAATATCATCGGCCTCGGCTATTCCGCCTACAAGGGCAGCCGCAACGCCTCGGCCATCTACGCCGAAGTGCTGGCGCCCGTGCTGAAAACCGTCGAGCTGTCAGGCGCCCTGCGCGCCGACCATTTCACCGACGTGGGCAATTCCTACACGCCGAAAGTGGGCGTGAAATGGACGCCCATGCGCGAACTGGCCCTGCGCGGCACCTTCGCCAAGGGCTTCCGCGCCCCCAGCGCGGCGGAAAACGGCGTCGGCGGCCTGGCCGCGTTTTCCACCGCCAGCGATCCGCTGCGCTGCGCGCTGGGCGTGGAAGTGGCGTGCGATCCCGCGCCGATCGCCGTCATCACCTCGCCCAATCCGAACCTGTCGCCGGAGCGTTCGCGCAGCTTTTCCGTCGGCGCCGTGTGGGACCCGCTGCCGCGCAGCAGCATTTCCGTGGACCTGTGGCAAATCCGCCGCAAGAATGAAATCAACCAGGAGCAAACGGATGCGGCCATTGCCGCCGGCAACGTAGCGCGCGACCCATCGACGGCCACCGGCATTGCCGGCGATCCGGGCGCCATCACGGCCGTGCTGGCCAACTATGTGAATTCGGCGCAAACGACGGTGCGCGGCATCGATATCGACGCCCGCCAGCGCTTCAACCTGGGCGGCGACTATGGCAACCTGACCTTCGACCTGAAGTGGACGCATCTGTACAAATGGCTGCGCACGGAACGCGATGGCACGCAGCGCGATTTTGCCGGCACGCATGGCAATTGCGACGTGTCCAACTGCATGGGTACGCCGGACGACCGCATCAACCTGGGCGCCACCTGGGAACGCCAGAACTGGCGGGTCACGGCCAACGTCAACTACCGTGCGCCGCTCGACAACATACTGTTCAAGAATGACCCGGACGGCTGCGCCACGCATTTCGCCGACGGCACCGACGCGCCGCGCGGCTGCCGCATCGCCTCGTTCACCACGGTGGACCTGACGGCCCGCTGGCTGGCCACGCCCAAGCTGGAAGTGTTTGCGACGATACAAAACCTGTTCGACAAGATCGCCCCGCTCGACCCGCTGACGTATGGCGCCACGGGCTACAACCCGCTCGACTACGCGGGCGCGGCAGGACGCTTTGTCAGTGCGGGGGTGAAGTATAAATTCTGAGAAATAGCGGTGGTGTCGGGTTGCGCCCTTCGGGCTAACCCGACCTACACGATCAGCTTGCCAGAAATGTAGGTCGGATTGCGCGGCGCAGCCGCGCGTAATCCGACACCGTTGTTGGCCGCGCAGTGCCCGAAAAGATCAGGCAGTCCCGCCAACCGTGATGCCATCGAGGCGCAAGGTCGGCTGCCCCACGCCCACGGGCACGCTCTGCCCTTCCTTGCCGCACACGCCCACGCCCGAATCGAGGCGCATGTCGTTGCCGATCATGGAGACACGGTTGAGCACGTCCGGGCCATTGCCGATCAGGGTCGCACCCTTCACCGGGTAGCTGAGCTTGCCGTTTTCGATCATGTACGCTTCGCTGGCCGAGAAGACGAACTTGCCGTTCGTGATGTCGACCTGGCCGCCGCCGAAGTTGACGGCATACAAGCCGTTTTTCACGGATGCGAGGATCTCGCCCGGGTCCTTGTCGCCGCCCAGCATGTACGTATTTGTCATGCGCGGCATGGGCAGGTGGGCGAACGATTCGCGGCGCGCATTGCCCGTCACGGGCATCTTCATCAGGCGCGCGTTCATCGTGTCCTGGATGTAACCCTTGAGGATGCCGTCCTCGATCAGGGTCGTGCACTGCGTCGGGTTGCCCTCGTCGTCGATGTTCAGGGAACCGCGCCGGCCAGCCAGGGTGCCGTCATCGACCACGGTGACGCCCTTGGCGGCCACGCGCTCGCCGATGCGGTCCGAAAACGCGGACGAGCCCTTGCGGTTGAAATCGCCTTCCAGTCCATGGCCGATCGCTTCGTGCAGCAGGATGCCGGGCCAGCCCGGCCCCAGCACGATGGTCATGGGACCGGCTGGCGCGGGGCGCGCTTCCAGGTTCACCAGCGCCGAATTGACGGCGTCCGTCGCGTATTGTTCCAGCACGGCATCGCTGAAATAGTCATAGCTGAAGCGCCCGCCGCCGCCGGCCGAGCCCGTTTCGCGGCGGCCATTCTGTTCCGCGATCACGGTCAGCGACACGCGCACCAGCGGGCGGATGTCGGCCGCCAGCACACCGTCGCTGCGCAGCACCAGCACCACGTCGTATTCGCCAGCCAGGCCCGCCATCACTTGCACCACGCGGGGATCTTTCGCGCGCGCCATCTTTTCCACGCGCTCGAGCAGTTGCACCTTGGCCGTGGCATCGAGCGAGGCCAGTGGATCGTTGGGCAGGTACAAGGAACGCCCGCCTTGCGGCTGCATCTGGCCCGCGATCTTGATTTTGCCGGCGCCCGCGCGCGCAATCGTGCGCGTGGCCGCCGCCGCTTCCAGCAGGGCCCGCTCGGAAATGTCGTCGGAATACGCAAACGCCGTCTTGTCGCCGGACACGGCGCGCACGCCCACGCCCTGGTCGATGGAAAAGCTGCCCGTCTTGACGATGCCCTCTTCCAGGCTCCAGCCTTCGCTCTTGGTCGACTGGAAATACAGGTCGGCATAGTCGACCTTGTGCGTAAACATCGTGCCCAGGGCCTTGAGCAGCTTGTCTTCGTCCAGGCCAAACGGCGTGAGCAGGATATCGCGTGCCACGGCCAGGCTGGACAGATTGGGTTCAAATGGGATCATGGCTTTTTCTCACAATTCAATTTACATGGTGCGGTGCGTGAGGGCCGGCAGCGACTCGCGCACGCCGGCCAAAAACACCAGGTCGATCTCGCCGCTGACCACGCCCTCGCCCTCAGGCAGCACGGCGATCACTTCGCCCCACGGGTCGATCAGCATGCTGTGGCCCCAGGTGCGCCGGCCGTTCGGATGCAGGCCGCCCTGCGCCGAGGCCAGCACATAGCACTGGTTTTCGATGGCGCGCGCGCGCAGCAGCACTTCCCAATGGGCGCTGCCCGTCGTATGGGTAAACGCGGCCGGCACGACGATCAGCGCGCAATCGCCCATGGCGCGGTACAGTTCGGGGAAGCGCAGGTCGTAGCAGATTGACAGGCCGACGCGGCCGAACGGCGTCTCGATAGCGCGCACCTGCGCACCGGGCACGATGGTGCGCGATTCATTGTACGACTCGATGCCGCGCGTAAAACCGAACAGGTGGATCTTGTCATAGCGGCCGGCCGGTTCGCCTTGCGGATCGTACACGAGCGTCGTATTCAAGACCTTGCCCTCCTGGCCCGAGATCAGGGGCAAGGTGCCGCCGATCAGCCAGATGCCGTGCTGGCGCGCCATCTGCGCCATGCCATCCTGGATGGGGCCACTGCCGGGCTGTTCCGCATGGGCCAGCTTGTCCGTTTCCTGCTTGCCCATGATGGCCCAGTATTCAGGCAGCACCACCAGTTGCGCGCCACCGGCGGCGGCCTGCGCCACCAGGCGCCGCGCCGTGGCCAGGTTGTCTTCCACGGAAGGCGAGGAAATCATTTGTACTGCTGCGACTGTATGCATCATTGCCACCTCTTATCCATTCGAACGCCTCGCCTATTTCGCCACGGCCTCCACCGCCGCAGCGGCAGGCACGGCGACAGGTTCCAATTTACCACCATCGAGTTTGGTCACGACGGGCGATTTCCACGGACCGGCGATCTGCATATGGTAAGTGAGCGCCTTCATCACGGGCGCACGCAGGAACAGCTGCGCCAGGAAACTGCCCAGGCCGATGACGGGATTGACGGCCAGCGCATACACGAGCGGCCCCGTTCCCAGGTTAAATTCAGGGATCACCACCACGTGCAGATTCGTCGTTTCATTGGCGATATCGGCCGTGCCATCCATCAGCACGGTGGCCGCCACGCCATGCATCTTGAGGTTGTTCGTCGTCACGACGCCGCGCTTGATGCTGGCGTTGGCCGTGATGCCGTCGAAGGCCAAGCCTTCGGAAAACACGTCGTGGAAATCGAGTTTCAGCAAGCGGGGCAAGGCTTGCAAGCTGAGCACGCCCAACAGCTTGGCCGCGCCCGGGTCCTGCTTGAGGAACTGGCCCGACTCCACGTTCATCTCGATCTGCCCCGACAAGGTGGGAATGTCGAACGAATACGGCAAGCCGTTCCAGGCGATGTCGCCGCTCAGACGGCCTTTGCCGCGGCGCACCGTGTCGGCAAAGCCGAAGCGGTCGAGCAGCTTGCCCGCATCGACGATATCGAGGCCGAAACGCAGGCTGGTCGTGCTCTGCCCATCCTTGATGACCCATTTGCCACTGCCGCTCAGGGCGCCATCGGGGTTTGACAGTTGCAGCTTGCCCACGCGCCACTCGCGTCCGCCCGCCGCCATGGTGTTATAGGCCTGCAACTCCAGCCGGCCGATCTTCTTGTTGAACAGCTCGAATTGCTCGGCGACGATATCGAGCGAAGGAATCGATTGGGCGCCACTTTTTCCTTCCAGTAAATTTTTCACATCGTTGGCGGCCGACTCCGGAATGATCAGCGACGACAGGCGCGCCGTCATCTTGCCCAGGCCGGATGGCGTTTCCAGCCACGTCACATAGCCCGACACCTGTTTCGCATCGATATTGGCTTGCCACACATCCTTTTGATGCGTGGCGCCCACCACCACGTTTTCCAGCTTGCGCTCGCCCAGCATCAGTTCACTGGCGCGGGCCGCCATCATGTCCGGCACGACGTATTGCGCGATATCGGGCGCATCGTCGGCGCCGCCGCTGTCGGCGGACGCCGTCGCGCTGCCGGCGATCTCGCTGCCGGCGGCGATCCAGCTGTCCACGTCCAGGGTTTTCATATTCACGTTGAGCATCATGCCGCTCTCCGGTTCCGGCGCCGGCACGTTCACGCCGATGCCGCCGCGCACCAGGCGCCAGGCATCCTTGCCCTGCTTCTGGCGCTGGTAGCGCGCAGCGATGCCGGAGCCCAGCGCGATGCGGATATCGTCCGTGCGCAAGCCGGCGCCATTGGCCGCATTGCCCGTCAGGGTGAATTTCACGGGCAGACTGTCGCCGGCCGGCTTTTTCAGGGGAGCGGGAAAATCCAGGCCCAGGCCCGTCAGCGGCGACTCGACATTGACCACCACCTGGTGGTCGCGCGCCGTGATCAAGCCGCTGTAACGGGCGCCGCCATTCAAATGTTTCGCCAGGCGCTGCAGCACGGGCGCCGGATAGGTCTTGCGCAAGCCGTCGATGGTCATGTTGCCGGCAATTTTCACCTGGATGGAGCTGTCCGGCTGCGTGCCGCCCGAGATGGCCAGCGGCCCGCCCAGCAGGCTGCCATTCAAACCATTCAGGTTGACGCCTTTTTCGTTGAATTCGATCTTGCCCTGCGTGCCCAGCACGGGCGGCATGTCGTGGAACAGCACCACGTCGTTGCCCGCCAGCTGCAAGCTGCCTTGCACGGTCGACTCGAGCATGCGCTCGATCGGCAAGTGCAATTTGAGGGCCAGCTTGGCGTTGCCCGTGGCCGTCGTTTCATCCGTGAAATGCTCGATCCAGCCCAGCACGGGGCTGGCCGTCACGTACTTGAGAAATTCCTGCATCGGGCCGGCCGCATTGCCGTCGATATCGAGCAATGTGTCGAACACGGTCAGGTCGGGGATCACGGCTTTGACGTTCGTCAATGCCACGCCGCCTGTAGTGGCCGTGTCGCCGCGAATTTCCATGCGCGCGCGCTCGAACACAAAACTGCCCTTGATCTTTTCCGCCTGCGGCCACAGGGGCGCCTTGCCCGCCAGCGGACCGCTTTCCGCAAATTCGCCGGGAGCATAATTCAAGGTGCCGTTCTCGATCTTGCCGGCGATACGGAAATCGCCGCGGTTGCGCTGGGCAGGCGTGTCGGCCTTGAACGGGAAATGTTCGAGTTCGCCGCGCAGGCGCAGGCTGACATCGCGTGCCACGCCGC
The DNA here is from genome assembly GCF_019345575.1 of Janthinobacterium sp. NKUCC08_JDC. NCBI lineage: Bacteria > Pseudomonadati > Pseudomonadota > Betaproteobacteria > Burkholderiales > Oxalobacteraceae > Janthinobacterium > Janthinobacterium sp. NKUCC08_JDC. Next base: position 24,611 of record NZ_JAHKQW010000010.1, on the reverse strand, counting down.
CTTCCAGCGCGCCCGTCAGCCAGTGGCGCAGGTGCTCGGGCGTTTGCAGCGGCAGATAGCGGCCGATGGTGTTGATCTGGAAATTATCGATCGTGCCCGTCAAGTCGACCTGGCCCAGGTTCTTGCCGTCGAGAGGCAAACGCTGCGAACCATGCAGGGCGACTCGCATGCCTTCTTGATTAAGATCAAGCCTGTCCAGGTCGACTTGTAGCATATTGTCTGCTTGGAAAGCCCAGCGCGCCTCCATTTCGAACTGTTCGAATGGCAAGGCCGGCTCACTCAAATAGGAGGCCAGTTGCAATACCAATCCCCGTGCATCGATATCGACCTTGCCGCCCTTGTCGCTGGCGTCGATACTGCCAGTCAAATGTTCGAAACCGGGGATAGCCGGTGCGGCTGCCTGCGCGGGGCCGGTCGCCGTCTTCGCCACGGCCAGGCGCACCGGCTGCGCGTTCAGGCCCAGATCGATGAACTTGCCGCGCAAACGGTAGCTGGCCGGTGTCGCCATTTCGCCTTCCCATTGCGCGGCAAAATCCTGCAAACGCCCGCGCGGCGCCATGGCGTCGAGACGCTGGCGCTGCTGTTCGCCCAGTGGCAGCTTGTCGGCCAATGCGGCCAGGGTTTGCAAATCGAGCGATTTGGCCGTGATTTCCGTGCGCGCCAGCTTGCGCTTGGTGGCAGCAATGAAACGCTCGGACAAAGTCGTGGGCGGCAGGCTGAGGCCGTCTCGGGTTTCCACCGCGAAATTCGTCAACTCCACCTGGTGCCCATTCGCGCCAAACGTCGGTTTGCCGTCGGGTGTCTGCGAGAGCTCTTCTTTTGCCGAAATGCGTCCGCTGACCGACAGCAGGTCGAGCGGCGCGATATGCTCGCCCAACTGCGCCGTCACATCCGTCAACCCCACGTCCGCCGTGAAACCGGCCAGGCGCGCGTGATCCAGGCTCAGCCAGGCGCGCAAGGCGCCCTTGCCCTGGCTCAGTTCGAACGGGTAATCGAAGTAGCGGCGCCAGGCGGCCAGGTCGGCGTTTTTCAGGTCGGCGTACAGCTCGCCTTTCCACATCGACACATCGGAGATGCGCGTGCTGAAAGGCGGATGCGTGAAGTGAGCGCGCACATCGATGGGCGCGGCCAGACTGGCGGGTGGCGTGGCCTGCAAGCCCAGCCGGTGGCTGCGCCAGCGGTTGCGCAGCAGCAGATTGACCTGGGATAAGGCCAGCTCGGGTGTCCCACGCGCCTCGTCCGTCCAGCGCACCTTGCCATCGCGAATGATGATGTCATGTTGCGACAGCAGCCAGTCGGCGCCCTTGCCATCGCTGCCTTGCGTACTGTCGATCAACACCCCGGCCACGTACAGCTTGCCATCCTTGCTGCGCCGCACGTCCAGGTCCGGCCGCGTGATTTCCAGGGTAGTAAAGCGCACTGAACCCAGCACGCTCCACCACGACACGGTGGCCGATATGCTCGGCAAGCTCAGCGCCTGGCGGCCCGCCTGGTCACGCAGGGTCACGTCGCCGAGGAAGAGATTGGGGCGAACGCCATGCCAGGAGGCATAAATACGCGCAATGCTGACGGGGTTGCCCAGCGCACGGCTGGCCGCCCGCTCGATATCGCCTTTGTAATAATCGATATTCGGCAGAACCGCGTAGCGCAGGAATAAAAACAGCACGGCGAAGGCGAAATACGCGAGCAGCACCAATTTGATGGTAAAACCCAACACATGGTGGGTGGCCAGGTTGGCCATGCGATAGGCGGCACGCAGCCGCTGCCAGCGCAGAGCCAATGGCACATGTTCTGTCACGCTTGCTTCTGGCGGTTTTTGCATCAATAAGCTAATAAACTGGCCCGGCGTCAAATAATGGCAAAAATCGTCTGCATTCGTGGTGCGCGCCTGCATCCTTGCGCTTGCTTCTGAGCAAAGCCTCCCTTACCATCGTCCGGAAGAGCACGCAATGCCGGCCGTGAGGCCAGCGGCATAATTTTACCGCATCCCCCGCCGTTCGCAGCCAAGTTAAACAAGAACATGCACGCCGCATCCACGAGACACTTACCGATACCATGAGCACACAGCCTTTGATTTCCGCCTCCCGTTTCTACCAGCGCTGGCTGGACGCCGCCCCCGAGCGCGCCGCGCAGGTAGCCCAACTGGTGCGCGCGCCGCTGGACGGGCTCGATTTTGCCGCCGAGCTGGCCGCCCAGGCGAACACCGCCACCCCGCCGCTGCCGCCCGAGCGGGCCATGCGCCGCCTGCGCAACCTGCTCGTCTGCGGCCTGATCGCGCGCGATCTGGAAGGCCAGGCCGACTTGAACGAAGTCGTCACGGCCATGACAGGCTTTGCCGATTTCGCCATCCGCACGCATGTGGACGCCATCATGGCCGAGATGGTGGCCCTGCACGGCATGCCTGTCGGCGAGGAATCGGGCGAGGAACAGGCCTTGATGGTGCTGGCGATGGGCAAGCAGGGCGGCGGCGAGCTCAATGTCTCGTCCGATATCGACCTGATCTTTGTGTATCCGGAAGATGGCGACACGCAAGTCACCGTACCGGGCCAGCGCAGCCTGTCCAACCACGAGTTTTTCATTCGCATGGGCAAGAAACTGATCGCCGCCCTGGCTGAAATTACGCAAGACGGTTTTACTTTCCGCGTAGATATGGCACTGCGTCCGAACGGGAACTCGGGCCCGCTGGCCGCCAGCCTGGGCATGGTGGAGCAATACCTGATCGTGCAGGGCCGCGAATGGGAGCGCTATGCCTGGGTCAAGGCGCGCGCCGTGACGGGCAAGCCGGAAGATATCGCGTCACTTGACGCCATCGTGCGCCCGTTCGTCTTCCGCCGCTACCTCGATTTCGGCGTCATTGATGCCATCCGCACCATGCACGGCCAGATCCGCGCCGAGGTCAACCGCCAAGAGCGGCTGCATCCGGACCGCAGCAACAACGTCAAGCTGGGCCGTGGCGGCATCCGCGAAATCGAATTCCTGGCCCAGGTATTCCAATTGATACGGGGCGGGCGCGACGCCGAGCTGCGCGAACGCTCCACGCGCGCCACCCTGCGCACGGTCGCGGACAAGGGGCTATTGGAACCGGCCATCGTGGAACAGCTGCTCGGCTCCTACACCTTCCTGCGCAACCTCGAACACCGGCTGCAGTATCTTGACGATGCGCAAACCCACACCCTGCCCGCCAACGAGGCCGACCGCCTGACCGTGGCGCAGATGATGGGCTTGCCCGACACTGCCACCCTGCTGGCCCAGCTGGAAGCGCACCGCGTGTTTGTTGCCGGCCAGTTCGACGAGATGTTCAGCGACAAGAGCAGCGGCACGCCGCCTGCCGACACGGGCATCGACCCGCAGACGTCGAACGATTGCGCCGCCTCGGACCAGCAGGAAGCCATCGAAGCGAGATTCGCCGCCCTCGGTTTCCATGAGCCGGCCGCCTGCGCGCGCCGCCTGCTGGCCACGTGGCAGGCGCCCCGTTTGCAATCGTTGCCCGAGGCAAGCCGCACGCGCCTCGTCGCCCTCGTCAATTCCGCCCTGCCCCTGATCACCGATTGCTCCGTTTCCAACGGCAACGCCAGCCAGCTGGCCACCCTGGGCCGCCTGCTCGATTTCCTGGAAGCCATTGCGCGCCGCTCGGCCTACCTGTCGCTGCTGACGGAATATCCGCATACGCTCGAGCGCGTCGTACGCATGGTGTGCGCCAGCGGCTGGGCCGCCACCTTCCTCACGCAGCACCCGATCCTGCTCGACGAACTGCTGGACGAGCGCATCCGCAATACGGTGCCGGACCCGGCCGCCCTGGCGCTCGACCTGCAGCGCCAGCTCGACGATGCGCCCGGCGACACGGAGCGGCAGATGGATATCCTGCGCGAAATGCACCACGCGCAGCTGTTCCAGTGCCTGGCGCAAGACCTGGCGGGCGACCTCAGCGTGGAAAAGCTGGCCGACTACCTGTCGCAACTGGCCGACATCATCGTCGCCGCCACCGTGCAAGCCGTCTGGCAAACGTTACCGACGCGCCACCGCGAGGTGCCGAAATTCGCCGTCATCGCGTATGGCAAGCTGGGCGGCAAGGAACTCGGTTATGTCTCGGACCTCGACGTCATTTTCCTCTTCGACGACGACGACCAGGAAGCGCCGGGCCTGTACGCCAAGCTGGCGCAGCGCTTCATCACGTGGATGACTTCGCACACCTCGGCCGGCATTTTGTTCGACATCGACATCGCCCTGCGCCCCGACGGCGCCTCGGGCATGCTGGTCTCCAGCGTGCAGGCCTTCGAGCGCTACCAGGGCAGCGCGGCCTGGGTGTGGGAGCACCAGGCGCTCACGCGCGCGCGCTTCTGCGCGGGCGACGCCACCATCGGCAAGCATTTCGAACGCATCCGCGACACGATTTTGCGCAAGGAACGCCCGGAAAACGGCCCGCTCAAGGGCGAAGTGGTAGCCATGCGCAAGAAGATGCTCGACGCGCATCCGCCCCGCCCCGGCAGCTTCGATTTGAAACAGGATCCGGGCGGCATGATCGACATTGAATTCATGGTGCAATACCTGGTGCTCCAGCATGCGGCGCAGTATCCGCAACTGACGGCCAACTCGGGCAATATCGCGCTGCTGCGCCTGTGCGGCGAACTGGGCCTGATCGAGGCCCAGCTGGCCACCCAGGTCGCCGACGCCTACCGCGCGCTGCGCAAGCTCCAGCACCAGTTGCGCCTGCAGGGGCAAGATCTGGCCCGCGTGGAACCAGAACGGGTGCGTGTGCATGCGGACAACGTGATGCGCCTGTGGCAAGCCATCTTCGGCGCCACCGCCTGAGGCTGGCCCGGGCATGCCGCTCCATTACCTGTCGCGCCTGAGCGGATCGGCGCGCGATACGCAAGCCAATCTGCAGCTGGGCTGCGTGCTGGCGCTGGTGGCCGGCGCCGTGAACGCGGGCGGCTTTCTTGCCATCGGCGGCTATACCTCGCACATGACGGGCATCGTCTCCGGCATGGCGGACGACCTGGCGCTGGGCAATATCACGGTGGCCCTGGCCGCGCTGGGCGCGTGGCTGGCCTTTGTCAGCGGCGCGGCCGTCACGGCCATCATGGTGAACTGGGGCAAGCGGCGGCGCCTGCACAGCCAGTTTGCCGCCAGCCTGCTGCTGGAAGCGGCGTTACTGCTGCTGTTCGGCTTGACGGGCAATTACCTGGCAACCATGCCCGACGTGCTGGGCCCCGTCACCATCTTGCTGCTGTGCTTTGTCATGGGTTTGCAGAACGCCATCATCACCAAGATTTCGGGCGCCGTCATCCGCACCACGCACGTGACGGGCCTGTCCACCGACATCGGCATCGAACTGGGCAAGATGGCGTATTACAACCGGCGCCACCTGCCGGACCGGATGGTCAAGGTCAACCGCGGCAAGCTCAGAACGCACAGCTTGCTGATCGCCTGCTTCTTCATCGGCGGCGTCAGCGGCGCCCTGGCCTTCAAGCACATCGGCTTTCCCGCCGCCACCATCCTGCTCGCCGGCGTGCTGACCCTGCTGTCGGGCGTACCCGTGCTGCGCGACTTGCGCCTTCTATGGCGCTTCTACCGCCGTCGCCTGCACACCCAACGTTGATAAAAATATTTTTCTTTAAAGCAATAATATTCTGATTTTAATGCTAATATTTTTCTGCGCTTGGCGAGCCCATCATGCCTGCCCTGGCGGCCTTTTGAGTTGACACCCTACCGTTGTCCAATTGTGAAAGCGAGAAAATGATTTCCATTAAAAAAGCCCTGTTTGTCTTTGCCGCTGCTGTCGGCATCGCCGCCTCGTTCTCCAGCGCGGCCGCCGTGCGCGCATGGATTCCATCGGAAAACTGCGATTACATCCTCAACATGTGCTATCAGGGTGTCGAGGTAGCGTGCGAACAGTGGCGCAGCCAGTGCGAACCCAAAGAATAAGCGGAGCAAGCGCAGGCGACAGACGAAAAAAAACGCCCAGTTCAAACTGGGCGTTTTTTCTTATGCGGTCAAAAAATTACTTCGCCGACATCAGTGCAACGGTGGTGTCGAGCATGCGGTTCGAGAAACCCCACTCGTTGTCGTACCACGACGATACTTTCACCAAACGGCCCGACACTTTGGTCAGGGTCGAATCGAAGTTCGACGAAGCCGGGTTGTGGTTGAAGTCGATCGAGACCAGCGGTTCGGTCTGGTACGTCAGGATGCCTTCCAGGGCGCCTTCCGAAGCGGACTTCATCAGTGCGTTGACTTCTTCCACGGTGGTGTCGCGCTTGGCGATGAACGACAGGTCGACCAGCGAGACGTTGATGGTCGGCACGCGGATGGCGAAGCCGTCCAGCTTGCCATTCAGCTCAGGCAGCACCAGGCCCACGGCGGCAGCGGCGCCCGTCTTGGTCGGGATCATGCTCATGGTGGCCGAACGGGCGCGGCGCAGGTCTTCATGCATCACGTCGGACAGCACCTGGTCGTTGGTGTAGGCGTGCACGGTGGTCATCAGGCCCGTTTCGATGCCGATGGCGTCGTTCAGCGGCTTGACCAGCGGTGCCAGGCAGTTGGTGGTGCACGAAGCGTTCGAGATGACGGTGTCGGTCGATTTCAGTACCGAGTGGTTCACGCCGAACACGACGGTCGCATCGACGTCCTTGCCGCCTGGTGCCGAAATGATGACTTTTTTCGCGCCGCCCTTCAAGTGAGCCGAAGCTTTCTCTTTGGTGGTGAAGAAGCCCGTGCACTCCAGCACGACGTCCACGCCCAGCTCGCCCCATGGAATTTCAGCAGGATTGCGCTGTGCGAATACGCGGATCGGATCGCCATTGACGATCATGTTGTCGCCTTCGACGGTGACCGTGCCCGGGAACTTGCCGTGCGCGGTGTCGTAGCGGGTCAGGTGGGCGTTCGATTTGGCATCGCCCAGGTCGTTGATGGCAACGATCTGGATATCCTGTTTCTTGCCGCCTTCGTAGAAAGCGCGCAACACATTACGGCCGATGCGGCCGTAGCCATTGATTGCAACTTTGATCGTCATACTCTGCTCCTGATTAAAAAAGAAGGTACATGCACGGCCCCGACGAGCACATCGCCAGGACCGTTAAAAATCAATATTAGCCAGCGATAACGGCTTTCACCTTGGCGACGACGTTCTCGACCGTGAAGCCGAAGTGCTTGAACAGCACGCCGGCCGGAGCCGATTCGCCAAACGTGTCGATACCGACCACGGCGCCTTCCAGGCCCACGTATTTGTACCAGAAGCTGGTCACGCCCGCTTCGATGGCCACGCGCGGCACGCCTTTCGTCAGCACGCTGGCCTTGTAGGCAGCGTCCTGGCGATCATATACATCGGTCGACGGCATCGACACCACGCGCACGGCGATGCCTTCGGCGGCCAGCGCGCTGGCGGCGGCGACGGCCAGTTCCACTTCGGAACCGGTGGCGATCAGGATCGCCTTGGCGTCGGCCACGTCGTTCAGCACATAGCCACCGCGGTAGATGTTCTCGATCTGTTCGGCGCTACGTTCTTGATATGGCAGGTTCTGGCGCGAGAAGATCAGGGTCGACGGGCCATCCTTGCGGCGCACGGCGGCGCCCCAGGCAGCAGCCGACTCGACGGTGTCGCATGGACGCCAGTTGTCCAGGTTCGGGATCAAGCGCATCGACGAGACGTGCTCGACCGATTGGTGCGTCGGGCCGTCTTCGCCCAGGCCGATCGAATCGTGGGTGAACACGAAGATCGAACGCAGTTTCATCAGGGCGGCCATGCGCAGGGCATTGCGGCTGTAGTCGGAGAACGTCAGGAACGTGGCGCCGAACGGGATGTAGCCGCCGTGCAAGGTGATGCCGTTCATGATGGCGCTCATGCCGAATTCGCGCACGCCGTAGTTGATGTGGTTGCCAGGCTGGCCCGAACGCACGGCCACGCACTCTTTCCAGTTGGTCAGGTTCGAACCGGTCAGGTCGGCCGAGCCGCCGAGGAATTCCGGCAGGGACGAAGCCAGCGCCTGGATGGCGTTCTGGCTGGCCTTGCGGGTGGCGATGTTTTCTTTCTTTTCCACGCAGGAAGCGATGGCAGCCGACAGGGCCGTTTCAAATGCCTGTGGCAACTCGCCTTGCATGCGGCGGGTCAGTTCAGCGGCTTGCTGCGGGAATTCGCGGCTGTAGGCGGCAAAGCGCTCGTTCCAGTCCGCTTCCAGCAGGGCGCCCTGTTCCTTGGCATCCCAGGCCGCGTACACGTCGGCCGGCATCTCGAACGGAGCGGCATCCCAGCCGATGTATTCGCGCACGGCGGCGATTTCCTTGTCGCCCAGCGCGGCGCCGTGGACCTTGTCGCCGCCTTGCAGGTTCGGCGAACCCTTGCCGATGATGGTCTTGCAGCAAATCAGGGTTGGCTTCGATGCGGTCTTGGCGGCGGCGATGGCGGCAGCCACGGCGGCAACATCGTGGCCGTCGACGGCGCGGATGACGTTCCAGCCATACGCTTCGAAGCGCGCCGGGGTGTCGTCCGTGAACCAGCCTTCGACCTTGCCGTCGATGGAAATGCCGTTGTCGTCGTACAGGGCGATCAGCTTGTTCAGGCCCAGGGTGCCGGCCAGCGCGCACACTTCGTGCGAAATGCCTTCCATCAGGCAACCATCACCGACGAAGGCGTAGGTGTAGTGGTTGACGATGTCGTGGCCGGGCTTGTTGAATTCAGCGGCCAGCAATTGCTCCGACAGGGCCATGCCGACGGCATTGGCGATGCCCTGGCCCAGCGGGCCGGTGGTCGTTTCCACGCCTGGCGTGATGTCGACTTCCGGGTGGCCCGGGGTTTTCGAATGCATCTGGCGGAAGGCCTTGATGTCATCCATCGACAGCTCGTAGCCCGTCAGGTGCAGCAGCGCGTAGTGCAGCATGGAGCCGTGACCGTTCGACAGCAGGAAGCGGTCGCGGTTCTGCCATTTCGGGTTCGCGGGATTGTGGCGATAGTGACCACTCCACAGGGCAACTGCGATCTCGGCCATGCCCATCGGCATGCCTGGATGGCCGGAGTTGGCCTTTTGTACAGCGTCCATTGCCAGTGCGCGGATCGCATTGGCCATTTTGGTAGTCGGGAGCGTAGTTGTCATGATGGTGTGGGTCAGTCGCGAGTTTGGGATTCGTTTGCAACAGCACGGACAAGAAAGAACCCAGGCCGGCTGCTTTATGTAGTCAACTATTTTACCAGACTAGGGGGCTGCAAATTAGAATTGCGGCGTACTGGCCAGCCAAATGGCTATACTTTGACGTCTTTCCACCCCACTTACCCCCCGTTGAGGATTGCATGCCGCGTTTTTTCTGCCCCCAGCCGCTCGTCGCCGGCACCACCGTTTCCCTGCCGGAGGCTGTCGCCCACCATATCCAGGTCGTGCGCCTGGCGCCGGGCGACGTCATCACCCTGTTCAATGGCGAAGGCGGCGAAGTGCAGGCGAGCCTGGTGGCGGTCGCCAAGCGCAGCGTAACGGCGCAAATCCAGGCGCACGTGGCGCGTGAAGCGGAACTGCCGTACGCAGTGACCCTGGCGCAGGCGCTGCCGGAAGCGTCGAAAATGGACTGGATCATCGAAAAAGCCATCGAACTGGGCGCGGCCGGCATCGTGCCGCTGTCGGCGCAGCGCTGCGTGGTGCGCCTGTCCGCCGAGCGGGCCGAGAAGAAACTCGCGCATTGGCAAGCGATCGTCGTATCCGCATCGGAACAATGCGGACGCAACCGCCTGGCGCAGCTGGCGCCATTGCAAGACTTCAATAGCTGGAGCAGCCAGCAAGATTTACATAAACGCATCATCCTGACGCCGCGCGCGCAGCAATCGCTGGCCGACTGGGCGCGTCACCAGCCGCCGCAGGCGATCACCGTGATGGTGGGGCCGGAAGGGGGATTTTCGGAAGCGGAAGAAAAGGCGGCCCTGGCCGCCGGCGCCATCGGCTTGACTATGGGGCCGCGCATCCTGCGCACGGAAACGGCGGGACTAACGGCGCTGGCGATGCTGAGTGCCTTGTGGGGCGGCATGTAAAACTGTGCCACCCAAGAAAACGCCCCGCAAGCTTTGCAGCTTGCGGGGCGCCAGAAACTTCCAGACTTGCCTGTACATCCCAGCCTACGCCAGCTGACCAAGGTCAGCCGGCGAGGTGGGAGTCACATCAGAACTTGTGGCTGTACTGTGCCGACAAGCGCACGGTGCGCGGGCTCGAATACGCATTGACCATGCCGGCGGTTGGGCTGACTGCAGTACCGGCGGCGCTGGTGTTGTACGCCTCGTCGATCGATTGCGCCACTTGACGGTTGGTTGCGTTCAGCACGTCGACTTTCAGCACGATGCCCTTGATTTGCTCTGGCTTGTAGATGAAGTTCAAGTCCAGGCGCATTTCCGTTGGCAGCGTACCGTAAGCGCCGCGGCCGTTCGGGCCGGTTGGGCACAGGAAGAAGATCGAGCCGTATTGCGACAAGCCCAAGCCCTGTTGATCCATGGACGCTGGGATATTGCAAGTACGCGACATTGGACGGCCCGTTGCCACCAGCAAGTTGCCACCGACGCCGAACTGGCTCGTGAACTCATAGTAGCCGTAGGTTTTCAACTGATGCGCACGGTTGTTCGGCAACAAGCCGCTGCCGTTGACCATCGTTTCAGGGAAGTCCCAGCCCGAGCTGAAGCCCACGTCGGCCTGGCCGTTATCCGACTTGGTCTGGCCTTCCTGATTGCCTTCGCTGCGCGACCACGTGTAGTTCATCTTGCCATACCAGCCATTGCGCATCGGATGTTCGAGCATGAATTCCAGCGCCGTGTAGGTACGCTTGGCTTTTTCCGGGAAGCCTGCATCGGCAGCCGAAATCGTCACCGCGCGCTGTGCACCGTTTGGTCCCACTGGGATCATGAAGGTGTTGTCCTTGCCTGGATTGAACAGGGCGCCGTTCCAGCCATGATCGTCGAAGTACTCTTTTTCAGCGCCCGTCAGCTTGGCCGAGATGGCACGTGGATCCGAGTAGTCATCGATCGTGTTTTTCAGCTTACGGTAGGTAAACTTGATACCGCCGTTGAAATCAGGCGTCAGGGCCTTCTCGAAGCCCAGGTTGATCTCGTCTTGGAAGTGAGCCTTCAAGTTGGTCGCAGCCAATTCATTGGCGCGTTTTTCCTGGCCAAATTCATTGTTAGCCGACACGACATTGCTGATCGGGTTCAAGCCCAGCGGTGCGCCGGTGGTTGGGTTGACGCCGGTGTAGGTGTAGAAGCGGTCGGTGTTCAGCGAAGCGCCGGCAAAACGTACGGCCATGTTGGCAGGCAATTGCATGAAGTAGCGGCCAGCCGTACCGAAGACTTTCAGGGAACCGTCGCCGTACACATTCCAGGCCGCATTCAAGCGCGGTGCCAGCATGTTTTTCTGTTCCACGAAGGTTTCGCCGATACCGTTCATGTTCTTGAACGACTCATTGCGCAAGCCCAGTGTCACGACCAGGTTTTCAGTGGCTTGATAACGGTCCTCGATGTACTGCGCCGATTGCTCGACGGTCGGGGTGGAGCCGCCGCGCTGCAGATTTTCACGCACGTAGTAACCTTGGGTACCATAACCGCCGCCAGCTGCCGGCGACATATTGTGGCCAGACAATACCGTGTTCGGGTTGGTCTTCAGGTACGTCCAGGTACCGCCGCCAGCCGCTTCCGTGCCGTTCAGGGCATTGATCTTGTTGTGATCCAGACCGCCGCGTATCGTATGCTGCTTGGCCAGTTTGTATTCCAGATCCAGGCGATAGCCGCGGTTGGTATCTTGCGCACCATCACGCAACAGGGCCGAGCTGAAACCTTGCACCTGGCTAGGCTGGTAATTCACGCCTGGCACCTGGTTGTCCGGGGAGGCAACGACAGGACGCAAGCCTGGAATGTAGCCAAACGGATTTTGCTCGCGTTGCGTCTTGGCCTGGCCGATCAGGGCTTGCACGGTCAGATCATCGGTCACATAGCTGGTCAGCTTGAGGATGTCGATGTTGGAGCCCTGGGCTGCCGCCAGCGCAGCGCCGGTGGCGTTCAGGAACAGCACACCTGCCGAATAGTTCTTGAATTTGGCACCGCCGTTCTGCACATAGCCGCGCTTCTTGGTGTCATAGTTGAAGCCGTAGTATTGATCGTTAACATTCGACTCGTCCGAAATATGCGTGTATTCGAGGCGGTTGTTGTCCGTGATATTCCAGTCGATCTTGGCGATATAGCGCGGCACCTCGGATTTTTGCACCAGCCAGCCGGTCTGGTTGTTCACGGTGCTGGTCGAGGCCAGGCGTGCCGTTTCGCGGTCCATCTTGGTAAATTCGCCACCCAGATAGATGAACAGCTTGTCCTTGATCAGCGGGCCGCTGACGTAGGCGTTGTAGACCTTCTCGGTCAGCTTGTCGCCTTCGCGGTAGTTGTAGATCTTGCCATCCGTCTTGGGATTGGCGCCCGTGTTCGGGAACATGATGTTCTTGGCTTTGCCGCGCAGCGAATCAGGCGCGTAGGTAAAGCCGGCACCGAATTCCCAGTTATTGGTACCGCTCTTGGTGGTGATATTGACCACGCCACCCGTCGAACGTCCAAACTCGGCGCCGTAGCCGCCGGTGATGATTTGCGCTTCAGCAATCGAGCCGAAAGGCAGGGAAGAGTAGCCAACCTGGTACAGGCTGTTGGTGACGGGGAAACCGTTGATATACGCCGCATTTTCCGACGCGCTGGAGCCGCCGAAGCTGGCGGCGTTGTTGCCGTAGCGCGAGTCGGCGCGCGTGGTGCCGCCTGCCAATTGCACAATGTTGGCAACCGTAGGCGCCAGTGGCAGGGTAGCCAGCTCGCGCGAATTGAAGGAGGAACCGGAGTTGGAGCTGGTGACATCGATCGCGCGGCGGCGGCTCGTCACGTTCACGGTTTGCACTTGCTGCAGCGCTACTTCGCTTTCCTGGCCGATGCGTACTTCCACGTCCTGCGTGCTGACGACGGAAGAACCTTTCAGCAGCGTTACCTTGTAGTTACCGACTGGCAGGGAGGTGATGCGGAAAGTACCGCTTGCATCGGGCGAAATGGTCCGCTTGAAACCATTGTCGGAACCGACGATCTGCACCGACGCGCTGGCATCCGGCGCAATCTTGCCGATGATGTTGCCCGTGGCATTCGACTGTGCCATTACCGCTGGAACAATCGCAACGCTCAATACCGATGCGCTGAAAGCGATCGTTAATGCACGTGCTATTACAGTTTTTCTCAACATGTCATTCCCTATTTATTTATGAGCGCAGTATTACTGCTTTGGTAAAGGAGTTTATCACTCACACTTATGCGTTTTTGAACGCTTTTTACTCTCATCACCTTGCAATCCCGTCACACAAGGCATCCTCTCGGTCCACTTTGCATATGCAAAGAAAACAGAATGACACATCGGAACATATTGAAACGGACTGGTCAATAAAATTAGGAAAACTGTTCTGTTGGCGCAACACTTCAATTTATCCAGGAAACAGGCACGCGGAAACGCATCCAGGCTGAATGAAAACATTCGCGGACGATAATCAAACTTGCTTGGAATGCCTGCAAACAGTGGCTTTGCACCAATGGAATCAGAATACTGCAGGAAGAGTTGTTTCTAAAAAGATGGATATAAAGAGCCCGCAAAATAAATGACGCACAAGACGAAATTATTTTACGGAACGAGGCCGAATATATTGCAGATCCATCCCGCAATAAATCAATCAGATTCTTTCATAATAGTTCTATATAAAAAGAAATTCCTCGTCATCATCTTAAAATAAAAATCCCGCACTCCATTGAGGAAGTGGCAGCGGCAAGAGACAACGCTGCTCATTTCCTTAAATGCGTGCGAAACAAAGATACGGAATTGCACCTGCGAGTAACAAAACACTATCAAATCACACGCAATGGCAAGGCGTCAACAAAATCAAGCGGCCACAACAAAAAAGCAACACAAATTTACGCGAAAAATTAGGTCCGGATTTGCGCGCCCCAACAAGGGGCGGCGGATGCACCAGCAGCGCACTGGTTTGCACCAGTTTGTGGCAGCCAGGAAACACCTCCAGATTCCCTCACGGCACGGTGGCGAGCATGGGCACAGACGGCATGCCTGTCTTTTTCGCCCCCAAAAAAGTCCGGGTAAACGAGGCAGTGAGCATTGTGGAGGTAAAATAGCGGCCGGATGGCCTCACGCGTCACCACATACTCTCCGCTAGATACGGAGCCCGGCAATTTTTAAAAATACACACCATGTTGCGACTCAACGAAGTAAAACTCCCCCTCGAACACGACGAAGCGGCCCTGCCCGCCGCCATCCTGGCGCGCCTCGGCATCGCCGCCGATGAGCTGCTTGGCTTTACCGTCTTCAAGCGCAGCTATGACGCGCGCAAGCGCAGTGCCGTGGTGTTGATTTACTCGCTGCACGTGGACGTCAAGAATGAAGCGGCCGTGCTGGCGCGCCTGGGCCACGATATCCACCTGATGCCCGCGCCCGACACCGACTATAAATTCGTCGCCGGCGGCGAACAGCTGGCCGGCCATACCAATGAACCGCGCCCCATCGTCATCGGCACGGGTCCGTGCGGCCTGTTCGTGGCGCTGATCCTGGCACAAATGGGCTTGCGCCCGCTCATCCTGGAACGGGGCAAACAGGTGCGCGAGCGCACGGTCGACACCTTCGGCTTCTGGCGCAAGCGCGAGCTGAACCCGGAATCGAACGTACAGTTTGGCGAAGGCGGCGCCGGCACCTTCTCGGACGGCAAGCTGTACAGCCAGATCAAGGATCCCAAGCACTATGGCCGCAAGGTACTGACGGAATTCGTCAAGGCCGGCGCGCCTGAAGAAATCATGTATGTGAGCAAGCCGCACATCGGCACCTTCCGCCTGGTCAAGATGGTGGAAGAAATGCGCGCCAATATCGAACAGCTGGGCGGCGAATACCGCTTCAGCAGCAAAGTGGTCGATCTCGACATCGAGCCAGGCAGCGATGGCGGCCAGGTGCGCGGCGTGGTGCTGGACAATGGCGAAACCATCGCCAGCAACCACGTCGTGCTGGCCATCGGCCACAGCGCGCGCGACACCTTCGAGATGCTGCACCGCCGCGGCGTGTACATCGAAGCGAAACCGTTCTCGATCGGCTTCCGCGTGGAACACCCGCAATCCTTGATCGACAGCTGCCGCTTCGGCCCCAGCGCCGGCCACCCGATCCTGGGCGCCGCCGACTACAAGCTCGTGCACCACGCCAGCAATGGCCGCTCCGTGTACAGCTTCTGCATGTGCCCGGGCGGCACGGTGGTGGCAGCAGCATCCGAACCAGGCCGCCTGGTGACGAACGGCATGAGCCAGTACTCGCGCAACGAGCGCAACGCCAACAGCGCCATCGTCGTCGGCATCACGCCGGCCGACTACCCGGGCGACCCGCTGGCTGGCATCGCCCTGCAGCGCGAACTGGAAGAGCGCGCGTTTGCCTTGGGCGGCGGCAACTACGATGCCCCAGGACAATTGGTCGGCGACTTCGTGGCCGGCCGCGCCTCGACGGAATTTGGCAGCGTGGTGCCGTCGTACAAACCGGCCGTGCACCTGACGGACCTGGCGCCATCCTTGCCCGAATACGCGATCACGGCCCTGCGCGAAGCGTTTCCGGCGTTCAACAAGCAAATCAAGGGCTACTACAAGGCCGATGCCGTGCTGACGGGCGTGGAAACGCGTACCTCGTCGCCGATCCGCATCAAGCGCCGCGACGATGACCTGCAAAGCCTGAACACGCGGGGACTGTTCCCCGCCGGCGAAGGCGCCGGCTATGCGGGCGGCATCCTGTCGGCGGCCGTCGACGGCATCAAGGTGGCCGAGGCGGTGGCCCTGTCGATGGCGGCGCGCCGCTAGGCCCTGCCCTCCCCGCGCTGCGGCGGGACGAAAAAAAACCGGCACTCAGTGCCGGTTTTTTGTTGCCTGCGTACCTTGCTTAAAACTTGTACGAAGCATTCAGGTAGCCTGTACGGCCGCGCGGATCGTAGTAGCGGTCGTCATAGCCGAATTGCTGGCCGCGGTTCGCGCCGGCCGTCGATGGCACGAATGGCGGGCTCTTGTCGGTCAGGTTCAGCAGGCCGGCGGTCAGGACCCAGCTCTTGCTTGGGGTCCATACCGTTTGCCAGTCGAGGGTCGAATAGAAACCTACCTGCATGCGGATCTTTTCCTGGCCCGTCACGGCGCCCGACGCGTCGAGCACGTCGACCGACGTTTCCTGGTCCTTGTAGCCGGACAGGAAATTGACGGTCAGCGAGTTGGACCAATTGCCCGTTTTCAGGGTGTTCGTCCACTGGCCGCGCGTGCGGAACGTCACCGAGCCCAGATCGGCGAAGTTGCCCAGCGCCGAATAATACCTGCCATTGCGTTCCAGCTGCACGTCCTCGCGCAGCATCTGCGTCGCGTTCAGCTGCGACGTGAACAGGCCGATGCCGGAGCGGTAACGGGCGCTGACATCGATATCGACACCGGTGGCAAACGACTTGCCCAAGTTCTGGTTGTCAGCCAGGAAGGCCAAGTAGGTAGTCCCCGTGCCCACGTCCTTGTTGACGCCCCACGATTTCGGGAAGTTGGCCGGATTGGCAAATACCAGCTGTTCGGTCAGTTGGCCGAAGGAATCGCGGATCTGCACATGCCACAGGTCGGCGCCCAGGGTGATGGCGCTGATCGGCTCGTAACGGAAGCCGATGGTTGCCTGTTTCGATTTCTCAGGCTGCAATTCGCGGTTGCCGCCGGCCAGCTGGTCGTACTGGCGGTTGCCTGGCTGGCATTGCGCATTGAGACGCGTGGCGATCGCCTGCAAGGCTGGCGAGCACGTGTACTTGTCGCTGGTGACGCCGTAGCCGCGCTGCAAGGCGTTGACTTGTGGCACTGTCGGCGCATGGAAACCATTGCCGACCGAACCGCGAATCAGCAAGGTGGGTGCCGGCGTCCACTTGAAGCTGGCCTTGGCCGTGGTTGCACCACCAAAGTCCGAGAATTCATCGAAACGCAAGGCGGCGCCCAATTCCAGCTCTTTCAGCACAGGCGCGATGACTTCGCCAAAAATGCCCTTCGACGTACGGCTGGCGCTGTACGGCTGGCTGCTGGCCGCGTCGCCGAAACGCTGGTCGCATTCCAGCCCCGTCGTGCCGCCGCACAAGGTGCCCTTCACGGGATCGGCCAGGATGCCTTGCGCAAACGGACTTGGCTTGGCGGAGAATTCCTCGCGGTTGATGTTCACGCCCATGCCCAGCATCATTGCGCCGCCAGGCAGTCGGCGCAGTTCCGTCGAGCCATTCAGGTTAATCGTCTGCAGGCGCGAAGTGCCGCCATCCCAGTAACCGGAGTACGCGGCCGACTTGATCGCTTCCTGTGCCGCAGGGGACTGCTTGCCCGGGCCGACGAATGGATCGAGCAAGCCGCTCGACGTGAGGTTATTGACGGCAATGGCGCCAGGATAGCCGGAAATACTGCCTTTTACGCGGCTTTCGGAGAAGTTATAGGCTGCGTTATAGTCCCAGCCGGCCAGAATGCCGCGCGTGCCGACCACCACACTGGCAAAATCTGCCGTATCTTTCGAGGTACGCTGGCCCATGTCGAACAAGCGGTAGAACGCCGTGCTATCGCCGGTGATACCCGCTGGCACCAAGTACTTGTCATGCAGCGGCGTGCCCGCATCGACGGCGATCGCGCCAGGTACGGGAGCGATGCGCGAAGTCTGCTTGGTGCGTGACAGCAATACGTCCGCATACACTTCCTGGCCGGCGAGCTTGAAGGTGCCCGACGCCATGAAGTTGTCGCGTTTGCGTTCCGGATAGATTTCCAGGTCCTTGGTAAAGTCATAGCCGCAATAGTCATCGACCAGGCCGCTGCCATCGTTATACGGTTCGATCACGCGGAACGTCTTTTCCGGGCAGGAACCGTTGGCCTTCTGGTAAGGGCTGATCAGCTGGCCATTGTCATCGGTGGCATTGGCAGGAATCGGGCTGGCCGAAAACTGCTGCTTCTGATAGCGCTTGCCATTGGCCGAGAATTGCACCTTGCCCGTGTTGGCGAACTTGCGGTCGACGGAAGCGAGCTTGTCGCGCTCATCGTGGCCAAAGGTCAGCACCACGTTGTAGCCATCTTCGTCCAGATTGCCAAAGCCCTTGGTGGCGCTGAGGCGTTTTTCACGCGCACCGTTTTTGGGTGCGGAATAGCCGATGGTCACATCACCGATCGTCGTATCGTGCTTGGTAATGAAGTTGACCACGCCGGCGATCGCATCGGCACCGTACAGGGCGGAGGCACCATCGGTCAGCAGTTCCACGCGTTCAATTGCCGAGATAGGGATCGAGTTCAAGTCGAAGCCAGCGGCGAAACCCGTCAGCGTCTGGCCGCCGAACTGGGCCAGGCGTTTGCCGTTCAGCAAGACGAGCGTACGCGTCTCACCCACGTTATGCACGGAAATGCCGGAAAAACCGAAGGTGCTGCCGCCAACCGAGGAGCTTTCACTGGTGGCGCCCTGGGCGGAAGAGAGTTTCTTGACCAGATCGGTGACCGAGGTGGCGCCCGATGTGCGGATGGCTTCAGCGGTCAGGACGGTGACCGGCAAAGCGCCTTCGGCGGCGATCCGTTTGATCGACGAGCCGGTGACTTCAACGCGCTGGATTTGCGCATCGGCGCCCTGCGCATCTTGTGCAATCGCGGACTGCGAAACAACTGACATGGCGGCAACTACACCACCGGCGCAGACGATGCGAACTGCACGAGAGATGACGGTTTCTTTAAGCATGGTGAACCCTTTTTTCATTTGTACGGTTATATATGACTCCGGATTTGCTACCCGGATTGCACTCGTTCATCTAAAGGAAACGTCTCGCACGGCACCTGATCAGGCACCGTGAAGTTCGCTGGCACACTTGTACAGAAATGGCACTAGGAGACTAAAAGTCAACTAGACAACTACATAGAATCACGGCAAGAATATGAGTGTCAACAGAACTCAGCATGCGTATGGCGTACATACAACATGTGAAAAACGGAGGCGGCTTGGGATAGGACGGCCCCTCCCCGCTAGACGGGAGGCCGCGCGGTGTCAGTTGGCCAGCGGCAGCCTGATTTGTATATGACAGCCGGGAGTGCAGTCGATGGCGCACACCTGGCCGCCCAGTTGCTGCACGATGGTGTAGACGATGTGCATGCCCAGGCCGGAGCCGCCCTGGCCACGCTTGGTGGTGAAAAACGGTTCAAACATGTGTTCGCGCACGGCCGGCGCCAGGCCGATGCCGTCGTCGGAAAAGTCCAGCAGCAGCCAGCGCGCATCGGCGCCATCGCCGTCCGCCTCGATGCGCGCGCGTATCGTGATGCGGCCCGGGCCGCCCTGCGGATAGCCGTGGCGCGCGCTGTTCATTAAGAGGTTCGAAAGGATTTGCGACAGCTTGCCGGCCGCCAGGCGCACCTGGCAATCGGGGGCGATATCGAGTTCCACGCCCAGCGCCGCCTTGCGCAGTTCCGGGCTGTGCGCCGACACCAGGCCGTGCACATAATCGTGCAGCGCCAGGTCGGCCACGTATTCGCTGACCTGGTCCACGGCCAGCTGCTTGAAATTGCCGATCAGGTCGGCGGCGCGCGCCAGGTTGCGCTCGATCAGGGCGGCCGCGCCTTTCAGGGATTCGGCAATGTCGATCAGTTCGGCGCGGCTGACCTTGGCGCCGCCCAGCAGTTGCACCAGCTGGTCGGCATAGCTGCCCATGCTCGACGCCGCCGTCAGCGCCACGCCGATCGGCGTGTTGACTTCATGTGAGACACCGGCCACGAGCGAACCGAGGGCCGCCATCTGTTCCTGCTCGATCAGGTTCGCCTGCGCCGCCACCAGCGACTCGGTGCGCACGCGCACGATTTCTTCCAGCTGCTGGGTGCGCTCCTGGTGCTGCAGCTCGGCCGCGCCGCGCGCCGAGAAGATCGACAGCAGCAGCAAGGCCAGCAAGCGCTTGTTTTCATCGATGGGACGCGTGTCGATGGCCGACAGGATGCCCAGGGTCTTGCCATCGGTATCGATCAGCGGCATGCCGACATAGCTTTCCGCATGCATGTCGACCAGGAGGGTATCAAGTGGAAAGCGACGCTGGATATCGCTGCCGTGAAAACACATGCTCTGGCAGGTCACGTCCTGGCAAGGCGTGTGCTGCAGGCTGTATTCGATATTCGGCTGATAGTCGCCGCCGCCCCACAGGGCCAGGGTGCGGATGCCTTCGCTGCCATCGTCCATGCGCACCAGCCGACCGGCGATCACATAGTGCACGTCGAGCGCTTCGGCCAGATCCTTGACGAGGATACGCAGGAAATCGTCGCCACGGGCATGCGCCGTCGACGCGGTGATCGAGCGCAGGGCCGCCTCCGCCAGGGTGCGCCGCTGCTCGGGATCGAACAGGGGTTCTTGCGAATTCACATCAAACAACGGAATACTCATGAATGCTCCTGCGCAGCACGGAAAGCGCAGGCAAAGCTGCCGGCGCGGCGATCCTCAGCAAAGGCCCGGGTCAACGGACTTGCCGCGATTGTACCCCTGGCTATTGTTTAATAATACAGATACACAGGAATTTTTTATAACCAGCCGGAACGCTTGAACAAGTAATACATATAACCGCAGACACAGCTCATCACTGCCACCGCGGCCGGATAACCATAATGCCAGTCCAGTTCCGGCATGAACTTGAAATTCATGCCCCAGATGCCGGCAAACGCGGTAAAGACGGCGAAAATAGCGGCCCAGGCCGCCAATTGCTTGTTCACTTCGCTCTCATCGATGGCAACCATCGACAGATTCACCTGGATCGCCGTGCTGATCGTGTCGCGGATGGTGTCGAGCGTGCCGTTGATGCGCGCCAGATGGTCGTGCACGTCGCGGAAATACTCCTGGGTATCGTGGCACAGCGGCGGCACCCTTCCGCCGTGCAGCTTGCCCACCGCTTCCATCAGGGGCGCGACCACGTGGCGCAAGACCATGACCTTGCGTTTCAATTGATACAGCCGTTCGATATTGTCGCGCTCGGTGCCACGGTCGAAGATGCGGTCCTCGATCAGTTCCAGTTCCGATTCGAGCGCGTCGAGCACGGGAAAGTAACGGTCGACGACGGCGTCCATCAGCGCGTACAGCACGAAGGCCGAGCCTTGGCGCAGCAAGTGCGGTTCGCGCTCGGCGCGCGCGCGCACGCCAAGAAAACCTTGCGAGCTGTTGCTGCGCGACGAGAGCACGTAATTGGCGCCGACAAAAATGTCGACTTCGCC
Source organism: Janthinobacterium sp. NKUCC08_JDC (assembly GCF_019345575.1). Taxonomy (NCBI): domain Bacteria; kingdom Pseudomonadati; phylum Pseudomonadota; class Betaproteobacteria; order Burkholderiales; family Oxalobacteraceae; genus Janthinobacterium; species Janthinobacterium sp. NKUCC08_JDC. The sequence continues at coordinate 3,367 of NZ_JAHKQW010000010.1, read as the reverse complement.
CAGCACCAGTTCGTTCTCGACCATTTCCACGGTTTTCACGACGGCGAACAGGGAATCGCCATATTCCTCGATCTTCGGCCGCTGGTGGCCCCGCTGCGCGTCTTCCACCGCCAGTTCGTGCAGGCAAAACTCGTGCTGCATCTGTTTCAGCTCGTCCGGCGTGGCGTCGAGCAGCGCGACCCAGACGAAACAATCGGGGCGCTCGACGTAATCGCTGATATCGTCGATCGGCAAGTCGGCCAGTTTTTTGCCATCCTGGTAGGCCACGCAGTTAATCAGCATACAGTTTCCACAATAAAGTTAAAACCGGACGAAACAGTCCGGCAGGCGCTAGCTTACCTTATCGCCTGCTGTGGGTGTTGTGGCGTGCGAGGAACGTCAGGAGGGGAAGCGGACGGGGCGGAGCCCCGTCCAGACGGCAATCAGTCGTCCTTGGCGCCGTCGATGCCCAGTTCGGAGATCTTGCGGGTGATGGTGTTGCGGCCGATGCCCAGGCGCACGGCAGCGTCGTTCTTACGCCCGTGCGTATGCTTGAGCGCCGTCTTGATCAGGGCCGATTCGAACTGGCGTCCCAGCACGGCCATGACTTCCTGCTGCCCCGCGCCCAGCATGCCGGCCGCCTGCAATTCCAGCAAGCCGATCCAGCCCGGCGGCGCGCCGTTGGCGGGCGCGGCAGCTTCAAAGACCTGGCCGCCGTGCGGGTGGGCAACGGCTGCTGGCGCAGCTTCGCCCGCCGCCGCCGTGGCCGCGCCATCGCCCTGCCCCTGCGTCAATTCCAGCGGCAAATCCTTGATTTCCACCGTCTGGCCCGGCGCCATCACGGTGATCCAGTTACACAGGTTTTCCAGCTGGCGCACATTGCCGGGCAAATCGAGGCCGCTCAAGAACTGCATCGTCGGTTCGCTCATGCGTTTGGCTTCGACGCCCAGCTGGCGTGCGCTTTGCACCAGGAAGTGGCGCACCAGGATGGGGATATCCTCGCGCCGCTCCCTCAAACTGGGCAGGCGCAAACGGATCACGTTCAGGCGGTGATACAAGTCTTCGCGGAACAGGCCGTCGCGCACGCGCTGCTCGAGGTTCTGGTGCGTGGCCGTAATGACGCGCACGTTCGCCTTCATAGGCTGATGGCCGCCGACGCGATAGAAATGGCCGTCGGACAGCACGCGCAGCAAACGCGTCTGCAGGTCGAACGGCATGTCGCCGATTTCATCGAGGAACAAGGTGCCGTTCTCGGCCTGCTCGAAGCGGCCCCGGCGCGTCGTCTGTGCGCCCGTAAAGGCACCGCGTTCGTGGCCGAACAGTTCGGATTCGAGCAAATCCTTCGGTATCGCCGCCGTGTTGAGGGCAATGAAAGGCTGCGCCGCGCGCGGGCTGTGCTTGTGCAGCGCGCGCGCCACAAGCTCCTTGCCGGAACCGGATTCGCCCGTGATCAGCACCGTCACGTTCGATTGCGACAACCGGCCGATGGCGCGGAAGACTTCCTGCATGGCCGGCGCCTGGCCGAGGATTTCCGGGGTTTCGGACGGGCCCGATTCAACGCTCGTCTCGCGCAGGCTTTCTTCCAGCGCGCGGCGGATCAGCTCGACAGCCTTGTCGATATCGAAGGGCTTGGCCAGGTATTCGAAGGCGCCGCCCTGGAAGGCTGCGACGGCCGAGTCAAGGTCGGAAAAGGCCGTGATGATGATGACAGGCAAGCCGGGAAAGCGCGACTTGACCGTCTGCAGCAATTCCAGGCCGGATGCGCCCGGCATGCGGATATCGGACACGAGCACTTGCGGCGTGTCAAATTCCAGCGCGGCGATGGCGTCGCGCGCATTGGCAAAACTCTTGGTGGCGAGATTTTCCCGCGCCAGGGCTTTTTCCAGCACCCAGCGGATTGATTCGTCGTCGTCAACTATCCAGATTGGCTTCATTAGTGTGTGCGTCCCGCAATGGATTTCATGGGTGGGATACCTCCTCGCTTATGGCAAGGGTAGAACGATCCTGAAATCGGTGTATCCAGGCCGGCTTTCGCACTCGATCACGCCCAGGTGCTGTTGCACGAAGGTTTGCGCCAAGGTCAGCCCCAGCCCGCTGCCGCCTTCCCTGCCCGACACCAGCGGGTAGAAAATCCGGTCGCGGATCTGGGGTGCGATGCCCGGTCCATTGTCAATGATATGCAAGTCTAATGCCAGGTTGTAGCGGACCTTGGCCAGGGTCACCTGGCGCGCCACGCGCGTCTTGAAAATGAGCTCCGCATCGCCCGCCTCGATGCGCTCTGCCAGCGCTTGCGCCGCGTTGTGCGCGATGTTGAGCACGGTCTGTATCAGTTGCTCCTTGTCGCCGCGAAACTCGGGAATCGAAGCATCGTAATCGCGCGAAATGGTCAGGCCGCTGGGGAACTCGGCCAGGATCAGGCTGCGTACCCTTTCGCACACTTCGTGGATATTCACGTCGCCGACGATATGCGGGCGGCGGTGCGGCGCCAGCAGACGGTCGACCAGGGTTTGCAGGCGGTCCGCTTCCTTGATGATGACTTGCGTGTACTCGCGCAGCTCGCTCAGGTGCAGGGCCGGCAATTCCAGCTCCAGCAGCTGGGCCGCGCCGCGGATGCCGCCCAGCGGGTTCTTGATTTCATGCGCCAGGTTGCGGATCAGCTCCTTGTTGACCTGGCTCTGGTCGAGGATGCGCTCCTCGCGGTCAAGTTTGAGCTGCTGCACGTTTTCGCGCAGCTCGATCAGCACGCCGTCGCGCGGCGCGTCGAGCGCACTGATGATGCTGTGCACGCGCAGCGGCTCGCGCCCCAGGCGCTCCAGAGTCAGGTCCTGGCGCAAGTCGGAAAATTTATGCTCGAGCGCCTGCGCGCAAATGCCGGCCAGCTCGTCGGGATTCAAGAACAGCGCCGTCAGCTTTTGCCGCGACAGGGCCTTCAACGAGCTTTCCAGCAAGTTTTCCGCCGCCGCGTTGGCATAGCTGATGCGGCCGTCGCCGTCGAGCAGGATCACGGCTGAAGCGAGCAAATCAAGGCCCGCCAGATGGGCCGGGCGGCTGGAATGGTTGTCTAGTGTCATGTGCTTTACCGAATATTCGCGATCTCGCGTTTCAGGGCCTCGACGTTCTGCTGTGTCCGGCTAATGTTGTCCTTCAACTGCGCCACTCTTTCCTGGTATTTCGCGTAATTGCGCTCATTGCCCTGGCGCTCAGGCTGGCCGCCATTGAACTCCAGGCGCTGCGCCGCCAGCTTCTGCTCTTCGCTGCGCAATTCGTCCTGCAGGATCTGGCGCCGGTCCAGGTCGCGCGCGCGCTGCTCGGCGCCATCGACCTTGGGAAACGCTCCGGCGGCAGGCGCCGCCGTGGCCGCCGCCTGCGTGGCGGGCCGGGCCGGCGC
>NZ_JAHKQW010000009.1:0-225139 GCF_019345575.1 Janthinobacterium sp. NKUCC08_JDC | reverse complement strand
TAGTTCCTAAACCGCTCACTTCGGGCAATCGTGCAAAGGGGCTATTCGATAAACGCGACTTCCGATATCTGCCCGAGAGCGACGAGTTCCAATGTCCTGCTGGAGAACGTGCAATCCGACGATTCAGCACGCTAGAAAAAGGGCTGCTGTTTCACAAATACTGGTCGTCATCTTGTCCCAAGTGCCTGATGAAATCTCAGTGCACCACCGGCGCAAATCGCCGTATCGCCCGCTGGGAGCACGAAGACGCCCTCGATAGGATGAGCAAGCGGATAGCTGAGCACGGAGACGTCGCGAGAATCAGGCGGCAAACAGTCGAACATCCATTCGGTACGTTAAAAGCTTGGATGGGTGCTACACATTTTTTAACTCGAACGTTACCACGCGTGAAAACAGAGATGAGCTTACATGTTCTAGCCTACAACTTGAAACGCATGGTGAACATCATGGGAAATCAGGGGCTGAAAGCGGCGTTGTTGGGGGCGTGAGCCCTTTTTAACTTCGACTCGCACGTCGGGGAAAATCGGGGGCTTGCACGGAGCGGCCGCTCCCGATACAAAAACTCGGGTTTTCACACAGCCTGGGGCGAAAGCGGACACTGCAATACAGTCGCACGTCGAACCAAGGTGGTATGCGGCCAAGGCCTTCATTGTCCTGGCTGCACGCGTGTCAGCGGCAGCCTGAAATCAGCGCGCCATTTCCTGTGCGAGCGTGGCCACCAGTTCCTCCGTCCCCATCTCCCGCGCCAGCGGCGCCCCCTGACCAGTCCACTGCGCGGCGAATTCGCTGTTGCCGTGCTGGCTGGCCAGCGCGTTTAATTGTTTGGCGGCATCGTAGGCGACCGGGTAGTCGGCTGGCGGCGGGCTGCCTGGCGCTTCGCCGTGTTCGATCAGACGGTTCACCATGCCGCGCGCCAGGCGGCCCGATAGCACGCTGGTCAGGCGCGTGCTTGCGGCACGTTCGCTTTTCAGGTTGGCGCGGTAGCCCGCGTTGGCCGACGATTCCGGACATAGTACGAACGCCGTGCCCAGCTGGGCGGCTGCGGCGCCCAGGTCCAGCGCGGCGCGGATGCCTTGTCCATCCATGATGCCGCCGGCGGCGATCAGGGGCAGGGCGGTGCTGCCTGCCAGCAGGCGCAGCAGGACGCTGGTGCTGTGGCGCTCGTCCGGCGCTTGCGGGTCGAAAGCCCCGCGATGTCCGCCCGCTTCCACGCCTTGCGCCACGATGGCGTCGACGCCGGCCTGTTCGATCAGCGCCGCTTCGCGCAGATTCGTGGCCGTCGCCAGCGTGTAGATGCCGGCCTGGCGCAGGGCGGCGATCTGCTGCGTCGTTGGCAAGCCGAAATGGAAGCTGACGACGGCGGGACGCAGTTCCAGCAACAGCTCGAATGCCGCGTCATTGCCGATGAACGTTTCGTAGATTTCGTCGAGCGCCACGGGTGCGGCCGCGCCCAGCTCCGCAAACAGAGGCGCCAGGTGGGCCAGCCAGGCCGCTTCGCGCCGCGCATCCCTGACCGCCGGCGCATGGCAAAACACATTCACATTGAAGGGACGGTCCGTCAGCGCGCGCGTGTCCATGATCATCTGGCGCGCCTGCGCCACGGTGCCAGAGCCGATGGCCAGCGAACCGAGGCCGCCCGCGTTCGAGACGGCGGCGGCCATGCGCGGCGTGGAGATACCGGCCATCGGCGCCTGGATGATGGGCAACTGCAAGCCGAGGCGGTCGAGGAAGGGCTGGAACGAGCTCATGGTGTTTCCTTCACAAAGTTGAGGACATTGTGCAATGTTCGCATTTAAAGAATATAATATCATAATCATTTTGAAATAGAGAATACCATGGACATGGAATCCCTGACGATTTTTTGCGCCGTTGCCATTGAGCTGAGCGTCACCCAGGCTGCTGCCAGGCTGGGGCGCGCGCCGTCCAGCGTCACCACGCGCATCCAGCAGCTGGAAGCCGATATCGGCGCGGAACTGTTCGTGCGCACGAATAAACGCATGGCGCTGACGGCTGCCGGCGAGCGCTTTCTCGAGTATGCGCAGCGTTTGCTGGCGCTGGCGGAGGAAGCGCGGCACGTCGTCACGGGCGGGCGCGAGGGCGGCACCTTGCGCGTCGGCAGCATGGAAAGCACGGCGGCCAGCCGCTTGCCGGCGCTGCTGGCCGCGTATCACGCCCGCCATCCGGCGACGCGGCTGGCGCTGAGCACGGGGCCGTCGCGCCCCCTGATCGAGCAAGTGCGCACGGGCTTGCTCGACTGCGCTTTCGTCGCCTTGCCGCCCTCGTTCGGCGGCGGCGCATTGGAAGAGCTGGGCCTGGCATCGACGGCCGTGTGGCGCGAGGAGCTGTGTCTGCTGCTGCCGGCCAGCGAAGGGCAGGCGCGCAGCGCCATGGACGTGCGCACGCGCTCGCTGGCAGCCTTCCCGCAGGGCTGCACCTACCGCGGCATCGCCGAAGAGCTGCTGGGCGTCGCCGGCAGCACGCAGTGGCAGGTGCAGGAAATGAGTTCGTATCACACCATGATCGCCTGCGTGGCGGCCGGCGCCTGCGTGACCTTGCTGCCGGCCAGCGTGCTGGCGCTGTCGGACGCGCCAGCTACCTTGACAACGCTGCCCGCAGGGGAGATTGACACCGTGCTGGTGTGGCGCGCGGGATTCGACGTGCCCGCCTTCCAGCATTTGTTGGTGCAAGTGGGCGAGGCGGCGCCATGAGCGCGCCGGCCAGGCTGCGCGCCGCCATCGCGGCGGCGGTCATCCTCGCCATCGGCATGGGCTTTGGCCGCTTTGCCTTCACGGCCATCTATCCGCACATGGTCAGGGAAGGCGTCTTGAGCTTGCGCGACGGAAGCCTGGCCGCCTCGGCCAACTATGCCGGCTACTTGCTGGGCGCTATCCTGGCCATGCGCGCGCGGGCCCACAGCGCGCACCGGCTGTGCCTGTGGTCGGTGGCCGGCACGGCGCTGTGCCTGGGCGTGCTGGCCTTGACTATGCCCGTCTGGCTCATCGTGACGGTGCGCGGCGTGGCGGGCGTCTTCAGCGCCCTGGCCATGGTGGCCGCCTCGCTGTGGCTGCTGGTCCAGCGCGGACATGGTCGCGGCGCGCCGCTGCTGTATGCGGGCGTGGGCGCGGGCATCGCCGTGTCGGCCGAATTGCTGGTGCTGGCTTCGCGGCTGGGCTGGCACAGCGCCGGCATGTGGCTGCTGCTGGCCGGCGTCACCGCGCTGGCGGGGCTGGCGGCAGCGCCCGCCATTGCCGCCAGCGGCCAGGCAACCCTGGCTGCACCGGCGCAAGCCGCCGCATCGGACCTGGCGCCCGTAGCGCCGTGGCCGCTGGTGCTGATCTACGGATTGGCGGGATTTGGTTATATCGTCACGGCCACGTATTTGCCCGTGCTGGTCGGCGCGGCTTTGCCCGGGCTGAACTCCGCCCACGTGTGGGCCGTGTTCGGCCTTGGTGCGGCGCCGTCGTGTTTCCTGTGGCACCGGCTGCACGAGCGACTTGGCACGCGCCAGGCGCTGAGGCTCAATTTGCTGCTGCAGGCGCTGGGCGTGGCGCTTCCCGTGCTGGCGCCCACGGCCGCCGGCTATCTGCTCAGCGCCGTCCTCGTCGGCGGCACGTTTGTCGGCACGGTGACCATCGCCATGCCGGCCGCGCAGCGGGCCGCCGTCAAGGCAGCTAAGTTTGGCTCGAACATGATGGCCATCATGACGGTGGTGTATGGTATCGGACAGATCATCGGCCCCGTGCTGGCTGGCAGCCTGTATGCGCAATCGCACAGTTTCAATAGCGCCTTGCTGGCCGCCGCTGGCGCGCTGCTGCTGGCGATTCTCGTCAGCCTGCGGCTGTAAAAATCAGAGATCGAATGCGCGGCGCATGAGGTCGCGCCGGATGTCGTTGATCCTGTCGAACTCGCGCGTGTAATACAGCTTGTTCGTCAGCAGCACGGCGTAGCGGCCGCGCCGGGGGCTGAGCCACATGGCCGTGCCCGTGAAGCCCAGGTGACACCAGACGTCGTCTTGCGGCCCGGTGCCTGCCGCCGGATGCCAGAACAGGCCGCGCGAGGGCTGCAGATCGCCCGTCTGTACCGTCAGCGATTCCCTCACCCAATCGGCGTCAAACACCTCGCCATGCGGAGTCAGCATCGCCCGCAGGAAGCGCTGCAGGTCGGGCACGTTGGAAAACAGGCCGGCAATGCCGCACACGCCACCCAGCAGCCGGCTCGAAAAGTCATGCACCGTACCGGCAAGATGCGCGCCTGCTTCGTCGCAGTACTCGGTCGGTGCGACTAGCTGGCCGTGCCGTGGCGTCACAGGACCATATCCCGTGGCGGCCATGCCCAGCGGTTGCAGCACATGCTCTGCAAGGGCCACATCCAGCGGCATGCCCAGCAGCCGTTCGATGACCAGGCCGAGGATCAGGGCCGCGCGGTCCGTGTATTCCACGGCCTGGCCTGGTATGCCTTCCAGCGGCTCGCGCAGCACGCCGCGCACGATATCGTCGTACACGTCGCCATAGCTGGCGCGCAGGCGGGCGCGCAGCGGCAAGCCGGCCGTGTGCGTGAGCAGCTGGAAAATCGTGATCGGCGCCAGCGCGTAGCCTGCCGTGCCGGGCAGCAGATCGGCCAGCCGGCTGTCCAGGCGCAGGCGATTCTGCTTCACCAGCTGGCCGACCAGCGACCAGACGCTGATGATCTTGGTCAGCGACGCGATGTCGAACAAGGTGTCGACCTGCATCGCGGCGCTGGCGGGATCGGGCGTGAGCCGCCCGGCCGCGCCCATTGCGTGGTGGTCGACGGTGCCCACGGCCCAGGCCGCGCCTGGAAAAATCTGTTCGCGTACGCCGGCTTCCACCAGCGCTGTCAATTGCTCTGTAAGGTTGCTTATCTGCATGATGATTGTGCTGTGTTTATCTTGTGATCGTCTGTCGCTGCCACGCCTAGCCACCTCGCCACCGATTGCGCCACCCATTGCCCCTCGTCGAGCGGCAGGTCGTGGCCCGCGTCGCCGTGGATCAGGCAATCGGCCTGCCAGGCGCGGGCCAGGCGCTGCGAGCAGCGGTGGTCGACCAATCGGTCTAGCACGCCGGCCATCACCAGCACGGGCATGGGGGGGCGGATTGCCGGGGCGCGGTAGCGGGCGGCCGACAGCAGCTGGCGCAGCGCGTTGCGCCGGCTGACCGGGTATTGCTGCTGGTAACTGAGCCAGTCGCCCAGCAGGGCCGGGTTGCCATGGGCATGCCTGCGGCTGGTCAGGCGCAGGATCAGACTTTCCTGGCTGCGCCCGTCGCCCAGCAGCAGCTGGCGCAGCAGGGCGCCATAGTTCTGCCAGCGCAGGCGCCGGTAAAACGGGCTATAGGGCCGCATGCTGGTGTTGATCAGTACGCAGCGGGCGATTTCCTGCGGGTAGCGGTGACCCCATTCAACGGCCACCATGCCGCCCAGCGACAGGGCCAGCAAGTGGTAGGGCGCGGGGATGCCGCGCGCCAGCAGCTCCTGGCGGCAGTCTTCCACCATGTCGGCCACGCGGGTGGCGCTGTCCTGCGCGTGGCGCGTGCCGTTGCCGGGCAAATCGGGCGTGACGATGGTGGCGCCGGGCAGGGCGCGGGCCAGGGTGGCGGGAAAGCTGCCCCAGTGGCGCTGTTCGCGCATCAGGCCGCGCAATAAAATCCAGGTGGGCGAGCCGCTCATGACTCGTACCATTGCGCCAGGGCGCGCCGGCGCTGGGCCTTGCGCAGCAAGCCTTCCGGCATCCAGCGGCCGTGGCTGCTGGCGGCGCGCATGAGGAAATCGAACCACACCAGGTGCCGGCGCAGCACACGCTGCAGGCGGTGCGCGGCCGTGGGGTTGAAGAGGCTGACGCGGTTGAACAGCTGGCGCGGGTTTTTCTTGACCCAGCGCCATGAACCCATTTCCAGGGTCAGCGGCAGGAACACGCGTCCGCTGTAGCTGGTGCCGTTCAGGTACAGATAATCCCACAGGTCGCCATGCGTGCGGTATTGCCGGCTTTGCGGCTCGAACACATAGTTGTGGTTGGGATAGCTCTGGCTGAATAGCTCTTCCAGCGCGCCGATCTCGGCTAGATGCTCGATGGGCACCTTGGTATGCGCATGGGGAAACCAGATGCGGTCGCGCAAGCCGAAACCGGAATGGCAATCGAGGGCGATGCTGAACTGGCGCGACAGCAGTTCGCGCTCGACGAGGTCGCACACGGCCTGGCTTTCCACCTCCATCGGGCCATCCGCCGCGCCCCGGTACCAGGGCAGGCGGGCGCTGTAGCGCTGTCCACCGAGCATGAACGGTACTTTTTCGCGCGCGCTCAATGGCGCATTGCGCATCAGGTCCACGCCCTGCGGATTGCAGCGCGTCGCTTGCCACATGCCGCCAGGATTGACCAGCGGCATAAACACGAGGCGCATGCTTTCCAGCTGCTGGTGCAAGGTGGCGTCCCAGCGCAGGCGCGCGATCAGGCTTTCGAGGAACGACAGCAGCACTTGCGTGCCGATGCGTTCGAGGCCGTGGATGCCGCCGAAAAAGCCCAGTACGGGTACGTCGGGGCTCGGATTGCCCATGGCGATCGAGTACACGGGAAATTCGCGCCCATCCATGGCGATGCTGCAGGGCGCGGCCACTTCCAGGTGGCTGCCGCCCTCGTCAATGAGGCGCTTCAGCATGACCAGCTCGGGCAGATTCTTTTCGATCATCAGGCGTCTGAAAGGGAAAGTAGCAGCCAGTGTAGCCGAAATCACGGCCGCGCCAGACGTCCCGCATGGCGAAATTTGCGCACGCCGCTGATGTCACGAAGCCGTCATTTTTTGTGTGTAGGCTATTGCAGTTGATGCAAGAATTATTACTTGGCAATGCCTTGTTGCCACGCAGTTTCCCCTCACACGATAGCGACTCGATAGCGATATGACAGGCAGCCCGGCATCCGTCCATGTGCTTGCGCTGGCGGGATACCTGGTACTGCTGGGTTTCCTGGCCACGGTGGGGCCCGTGCGGGCCCAGCCGGCCGATGGCGCCGTCTTGCAGTTCGATATCGCCGCGCAAAACCTGGGCGACGCGCTCGATATGTACAGCCGCCGCACGGGCGTCGCCGTGCTGATGGACCAGCGCTACGCGCAGCGCCAGTCGGCCGCCGTGCGCGGCCCGTATGCGGCGGGTGCGGCCCTGCAAGCTTTGCTGGAAGGCACGGGCCTGCTATCGCGCCTGTCCGACGCGCAAGCTGTCATTGTGTATGCCCCGGCCGGCGCTTCAGCAACGGCAGCGGACTTGCCGCAGGCCGCCGTCGTGGCCGCCGCCGACATCCCGGGCGCCACGCAGGGCGGCGGCGACCATGCGGCCTATGTCAGCCGCTTGCAGCACGCGCTGCTGGGACTGCTGTGCCGCGCGGCGCAGACGCGTCCCGGCGGTTATCGCCTGGCGCTGCAACTGTATCTGAACCGTGCCGGCGTGGTGGACCGCGTGCACCTGCTCGACAGCACGGGTTTGCGCGCGCGCGACACGGCCATTGCACGCGTCGTGCTGGGCATGCGCGTGGGCGCCGCGCCGCTGCCCTCGATGCCGCAGCCCGTTTCCATCCTGCTGCTGCCGCAAGGGCCGGGCAGCGAAGTCGATTGCGCCCCCAAGACCATGGCCGCGCCATGAGCATGCCCGACCTGCGCACCAAGCTCAAACGCCACCTCAGTTCGCGCTACGCCGTGCTGCGCTGGCGCCTTGAGCGCGTCGTTGGCTGCAAGCACCATGCGGCCGATGCGCTGCAGGAAACCTGGCTGCGCCTCGAAGCGATGGTGGCGCCGGGGCCGGCCGCCGCGCCCGTCCACAATCCCGACGCCTATTTGCTGCGCATGGCGGCCAATATCGCCACCGATGCCTACCGCCGCGACCGCATCATCGTCACCGAGCGCGAACGCGAAGAACTGATGCACATGGCCGACGAACCCGGCGACGACATCAGCGACCCGGCCCGCATCGTCTCGGCGCGGCTCGACGTGCAGGCGCTCGACGCGGCCCTGGCGGGCCTGTCGCCGCGCCGCCGCGCCATCCTGACGGCGGCGCGCATCGACGGCATGCTCAATGCGGAAATCGCCGAACGCTTCGGCATTTCCGTGGCAATGGTGAAGAAAGAATTGCAGGCCGCCCTGCAACACTGTAAAACGTGCATGGCCGACGCCGATGCGGCCCAGCGCAGCGATGTGTCGGGCCGGCGTAAATATTGATGAATCCCATGACTGCTCCCGACCGCGATCCACGCGCCCCTTCCCATACTGCCGACAGCGAGGCTGACATCGGCCGGCAAGCTGCTGCCTGGTGGGCGCGGCTGCGTGCCGACGATTTTACGCAAGCCGACGCCGACGCCTTGCGCGCCTGGTGCGCGCTTAGCCCCGACCATGCGCGCGCCTGGCGCGAGCTCAAGCAAGTGTGGCAGGCGCTCGACCCCGCCTTGACCCGCGCCGCCGCACCGCAGCAGGCGGCCGTGCTGGCGTTCCCGGCGCGGCCCGGACGCCGTGCTTTTCTCGGTGGCGCGCTGGCGGCCGGCGTGGCCATGCTGGCCTTGCGTCCGCCCTTGGGCGCCTGGCCGTCGCTGCAGGAGCTGAGCGCCGACTACCGCACGGGCACGGGCGAGCAGCGGAAAGTGGCCCTGTCGCAGCAGATGACGGTGCAGATGAATACGCAGACGCGCATTAACGTGCGGGCGCCGGAAGCGATCGAACTACTGGGTGGCGAAGCGGAAATCGTTGCCAGCGGCGCGCGCCAGCCCGTATCGGTGGTGGCGGGCGCCGGGCGTTTATTGGCGCAGTCGGCCCGCTTCAATGTGCGCCACACGGACGACGCCGTGTGCGTCACCTGCCTGGCGGGCGCCGTGGACGTGGTCTGGCAGCAGCGCCGCCAGACTCTCGATGCGGGGCAGCAACTGGTCTACGACGAGCAAGGCGTGCAGGCGGCCACGGCCGCGCCGGCGGGGGAGGCCAGCGCGTGGCGCACGGGCGCGCTGTCGTTTGCCGGCCAGCCGCTGTCCCGCGTGGTCGATGAAATCAACCGCTACCGTCCGGGCAGGGTCGTGCTGCGCAATGCCGAACTGGGCCGGCGTCTCGTGCGCATGCGTTTTTCCATCACCCAGATGGATGGCGCGCTGGCGATGATACGCGACTTGACGGGCGCGCAAATGACCAGCCTGCCAGGCGGCATTGTCTTGCTCAGCTGATCCCGGCGTTCCCTGCGGCAGGGGAATCAAAATATTTTTCAAAAAGTATTATCCCTTCCGCCGCCCAGCTACGTCATGGAGGCATGGACGCTTGCGCTAACGCCAGGCTCCGTTCCCTTCTCTCTAGCCAGGAAACCATTGCCATGACCAAGTTTCACACTGCCCAGCGCCCAGTCCTCACGTCCACGCTGGGCAGCCGCTTGCGGCTCACGCCGCTCGCTTACGCATTGACCACCATGCTGATGGCGGGCGCCTTCAGCACGCCGGCCCGCGCGCAGCAGGCGTTCAGCGGCGGCTGGTTCGCGGCCAAGGGCGCGGCGCAAAATACGGCGGCCAGCTCCGGCCGCTTGCCGAATGGCCAGCCGCTGCCCCTGGGCAGCCGTCCAGAGGGCCAGCAACAGCAGGCGAACCAGCAGTTGCAGCGCTCGCTCAACAACCTGAACCTGGCCGCGCGCGCCATCGCCGCGCAGCAAGCGGCCCAGGCGCAGGCGCGCCAGGCGGCAGCCGGCGCACCTGGCACACTCGGCGCGCCCGATGGTCTCGTACAAGGCGGCCTGCAAGTCGACACCAACAGCCTGACGGCCGGCTGGCTCAACGCCCAGGCGCCCGTGCAGACGGTAGCGGCGGGCAAGACGGCCGTGCTGGTGCAGCAGACGGCGGACAAGGCTGTCCTGAACTGGGAAACGTTTAATGTGGGCAAGGACACGACTCTGACCTTCCAGCAGCAGAAGGACTGGGCCGTGCTGAACCGGGTCAACGATCCGCAAGCGCGGCCCAGCCAGATCCAGGGCCAGATCAAGGCCGACGGCACCGTGCTGCTGGTCAACCGCAACGGCATCGTGTTCAGCGGCACGAGCCAGGTCGACACGCGCAGCCTGGTGGCGGCCGCGGCCCGCATCAGCGATACGCAATTCCAGAAGAATGGCATCTACAGTCCCGGCACGGCCGGCGCCGCGACGTTTACCGATGCGGACGGCAAGGTGCTGGTGCAGACGGGCGCGCGCCTGGCCAGCAATGCGCCCAAGGGCAGCACGGAAGGCGGCGGTTACGTGATGCTGCTGGGCAAAGAGGTCCACAATGCTGGCGAGATCAATACGCCGAAAGGCCAGGCCCTGCTGGCCGCCGGCGACAGTTTTACCATCAAGAAGGGCGTGGGCACGGACGGCAACCCGCTGTCGACCACGCGCGGCAGCGAAGTCACGCCGCAATTCGCGGCCGCCAGCACTGCGGGCAAGGTCGTCAACACGGGCCTGATCCAGGCGCGCGAAGGCGACATCACCCTGGCCGGGCGCGACGTAAGGCAGGATGGCGTGCTGCTCGCGTCCACCACGGCGGCCACGCGAGGCACGATCCACCTCAACGCCCTGGGCGGCGATGCGGCCGTGACCCTGGGACGCGGCGCCACCACGGCCATCGTCGTCGAGGACGACGGCAAGACGATGGCGCTCGACAGCCAGCGCGACGCCATGCGCGGCCCGGCCGTGACGACGGAGCAGAATATCTCGCTCGTCAACGACCGCCGCGACCAGTCGCGCATCGAGATCGGCAGCGCCGGCACGGTGGAATTCCTCGGCGGCTCGCTGACCCTGGCCACGGGCGGACAGCTCGCCGTCAACGCCGGCAGCCGCAGCCTCGTGCGCGATGGCGCCCAGCTCGACGTTTCCGGCGCCGTGGGCGTGAAAGTGGCGATGTCTGCGAACAATGTCGAGATCAACGTGCAGGGCAACGAGCAGCGCGACGCGCCCGTCAACCGCGACGGCAAGGCCCTGATCAACAGCAGCATCTGGGTCGACCGCCGCAAGCTCGTGTTCGTACCGAAAGGCACGAACGGCTACGACAGCGACCGCTGGTACACGGCCGGCGGCTTGCTGGAAGTGGCCGGTTATTTGGGCACGCAAGGCCATTCCGTCAGCGAATGGATGGCGCAGGGCGGCACGGTGAGTTTTGGCGGCAAGGATGTCGTCACGCAGCTTGGCTCCAGCATCAACCTGTCGGGCGGCACCCTGGACGTGCAAACGGGCGCCGTGCGCCAGACCTGGCTCAAAGGCGCGGACGGCAAGCTGCACGAGGCGGGCAGTGCGCCCGGCGACTTGCAGTATCTGGGCGTCTACAAGGGTTACGAGGAGGAACACGCGCGCTGGGGCAAGGATGCCAGCGCCTTCTACGCCAATCCCCTGATCGCCGCGCAACAGCGGCTGGAAAACGGCTACACGGCGGGGCGTGACGCGGGCAAGCTGGTGGTCGGCACGGGGTCGGCCGTGCTGGAAGGGGGCATCGCCGGCGACGTCTTCCAGGGCGAACGCCAGGTACAGGCGCCGCAAGCGCTGCTCGACGGCTACCAGCAGTCGCAGTTCGCCGCCGCGCAGCGGGGACAGTTGATCGTTGGTCAGTATCAGCCCATGTTCGACAAGCGCACGGGCGTGCTGCAGCATGCCTTGTCGGCCGTCATGGACGAGGTGCGCCTGACGCGCGTGCAGGACGGCATCGCGGCCGGCCTCGACGTGACAGGCATGCTGGACGTTGAACGCCAGGGCAAGCTGCTGCTCGACACGGGCTTGCTGAACAGCCAGCCACTGGGCGCCATCCGCATCGCGGCCAAGGGCGCGGTCACCGTCGACAGCGCGCTGCAGGTGGCCGATGGCGGCAACATCACCCTGTTCGGCAATGACGTGGCCATCAACGCCAACCTGCGCAGCCATGGCGGCAGCATCATGGCCGGCAATGTGCTGAACCAGATCGGCGCGCTTGGCATGAGCGACACCGTCGTCATCCCGGGCGGGTCCGTGGGCAAGCTGGTGCTGGCTGATGGCGTCAGTCTCGACACCAGCGGCTTGCTCAGCAATGTGCTGCGCGACCCGCTGGCCACCGCTGGCTTGCCCTACATGAATGGCGGCAATGTCTCGTTGCGGGCGAGCGGCGACGTGCGCATCGGCAATGGCAGCCTGATCGACGTGAGCTCGGGCGCGGCCATCCTGTCGCAGGCGAAGCAGCAGGGCGGCAAGGGCGGCAACGTGAGCCTGGCCAGCTATGGGCCGAAGGCCGACCTGGTGCTGGGCGAGGGCGCGCAAGTGCGCGGCCATGGCGTGGCGGGCGGCGGCAAGCTGGAATTGCAGGCGAACAATATCGTGATCGGCCAGGCCGAGACGGAACAGAAAGGCGCCCTGCAACTGGACGGCGGCTTCTTCGACAAGGGGTTTTCCAGCTACAGCCTGGTCGGCAAGCAGGGCGTGGCGGTGGCGGAGGGCACGCAGGTCGACGTGCGCATGCCCGTGCTGCGCGTGGTGGACAACGAGAAACTGGCCGTATGGACGCCGGAGCAGTACACGGAAAACGCGCTCAAGGGCACCTTGACCCAGCGCAAGGGCGCCAGCCTGGCCTTGCAGGTGGGCGATATCGAGTCCGATGCGGCCGGCATGGCCAGCGCCGAACTGCTGGTGGGCAAGGGTGCCGTGGTGAGCGTTGATGCGGGCCAGTCCATCAAGCTGTCCAGCGTGGGCCAGCTGACGGTGGATGGCCGCTTGAACGCCTGGGGCGGCAAGATCAGCCTGGGCGGCGTGGGCGTCGGCGTCAGTGTGTCCGAAGCCGTGGAAGCGGCCGGCCATGGCCGTTCCCTGTGGATAGGCGAGAATGCCGTGCTCGACGTCGCGTCGCGCGCCGTCACGGCTGTGGATGCGCAGGGCCGGCGCTACGGCAAGGTGGTCGATGGCGGCAGCATCGTCGTCGGCGGCGAGATCGACCATGCGCACGGCAGCACGTCGGCGGCCAGCCTGTTTGTTGTCGTGCGCGATGGTGCCGTGCTCGACGCTTCGGGCGCGCATGTCGTGCTCGACGTGAACGGTATGAATGGCGCGGCCGTCGACGTCGCCAGCGCGGGCGGCAGCATCGCGCTGGCGTCGAACAACGGCTTGTACCTCGATGGCCAGCTGCTGGCCAGGGCCGGCGGGGCGGGCGCGGCGGGCGGCAGCCTGTCCGTGGCCACGGGTTCGCCCGAATACCTGAAAGTGCTGGCGACGGACAAGGTGCTGCAGGGGCGCCAGCTGGCGCTGACGCAACGCCAGGGCGCCAGCGACCTGGCCGACAACGTGCGCGCACGGGACGCGGCGGCAACGCTGCAGTACGGCCACGGCCGGTTTTCCGTGGAGCAGGTGGAAGCGGGCGGCTTCGGCAGCCTGGCCCTGCTGGGTGCCGCCTCCTTCGATGGCGACGTGTCGCTGCATCTGCAGCAAAGCTTCCAGCTGTACGGCGCGCCCGTGCTGACACCAGGCAGCAAGCCCGGCGCGAAGGTCGGCATCGCGGCGCCGTACGTGCGCCTGGCCAGCGTCAAGCCGGTCGGACGCGATTTCTATGTCACGCCAGGCACGGCGGGCGAGTCGCCGGTCGCCGGCCAGGTCAGCATGGCGGGCGACCTGATCGACGTGCGCGGCCTGGTCAATATCGTTGCCGACGACGTGCGCCTGAGCAGCCGCGGCGACTTGCGTTTCCTGCTGTCCCCGCTGGGCTGGGGCGGCGCGGAGGCGACGACGGTGCTGTCCTCGCCGGGCGACATGACCCTCAGCGCGGCCCAGCTGTACCCGGACACGGGCGCCGGCGCCGCCGTACGCGTCGGCTACGGCCGCACCGATGGAAAGTTCGGTTACGACCCGGCGCGCAGCCTGCGCATCGCTCGCACGACCGATGGCGTGCCGGCCATGCCGTATTCCGCCTTCGGCTCGCTGGAACTGGAGGCTGCGCACATCGAGCAGGGCGGCGTGGTGCGCGCACCGCTGGGCCGCCTGGCGATCGGCGCGGCCCGCTATGACAATGACAAGAGCTTGACTGTCAATCTGCTGGCCAACAGCATCAGCTCCGTCAGTGGCGCCGGCCTGGTCATGCCGTATGGCGGCACGGTCGATGGCCAGAGCTGGAACGTGGATGGCAAGCTGGCCGCCTTCATGGGCGTGGGCGGCTTCAATGCGCAGGGTGGCTTGCGCGTCGGCGTGGAAATGGCCGGCGTGGCCGTGAACGTGCAGCCGGGCGCGCTGCTCGACCTGTCCGGCGGCGGCGAACTGACGGGCGCCGGCTTCATCGCGGGCCGCGGCGGTTCCACCGATGCGCGCACTCACCCGCTGGTGCAGGTGGGGGCGAACGGCGGTTTTGTCTTGCCTGGCCTGGCGACGAATCCCGTGTACGCCATCGTGCCTGGTGTGCAGGCGCCGCAAGGGCCTTCGGGCGCCGCCGATGCCGTCATTGGCCGGCAGGTGACGATAGGCAGCGGCGTGCCGGGCCTGGCGGCCGGCACCTATACCCTGATGCCGTCGACCTACGCCTTGCTGCCGGGCGCCTTCCGCGTGGAGCTGAACGGCCTGGCGGGCCAGGGCGGCGCCGGCTCGCTGGCGCAGCCGCTGCGCAACGGTTCCTGGGCCGCGCCCGGTACCCTGTCGATCGCCGGCACGGACATCCGCGCGCCGCTGGCCAGCCAGCTGATACTCACGCCGGCCAAAGTCTTGCGCACGTATTCCCAGTACAACGAAATGGGCTATGCCGCGTTTGCCCTGGCCGATGCGCAAACGCGCGGCATTCCCCGCGCGATGCTGCCGTCCGATGCGAAAACGCTCAAGCTGACCATGGCGCCCGGCGGCGGCCTCGAGACGTTCCAGTTCCAGGGTGCCGGCAAATTCGCGGCGGCCGAGGGCGGCTATGGCGGCACCGTGGTGCTGATGTCGAACGATAGCTCGACTGGCGAAATTGAAATTCTCGCCGACGGCGCGCCAGCCAGCGGCGGCGCAAAACAGGTCAGCATACGGGCTTCAAGCCTGAACAATATCGGCGCGGCCCGCATCGTGGTGGGCAATTCGCCCACGGTGGAATATGGCCAGGGCGGCAATTACGTGAACTTCGGCGTCCAGTCGGCGCGCGCCATCTATCTGCGCGCCGGCGCCGTCCTGTCGGCGCCCGAAGTGTTCCTGGTCGCCCAGGATCCGAGCAACGTGCAATTGGGCAATGGCGTGATCGATATCGCGGCCGGCGCCGGCATCAACACCCTGGGCCGCGGCAAGGCCGCGTACGACGCCAATGATGGCTTCATCTACCAGAGCCGCCCGGACGTGCACGTGCTGGCCGCGTCGAACGGCTTGCTCAATGTGGCGCCCGTCAGCGGCACGACGCGCGGCGGCATCCGCATCGGCATGTGCGCCGCCGCTTGCGCCGGCACAGGCACGGGTACAGCGAGCCTGTACTCGGAAGGCACCTTGCTGCTGGCGACCAGCGGCAGCTTCCAGCTCGACGACACGGCCCGCTACGGCACGCGCAACCTGAGCCTGGCCGTGGGCGCCATCAATATCGGTTCGAACGAGGCGCTGGCGGCGGCCCAGTCCGGCGGCACGCGTCCCGCTGGACTGACCCTGAACCAGGGCCTGCTGGACCGATTGCTGCGCGGCGACACCAGCACGGGCGCGCCAGCGCTGCAGGCGCTGATGCTGAACGCGGCCGACAGCGTCAATTTCTATGGCGACGTGGTGCTCGACACCTACGACAAGACGAGCGGAAAATCGAACCTGGAGCGCCTGGTGCTGACCACGCCGGCCATGTATGGCCAGGGCGAGGCCGGCACGGTGGCCACCATCCGCACGGCCAATCTGATCTGGGGAGGCGCCCTGTCGGCGCCCGGCAACGTGATTGCGCGCGGCGCCGGCACGGGCAGCGGCACCTTGAATCTGGAAGCGGAACGCATCGATTTCGGTTTCGGCCCGTTCACGCAGCCGGCCGGCGTCGCCACCTTCGACCGCCTGGCGCTGGGTTTTGGCACCGTCAACCTGAAAGCGTCGGGCCAGGTCACGGCCAACCACAAGGGCAGCCTGTCCGTCCACCAGGCGCAGGGCGCGTATGAGGCGGGCAAGGGTTTCCAGTACAGCGGCGGCAACCTGAACATCGTCACGCCGCTGCTGACGGGCGACGCCGGTTCGTCGCACAGCTATACGGCCGGCGGCGCGCTGGCCGTGACGGCGCCAGCCGGCGCGCCAGCCCCTTTCGCCAAAACTAACGCTGCGCTGGGCGCCCAGCTGGCCTTGAACGGCGACAGCGTGAACGTGGCCACGGCCGTGGTGCTGCCCAGCGGCAAGCTCACGATCAGCGCGCAGCACGACATCACCGTGGCCGACGCTGCGCGCATCGACATGGCGGGCCGCAAGAGCACCTTCTTCGACGTGGATAAATACAGCTGGGGCGGTGACGTGGTCCTGGACAGCCGCGCCGGCGATATCCGCGCAGCTGCCGGCAGCGTGATCGACCTGTCGGCCGAGAACAACCGCGCCGGCAGCCTGAAGGCCGTGGCCCTCGATGGCGCGGCCGGCATGGTGGAGCTGCAAGGCAAGATATTGGGCGGCGCCAGCGGCAGCTACGACGCGGGCGGCACCGTGGTGCCGTACAAGTTGGGCAGCGTGGATGTGCGCGCGCGCACCCTGGGCGTAGGCGGCACCCTGGACGGCCAGTTCGCCGCGCTCAACACGCGCCTGAACGAGGGCGGCGTGACGGGCGCGCGCAGCTTCCAGCTGAAACAGGGCGACTTGACCATCGGCAATGAACTGAAGGCGGGCGACGTGCAGGTGGCCGTCGACAATGGCCGCCTGACGGTGGCCGGCGTGATCGATGCCAGCGGCGAGCGCGTGGGCAGCATCCGCCTGGCCGGCAAGCATGGCGTCACCCTGGCCAACAACGCCGTGCTCGACGCGCATGGCACCGTTCTGCGCGTCGACAGCTATGGCAAGATCATCGACAGCCCGAACCGGGCCATGGTGGAACTGAACGGGGGCGAAGGCGTGCTGGACCTGGCCGGCGGCGCGCAGATCGACGTGCGCCACGGCACGGCGGCCGTGCTTGGGAAGGGCAAGGGCGAACACGACGGCGCCGCGCGCGGCACGGTGGAATTGATGGCGCCGCGCCTGGGCAGCGGCGGTTCCCGCACGGACGCAGACGCGGCCACCTTTGGCGATATCGCCATCGCCACCGGCAGCGGTTTTACCGTGCGCGGCGCGAAATCGATCGCCATCAATGCCATGCAGCGCTATGACGATGCGGCTTATGCCACGGACCTGTCGGCCATCGGCCGCCCGTACCAGGTGGTCAACCAGGCATACCTCGACAGCAAGCATGCGGACAGCACGGCCTTTATCGATGCGGCGCTGGCCAACACGAACTTGCGCAATGGCAAGCTGGCGGGCTTGAACACGGCCGCGTATGCCGAGGCGCTGCACTTGCGTCCCGGCGTCGATATCGTCAGCAAGACGCCAGACGGCGACCTGGTGGTGCAGGGCGACCTGGATCTGTCGGGCATGCGCTACGCCAGCCTGAACCCGCGTTTTCAAGTGACGAATGCGCGCGGCTCGGGCGAGGTGGGCAGCCTGCTGCTGCGCGCCGGCGGCGATTTGAATATCTATGGCAGCATCAATGACGGCTTCGCGCCGCCGCCGTCCACGCAGGACGACAAGGGCTGGTTGTTGCTGCCGGGGCGAGACATCAACGGCAGCGACGTCATCGTGCCGGGCAAGGGCGTGACCCTGGCCGACGGCACCATCTTCCCGGGCGGCGTCACGCTCAATTACGACGTGCCCGTCAAGGCCCTGAGCTTCCGCGCCAACACGCGCCTGCCCGTGGATGTGGTACTGAACCAGAAGCTCACCGTGCCGGCCGGCACGGTACTGGCGGCCGCCGTGCGCGACAGCGCCGGCAATATCGTCCACGCGGCGGGTACCTTGCTGGCCACGGAACAGACCTTTACTGCCGGCATGCGGCTCGACGCGGGCAACGTGGTCGGGCAAATGGTCAAGGTGCGCGCCATGACCTGGCCGAAAGGCGTCGCCTTGCCGGGCTTGCTGGGCGAGCTCAACGTGGTCACGCTCAGTGGCAAGGTGGCGCTGCCCGTCGGCGCGCTGATCCCGAACGGCACCGACGTCAAGCTGTTGCCCGGCGTGGATGCCATCGAACTGCGCCCGGAAGTGGCGGGGCGCCAGGGCGCGCTGTGGGCCATCGCACCGATGCTGGCCGAAGGTTCGCAATCGTGGGGCATGCGCCTGGCGGCCGGCGCCGACCTGGACGCGGCCGACACGCGCAGCGTGCAGGCGCATCCGTCGCACGGCACCCTGCGCCTGGCCGACAGCCATTACGGCATGTATGGCGTCATGATCCCGCCGAAGGGCGTGCAGCACTGGACGCAGGCGGCGCAGGAGCTGGGCGAGCGCGAGGGCATCGTCGGCATCGTGGCGGGCGAACCGATCACCGAGGAATTCATCAGCCAGTTCGGCCAGACCGTGGCGGAGTTTTGCGCTGGCGACGCCAGCATGTGCGTGCTGAAGCTGGCCTATGTGTGGACCAAGGCCGGCGCCGAAGAATTCGCCGACCCCAGCGTGAAGGCGGGCGACGTGGTCGACCTGGCCGGCCTGGGCTGGCCCACCATGTGCGAGGAAAACCCCACCTGGTGCGGCACCTCCAACCCTAGCTTCGACAACAAGGCGTCCAGCCTGCGCCACAGCGTGCTGCGCACGGGCACGGGCGACCTGGACCTCGTCAGCGGCGGCGACTTGCGCGTGGACAGCCTGTACGGCGTGTACACGGCCGGCATGTCGTCCATGGCGACGGCGGCAGGCGACCCGTACAACCTGGCGCGCGCGCGCAATCTGGACGGCAAGGTGCTGGCCAACCCCGATGGTGCGCATGAACGCCTGGTCGATGGCGGCGCCGACAGCATTTACCGGGCATGGTATCCGGACCACGGCGGCAGTCTGCTGCTGCGGGTGGCGGGCGACTTGAGCGGTTCGCTGGTCGGCGGGTCCGCCGCCACCAACGGGCGCCCCGTCAACACGGATGGCATGAGCGATTCGGTAGCGGTGGGCAACTGGCTGTGGCGCCAGGGCAGCGGTGGCGTGGCCACGGGCGGCCCGGCCCAGCCGACGGCGTGGTGGATCAATTTCGGCAGCTACGTGGGCCGCGATACCCTGGCCGATACCGTGCTGGGCTTTACGGGCTTCGGCACCCTGGGCGGCGGCAATGTGCGCGCCGACGTGGCGGGCGATGCGGGTGTGCTGGCGCCCAAGGTTGCCACCGTGTATGACATCAACATCAATCCGCGCTCGCAGGGCTTGCTGCTGGCCGTGGGCAGCACGGGCCGCGTGCTGGCCGATGGCAGCCTGCAACTGACGGGCGGCGGCGATCTGGACCTGCGCGTGGGCGGCGCCCTCAATCCCGCCAGCCAGTCCGGTGGCGGCCACTTGAATGGCGCGCTGGTCGACTTGCGCGGCCACGTGGACGTGGCCGCAACGCAGCTGGGCAAGGTCGCGCTGCAGTACGGCACGCGCTCGACCGACCACGTGCCGCTGGAAACGCGCGCCTTCGACGCCTTCCACGCCACGCGCGCCACGCCGCAGGGCGGCATGACCCTGGTGCCCGGCGACGCCACCGTCAGCGTGGCGACCCTGGGCGACCAGGTGCTGCAGGACGTGGCCGACCCCGGCCGCGTGCCGATGTTCAACGCCGCGTCGTTCATCAGCGCGTCGGGCGAGCCGGGCGCCGGCTACAGCTGGTTCAGCCTGTGGACGCCGCGCACGGCGCTCGACCTGTTCTCCGCCGGCGGCAACATGACGCCGCTGACGGCGCCGGTCGGCACGGCCACCGACCTGGCCGTCGTCTACCCGTCCATCGTGCGGGCCGCGGCCGCGAATGGCAGCTTGTACTATGGCAAGACCATCTCGGACTGGGGTGGTGCGACCGCGTATGCCGATCCTTTGCTGCTGGCGCCGTCGGGCTACGCCCAGCTGGAGTGGCTGGCCGGCGATTCCATCTATGCGGGCGGCTATGCCGTCAGCCAGTCCGGCGCAGCCGCCGACAGCATGGCCACGCCGTTCAAGCCGGCCTTCGAAGCCTGGAATCTCAGGCCTGGCAGCCTGACGTCGGCGGGCGGCAATGTTTCGGGCTCGGGCGTGCCATCGTCGCAGTGGAACTTTCCGCTGTTCGCCTTCGGGCCCGATTCCGCCGCCGGTCCGGCCAACAGCGGCACGCAAGTGGCGCGCATCTATGCCGTGAAGGGCGATCTGATCGGCGTCAATAGCGGCCGCATGGTTGCGTTCTACGACGCCAAGCACGCGGGCATCACCTGGTACGAAGGGGCGCAACCGGTCTGGATGAGGGCGGGCCGCGATATCGTCGGCAGCGGCACGGCGCTGCTGGAAGCCATCGACGGCACGGGCGGTGGCGACATGATGTTTCGCAATTACAGCAACCTGTTCGTGCACAACAACGCGTTCGACGTGTCGGTGGTGTCTGCTGGACGCGATATCCTCGGCAGTTCCTTCAACGTGGCCGGCCCCGGCACGCTCGACATCAGCGCCGGGCGCAATATATTGATGCAGGACAAGGGCAGCGTCGTCAGCCTCGGCCCCGTCGTCGCGGGAGACAAGCGCCCGGGCGCCGGCATCGCCATGCAGGCTGGTGTGGGCGCGGCTGGCCTCGACTACCTGCGCTTCGTCAAGCCCTATCTCGACCCGGCGAACGTGGCGAAGACGGGCGTGCCGCTGGCCGACCAGGCCGGCAAGGTGGTGAAAGCGTACGACGGCGAACTGGCGAGCTGGCTCGGCGAGCGCTACGGCTTCAAGGGCACGGCCGCCGAAGCGCTGGCCTTTTATCTGGCCTTGCCCGAGCCGCAGCAGCGCGTGTTTGCCCGCAACGTGTATTTCGCGGAATTGAAGGCGGGCGGGCGCGAGTTCAACGATGCGGACAGCGCGCGCTACGGCAGCTTCCTGCGCAGCCGCAACGCCATCGCGGGCCTGGCGCCGGCCACGGCCGCGACTGGCAAGGCGATTGCCTATGCGGGCGACATCATCATGTACCGCGGCCTGTACGCCAAGCGCAACGACGGCGAGCAGCGCTGGGATTACTTCCCCCGCAGCGGCTACGTGCATACGAACTTCGGCGGCGACATCCAGATGCTGACGCCGGGCGGCAAGCAGGTGCTGGGCATCGAAGGCGAGGCGCCGCCGTCGACGTCGGGCGTCATCACCAAGGGCGGCGGCAATATCGGTCTGTTCTCGCACGGCAGCATTTTGCTGGGCCAGAGCCGCATCATGACGACGTTCGGCGGCGACATCCTCGGCTGGTCATCGACGGGCGACATCAACGCGGGGCGCGGCTCGAAGTCGACCATCGTCTACACGCCGCCCAAGCGCGTGTATGACAGCTGGGGCAACGTGACCCTGTCGTCCGACGTGCCGAGCACGGGCGCCGGCATCGCCACCCTGGCGCCGATTGCCGAAGTGCCGGCCGGCGACGTGGACCTGCTGGCTCCGCTGGGCACCATCGACGCGGGCGAGGCGGGCATCCGCGTGTCGGGCAACGTCAACCTGGCCGCGCTGACCGTGATGAACGCGGCGAATATCCAGGTCAAGGGGGAGTCCAAGGGCATGCCCACGGTGGCGTCCGTCAACGTGGCCGCCATGACGAACGCCAGCGCGGCCGCCACGCAGGCCACGGCCGCCGCCCAGGACGTGGTGCAGCGCGAGCGCGCCGCCACCCGTTCGGCGCAGCCATCGGTGTTCACGGTGCGCGTGCTGGGGTTTGGCAATGACGCGCCGCCGGACAGCGCGCAAGCGGCGCCGCAGGATGGCGCGCGCATCGAGGCGGCCGACTACAACCCGCGCAGCGCCGTGCGCGTGCTGGGCCTGGGCCCGCTGCCGGAATCGGCCACGCGCCAGCTGACGGCGCAAGAGCGCAGCAGGTTGTCGCCATGATGGCCGGCCTGGTGAGTATGACGGCTGCCTTGCCCTTGCGCATGACGGGCATGGCTTGGTACCGCCCGGCCATCCGCCCCCGGCAGCAGGCGGCGAACGACGTGGCGCCAGGACAGGGCAGCCAGCTGCAGGCGGTGCTGGAGGGCAATTACGCGGCCCTGCACCGGCGCCTGGCGCGCCACCTGGG
Source organism: Janthinobacterium sp. NKUCC08_JDC (assembly GCF_019345575.1). NCBI lineage: Bacteria > Pseudomonadati > Pseudomonadota > Betaproteobacteria > Burkholderiales > Oxalobacteraceae > Janthinobacterium > Janthinobacterium sp. NKUCC08_JDC. Next base: position 203,007 of record NZ_JAHKQW010000009.1, on the reverse strand, counting down.
CTGCGCCGAGCTGGCCAGCGACAGCCTGCACGACGCCTGGCTGCGCCTGGGCAGGCTGGCGGCCTCGGACGCGGACGGAGCTGCGCTGGCGCACAGCCCCGTCGCCTATGTGTTCCGCGTGGCGTGCAATGCTGCCATGGACAGCCTGCGCCGCAACCGCGCCTGGCTGTATGCGGACGACGGCGATGGGAGTGGGGCAGGCCTCGTCGATTCCCTCGCCGATACGGCGGCGGGGCCGGAACGCCTGGCCGAGCTGCAGGCCGACGTGCGTCGGCTGGCGCTGGCTGTCGATTTGCTGCCGCGGCGCCACCGGCAAGTGCTCGAAGCGCTGCGCGTGGACGAGCTGACCCGCCAGGAAGTGGCTGAACGGCACGGCATGTCCTTGCGTAATGTCGATACGGCCTTGCGCCAGGCGCTCGACCATTGCGCCCGCCACACGGGCTACGCGGCGCAGGGCGGCGTCGGCACGACCCGGCGCGGCCTCAGGCTGAACGTTCGTTTGCGTACAGACGCGTAGGAATCGGGCCGTCAGACTGGTGCTTCGGGCCTGCATGCGCCCACCCAGCCAGTCCACAGCCAGGAGGAAGCGCGAGATGACAGAGTCCCATCACATCAATGCCGGCAGGCGCGGCTTGCTGATCGCCGGTGCACTGTCGGCCACGGCGGCGGCCGTGCCCAGTGTGGCAGGCGCGGCGGGGGCGGTGAATACGGCCACTAAAGCCGGTGTTTCTCCGCCACCCGTGCTGATGAAGGTCAGCCTCGACGTCAACGGCCGGCGCCACAGCCTGGAACTCGACACGCGCACCACCTTGCTCGACGCCTTGCGCGAACACCTGCAGCTGACGGGCACCAAGAAGGGCTGCGACCACGGCCAGTGCGGCGCCTGCACCGTCATGCTCGACGGCCAGCGCATCAATGCCTGTCTGACTCTTGCCGTAATGCATGATGGCGCCAAGGTCACCACCATCGAGGGGCTGGGCACACCCGAGAAGCTGCACCCGATGCAGGCCGCCTTCATCGCCCACGACGGTTATCAATGCGGCTATTGCACGCCGGGGCAGATCTGCTCGGCCGTCGCCGCGCTGGGAGAGATACGCCAGGGCATCCCCAGTCACGTCAGCGCGGACTTGAACGCGGTCCCGCAGGCAACGCCGGAAGAGCTGCGCGAACGCATGAGCGGCAACATCTGCCGCTGCGGCGCCTACTCCAACATCATCGAGGCCATCACCGAGGTGGCGGGGAGGCCGGCATGAGAGTGTTCAGCTACCAGAAGGCCACTTCACCGGCCGAAGCGGCGGCGGCCGCCGTGAACACGCCGGGCGCTCGCTTCATCGCGGGCGGGACGAATCTGCTCGACCTGATGAAGCTGGAAATCGAAACGCCGGCACACTTGATCGACGTCAATGGCCTCGCGCTGGATACGGTGGAAGCAACAAAGGATGGCGGCTTGCGCATCGGCGCCCTCGTGCGCAACACGGCGCTGGCCGCGCACGCCGCCGTGCGGCGCGATTATGGCGTGTTGTCGCGCGCCTTGCTGGCCGGCGCCTCGGCGCAATTGCGCAACAAGGCGACGACGGCGGGCAACCTCTTGCAGCGCACGCGCTGCCCGTATTTCTATGACACGAACCAGGCTTGCAACAAGCGCGTGCCGGGCAGCGGCTGCTCGGCCATAGTCGGCTTCAGCCGGCCGCTGGCGATTCTGGGCGGCAGCGATGCCTGCATCGCCACGCACCCGAGCGACATGGCCGTGGCCATGCGCGTGCTTGATGCCAGTATCGACACGGTGCGTGCCGACGGCAGCACGCGCAGCATCCCCATCGCCGACTTTTACCGCTTGCCGGGCAATACGCCGCACGTGGAAACCGTGCTGCAGCCCGGCGAACTGATCACCAGCGTCACCTTGCCCCCGCCCGTTGGCGGCACGCACCTCTACCGCAAGGTGCGCGACCGGGCCTCGTACGCGTTCGCGCTCGTGTCCGTGGCGGCCATCATCTTGCCGGACGGCACGGGCAGACTGGCCTTGGGCGGCGTCGCGCCGCAGCCATGGCGCGTGGCCGCCGCAGAGCAGGCCATGCCCGAGGGTGCCGCCGCCGTGAGCGAACGCCTGCTGGCCGGCGCCCATCCCACTGACGACAATGGCTTCAAGGTGACCCTGGCGCAGCGCACGATTGCCTCGGTGCTGGCGCAAGCACAAGCGAAGAAAGGCTAGGGCCATGAAATTTTCGACACCGGCGACCACCAATCCCATTGACCAGCTGAAAATCGTGGGCCGCCCCACGGACCGCATCGACGGCCCCCTGAAAACCACGGGCACGGCGCCGTATGCGTATGAGCAGAACAAGGCCGCGCCGCATGCGGCCTACGGCCATGTCGTCGGCGCGGCCATCGCCAAGGGGCGCATTGCTTCGATCGACACGAGCGCCGCGCGGCGCGCGCCGGGCGTGCTGGCCGTGGTGACGGCCGAGTCGGCTGGCAAGCTGGGCAAAGGCAAGATGAACACGGCAAAGCTGCTGGGCGGGCCGGACATTGAACATTACCACCAGGCCATCGCGCTGGTGGTGGCGGAAACCTTCGAGCAAGCCCGCTCGGCCGCGCAGCTGCTCGACGTCAAGTATGTCGAGCAGACGGGCGTGTTCGACCTGGCCAAGGCCAAGGGCGGCGCCACCAAGCCGAAAGATGGCAAGCCCGACAGCAAGACGGGGAACTTCGCCGGCGCCTATGCCCATGCTCCCGTGCGCCTGGACGCCAGCTACACGACGCCCGACCAGTCGCACGCGATGATGGAGCCGCACGCCTCGATTGCCGCCTGGGAAGGCGACAAGGTGACGGTGTGGACGGCGAACCAGATGGTGGACTGGGGCCGCGGCGATCTGGCGCGCACTTTGGGGATACCGAAAGACAAGGTGCGCATCGTTTCGCCGTATATCGGCGGCGGCTTCGGCGGCAAGCTGTTCGTGCGCGCGGAGGCCTTGCTGGCGGCCCTGGGCGCGCGCGCGGCCCAGCGTCCCGTCAAGGTCGCCCTGGCGCGGCCCCTGATGATCAATAACACGACGCACCGGCCCGCCACCATCCAGCGCCTGCGCATCGGCGCCACGCGCGACGGCAAGATCACGGCCATCGGCCATGAATCGTGGTCCGGCGACTTGAAAGGGGGCCAGCCGGAAACGGCCGTGATGCAGACGCGGCTGCTGTATGCGGGACCGAACCGCATGACGGCCATGCGCCTGGCCGTGCTCGACTTGCCGGAAGGCAATGCCATGCGCGCGCCGGGCGAAGCGCCGGGGATGATGGCGCTGGAAATCGCCATGGACGAGATGGCGGACAAGCTGAAAATGGACCCCATCGTTTTCCGCATCCTGAACGACACGAAAGTGGACCCGGAAAAGCCGAGCAGGCCGTTTTCCCAGCGCCGCCTGATCGACTGCCTGCGCACGGGCGCCGTGGAATTCGGCTGGAAAGAACGGCAAAGCCAGCCCGGCATGCGGCGAGACGGCCGCTGGCTCGTGGGCATGGGCGTGGCCGCCGCCTTCCGCAACAACCTCGTCATGCAGTCCGCCGCCCGCGTGCGCCTGGACGGCAACGGCATCGTGACGGTGGAAACGGACATGACGGACATCGGTACGGGCAGTTACACCATCATTGCGCAGACGGCGGCGGAAATGCTGGGCGTGACCTTGAACAAGGTGGTCGTGCGCCTGGGCGATTCGGATTTTCCCGTCTCGGCCGGTTCGGGCGGACAGTGGGGCGGCAACAGCTCGACGGCTGGCGTGTACGCGGCCTGCGTGCGCCTGCGCCAGGCCATCGCCGTCAAGCTGGGCTTCGATGAGAAAGAGGCGCGCTTTTCCGATGGGCAGGTCAGCCAGGGCGAGCGCAGCGTGCCGCTCGCTGCCGCCGCCTACCATGGCGACGTCGTCGCGGAAGACCACATGGAATACGGCGACCTCGATAAAAAGTTCCAGCAATCGACGTTCGGCGCCCATTTCGTCGAAGTGGGCGTGGACGGCGACACGGGCGAAGTGCGCGTGCGCCGCATGCTGGCCGTGTGCGCGGCCGGGCGCATTTTGAACCCGAAAGCGGCGCGCAGCCAGGTGATCGGTGCCATGACCATGGGCGTGGGCGCGGCCCTGATGGAAGAACTGGTGGTCGACCAGCGCCGCGGCTTCTTCGTCAACCACGACCTGGCCAGCTACGAAGTGCCCGTGCACGCCGACATCCCGCACCAGGACGTCATCTTCCTCGATGAAACGGACCCCACGTCCTCGCCCATGAAAGCCAAGGGCGTGGGCGAGCTGGGCATCTGCGGCGTGGCGGCGGCCATCGCCAATGCCGTCTACAACGCGACGGGGGTGCGCGTGCGCGACTATCCGCTGACCCTCGACAAGCTGCTGCGGGGGCTGCCCGTGATGAGCTGACACCTTCCTTGCGCGCGTGACAATGCGTGTATTTTTGGTAATTTTCAAGTGCTATGCTCGGAACGCATGTTGCGGGGAAAATTTCCGGCCCGCAAGGCCATGCCGCCAGGAGAATGCATGAACAGCTCATCAATGCCGCCGCGGATACTGATCGTCGATGACGAACTGGCGCATGTGCGCGCGCTGTGCGACACCTTGCGCGGCCAGGCATACGACACGACGGGGCTCGCTTCGGGCGAGACGGCGCTGTCGTTGCTGGCCGTCGAATCGTTCGACCTGCTGCTGGTCGACCTGATGATGCCGGGCATGAACGGCATCGCCGTGGTGGAAGCGGCGCGCAAGATCGATCCCGACCTGGCCTGCATCATCATGACGGGCGAAGGCACGATCGCCTCGGCCGTGCAGGCCATGAAGGCGGGGGCGCTCGATTACGTCGTCAAGCCGTTCAAGGTGTCGGGCATCCTGCTGATACTGGCGCGGGCGCTGGAGACGCGCCAGCTGCGCATCGCCAATGCGCGCCTGGAACTGCTGCTGCGCCAGCATACGGCCGAACTCGACGCCATGAACAAGGATTTGCAGCTGGCCCGCGAAGTGGCCGAGCGGGCAAACCAGGAAAAGACCAATTTTCTGTCCAGCATGAGCCACGAGCTGCGCACGCCGCTCAACGCCATCATGGGCTTTTCGCAGATGCTGATGTCCGATTCCATCCCCTCGACGGCGCAGGAAAAGAAAACCTTTGCCTCGCACATCTTCGGCGCCGGCCGGCATTTGCTGACTCTGATCAACGACATCCTCGACATCGCCAAGATCGAGTCGGGCAATATGTCGCTGTCGATGGAACCCGTGAGCCTGGCCGACATCTACCACGAATGCTGGCAAATGATGGAACCGCTGGCGCACAAGCGCGGCATCACCCTGACGTTCGTCGAAGCGGGCGGCGTGCATGTGCTGGCCGACCGCACGCGCCTCAAGCAGGTGCTGATCAACCTGTTGTCGAACGCCGTCAAGTACAACCGCGAACAGGGCGAGATCCACGTCGATTGCCAGCCCGTTGACGCGCGCCAGCTGCGCCTGTCCGTGCGCGACACGGGCGGCGGCATGAGCGCGGCGCAGCTGGAGGCGCTGTTCCAGCCCTTCAACCGCCTGGGACGCGATGCGCGCGACGAGGAGGGCACGGGACTGGGGCTGGTGGTCAGCAAGCGCCTGGCCGAAGCCATGCAGGCCAGGCTGGGCGTAGCCAGCACACCCGGGCGCGGCAGCACCTTCTGGCTCGATATCGCCAGTTGCCCGGCGCGCCAGCCGCCGCAGGAAAGTGCGCGCCTGTCCGTCATCGCCCGGCCCGCCGAAGCGGTACGGCTGCCTGACCGCAAGACGCTGCTGTATGTGGAAGACAATCCCCTGAATGTGACCCTGGTGGCGGGTTTGATTCATTTCCGCCCCGATCTCGACCTGCTGTCGGCCGGTGACGGCCAGACGGGCCTGGACATGGCGCGCCGCCACCTGCCGCAGCTGATACTGATGGATAGCGACCTGCCCGACATCAGCGGCACGCAAGTCATGCAGCTGCTGCGTGCCGATGCCCGCACCGCGCATATTCCCGTCATCGCCCTGACGGCCTTGGCCGGGCCCGGCGATATCCGCCAGGGGCTGGCGGCGGGCTTTTACCGCTATCTCACCAAGCCGATCGACGTAACGGCGTTTTCCGAAGCCGTCAACAGCGCGCTGGAGTCGGCCACGGCGCAGTGCAGCGCATGAGCGGCCGGGCGCTCAGGCTGGCAGCCATCGCGCTGTTGCTGGCGCTGGTTGCCGTGGCCATCTGGCAGCTCAATGCCCGTCCCGCCGCGCCGCCCGGCCCCGTGGAAGTGCTGCGCCTGGCCGTGAATGCGGATTACGTGGGCAGCTGCCCCGTCCTGGCCGCGCACGGACAGGGGCATTTCGCGCGCGAAGGCATCGACGCGCGGCTGCAGCCGTACTCGTCGGGCAAGGCGTCGATGGAAGCCGTGTTGCAGGGCAAGGCCGACCTGGGCACGGTTTCCGATATTCCCGTCGTGCTGGCCAGCCTGCGGAACCAGTCCGTCGTCATCATCGCCAGCATCTTCGAGGCCGAGCGCGACCACGGTATCGTGGGGCGCCTGGACCGCGGCGTATCCACGCCCGCCAGCCTGAAGGGCAAGCGCATCGGCGTGACCCTGGGCACCTCCGGCCAGTTTACGCTGGACGCCTTTTTGAACCGCCAGAAGCTGCTGCCCGCCGAAGTCACCTTGCGCAACTACGCGCCCGAGCAGCTGGCCGGAGCGCTGGCGCGGGGCGAGATCGATGCGGCGGCCGGCTGGGAACCGTTTCTGACGGGCATGACGCATGCCATCGCGGGCAAGGCGGCCATCTTCTATGGCGAGGATGTCTATGCGGGCCTGTTCAACGTGGCCGGCACGGGCGACTATGTGCGCAGCCACCCGGCCACGGTGCGCAAGGTGCTGCGGGCGCTGATTGCCGGCGCCCGTTTTTGCCAGGACGAGCCCGACGCCGCACGCGCCCTGTTTGCCAAGGCATCGGCCAGCGAGACGGCGCGCCTGCAGGCGGCCTGGCACGGTTACCGCTTCGGCGTCGTGCTCGACCAGGGCTTGCTGCTGGCGCTGGAAGACGAGGCGCGCTGGGCCATCAGGAACCGGCTGGCCGAGCGCGGCACCATGCCGAACTTCCTCGACGCCGTCTACCTGGACGGCCTGGAAGCCGTCGCGCCATCGGCCGTGACGGTCATTCATTGAGAAGGCCACCGTGAAAATCGTAACGCGTTTCAAGCTGGCCGAACTGTTTTGCGTGGTGCTCGTGGCCATCATCGTCGCCATGCTGTTTTCCACCACCATGGCGATGCAGCGCGAACTGGCGAAAAACAAGGCGGCGGCCGATATCCTGCAAGCCGTCACGTCGCTGCGCTACCTGTCGATCGAATATGCGCTGCACCATGGCGAGCGCACGCGGGCCCAGTGGCAACTGCGCAGCGAATCGCTGTCGTCGGGCCTGCTGGCCGCGCCCGCCTTCAGCACGGGCGAGGAGCGCGCGCTGCTGCTGAAATTGCAGGGCGACCTGGCCGGCGTGGGCGGCCTGTTCCACCTGTTTGTCGCGAACCACCGCGAGCTGGGGCAGGACCCGCAGCGGCGCGAAGTGCTGGACGAGCTGGAGTCGCGCCTGTCCGGCCAGATCATGGGCAAGGTGCAGGGCATGATTTCGGAGGCGATGCGGCTGTCCGAGTTGAGCCGGCAAGGCGTGCTGGAGGCGCAGCAGCGGGCCAACGTGGCCGTGATGCTGTTTGGCGGCATGATCATCGCGCTGGTGGCCGGCCTGATTTACTTCACCATGACCAGCGTCACGGGACCGCTGGAAAAGCTGCGCCAGGGCACCCTGATCGTCGGCGCCGGCAAGCTGGACTTTTCGCTCGGCGTGCACACCAAAAATGAAATCGGCGACCTGGCGCGCGCCTTCGACGGCATGACGGAAAAGCTGCGCCGCACCACCGTCTCGCGCGACGAACTGGCGCACACGAATGCCGCCCTGGAAACGCAGATCGCCGAACGCCAGCTGGCCGAGCGCAAGGTGCATGAACAGCTCGAGCGCCTGAACCTGCTGCAGCAGATCACGCGTTCGATCGGCGAGCGGCAGGACTTGCGCAGCATCTTTCAGGTGGTGGTGCGCAGCCTGGAAGAGCAGCTGCCCATCGATTTCAGCTGCATCTGCCTGTACGAACCGTCGCAGCACGCGCTGCAGGTGACGTGCGTGGGCGTGCGCAGCGAGGCGCTGGCGCAGTCGTTCATGATGAGCGAACACGCGCACATTCCCATCGACGAGAATGGCCTGTCGAGCTGCGTGCGCGGCAAGCTTGTGTATGAAGCCGACATCGCCGGGGTGGCGTTTCCATTTCCGCAGCGCCTGGCGCAAGGGGGACTGCGCGCCCTCGTCATGGCGCCGCTGCTGGCCGAAAACACGGTCTTCGGCATCCTGATCGTGGCGCGCCGCGCCGCAAACAGCTTTACCAGCGGCGAGTGCGAATTCCTCAGCCAGCTGAGCGAACACGTGGCGCTGGCCGCCAACCAGGCGCAGCTCTACGGCGCACTGCAGCGCGCGTATGACGATTTACGCCAGACGCAGCAGTCGGTGATGCAGCAGGAACGTTTGCGCGCGCTGGGGCAGATGGCCAGCGGCATCGCGCACGACATCAATAACGCCATTTCCCCCGTGGCCCTGTACACGGAATCGCTGCTGGAGACGGAAACCAGTCTCAGTCCGCAGGGCCGGCATTGCCTGGAAGTGATCGAACGGGCCATCGACGACGTGGCCGCCACCGTGGCGCGCATGCGCGAATTCTACCGCCAGCGGGAACCGCAACTGGCGCTCTCGCCGATCGACGCCAACCTGGTGGTACAGCAGGTGCTGGACCTGACGCGCGCGCGCTGGAGCGACATGCCGCAGCAGCGCGGCATCGTCATCGCCCTGCGCACGGAGCTGGCCGACGCGCTGCCCATGCTGCCCGGCAGCGTGGGCGAATTGCGCGAAGCGCTGACCAACCTCGTCTTCAACGCCGTCGACGCCATGCCCGATGGCGGCACGCTGACCGTGCGCACGGCCAGCGTGGGCGCGCCCGGCCAGTTGACGCGGCAGGTGCTGATCGAAGTGGGCGACACGGGCGTCGGCATGGACGAGAACACGCGCCGCCGCTGCCTGGAACCGTTTTTCACCACCAAGGGCGAGCGGGGCACGGGCCTGGGCTTGGCCATGGTGTACGGCATGATGGAGCGCCATGGCGCCAGCATCGACATCGTCACTGCGCCGGGGCAGGGCACGGCGGTGCGCCTGGCATTTCCCGTCTGCGCGGCGGACGCGGGGGAGCCGGCGCCCGACGCGGCCCACGCCGTGCCGCCGCGCCTGCGCATCCTCGTGGTCGACGACGACCCGATGGTGCTCAAGTCCCTGCGCGACATCCTGGAAATCGATGGCCACGACGTGGTGTCCGCCGACGGGGGCCAGGCCGGCATCGACAGCTTCCTGGCCGCGCGCGACCGGCACGAAGATTTCGAGGTAGTCATCACGGACCTGGGCATGCCCCACGTGGACGGGCGCAAGGTGGCCAGCGCCGTGCGCCAGTGTTCGCCGGCCACGCCCATCATCATGCTCACGGGCTGGGGCCAGCGCCTGGCGGCCGACAGCGATTATCCCGAACACGTCAACTGCGTGCTGGGTAAGCCGCCCCGGCTGAAGGAATTGCGGCGCGCCCTGAATGCGGTCATCTCGACGGCCTAGCCTGCTGCGGCATCCCTCGTCCTTCAAGACTGCTGCTGCGTTGTCGGCGCCTGACAACAATGGCAAAATTGCGGGACAGGCTCCAGTCTCTGCAATATAATGAGAATCATTATCATTAAAGCCGCCGGATCCGCTCTTGTCTGCCTTGCCTTTTCCCTCGAATGACGCCACCCTGGCCGCCAGCCTGTTTACGGGCCACCAGGGCTGGCTGCTGCAGCGTTTGCTGTTGCGCCTGCGTAACCGGGCGGAGGCGGAAGATGTCACTTCGGAAACCTTTGTGCGCGTGCTGCATGCGGGGCGGCTGGCCGCCATCCGCGAGCCGCGCGCCTATCTCACGACGGTAGCGAAAAGCATCTTGCTGCAGCAGTGGCGGCGGCGCGATATCGAGCAGGCCTATCTCGACACCCTGGCGCTGCTGCCGGACGCCGTCCAGCCATCGCCCGAGGAACGCGCCGTGCTGCTCGAAGCGCTGGAGCGGCTGTCGCGCGCGCTCGATACCTTGTCCGTCAAGGCGCGCAGCGCCTTTCTCATGAGCCAGCTCGATGGACTCACGTATGCGCAGATCGCCCTGGAACTGGGTGTGTCGGCCAGCATGGTGCGCCAGTACATGGCGCAAGGCTTGCGCTGCTGCCTGGCCGCCGCGGAGCCGGCATGAGCATCTCCCCTGCGGTACAGGACGCCGCCATCGGCTGGCTGGTCGAACTGAGTTCGGGCGAGGCGGACGCGGCCCAGCATCAGGCCTTCGCCCGCTGGCTGGCCGCCGATGCGCGCCATGCGGCCGCGTGGCACACCCTGGGGCAGGCCGTCGAGCACAGCGTCGGCCCGCTGCAGGCGGCGGGCGGGGCGGGGACCGTCGGGCAAACCCTGGCACGCGCCGCCCGGCACGATGAGCAGAGGCGCCAGTGGCTGCAGGGCGCCCTGTGCCTGGCGGGCGCGGCGTTCGGCGGCGCCTGGCTGCTGCGCGGCAGCCCGTTCTTGCCGGACTGGAGCGCGGACCTGCATACGGCCACGGCCAAGCGGGGCCGCTACCCGCTGGCCGACGGCAGCGTGCTGACTTTGGATGCCCGTTCCTCGGCCGATACGGACCTCACGCACGGGCATCGCCACCTCACCTTGCGCCAGGGCCAGCTGCTGGCCAGGGTGGCGCATGCGGCAAATGCGCCATTCCTGCTGCGCAGCGCGCACGGCACGGTGACGGCGCCGGGCGGCGAACTGATGCTGCGGCGCGAAGCGCAGGCCACCGTGGCGCTGGCCGTGCGGGGCGATTTCGACGTGCGTCCGGCCGGCAAGGGACTGGCGCGCGTGCTGCGCCAGGGCCAGGCGGCGCGCTTCGACGCGGACCGGCTGACCCTGCTGCCCGGCCTGGCGCCAGGGCAGGCGACGGCGTGGGAGCAGGGCATGCTGGTGGCCGTCGACCAGCCGCTGGGCGAAGTGGTGGCCGCCTTGCGTCCGTACCGCCACGGCTACATCGACATCACGGCGCAGGCGGCGGCGCTGCGCGTATCGGGCAATTACTCGCTCGACGACAGCGGAGCGACCTTGCTGGCGCTGGCCGAAACCCTGCCCGTCACCTTGCGCCAGGGACCCGGCGGCTGGTGGACGGGCATCGACCTGAAGGCAGGCTGACATTTTTTTTTGCGCCGGCACTGTCACTTTTGGCGCGCCGCGACTCATACCTGGTGTAGCCCCACTTTTCCTTCACCACAAGATAGAGTCCCAGCATGCCCCCATTGTTGATGCGCCAGATTCCCCTGGCTGTAATGTTACTTTCCTGCGCCGCGCCCACCGTCCTGGCGCAAACGCCAGCGGCGCAAATGGCGCCAGCCACCGTGCGCTATGACGTGCCGGCCCAGCCCTTGAACGCCAGCCTGATCGCGATTGCCAGCCGTGGCGGCGTGCGCATTTCCATCGATGCGGACCTGGCGCGCGGCGCCAGCGGCGCGGCCGTGCACGGCGATTTCACGGCGGAGCAGGCCTTGCGCCACGCCTTGCAGGGCACGCAGCTGGCCCTGCTCAAGACCGATAGCGGCGTCTATACCGTGCAAGCGGCGGCGCCACAGGCCGCCGCCCATCCCGAGGCAACGATGCCGGAAGTGGTCATCACCACCAATTACCTGGGCCAGGTGACGGAAGACACGGGTTCGTACACGACGGGCGCCGTCAGCACGGCGAACCGCCTGGTGCTGTCGCCGCGCGAGACGCCACACGCGGTCAGCGTCGTCACGCGCCAGCAGATGGACGATTTCGGCCTGGTGCAACTGAGCGAAGTGCTGAACCACACGCCGGGCGTGTACGTGCAGCACATCGACAGCGAACGCACGATTTACTATGCGCGCGGTTTTTCGCTCGACAATTTCAGCTACGACGGCTTGCCGTGGACGCGCGACGCTTCGCTGAACCTGGGCGAGTCCCTGGCCAATATGGACCTGTACGACCGGGTCGAGGTGCTGAAGGGCGCGAATGCGCTGATGAGCGGCGCCGGCACGCCGGGCGCCACGGTCAACCTGATCCGCAAGAAGCCCACGCGCGAATTGCGCGCGCTGGCCGACCTGTCGGCTGGATCGTGGAGCAATTACCGCGGCATGGCGGATGTGGGCGGCCCCCTGAACGACAGCGGCAGCGTGCGTGCGCGCGCCGTGGCGTCGTACCAGGACAAGCACTCGTTCGTCGACCGCTACCAGCGCCGCTCCGAACTGGCCTATGGCACGCTGGAGGCGGACCTGTCGCCGCGCACCTTGCTGACCGTTGGCGCCGACTACCAGCATACGGTGCCGCGCAATAGCGACTGGGGCGGCGCGCCCCTGTTCGACGCGGACGGCAACCGTTTCACCATGCCCCGCTCGTTCAACGGCGCGCCCACCTGGAGCACGCAGCAGACGCAAGCCAAATCCGTCTTCGCCTCGCTCGAGCACACGTTCGACAATGGCTGGCTGGCCAATCTGCGCCTGATCCACCAGGCCAACGCCCTGTACGCGCCCGTCGCCTACCTTGACGGTTTTCCGAAGGCGGACGGCAGCGGCACGTCCGTCACGGCGCGCCAGTACAACAGCGACGCCACCAGCAATGGCCTCGACGTGTACGCCAAGGGGCCGTTTGCATTGCTGGGCCGTACGCATGAACTGGTGGTGGGCGCGAACGCCTACCGCAAGCAGTCGGACGACGTCTTCAGCCCGTATTCCTTCATCAAGGTCGATAATATCTATACTTACCGGGGCATAGTCGCTGAGCCGAAGTGGGAACTGGACACGGCCCGCGAAGTCATCCGCCAGAAGGCCGTGTATGCGACGGGCCGCTTTTCGCTGCCGCAGGGCGTGCACGTGATCATGGGCGGGCGCCTGTCGTCCTACGTCAACCCAACGGCCGAGATCGATGAAGCGTCGATCTTCACGCCGTATGCGGGCCTGACATGGGACTTCGCGCAAAACCTGACGGCGTTTGCCAGCTACAGCGACATTTTCAGTCCGCAAAACAGCCGCGACGTCGACAACAAGACCCTGGACCCCGTGCTGGGCAAGAATATCGAGGCGGGCGTGAAGGGCGTATTCCTCAACGGCCGCCTGAACGCCAGCGCGGCCGCGTTCGAGGTGCGCCAGGATAATTTTGCCGAGTCTGTCGACGCCGTGAACAAGGTGACGGGCATGGACGCCTACCGCGCCATCGACGGCGTGCGCTCGCGCGGCGTGGAGCTGGAAGTGTCGGGCCAGCTCATGCCGGGCTGGCAATTGCAGGCCGGCTACACGCACAAGATCGCGCGCGACGCGGCTGGCAAGGTCAATACCCTGGCGCCCGAAGACCAGCTCAGCCTGTACAGCACCTGGCAGCCGATGCCGCGCCTGACGCTGGGCGGCGGCGCCCGCTGGCAATCGCATACCTGGCAGCAAACCCGGGCCGTGCGCGGCGGCACCACCACCGTGCACCAGGGCTCGTACGCCGTCTTCGACGCCATGGCGCGCTACCAGGTCTCCGATCGCCTGGCCCTGTCGCTCAACCTCAACAACCTGGCCGACCGCAGCTACTACGGCATCAGCACGGGCCGCAGGGTCAGTTACGGCGACCCGCGCAATGCGATGCTGAGCCTGAACTACCGCTATTGAGACGTGATGAGACGCGACGCGCAGGCAAACCGCACATTATAAAATTGCCATATGGAAATATTTAATATATTATCTTTTATGGCAATATTGGTTATGTTGAATTAACTAATGTTTCGATGAAACCTACTTTGAATCTGGATTTCTTGTGCGTAAAGATAGTGTGCGTGGTGTATTGAGTGTCTTGCTGGCTGCGGCCAGCGTGAGTGCCTGGGCGGCCCAGGCGGGTGACGAAGTCGTGGCGAAGCCGGCGGTGGAAACGCCGGTGGCGCAGCCTGTTGCTGCGGAAGCGGCCGCCGTGCCCGCGGTTGCGAAACTGAGCCTGGTATCCTCGGGCGAGCAGATGGTGGTGGACTACGGCACCAGTGGCAGCAAGGAGGAGTGCAAGGACTTCACGCCGGCGGGCAAGGTGTACGACGCCACGACCTTGCGCGAGAAATTGTTGCCGTTTATCTCGAAGATGGTCGAGCGTTCGCGGCGCATGACGGGCGTGTTGCCGGAAGTGCAGAAGACGCTGACGGCGGGCGTACCGGTCTGGGTGCAGGCTTACGCCGACTGGCCGGCCGAACACGGCTTGCGCGCCGGTTCCTGCGGCCCGCTGACCTTGCAGCTGACGCCGGAAGCGGGCAAGACATATCAGGTGGAATTCCGCTTCCTCGGTGAAAACAAGTGCAAGCAGGTGCTGCTCGATGTGACGGATCCGGCGGCCAGGCAGGAAATCGAGGCGCCCGTCACCGCGGCCTGCGCGGCGCCGAAAAAATCGCTGTTCGGCCTGTTCTAAGCTTCGTTGCGGGCGACGGTGGCCAACTTAACAGAGTGACAGTGTCATTCCGCTATACTGACGGCCCGACATCGTAGCCCGAAAATCACATGGACCTGAGTACCCACGCCGCCGTCGTCAATTGCGAAGCGTATCGCGACGGCAAGAAGATCGCCCACTTCGACATCGACAAGGTGGGCGACTTTCTCGGCGACCCCGATTGTTTCGTCTGGATCGGCATGGCCAGCCCCGACGCCACGGCCATGCAGGCGCTGCAATCGGCGTTCGGCTTGCACGAACTGGCCGTCGAGGATGCGCAGGGCGCGCACGAGCGGCCCAAGCTGGAAGAGTACGGCGACACCCTGTTCATGGTGATGCACACGGCCACCCTCGATGGCGAGGCCATCGTCTATGGCGAAACCCACGTCTTTCTCGGCCCACGCTTCATCATCACGGTGCGCCATGGCCCCTCGGCCGGCTATGCGAAGCTGCGCGAGCGCAAGGAAAGCGTGCCCGAGAAACTGGCCAGCGGCCCCGGCTACGTGCTGTATTCGATCATCGATTTCATCGTTGACCAGTACCAGCCCTGCATCGACCATTTGCAGGCCCGCTTCCAGCACTACGAACTGCAGCTGTTCAAGCCCAGTTTGAGCGAAGACAAGCTGCAGGATTTCTACCAGCTCAAGACGGAGCTGCTCAAGCTCGATGCGGCCGTCAACCCCCTGCACGACATCTGCACCCAGCTCATCCGCTTTCATGGCGACATCGTGCCCAAGGAAAACCGCATCTATTACCGCGACATTCTCGACCACGTCAAACGGGTCACGCACACGGCGGGGCAGATGCGCGAGCTGGTCAATTCGGCCATGCAGGTGGCGCTGGGGCAGATCTCGATCCGCCAGAACGAGGTGGTCAAGCGCCTGGCCGCCTGGGCCGCCATTCTGGCCGTGCCCACCATGGTCTTCAGCCTGTACGGCATGAACTTCGAATTCATGCCGGAACTGAAGTGGCGCGGCAGCTATCCGGCCGTGATCGTCGCCATCATCGCCGGCTGCTTCTGGCTGCACCGGCGGCTGAAGCGCGAAGGGTGGCTGTAGCCAGCACGCCTATTCGCCGGCCACCGCGCCTGCCGCTTCGAGTATCAGCGCCGCCACTTCCACAGGGCGCGAAGCCAGCGACGCGTGGCTGGCGTTGAGCGTGATGACCTTCCTGGCGCCCAGGCGCGCCGCCATGCGCTCCTGGTTGACGGGGGAAATCATGCGGTCGGCGCTGGAAATCTGGTACCAGCTGGGTTTGTGCTTCCAGGCCGGGTCGCTGACGGTGTCGCCGAAGGTGCTGGCCAGCGGCGCTTTCTGCACCACGCCCAGCACGGCGCCTTCTTCCGCGTCGAGGTCCTGGCAAAAGCTGTCATGGTATTGCTCGGGCTTGACCCACAGATAGCCGTCGCTGTCGCCCTCGAGGCTGGCCGCGCCGATGGGCGGGTGTTCCTGCGTGATGCTGCCCGGGCTTTCGCCCGCATCGGGCGAGAAGGCGGCGATGTAGACGAGGCCCGCGACATTCGGCGCATTGCCGGCCACGCTGATGACGGCGCCGCCGTAGGAGTGTCCTACCAGCAATACCGGGCCATCGATTTGCGCCACCATTTTGCGCGTGCGCTCGGCGTCGTCGGCCAGCGACGTCAACGGCAGTTCGACGGCACGGATGGCCGTGTGGCCGTGGCGCCGCAATTCGACAATGACGCGGCTCCAGTGGGCGGCGCCGCCCCAGAAACCGTGGACGAGGACGATGGTGGCTTGCTTGCTCATGCGAATACTCCTTGTGGCGGTGGCGCTGACAGGGGCGACGCAGGCCGCGCGGCCCGTCAGCAGGCGGCCGCGCAGTGTCCAGCCTGGCTATTGTAGGCCGTTCCCGCGAAGCCGGCGCCGGACTGGCCGCAGGCGTCACTTGGTGAATGAGCAATCCCGGTTAAAATATTGTCTGGAGCGTTGCAGCGGCATTGACGGGGTCAGCCCTGATTCCACTCCGATTGATATCAATAACAAACTACATGATAACGAAATTAGTATTCACCGCTACGCTGGGCCTTTTATCGCTGTTTCACACATCGTCCTCCTTCGCGGAGAACGTGAATGGAAAAAATCTCTACATGCAGCGATGCGCCGTGTGCCACGGAGCCGAAATCAGAGGAACAGGGCCGCTGGCAAATAAAAGCAATCCCCGTACCCCCGATCTGACCACCGCCGCTTTCAAGAAACGGCTCAATGATTATCCGGGCGTGATCGTCTCGTCGGTCATCCTTCGTCCGAATGGCGACCTGATTCCGAAAACCTTGAAAGAGAATGGCGTCAAGATTGCGCCGCACGCCTGGAGCGTGAAGGATTTTCGCGATCTGAATCAATACATGAGCGGCGTGATTTTACAAAAACGATGACGCCGCACGGCATGCCGACATGACCGAACGGCCGCGCTAGTGCGACACCAGCACCGGTAACGTCATCTCCTGCAGCACCGTGCGCGTGACGCCGCCCAGCAGCGCTTCGCGCAGGCGCATGTGGCCGTAGCAGCCCATCACGAGCAGGTCGCAGTGCCGCTGGGCCGCCATGGCCAGCAGGGCCGTGCCCACGTCCTGGCCCGGCGGCGTATCGTGCTGCAGCACCTCGACGTTGACGCCGTGGCGCGCCAGATACAGTGCCAGGTCGGCGCCCGGCTGCTCGCCATGCGCGGCCGGCTGGGCGTGCGAATTGACGACGGCCAGCGTGACCTGCCGCGCCCCTTGCAGCAGCGGCAGCGCATCGGTGATGGCGCGCAGCGCTTCGGCGCTGCCGTTCCAGGCCAGTAGCGGATGCTGCGCGATGCCCGCTGGCGCGGCGGACGGCGTGTGCGGCACCATCAGCACGGGCCGGCCGCAATGGAGCATCAGGTATTCGGGCGTGCCGGCGATGACGCGCGACGGCGTATCCTGCGCATCCGTCTGGCCCAGGATCAGCAAGTCGCAATAGCGGGCCTGCAGCAGCAGCGCGCCTTGCGCGTCGTCGTCGACGAAGCGCGTTTCATAGGTTCCCAGGCCTTCTTCGCGGGCGATGCGCTCGAAGTCGTGCAAGGCCTCGCTGGCCTGGGTGCGCAGCGCCTGCATCTGCGCCGGCGCAAACTGCAGCGCGTTGACGCCGCCGCCATACGCGTAGCGCGAGATGCCGCTCATGGCCGAGCCGATCAGGTGCGCGCCGTCGGCAACGGCCAGGCGCACGGCCAGGCGGATGCGCTGGGCGCAGTGGCGGGAATTATCGACGTGGACCAGCAGGGTGGTGTAGGGCATGGCGTTTTCCTCGGTTGTCGCTCGGTTGTCAGTATCAGGTTTGCAGCACGTAGCGGCCCGGCGCGTCGCCCAGGCCGGGCCCCATGGCCGGCGGCGCCACTTGCGCGCCGGAGCGCTGCGCCAGCCACGCCTGCCAGGCGGGCCACCACGAACCGTCATGGTGCGGCACGTCGCGCTGCCAGCTGTCCGCGTCGATGTAGGGTGCGTCGTGGCGGTGCGTGGCCAGCTGGTAGCTGCGGCGCGGCTGGCCCGGCGGCGAGACGACGCCAGCATTGTGGCCGCCCGAGGTGAGTAAAAAAGTGACGTCCGTGTCGGTCAGCAGCTGCAGCTTGTACACGGAGCGCCACGGCGCCACGTGGTCCGTCAGGGTGCCGACGGCAAAGATGGGCGCATCGATGTCGGGCAGGGCGATGTGGCGGCCCGCCGTGCGGTAGCGGCCTTCGGCCAGGTCGTTGTGCAGGAACAGACGGCGCAGGTATTCCGAGTGCATGCGGCAGGGCATGCGCGTGGCGTCCGCATTCCAGGCCATCAGGTCGCTGTCCTGCTCGTCTTGTCCCAGCAGATAATGGCGCAGCTGGCGCGACCAGACCAGGTCGTTCGAGCGCAGCAGCTGGAAAGCGCCCGCCATCTGCTTCGTATCGAGGTAGCCCTGTTTCCACATGGCCGCTTCCAGGAAGCTGACCTGGCTCTCGTCGATGAACAGCGACAGTTCGCCCGGCTCCTTGAAATCCACCTGCGAGGCCAGCATGGTGAGGCTGGCCAGGCGCGCATCGCCGTCGCGCGCCATCGTGGCGGCGGCGATCGCCAGCAGGGTGCCGCCCAGGCAGTAGCCGGCCGCGTGCACGTGCGGCGCGCCCGTGATGCGGGCAACGGCGTCGAGCGCGTCCATCACGCCCAGCTGGCGGTAGTCTTCCAGCGACAGCTCGCGGTCTTCTTCCGTGGGGTTTTTCCAGGAAATCATGAACACCGTGTGGCCCTGGCCCACCAGATAGCGCACCAGCGAATTGTGCGGCGACAGGTCGAGAATATAGAACTTCATGATCCACGCGGGCACGAACAGCAGGGGCGTCGCATGCACCGTGGCGGTCGTGGGCGCGTACTGTATCAATTCGATCAAGTCGTTGCGGTAGACCACCTTGCCCGGCGTGACGGCCACGTTCCCGCCCACCTTGTAGCGGCGCGTGTCGGACGCATACGGTCCCATGGCGGCGCGCTGCCAGTCTTCGGCCAGGTGCTGCGCGCCGCGCGCCAGGCTGGCGCCGCCGCTCTCGAGGGCCGCTTGCTGGACCACGGGATTGGTCAGCATGAAGTTCGACGGCGCCAGCATGTCGAGCCACTGGCGCACGGTAAACGTGACGACATCCTCGTGGTGCGGCGTGACGCCGCGCACGCCCGTGGTGGCGCGGTGCCACCATTGCTGCTGCAACAAGAAACCCTGGTAGACGAGGTTGTACGGCCAGCGCCGCCAGGCCGGGTCGTCGAAGCGCCGGTCCTGCGGCAGCGGCGCGATGCATGGCGGCTCGAAGGCGCCGCCGGCCATGGCCGATTGCAAGGCATATTGCTGCCAGCGGCCGATCTTCTTCCACGCTTCCTGCAGCAGGGTTTGCTGCTTCGACGGCGCCAGCGCCAGGTGGCTGAGCCAGTCGGCATAGGCGTTGCCCAGCGCGGCCGGCGAAATGCCGCCCGTGAACTTGCCCAGCCAGGCGTTCAGCAGCAAGTCCAGGGTGGCGCCTTCCGGCGCGCTTTCCGGATAGTCCGGCGCCGGCACGCCTTGCCAGGCGCTGCCCAGGCGCTCATGTTCAACGTCGTGTTCCGCATGGCTTGGCTGCGTCTTGCTCATCCAGGGCTCCTGTCATTTTTTTACAGGATAGCAAGAGCTTGTTTAAAAAATTATGATCTACATCAAGTTTGGCCGGATGCGTGCAGCATGTGGCTTGCCGCCTGGATGGCCGTGTCCGTTTCCTGCACAAACAGCCGCAGCTGCTCTTCCAGCGCATCGAGCCGCGCCAGCAGCGCACCCTGCGGCGCCTTTGCCGCTTCGCGCTCGATAGCGGCGGCGATGGCGACGGCCGGTGCGGCGCGGAAGTTGGCCAGCAAGCCGGCCAGCGTGTGCGCCTGCCGGCTGACGGTGGCCCGGTCGTCCGCGCGCAGGGACGTGCGCAGGGCCTCCAGCTGCGCCGGCAAGCCGGTCAGGAACGATGCGCCGATGATGCCGATCACGTCGGCGTCGGCCTGGGCCAGCGCGGCGCCGTAGCCGAAGCGCGGCGTCTGTTTGTTTATCTGCAGCACATGCTGCTCGATCAGGCTGTGGAAGGCGGCCGTGCGGAACGGCTTGGACAGGTAGTCGTCCATGCCCCCGGCGATGCAGCGTTCCCGGTCGCCTTCGAGGGCGCTGGCCGTCATGGCGATGATGACGCTCCGCGGCATGCCTTGCGCTTCGCGCGCGCGGATCCGCGCGGTGGCTTCGAAACCGCCCATCTCCGGCATTTGCAAGTCCATCAGTATCATGTCGAAATGGCCGGCGGCCTGGCAATCGAGGGCGATGCGGCCGTTTGCCGCGTGCGTGACGCGGTGGCCCGCATTCGACAGCAGCACGGTGGCCAGTTCGCGGTTCATGACGTTGTCCTCGACGAGCAGGATGTCCAGGCCGGGCATGCTTTCGCGTACGGCCTGGCGCGTCGCCACGGGCGCGGCGCTGGGCATGCCGCGGCGGGTGCCCAGCACGCTCATGGCGACGGTCAGCAATTCCTCGGGGCTGGCAGGTTTGAGCAGGTAGCCGCCAATGCCCAGTTCGCGGCAGCGCGCCGCGTCGCCGAGGCTGCCGCAGGACGACAGCATGACGATGGGCGCCTGGCTCCAGTGGGGCAGGGCGGCCAGCGCCGATGCCGTGTCGAAGCCATTCATGCCGGGCATGGCGAAGTCCATGATGATGCAGTCCGCCGGCAAGGCGCCGCGGCAGTGCGCCAGCGCCGCCTCGCCCGACTCGCAGGCGGTGACCGTGGCGCCGCTGTGTTCGAAGATCCGGCGCAGGATGGTCAGGCTGCTGGGATTGTCGTCCACCAGCAGGATGTTGCGTGCGGCCAGCGAGGCGTCGGGCGGCGGCGCCAGGGGCTGCTGCTCGCCGATGGGCAGTGCCAGGTCCACGGTGAAACAGCTGCCCTTGCCCAGTTCGCTCGTCAGGCCGATGCCGCCATCCATCATCGTCACCAGGCGGCGCGTGATCGACAGGCCCAGTCCCGTGCCGCCGAAGCGCCGCGTGGTCGACCCGTCTTCCTGCTGGAAGGCGTCGAAGACGGCCTCCTGCATGTCGGCGGCGATGCCGATGCCCGTGTCGCGCACGCTCAGGCGCAGGCTGGCCACGCCATCGCCGCTGGCGCGCAGCCGGGCGCTGACGACCACCTCGCCCTGCGGCGTGAACTTGATGGCGTTGCCCGCCAGATTGGTCAGCACCTGGCGCAGCCGGCCCGGGTCGCCGAGCAGGGTGTGCGGCAGCGCGGGATCGACGTCGAGCACCAGTTCCAGGCCGCTGGCCTGCGCCCGCATGGCGTGCGCGCGCATGGTTTCCTGCAGCAGCTGGCGCAGGTCGAAGGGGATGCTTTCCAGGGTCAGCATGCCCGCCTCGATCTTCGAGAAATCGAGGATGTCGTTGATGATGCACAGCAGAGCATCGGCCGAGGCCTTGACGATTTCCAGGTATTTGCGCTGGTGGGCATCGAGCTCGGAATCGAGCACCAGGTCCGTCATGCCGAGGATGCCGTTCATCGGCGTGCGGATCTCGTGGCTCATGTTGGCCAGGAATTCGCTCTTCGAGCGGCTGGCCGATTCGGCCACTTCCTTGGCCAGCAGCAGCGCGCGCTCGGCCGCTTTTTGGCTGGAAATGTCGACGATGGTGCCCACCAGACCGTGCAGGCTGCCGTCGGACTTCAGCAGGGCCGCCTTGCTGCACAGGACATCGACCTGCCGCTTGCCGACGGTCAGCCGGTCTTCATACGACTGGTTGCCCCGGTCCTGCAGCAGTGCCAGGTCGTGCTGCAGCGCTTGCTGCGCCTGCTGCTGCGTCAGGATGTCGGCCACCGTCAGGCCCGGGATGCGCGCCTGGTCGAGGTGGAAGAAGGCGCAAAAGGCGCGGTTGGCGCGCAGGTAGCGGCCCTGCACATCTTTCAGGTACAAGGGGATAGGGATGGTTTCGATCAGCGCGTCGACGAAGTTGAGGTTGTGGCGCAGCTCGCGCGCCGCCTGGCGCCGCTCCGTGATGTCCGTCAGGCTGCCCGTGATGCCAGCCAGCCGCCCCAGGCCATCGCGTTCGGCGCGCGCGCACACGTCGATCCAGCGCACGTCGCCATCGCGGGTCACGTAGCGCGCTTCATGACGCATGCTGTCCACCTGGCCGCCCAGCAGCTGGGACAGGCCGGCCGCGGCGCGGTCGCGGTCGCGCGGATCGACGAATTGCAGCACGCTCTTGCCCAGGCTGTCGGCGGCGCCAAAGCCCGTGATGGTGTGCCAGGCGGGGTTCAGGAAGGTCCAGGCGCCGTGCAGGTCCGTGCGGAAGACCACTTCATTGAGGCTGTTGACGACGTTGCGGTATTCGCGCTCGCTTTTCGCGATGGTCTCGGCCATGCGCTTGCTGTCGCTGATTTCCGTGCGGATGGCGATGTACTGATAGGGTTTTCCGGCCGCGTCGAGGAAGGGCACGATGGTGGCGTCGACCCAGTATTGCCCGCCATCCTTGGCATGGTTGCAGATTTCGCCGTGCCACACGTGGCCGGCCGTAATGGTTTGCCACATCTGCGCAAAGAAGGCGTCCGGATGCGCGCGCGAATTGATCAGGCGGTGCGTCTTGCCGACCAGCTCTTCGCGCGCGAAGCCGCTGATGGCGCAGAACTTGTCGTTGACGTAGATGATGACGCCGGCCGTGTCGGTGATGCTGACAATCGCATGCTGGTCCATCGCGAAGCGCTGGTTCTGCAATTCGATGCGGCGCAGTTCCTGCTGCGACACCAGCTCGGCCAGCAGCACCGACAGGCCTTCGATATCGTCTTCCTGCGGCAGGCGCAGGCCGGAATCGTTGTTGTCGAGCAGGCGCACGGCCGCCACGCGCAGCGACTGGATCACGCGGTTGCGGCTGGCCAGTTCCGTGCGCAGCAGGTCATTCGTCATGCTCAGTTCATTCGAACTCAGTTCCAGGCTGCGCGAGCGCAGGTCCAGATCGCGTTCGGACTGTTCGTAGGCGCCGTCGATGCGCTGCAGCAGGGCTGGCAAGCCGGCCAGAAAACCGGCCAGTTCGGGCGGCGTGTCCGCCCGCCCGCACAGTGTCTGCGCCTGTTCCAGCAGGGCGGCGCAGGCGCTATCCGAGTCGATATCGCAGACGCGGTTCAACTGGCGTGCCAGGGTGCGGTTCATGCTTCGCTCAATACAGTCACGGTCATCGTCTGGTTATGCAGCTGGCATGCGCCATGCGGCTGGGCGATGCCGATTTCGCCGTTCGAGTAAAAGCCGGCGATGCAGGCCGCGCCGCCCAGCAGGTCTGCCACGGCTTCGACCTCTTCCTCGGCCCGGTCGCCCATCACCAGCTTGCGTCCCACGCAGCTGACCAGCAGGGCCAGCTGGTCGCCCTGCGCATCGGCGTGGGGGGCGACGCCGCGCGCGGCCGTCTCGGCCCCGTCGATCAGCCGGTTGGTACTGGAATGCATCAGTCTCAAGTAGCCGTCGGCGAGGATGTCGCCGGCCAGGGTCAGCGAACCTTGCTCTTCATCGACGGCGAGGATGGTGCGAAAGACATTGCTTTTTTCATGCGCGGCCGTGAGCATTTCAAACGGGAACAGCAGGCCTGAAGCGGGCAGGTCGCGCGCATGGTCGCCCAGGTACAGCTTGTAGATGTCGAGCGCCCGCGCGCCGTCGAGGCCATACAGCACGTTGTCGACGCAGCGCGTCACCTTGCGCGCGGGGCCGAACGCTTCCCAGCCCGCATGGCTGCCGTAGCCGAGGCGGATGCGTTCGCCGTACAGGCCGACGGCGACGATGGTATTGTCGGCCGCGCCGCGCGGGCCCAGGGTCCACGTCTGGAGGAAGGCGCCGCCGTCCGCCGCCAGCCCGCCCGACACCGTCACGCCAGGCGGCAGGTTCGCCTGCAGGCCGGCGATCAGGGCGCTGCCGTTGATGGCCACGCCCGTGCCCAGCATGAAGACGGCCGTCAGGCCA
Source organism: Janthinobacterium sp. NKUCC08_JDC (assembly GCF_019345575.1). Classification (NCBI taxonomy): domain Bacteria; kingdom Pseudomonadati; phylum Pseudomonadota; class Betaproteobacteria; order Burkholderiales; family Oxalobacteraceae; genus Janthinobacterium; species Janthinobacterium sp. NKUCC08_JDC. The sequence continues at coordinate 178,941 of NZ_JAHKQW010000009.1, read as the reverse complement.
TCGTGCGGCAGGGCCTGCGCCAGGCGCTCGCCCGCGTCGTGCGAATCGGCCATGTCGCAGATGATGGCATCGGCAATCGCCACCGTGGTGTGGGCGAAGCGGATGGCCGTGATGACGCAGCTGTCGTCGTGGACGCGCTTGCCGGCGATCTCGCCTGCCGTGGAGCAGCCGGCGATGACGGCGCCGGGCAGCTGCCGGCGCAGCGCCGCGCTCAAGCCTGGCGTGGCAAAGTAGGGGCAGGCGCCGAAGACCAGCACCAGGTCGGGGCTCATGGCGGCCAGCGGCGCCAGGGCCGCATCGATGTCGGCACGGTTTTTCAGGATCAGTTGTTGCACGCGCATGGCAGGCTCCTCGCTTACAGTGGGTGGGCGTGTGGCTGGACGGGGTCGGGCAGGCTGTCGCGGATGGCGAGCACCTCGTCCCAGGCATCCAGGAAGGCGTCGAGGCACAGCGGGCAGAAATGGCTGCCCCGGTTTTCCTCGAGGTACTGGCGCGCCTGCGCCAGAGGCCAGGCCGGCTTGTACGGGCGCTCCGAGCTGAGCGCGTCGAAGACGTCGGCCACGGCGACGATGCGCGCCGACAGCGGTATCTGCTCGCCCGCCAGGCCGTCCGGATAGCCGCTGCCGTCATATTTTTCGTGGTGGCCGCAGGCGATCTCCTCGGCCAGGCGGATCAGCGGCGAATCGCTGCCGGCCAGGATATGGCCGCCGATCTTCGCATGCAGGCGCATGATGGCCATTTCATCGGGATCGAGCCGTCCCGGCTTGAGCAGGATATGGTCGGGCGTGGCCAGCTTGCCCACGTCGTGCATGGGCGCCGCCTTGAGCAGCAGCTCCTGCCACTGCGCATCCATGCCCAGGTTCCTGGCGATCAGCGCCGAGTAGCGCGCCATGCGCATGATGTGGGCGCCCGTTTCCGGGTCGCGGAATTCGGCCGCCCGCGCCAGGCGCGTGACCAGTTCCATCTCCCTGGCCGTGACGTTGGCGATGGCCTGGGCCACTTCGTGTTCGAGCAGCTTGGCGCGGTCGGCCAGCATGGTTTGCGCCGTGCGCAGGGCCAGCAGATTGCGCACGCGCAGGCTGAATTCGATGGTGTCGACGGGCTTGGTGAGAAACTCGGTGACGCCCAGCGAAAAGGCCTGCTTGCGCACGGCGCGGTCGTTTTCCGTGGTCACCATGATGATGGGGATGTCGGCCATGCCGCCCATCTTGCGGAAAATGCTGAGGAACTCGTTGCCCGACAGGCTGGGCATCCGGTAGTCGAGCAAGACCAGGTCCGGCACGTGCGATTCGCACCAGTACAGCGCATCGACGGGATCGCTCATGCAGACCGTCTCGATGCTGCTGGCCTTGGACGCCAGGGTCGATAGCAGGCTCAGGTTGGTGTCGTTGTCATCGACGATCAGGATGCTCATGGTGTCTCCGGCGGATGGCGGTCAGGTGGCGGACGGGACGGCGGCGGCTGGCTCAGGCCGCCAGCTCGCCCGTGGCGTGCATGCCCAGGCCCGCCAGCAGGCTGTCCATGTCGAGCACGATCAGCATGCGCTCGTCGAGGGCGCCGATGGCCGTCACGTGGCCGGCCATGGCCGAACCGTGCAGCTGCGGCGGCGGCTTGATCTGCCCCGGCGCCAGCGGCACCACATCGGCCACGCGGTCGACCACGATGCCGGTGGCGCCATGCGCGAAGACGAGGATGATCACCACCGTCGAGGCATCGTACGCGGGCTCGGCCTGGCCCAGCGCGATGCGCAGGTCGGCCAGCGGCACGATGCTGCCGCGCAGGTGGATGAAGCCCTTGAGGAAGGCGGGCGCGTTGGCGATGCGGGTGACGGCGCCGTAGCCGCGGATTTCCTGCACCAGGCCGATGTCGATCGCGTATTCCTCCTTGCCGAGTCCGAAGACCAGCAATTCCCGTGCGCCCGCTTGCGCCCGTTGGCCCGCTGCGGCGGCATGTGTCGTGGTCGTTTCCATGTGCTTGCTCCTGTCAGGTGCTGCGTACTGCATGGGACTGCGAGGATCGCCGGGCGGGGTTCAAGCCTGCTCGACGCGGTTGCGGCCATTTTTCTTGGCCTGGTACAGGGCGGCATCGGCCTGCGTGAAGCCCGCTTTCCAGTCGCCGTCCGCAGGCAGCGGCGCCAGGCCGATGCTGATCGTCGCGGCGATGGGCGCGTGCTCGACATCGACCTGCGCCGCGGCCACGGCAAGGCGGATGCGCTCGGCCACCTGGCGCGCCCTGGCCAGGTCCGTGTGGGGGAACAGCAAGCCGAATTCCTCGCCGCCCACGCGGGCGACGACATCGGCGGCCCGTGCCTGGGCCAGGATGATGGCCGCGATGGCTTGCAGCACGGCGTCGCCGGCCGCATGGCCATGCTGGTCATTGACATGCTTGAAGAAATCGATGTCGGCGATGCCGATGGTCATCGGGTGGCCCGAGCGCCTGGAGCGCGCCGCCGTGCGCACGGCGTCGATCTCGAAGGCGCGGCGGTTGGGTAGCTGGGTCAGGGGATCGCTGAGGGCGATGCGCTGCAACTGCTGCCAGCGGGCCGCGTTCTGCTGCTCGATGGCCAGTTCGCGGCGCTGGTCGATGAAAAAGGCGCCCATGAAGTTTTCATCGTCGAGGGTGCCCAGGTCCATGGCCTTGAGCACAATGGGCAGCATCGTGCCATCGCGGTGGCGAATGGCGAAATGGCGCTTGTGGCCCAGCACCCGGGACTTCTTGTAGCCGGCCAGATACGCGCCGATCTGCGCGCCATGCTGCTCGCGCACGGCGTCGGGCAGCAGCGCCTCGATCGGCTGGCCCGGCAAGCTGCCCGCGGGATAGCCGCTCAGCGCATACATGGCGTCGTTCGCATAGCGGATGCGCGAGCCCGCATCGATGATGACGGCGGCGTCATCGGCGGCGTCGAGCAGGCGCAAGGCCAGGATTCTGTTCATCTGCTTGTCCCCTACAAAGACGGTGGAGATACCGGGCGGTCGAGGCAAAGAGGCCTGCCGAATCGCCCTGGGCGCTCCTTTGCACTCATCATACATCAAATAAAAATGATTTCAACGAATATTGTGATTTCCATGATTTTATTTGGATTTTCGACACAGCCAAGTTCGGGGGCGCATGGCGTAAACAGCTGATGCTGGGCCATTTCTTCCTATGGTGAGCAAAGTTTTCTTCTTCGTTTCGTTTGCTCACGGAAAGAGAAAATGATTTTTTCGTGAAATTATTTATTGTATTCGGTAAATTTATGTAGCAAAATTCAGTGAAGCAACACCATTCACTGTGGATAGAGGAGACGGACATGCATACGAAGATGTCGGCAAGAGGCAGCGTAGAGGCGGGCAAGGGCTATCCACACGGGGCGCAGGTGCGCCATGCATCCATGCAGCGCCTGAAGGTGATCGCTTACCTGGCCCTGTTGCTGGCCGTGGTGCCGGCCGCGGCCTGCATCGCCACGGGACGCGCCGGCATGCCGGCGCCGTTCAGCGCCATGTGCGGCGTCGTGTCGTGCGCGGCAGGCGAGCACGGACTCTAGCGCGCGGCCTGCGCCTCCTCGCGTATCCATGCCATGAATGCCTGGACGGCAGGGCGCGTGGCCGCGTCGGGCCGCGTCACCAGGTAGTAGGCAAAGCGCGCGGGCCAGGGCAAGTCCAGCACTTGCACCAGGCGTCCCGCGGCGATTTCCTCCTGCGCGTACAGCTGCGGCACCAGGGCCAGTCCCTGTCCCGCCTCGGCCGCGCGTATCAACAGAAAATCATCTTCGAAGGCCGAGCCGCGCAGCGCCCGCGCCTCATCCGCGCTGCCGTCCGGGGCGCCGTGCGCGGCCAGCCACAAGGGCCAGTCAGCGCGGTCGGTATCGTGCAGCAGCGGGTAGCGCAGGCAATCGCCGGGCGTGGCAATGGGCGGCTGGCCTGCCATCAGGGCGGGGCTGGCGACGGGCACCAGCACGGGTGCCATTAACCGCGTCACCTGCAAGCCCGGATACTCTCCCAGGCCGTGGCGCAAGGCCACGTCGACCCTGTCGCGGCGCAGGTCGACCAGCGCCGACGTGGCTTCCACGCGCACTTCGATTTGCGGGTGGCGCTGGTTGAAGCGGCCCAGGCGCGGCACCAGCCACGCGGCGGCAAAGGTGGCGACCGTGCTGACGGTGAGCGTCTGGCGCCCACCCATGTCTTCCAGCGCCTGGCTGGCGCCGGCGATCTGCGCAAAGGCACCCAGCAGGGTGGGGTGGACCATGGCGCCCGCTTCGGTCAGGCGCAAGCCCTGGCGTTCGCGCGTAAACAGGGGCATGCCGACCCGTTCTTCCAGCAGGCGGATTTGCTGGCTGACGGCGCCCGACGTCACGTGCAATGCTTCGGCGGCGGCCTTGATGCTGCCGCGCTGGCCCACTTCGACAAAGGCGCGCAGTGCCTGGAGCGGTAAAGGATGTTTCATTGATATAGTTTTTCTATAGTAAGACAGCAAAAATCATCGTTTCCATTCGCTGAAAATAAGAGCGAGGATGGCGGTGTTTGCAACGCTTATTTTACTTCAGTAAAACTATATCGACAGGATACTCCATGCACAGCATCACATCCCCCGCGGGTTCGCTTGAACTCTACACCGACAGCTCGCCCAACGGCTTCAAGGCCACCATCGCACTGGCCGAACTGGGCTTGCCGTATCAATTGCGCCATGTGCGCATCGACCAGGGCGAACACCGGCTGCCCGCTTTCCTGGCCCTCAATCCGCACGGGCGCATTCCCGTGCTGGTCGACCACGAGACGGGCGTCACCGTGTTCGAGTCGGCCGCCATCCTGCTGTACCTGGCCGAGAAGACGGGGCGGCTGCTGCCCGCAGCGCCCGCGCAGCGCTGGTCCGCCGTCACCTGGCTGCAATTTCATGCGGCCAGCATGGGGCCGATGCTGGGCCAGCGCGTGCATTTCGAGATCGCCGACGCGGGCGCGAACGTGCCCGCCACGGCACACTTTCGCCAGCTTTGCGGCGCGGCGCTGGCCACCATGGATGGCCGCCTGGCGGCCAACGCCTACCTTGCCGGCGACGGCTATTCCATCGCCGACATCGCCAGCTTCGGCTGGCTGCACATCGCCCGCATCGTCGGCTTCGATTTATCCGCCTGGCCCCACGTCAGCAGCTGGTACGCCCGCGTGGCGGCGCGCCCGGCCGTGCAGCTGGGCGTCACTATCCCCGCGCCCGCCACGGGCGCCTGATTTTTATCGAGGAACAGCATGAGCAATGACATCACGGAAGGCGCCTCGTCGCAGGCCTTCACGCAGCACCGCGGCTACCGCCGCATGTTCGCGCCCGGCGCGCTTACCCTCGGCATTTACCTGCCGCTGCGTTTTTACCAGGGCGACATGCGGGCGCTGGCCGGCCAGGCCGACCTGGTCGCCGCCATGGACAGGCAAGGCTTCGCCGCCGCCTGGGTGCGCGATATTCCCCTGTTCGACCCGCGCTTCGGCGACGCAGGCCAGCTGTTCGACCCGTGGACCTATCTCACCTACCTGGCGGCGCGCACGGACTCGCTGGCCCTGGCCACGGGCAGCGCCATTTTTACCCTGCGCCATCCCATCGACCTGGCCAAGGCGGCCGCCAGCATCGACCAGTTGTCGGGCGGGCGCCTGGTGCTGGGCACGGCCTCGGGCGACCGCGCCAGCGAATTTCCCGCATATGGCGTGCCGTACGATACGCGTGGCGAACGCTATGCGCAGGCCGTGCACCTGTTCCGCCAGTTGCTGCGCCCTGGCCCCGCGCATGTCAGCAGCCCGCTGGGGAAGCTCGATGGCCTCGAACTGCTGCCCAAGCCCGTGGCGGGCGCCATTCCCCTGATCGTCACCAGTTCCTCGGGCCAGCCGCTTGAGTGGATAGGGCGCCACGCCGATGGCTGGCTGACGTATCCCGAAGCGACCGGTACGCCGGACGGGCCGCGCCGGCTGGCGGAAAAGATCCGCGCCTGGCGCCAGTGCATCCCGGATGGCGGCTTTCGTCCGCACATGTGCAATGAGTGGCTGGACCTGGTGGACGACCCCGACTATCCGCGCACGCCCGTGCGCAGCGGCTATGTGCTGCGCACGGGGCGCACGGGCTTGATCGATCTGCTGGGGGAATGGCAGGAAGCGGGCGTCAACCATGCGGCACTGGGCATCCAGCATGGCCGGCGTCCGGCCGCCGAGGTGCTGCAGGAACTGGCGCAGGAAGTGCTGCCGCATTTTCCGTCGCATGCGGCGCCGGCCAGCGCCGTGCCGCGCTGGTAAGTATGGTTAGAACGCCTGGCTGGCGGCGTAAATCAGCAAGCCGGCCAGGCCGCCCACGATGGTGCCGTTGATGCGGATGAATTGCAGGTCGCGCCCGATGGCCAGTTCGATGCGCTCGCTCATTTCTTCCTTGCTCCACAGGTCCAGGCGGGCGGCGATGAAGGCGCCCACTTCGCCCCGGTAACGGCGCACCAGCGATCCGCTGCCGGCGACGATGGCGCCGTTCAGCCATGCCCGCGCATGGTCGTCCGTGCCCAGCACCCGGCCCGTGTTGCGCGCCAGGCTGGCGATCGCTTGCGCCAGCACGGGCTGGTCGGCGTGCAGGTCGGCCAGCACGCGCGTGCTGATGTGCTTCCACACGTCGCCCAGCATGGCTTGCACCGTGTCGCTGGCGATCAGCTGCAGCTGGTAGCGGCGCACCGTGTCCTGCCACTGCGGGTCGGCCTTCAAGTGCAAGGCGCTGTCGGCGATCCAGCCGGCGATGCGCTGGCGCAGCGGGTGCTCCGGATCGATGCGCACGGCGAGCGCGAATTTTTGCAGCGAGGCGATCATGCGCGGCTCGTACGCCTTCACGGCTTTTTTGATCAGCGCGTTCTCGATCTGGAAGGCGCCCAGCACGAAGTCGCCGATGGCCGCGTGGTGCGCCTCGTCGTCGAGGTAGGCGGCGCCGCGGTCGAGCAGGAAGTCCAGCAGTTCCTGCGGCTTGCCGTCGGCGATCAGCGCATCGATGCAGTCGGCCGCCACATCCGACAGATTCAATTGGCCCAGGTAGCCGCTGGCCTGCTCGCGCAGCAGCTGCCCCAGCTTGTCGTGGTCGGCCATCGCCAGCAGCTGCTTCGCCACGCCGGCGCTGGCGACACCCAGTTGCCGCGCGTGGGCCTCGTCGGCCAGCCAGGCGCCCAGGCGCGCGGCGGGATCGGCTTGCGCGATGCGTTCGGCGATGCCTTGCTCGGTAATGAAATGGTTTTCCACGAAGGCGCCCAGGCTACGCCCGATGTCGGCCTTGCTGTTCGGGATGATGGCCGTATGCCACAGGGGGATGCCCAGCGGGTGGCGGAACAGCGCGACGACGGCGAACCAGTCGGCGATCGCCCCCACCATGGACGCTTCGGCGAACGCTTCCACATAGCCCCAGGCCGGGTGGCCGCCGCGCTGCGAGCGGGCCACGGCAAAGACCAGCGCGGCCAGCAGCAGCAAGCCAACGGCCAGCCACTGCATGCTGCGCAGGCGCGCGCGCTTGAGCTGGTCCGTGCTGTGGTCCAGCTGTTTGATGAGGTCGGGGGAGCGTTGCATCGATGGCGGTCTGCGGGGTTGCGAGACCGCCATCTTACTGCGATGGCGCAGTGGAGGGGATTACTGTTGCGGATGCAGCAGCGAACGGCGGCGCGCGTAGCCGAAGTAGATGACCAGGCCGATCACGAGCCAGATGGTAAAGGCCACCCAGGTGACCCAGCTGAGGAAGGTCATCAGGCCCACGCACAGGATCACGGCCAGCGCCGGCACGTACGGCACGCCAGGGCAGCGGAAGGCGCGCGGCAGGTCCGGACGCTTCTTGCGCAGCACCACGACGGCGACGGAGACCATCGTGAAGGCGGCCAAGGTGCCGATGTTGATCAGTTCAGCGAGGATGTTGAGCGGGATCACGGCGGCGATCAGGCCGAAGACGATGCCGACCAGCCAGGTGGCGAAGAACGGCGTGTGGAAGCGCGGGTGCACGGTCGACAGGCGCTTGGGCAGCAAGCCGTCGCGCGACATGGCGAAGATGATGCGCGTCTGGCCGAAGGCCATCACGAGGATCACGGTGGTCATGCCGAGGATGGCGCCCAGGTCGACGAAGCCGGCGATCCAGTTTTCGCCCGCATACTGCAGGGCCAGCGAGACGGGATGGTCGACGCCGAGGAATTTTTGATATGGCACGATGCCCGTCATGATGGCCGACACCACGACGTACAGCACGGCGCACACGGCCAAGGATCCTATGATGCCGATCGGCAGGTCGCGCGACGGTTTCTTGACTTCCTCGGCGGCCGAAGTGACGGCGTCAAAGCCGATGAAGGCGAAGAAGACGAGGGCGGCGGCGCTCAGCATGCCGTGGTAGCCGAACGGCATGTAGGGCTGCCAGTTGGCCGGCTGCACGTGGCGCGCGCCGAAGATGATGAACAGCAGGACCACGCCCACCTTGATGGCCACCATGATGTTGTTCAGGCGCGCCGATTCGCGCACGCCCCAGCCCAGCATGGCCGTCAGCAGCAGCATGATGACGAGGGCGGGCAGGTTGATGAAGGTAGTCACGCCAGGCAGGGCGCCGGGTGCGGCCGTCAGGGCGACGGGCAGGGCGATGCCAAAGCCCGACAGCAGCGACTGGAAGTAGCCGGACCAGCCGACGGAGACGGCGGCCGCGGCCAGGCCGTACTCGAGTAGCAAGTCCCAGCCTATCATCCAGGCGGCCAGCTCGCCTAAAGTGGCATAGCTGTAGGTGTAGATGGAACCGGCCACGGGCACGGTGGAAGCGAATTCCGCGTAGCACAGGGCGGCGAAGCAGCAGGCGACGGCCGCCACGACGAACGACAGCGACAAGGCGGGCCCGGCCGTCAGGGCGCCCGTGCCGGTGAGCACAAAAATGCCCGTGCCGACGATGGCGCCTATGCCCATGAGGACAAGGTCGAAGGGCCCCAGCACTTTTGCCAGACCTCCCGGTTTCTTGCTGTGGGCGATCATGTCATCCAAATTCTTGGTTCTAAATAAGCTCACTGTGTCTCCTGGTGGTTTTTGTCATGGCGCCATTGCCGCCTCGTGAGTAGCACGACGCAGCCAGATTCTAGCCCACGCGCCCTTGATTCCAGAAGGAAAACCGTACGGTGCCGTGCGCGCCAGCCCCGCAAACTTGTCCGGCAGGCAAAAAAACAGCCCCGGATGGTGGCCCGGGGCTGGAAAGGAGACTGCTACAGTTGGTTACTCTGGCTTACTTGGCAAAGTGCGCTTCGATCTCTTCCAAGGTCTTGCCCTTGGTTTCGGGGAGCAAAAACGCTGCCGCCAGGAAATACAGCACCGTGCAGCCGGCGCCAAAGAAGAACAGGGTCGAATAGCCGTGCAAGCCCACGGTCGGCAGGAAGATGGCGGCGATCACCGTCGAGACGAACTGGTTGACCAGCAGCGCGATGCTCATGCCGTTCGAGCGGATGCGCGTCGGCATCAGTTCGGACAGGGCCAGCCACACGCACACGCCCGGTCCCACGGCAAAGCTGGACACGAACACGCAGATGGCAATGGCCACCAGCCAGCCGTGCGTGGACGAGGGCACGGGGCCCAGGCTGGCCTTCTCGATGCGCAGCGGCGCTTCGCGCCCGGCGGCCGGGTCGGCGAACGGATTCAGGTGCAGCTTGCGGAAGAACACGCCGATCACGCTGTCAGGCTGCACGGCGTCGTCGCGGGCGATCGTCACCTGGCGCAGTACGGGATCGTCGCTGCGCAAGCTTTTCACGTTGGTGAACGGGCCGTAGGCGTAGGCGATGGTCAGCTGCTGCGGCGTGCCGTCGGCCGCCGCGCCCAGGGCCGTCAAGGCGGCCGCATCGAGCTGCAAGGCCAGGCCATCGGCCTGCACCTGCGCCGCGATGGCGGGGCGCACGTCGGCCAGGTGGGCTTCGGCGCCGCGGAACAGCAAGCCGGCCGCCAGCAGCGAGACGACGATGCCGCCCGTGCCCAGCATCAGCAGGAATTTGCGGCCCTTGCGGTCGACCAGCAGCACGGCCACCACCGTCATCACGGCATTGAGTACTTTCAGCAAGACGTCGGCCATGTTGGCCGAGGCGCCCGACAGGCCTGCCTGGTTCAGGATATTGACGACATAGGCGAGGATGGAATTGATGCCCGTCGCCTGTGTGCAGGCGAGGATCAAACAAGCGAGCAGGAAGGGCAGCACGTAGCGGCGGCTCAGCAGCGGGTCTTTTGCCTTGCCGCTGGCCTTGGCCGTATTCTCGGGCGTATCTTGCATCTCGCGCAGCTCGATGTCGGCGGCGGCGGGCAAACGCGTACGCAGCAGCGACTGGCGCGCCTGCTCGATGCGGCCCCGTTGCGCCAGCCAGCGCGGCGACTCGGCCAGCAGCAGGGCGCCGACGGTAAACACGAGGCCCGGCGTCAAACAGACCCAGAAGATGCTGCGCCAGGCCTGGTCCTTGGCCGTGAAGATGGCGGCGACGCGGCCCGCTTCCGGCAACGCTTGCGCCGCCTGCGTGGCCGTTTCCACCGTCTGCGCCTGCATCAGGCCGATCAGGGCGGCGGCCACCAGGCCGATGGTCAGCAGCAGCTGGAACAGGGCGGCGCCCCGTCCGCGCTGCTGCGCGGGCAGGCATTCGGCCAAGTACAAAGGCACGACGACGCCGATCAAGCCGCCGCTGATGCCTTGCAGCAGACGGCCCAGCAGCAGCGGCGTGTAGCCGTCGGCCAGCGCGATCAGCGGGATGCTGGCGCTGAACAGGGCGCCGGCCAGGAACATCACCCAGCGCCGGCCCAGCAGGTCGGCCAGGGCGCCGGCGAACAGCGACGACAGCACGGAACCCAGCAGCACGGCGGCGACGATAAAGCTCAGTTGCTGGGCCGTCAGTTTCCAGGCCACGGAGGCCGTCGATTCCAGGTAGGGCAGGGCGCCGGCGATGATGCCGATGTCTATGCCGTACAGCAATCCCCCCATGCCGGCAATAAATAGCAGGTAGCGCATGGCCCACACGGGGGCCTTGTGTGACGTGTCGTGCATGGTAACTCCGGGACGGGGTTGAGGTTGTGGATGGTCTAGCGGGTGGAAAGATCGATGGCCGTGCCTTCGACGAAGACGGACACTGGCTGTAATTGGGAATCGAGGACGACGATATCGGCCCAGGCGCCCGGCGCCAATCGGCCCCGTTCGGATTCGCCCAGGTAGTCGGCCGGGTACAGCGACAAGCGGTTCGAGGCGTCGGCCAGGTCCAGGCCCAGGTCGACGAAATTGCGCAGGGCCTGGTCCATGGTCAGCACGCTACCGGCCAGGGAACCCGTGGCCAGGCGCACGCAGCCCAGGCATTTGTAGACGCGCTGCGTGCCCAGGCCGTACTCGCCATCGGGCATGCCGGTGGCCGAGGTGGCATCCGTCACGCCGTACAGGCGCGGGATGGCGCGCAGGGCCGCGCGCAGGGCGCCCTTGGCCACGTGCTGCAGGTCGGGGATGATTTCCGCGTATTCGGCATGCGCCAGCGCCGCGCCGACCATGCCCGGGTCGTAATGCGTCATGCCCGTCATGCCGTTGTACAGGTGGGTAAAGCCGGACACGCCGGCGTTCAGCGCGGCCACGCCTTCGTCATACGTGCCGGCGCTGTGGCCGATCTGCACGCGGATGCCCATGGCCGCCAGTTGCGGGATCAGTTCCAGATGGCCGGGGATTTCCGGCGCCATGGTCAAGACCTTGATGGGCGCGATGGCGTGAAAGCGCTGCACCAGCGCCAGGCTGGCCTGCACGACGTCGGGCGGCTGCGCGCCCAGGCGGTGCAAATTCAAAAACGGTCCTTCCAGGTGCACGCCCAGCATGCGCGCGCCGTTGGCGGGGCGCTCGGCGATGACGCCGGCCAGGCCTTGCAGGGCGCACAGGATCGACGGTTCCTTGGCTGTCAGGGTCGTGCCCAGCAGGGCCGTGGTGCCGTGGCGTGCGTGCACTTGCGCCACGGTGGCGCCCGCGTTCCCGCCTTCCATGATGTCGACGCCGGCCGCGCCATGCACGTGCAGGTCGATGAAGCCGGGCAGGATGGTCAGCGCGCTGTCGGCGGCAGGGTCTTCTTGTATCTGGACGATGCGCTGGTCAAAGGTGATGGTGCCCGTGATCCAGCCAGATGGGGTAAGGATTCTGCCGCTCAGCATGTGTTATTCCGCTATAAAAAGTTCGATGCCCAGCTTTTGCAGCCCTTCGCGGTACTCCTGGCTGATGCTGGCATCGGTGATGACGGTATCGACCCGGTCCAGCTGCACGATGCGGTGCAGGCTGACGCGGCCGAACTTCGAGGCGTCCGTGAGGACGATGATTTTCTTCGCCCGTTCCACCATCTTGTGGTTCAGGCTTGCTTCCGCTTCGTGGTGGGTGGTCACGCCAAACTGCAGGTCGAAGCCGTCGACGCCCAGAAACAGCTTGTCGAAGCTGTAGGCCTGCAGACAGGTTTCCGCCTGGCTGCCCTGGATCGACAGCGACTGCTTGCGCAGCAGGCCGCCCGTGAGGATCAGGTCCACGCCGGGCGCGTCGGCCAGTTCCCACGCGATGTTCAGGCCATTCGTGGCCACCGTCACGCCCGTCGCATCGCGCAGATGGCGCGCCAGCGAGATGGTGGTGGTGCCCGAGTCGATGATGATGTTGTCGCCCGGTTCCACCAGCCGCGCCGCATAGGCGCCGATGCGCTCCTTCTGCTCGTGGTTGATGGCGTCTTTCTGGCGTATCGTGTGTTCAAGCGGGGGCGTGCGCGTGAGGGTCGCGCCGCCGTGGCTGCGCGTGGCCATGCCTTGCGCTTCCAGCGCATTCAAGTCGCTGCGGATGGTGACAGCGGACACGCCGAGCTTTTCCACCAAGTCGGTCACTTGCACCGAGCCCTGCTGGGCAAGCATTTGGAGGATGGATTCACGGCGTTGGCTGGTATTTCGCATGGTGGCGGGCTCGGTAAAAAGTGAAAATACCGAGCTTAACAGATTGCCGCTTCGGCAATGACGGGGACTGCCGCATTGCGGTTGCAGGCGCGCGCATATTGCGCCAGCAAGCTGCCGATCTTGTGCTCGATCAGGGCCTGCGCCTGCGCCGGCAAGCTGCCCTGCACCACGGCCAGATACTGTTCCGGCAAATGCTGGCTCAGGAGCGGCAGCGGAATGGCCACCGTATCCAGGTTGGCCAGCAGTTTGCCGACGGCGGCCGCCACTTCCGGCTCGCCCCAGTAATAGCGGCAACGGTCGCTCAAGCCGTAGCGGCGCATCAGGCGCTGCTCGTCCGGCGTGCCCAGGTAATGCTTGATCCAGTTCTTCGGCTTGGCCACCATCACGTCGTCGAGCACCTGCATCAGCTGCGAGGTGGCGTGCGCTGGCAGCAGTTCCTCCTCGATCTGGCACAGGGCGAACAGCGCTTCGCGCAGGGCGAAGGTGGCGGCCGGACCCACTTTCAGGATGGCGAAATGGTCGCGCACCATGGCGTGCAGCGCCGTTTCGCGCTGGTAGTCGGTGGAATGGGCTTCGAACACGAGGCCGGGCTGCTCGGCGACAAAGGCCGACAGTTCTGTGGCGGCATCGGCATCGTAATGCTGGATGCTGCTCTGGTCGAAATCGACGCCCGGCTGCACCACCATGGCGATGACGCGGCGCCAGGCGCCATGCAATTCCTTGTCGAGGAAGGCGCGGCGGTGCACGTCGAGCGTACGGCGCGCCGCCTGCGGACTGGTGACGGCGCCGGCCTGCGCCAGCGACGCTTCGCCGCCGGGAACCGGCACTTCCGTGCCGATCACATAGACGGGCGGCGCGAAGCCAGCGGCGGCCGCTGCCTCTTCGGCGACGATGCACAGGCGCGCCGAACGGGCGGCCACGGTTTCATCGTCGAGCTGCAAGGGATCGTCCGCACAGCGCATGCTGCAATCGAGGTGGATCTTATGGAAGCCGGCCGACGCATATGCGGCGATCAGGGTTTCGGCGTGGTTCATCGCGGTGGCCGCATCGAGGTGCTGCCAGGCGTTCGGGCCCAGATGGTCGCCGCCCAGCACGAGGCGGCTGGCGGGGAAGCCCTGTTCGCGAGCCAGGGCCAGCATGGTGTCGCGGAAAACGGCCGGTGTCATGCCCGTGTAGCCGCCGAACTGGTCGACCTGGTTCGACGTCGCCTCGACCAGCAGCACCGTGTCGTACTCGCTGGCCACGCGCATGGCGGCGCGCAGCACGCTCGGGTGGCTGCAGCAGACGGCGTACAGTCCCACGCGCTCGCCGCGGCGGTGCGCCTTGATCACTTGCTGGATCGGGGACAGGGTAAAAATCGGGTTTTCCGCTTGCTTCATCATGTTTACGCCTTTGTATGTTGTCGTATCAAGAGGGCCGCGCCGCGCGCGCCGCCGGCGTCGCCAAAGCGGGGCGGCAAAATCGGCGGCACGTGCACGCCGGGGAACAGATGGCGCTTCACGGCGGCCGGCAGCTTGTCGTACAGGTGCGGCAGCTTGGACAGGCCACCGCCAAGCACGATGACGTGCGGGTCATAGGCCAGCACGAGGCCGGCCAGCGCGTGGCCCAGCACGTCGAGGTGCACGGCCACCGTGCGCTGAGCCACGGCGTCGCCCATGTTGGCGCGCGCGACGATGGCCAGCGGCTCGGCGCCATCGCCGCCAAAGTGGGCGTGGAGTTTGCGCATGGCGGGGCCGGAGACATAGCGTTCCAGGCAGCCCGCCTTGCCGCACGGGCAGTCGTAACCGGCCAGGCCGTGCTGCGCCAGCAGGGTGGCGGGCAGGCTCCAGTGACCCCATTCGCCGGCCACGCCGTTAAAGCCGCGCAGCAGCTGGCCGCCCACGCAATAGCCGCCGCCGGCGCCGGTGCCGAGGATGGCGCCGAACATGCTGGCGGCATTGTCGGCCGCGCCGCCTTGCGCTTCCGACAGGGCGAAGCACTGGCAATCGTTGCCGATGGCGACAGGGCGCTGCAAGGCTTGCTGCAGGGTTTGCGCCACGAGGCGGCCGTTCAGGGCCGGCACGTTGGAGCTGAGCTGGCGTCCGCTGGCGCTATCGATCACGCCAGGCAAGCCGATGCCGACGGGCGCCGTCGTGCCCAGTGCCGCGTCGCCGCGTTCCACCAGGCCGATGATGGCTTGCACGAAGGCGTTGAAATCGTCGCCGGGCGTAGCGACCCGTTCGCGGAACACTTCTTCCAGCGCGCCATCGCGGTCGGCAAAGGCGACCAGCTCTATCTTGCTGCCGCCGATATCGATGCCGTGGTAGCCGGCTGTGTGATTAGAATTGGTCATGGCCATAGATGGTGACGCCTTGCACGACACGGTTGACGATGCCGCCGGCGAATGGATTGTCGGGGCGCAGTTGCAGCAGTGCGGACTGGTGCAGCGCATATTGCTGCGCCATCAGCAGCCACAGCGGGGCCAGCCAGGCGTCGGGCCAGGCCGGCGCATCGGCAGATAAGTCACCGCCGATACCCACGGTCAGGCACGTCTGCGCCACGCTGTCGCGCTGCAGTTCTTTCAATAGGTCGTCTTCGTACTGGCGCGCCAGCGGCTTGCTGCTGCGCAGCAGGATCACGAGCGACTCCGTGGTGACGGCCGATTTCGGGCCGTGGCGGAAACCCAGCGGCGTATTCGCCATCGCCATCACTCTGCCACCCGTCAATTCCAGGATCTTCAATGCCGCTTCCTTGGCCAGCGCTTCCAGCGGGCCGCTGCCAAGGTAGACGACGCGCCGCACGGGTGTCGAACCCAGGTCCGCCACGGGGGCAGACCAGTCGTGCAAGGCGTGTTCGCCCAGCTGTGCCAGGGTGTCCAGGCGCGACAAATCAGTATCCTTGCCCAGTACCGACAGGGCCGCCAGCAGCATGCTGCTGAAACTGCTGGTCATGGCGAAGCCGCGGTCGCAGCTGCCTTCCGGCATCAGCAGGTTGTAGGTGTTGGCATCGTTCGCACCCTGGCGTGCCAGCTTGCCATCGGCGTTGCAGGTGATGTTCAAAAAGCGCGCGCCGGGCACGACCTGGCGCAGCAGTTCCACGGCCGCCAGGCTTTCCGGGCTGTCGCCGCTGCGGGCAAACGAGACGAGCAGGGTGGGCGCATCCGCTTCGAGGTACAGCTCATGGTGCGTCAGCAAAGTCGTGGTGGCGATGGCGCGGATTTGCGCGGGCCAGGCCGCATTCAGGGTATCGACGACGATTTCGCCCACGTAGGCGGAGCTGCCGGCGCCCGTCAGGATGACGCGTTGTTGTGGGTTCGACAGCGCGTCGCCCAGGAAGGCGGCCAGTGTCGCTTGCTCCATGCGCAAGATGCCGGCCAGCGCGCGCCAGATGGCCGGCTGGTGGGCGATTTCCTCGGCCGTGTGCAGGCCGCCGATGTCGCGCCAGGTTTGAATGTCACGCTGAAGAAGGGTAGTCATGAGAGGTCAGTAAAGTGTTTGTTGGAGAAAGCATAAATACTAAATTTCGAAAAGTCAAATACGAAAGTAAAACGAAAGTAAATAGTTGGGCGGCTTGCGAAATAATGTCGTTTTAATGGCCATGAAGCATGCTGCGGTGCAGCGCAAAAGCCCGTGGCGGCGCGGCCTGTCGCTGAAATGCCACGATAACGAAAGTATGTTTTGTGACATTTTGGTGAAACGTAAGAAAAATGCGCCAATTCTGGGCATTTTATTAATAAATTGTCGCTTTAACTTTCTTTTGATTGACGATATTTATTTTTCTTCTTAAAGTATTTCCATCACTTCGATTTTCTGAAAGCCAGCAGATGAAACCTCTCCCGCTTCCCCGCCGCGCCCTTGCCGCCTGTGTCCTGGCCGCCCTTGCCACCCTGGCCGGACCCGGCCTGCAGGCCGCGCCTATCGGTAACCTGACCAGCTTGAGCGCCGTGCATGCGGCCGACGTGGCCAAGGGCGAGGCGCTGGGCTGGGACCTGCGCAGCGACACGGGCATGCAACTGCGCATCAGCCTGCCGCAGGTGGACGTGCTGCGCATCGAGGCCGGCGGCAAGGCAGGCTTGACGGGGCCCGGCGACAAGGCAGCGCCCATCGTCGTGGGCCAGCCTGCCGCACAGGTGGTGTACCAGCTCAAGGAGCAGCCTGACCATATCCTGATCAACACGGATGCCCTGAGCCTGCGCATCGACCGCAAACCGCTGCGCTTTACCCTTTTCCGCAACGGTGATGCGGTGCCCTTGTGGCGCGAGGTGCAGCCGCTGTCGCTCGACGACAAGCAGGGCGTGCAGGTGCTATCGAGCTTGCCGGGCGAGCGTTACTTTGGCGGCGGCCAGCAGAATGGCCGCTTCGAATTCAAGGGCAAGCAGGTGCCCGTATCGTATTCGGGCGGCTGGGAAGAGGGCGACCGGCCGAATCCCGCGCCATTCCTCATGAGTTCACGCGGCTGGGGCATGCTGCGCAATACCTGGTCCGACGGGAACTACGATCTGCGCGACAAGGAGCAGATCTCGCTGCAGCACGCGGAAGGCCGCTTCGATGCGTATTTCTTCGTCGGCAAGGACTTGCGCGACGTCGTCGCCCGCTACACGGACTTGACGGGCCGCGCGCGCATGCTGCCCCGCTGGGCGCTGGAATACGGCGACGCCGATTGCTACAACGATGGCGATAACGTGAAAAAGCCCGGTTCCGTGCCGAAGAACTGGACGGACGGCCCCACGGGCAAGACGCCGGACGTGGTGGAAACGGTGGCGCGCCAGTACCGCGAACACGACATGCCGGGCGGCTGGATACTGCCCAACGACGGCTACGGCTGCGGCTACACGAATTTGCCGGAAACGGTGAAGGGCCTGGCCGGCTACGGCTTCCGTACGGGCCTGTGGACGGAAAACGGCGTCGACAAGATCGCCTGGGAAGTGGGCCAGGCGGGCAGCCGCGTGCAAAAGCTCGACGTGGCGTGGACGGGCAAGGGCTACCAGTTCGCCATGGATGCGAACAAGTCGGCCTACGACGGCATCCTGAACAACTCCGACAGCCGGCCGTTCCTGTGGACGGTGATGGGCTGGGCCGGCATCCAGCGCTACGCCGTGGCGTGGACGGGCGACCAGAGCGCCAGCTGGGACTACATCCGCTGGCACATTCCCACCCTGATCGGCTCGGGCCTGTCCGGCCAGGCCTATGCATCGGGCGACGTGGACGCCATCTTTGGCGGAAGCCCGGAAACCTATCTGCGCGACCTGCAGTGGAAAAGCTTTACGCCCGTCCTGATGGGCATGTCCGGCTGGGCCGCGGCCGAGCGCAAGCACCCGTGGTGGTTCGATGAGCCGTACCGCGACATCAACCGCCGCTATCTGAAACTCAAGATGCGTTTGACGCCGTATATGTATACCCTCGTGCGCGAAGCGGAGCAATCGGGCGCGCCGCTGGTGCGCGGCCTGATGTGGGATTACCCGCAAGACCCGGCCGCCTATACGGAAGCCTATAAATACCAGTTCCTCCTGGGCCGCGACGTGCTGGTGGCGCCCGTCTACCGCAGCCAGGCCGTCAGCGGCGGCTGGCGCAAGGGCATCCACCTGCCGCAGGGCACGTGGTACGACTACTGGGATGGCCGCCAGGCCACGGCCGACGCCAAGGGGCGCGACCTCGATCTGCAGGTGACGCTCGATAAACTGCCCGTGTTCGTGCGTGCCGGCGCCATCCTGCCCATGTATCCGGAAATGCTGTACGACGGCCAGAAGCCGAAGGATCAGCTGACCCTCGATATCTACCCGCACGGCGATTCCGACTACACCCTGTATGAAGACGACGGCAACACGCGCCAGTACCAGGGCGGCGCCTTCAGCCAGCAAGTCATCCGCATGCGCCAGACGGGCGCCGACGTGCAGGTCGACATCGGCGCCGTCGATGGCCAGTACCAGGGCCAGGAAGCGCGTCGCGCTTATGCGCTGCGCATGCTGGCGGGCCAGGCACCGGCCGCCGTGCGGGCTGGCGAGCGCCTGATCGCGGCAGCCGCCGGCCGTGCCGCCTACGACAAGGCGGCAGAGGGCTGGTATTTTGATGCGGCGGACAGGCAAGGCACCCTGCACGTGAAAGTGGCGGCGCAGGATATCCGCCAGCCCTTGATGCTGCAGGTCGCCGGCGCGCTGGCCGTGGCACGCACGGATGCCGACTTCCCGGCCGCGCCCGTGCCGGGCCGCGCCTTGCCGCCCGACGCCATGCAGGTGGTGGCGCGTCCTGCGGAAGAAAGCGGCTATCCGCTGGAAAACGCCTTCGATGGCAAGCCGGAGACGTGGTTCCGCACCGTGCGCAGCCCGTCCGTGAAAAGCGGGCCGCATGAATGGGTGATCGGCTTCACGGAACGGCGCCTGGTGGACGGCGTCGAACTGGCGCCGCGCAACGACCAGCACTGGAAGCATGGCCAGGTGCGCGACTATGAAATCTACATCGGCGACAACAACGGCGAGTGGGGCGCGCCGCTGCAGCGGGGCACCTTGAAGCTGCAGGAAGGCCCGCAGACGATCAACTTCCCCGCCACGGCCGGGCGCTTGCTGCGCTTTCGCGTCATGAGCACGCAAAATCCGGAAGGCGATGGCGCGGCGTCCCTGGACCCGATGGTAACGGCGGCGCAAGCGGGTCCGGTGGCGCGCGCGTTCGACGCGGCGCTGGCGACCGACGTGGCGCCCGTCACCTTGTCCGCATTCCGCGTGCTCGAACACAGAGTGGCCGAAGGCGAGGAAGTGCAGCGCTACCTGTCGGACCTGGCGTTGCCGAAGACTATCGCGAAAGACCGGCCAGCCGGCAAGGCGGCCGAGATGCGCATGAACGGGCTGTGGTTCCGCAAGGGCCTCGGCGTGGGACCCGCCAGCCGCATCGACTTGCAGCTGGCGGGCAACTGGAATCTGCTGCGCGCCGACCTGGGCGTGGACGATAGCTGCCGCAGCGCGGGCGGCTTGCAATTCCAGGTATGGAGCGGTGAGCGGCTGCTGTACGACAGCGGCCTGGTCACGGCTCCCGGGGTGGTCAAACCCGAAATCGACGTGCGCGGCCTGAGCCAGCTCAGTTTGCGCACCCTGGGCGCGCGCGGCGCCCACCCGGCCCAGGTCTGCGGCAACTGGGCCAATGCCGTACTCACCGGCACGGAAGGCGCGACAGTCAAGCCGCGCTAACTGCTTCAATCATTTCACTAAAAAGAGCCCCTCTTCTGACCGGGGAGGGGCTCTTGCAGCCTTGCGAAAACAAATCACTTATAAAAAGGGAGTTGAGAATGCACTTGAAAAAACTGATGGCCGCGATGGTGGCGGTAGGGCTGGCGTCGACGGCGCTGGCGGCGGAGGAGGAGAAACTGGCGCGTGTCGAAGTGACGGGCTCCAGCCTGAAGCGCATCAACGCGGAGACGGCGTCGCCCGTACAGGTGATCAACGCCAAGCAGATCGAGAACATGGGCGCGCTCACCTTGCTGCAAGTGCTCGACAACCTGCCGGCCGCCCGTCCGGCGCAGCAGGATTTCCGCTCGATGTTTACGGGCTCCGATGGCGGTTCGCAAGCGAACTTGCGCGGCATGGGCGCGCAGGGCACGCTGGTGCTTTTGAATGGCCGCCGCCTGTCGTTCTATGGCGCGCCGGCCGGCTTCCAGACCATGTTCGTCAATATCGACGCCATCCCCGCCGCCGCCATCGAGCGCATGGAAATTTTGACGGACGGCGCGTCGGCCGTGTATGGCTCCGACGCCGTGGCCGGCGTCATCAACGTGATCACCAAGAAATCGTACCACGGCCTGGAAGCGCGCGCCAACGGCGAGTTTTCGCCGAGCGTGAAATCGTATGGCGAGCGCCAGGCCAGCGTGCTGTATGGCCTGGGCGACCTGGCCAGCGATGGCTACAACATCTACGGTTCCGTGAACGTCTACCAGCGCGACCGCATCGCGCTGGCCGATACGTACCAGAAGCGTCCCTCGCATTTTTATGTAAACAATCCCAATTTCATCCCGAACATGCGCGTGGGTGTCGGCAGCGAACCGGGCGTGATGAATCCAGGGACCTTCTTTGTCTTCGACAAGGCGAAGAACAATGCGCGCACCCAGCGCGCCGTCAATGGCTGCAACAACAGCATCACCGAAGCGTCGGGCACGCGCTGTGTGTGGAATGCGCTGCCCAACCAGCTCGACACGGGCCCCACCTCGGAGCGCGCCACGGCCTACGTGAGCGGCCGGCTGAAACTCGGTGGCGACATGGAAGCGTTCGCGGAAGGCGCTTTCACCCACATCAAGATGCGCGGCGAGAATGGCCCGTCCAGCTTCAATAGCGGCAGCACGAACAACTGGTTCGCGCGCAACACGGGCAATACCCTGAACACGTTTGCCACGCCTTTCCTGAGCCCCAACAACGTTTACCTGAAAGGCAAGCTCGATGCCGACATGGTGGCCAAGATGGGCGGCGCGGCCGGCTTGAACTATTTGCTGCAGGATGCGCAAGGCCACTTCGGCCAGAAGAACGTCGATGAAAACTACCGCGCGCTCGTCGGCCTGCGCGGCAGCATCGGCGGCGGTTGGGATTTTGAAACGGCGCTCAGCGTGGCGGGCAGCCATTCGACGCTGTTCCAGACGGCGAACATCAACATCAAGGGCTTCGAGCAGGCATTCGGGCCGTTCACGAAAGACCCCGTCAGCGGCCGCACGTATATCTCCGACAATCCCGCCTACAAGTTCGGCGAAATCAGCGAGGCGAATGCGGCGCTGGTGCGCAGCGCCTATCCGACCTTCGCCATCGAATCGTGGACCAAGCTGATGACGTGGGATG
Organism: Janthinobacterium sp. NKUCC08_JDC; assembly: GCF_019345575.1. Classification (NCBI taxonomy): domain Bacteria; kingdom Pseudomonadati; phylum Pseudomonadota; class Betaproteobacteria; order Burkholderiales; family Oxalobacteraceae; genus Janthinobacterium; species Janthinobacterium sp. NKUCC08_JDC. The sequence continues at coordinate 157,266 of NZ_JAHKQW010000009.1, read as the reverse complement.
CGAAGGTGGAAGGCACCCTGTTCAAGCTGGGCGAGCGCGAAGTGCGCGCCGCCGTGGGCACCAACGTGATGCGCGAGAGTTTCCTCACGCCCGGCAACGCGGATGCGGCCAATGGCCTGATCACGCAGCAGGGCGGTTCCTGGTTCGATGGCCGGCGCACCATCGCGGCCGTGTTTGGCGAAGTGGTGGTGCCGCTCAGCGACACCCTGGAAGTCAACGCGGCCGCGCGGCTGGACAAATATCCGCATTTCTCGGCCAACCTGGCGCCCAAGCTGGGCGTGATCTGGCGCGCGCGTCCCGACCTGATGCTGCGCGGGACGTATTCGGAAGGCTTCCGCGCGCCCAACCTGGCCGAATCGGGCACGGGCGGCGTCTTTGCGCAGGTGGGCGGCATCCGCGACACGGTGCGCTGCGATGAAACGAATGCCATGGCGCGCGCGCTGATGAAGTCCAAGGTGGCGACGGATGCGGACCTGGGCAAGAGTTTGCTCAATTCGAACTGCTCGACGACGGTGGGCGGCCTGACGCCGCCGAACCAGAACCTGCGTCCGGAAAAAGCGAAGATTTCCACGGTGGGCCTGGTGCTGCAGCCGGCCAAGGACGTGAGCATCTCCATCGATTACTGGTTCATCAACCGCCGCGACGAAATCGTGCGCCAGGACTTCAACGAGCTGTTTACGGAACTGGTGGACAAGTACGGCCCGACCCTGGCCGGCACGTCCAGCGCCATCCGCAACGACCTGACGGATACGGACCGGGGCAACGTGGCGGCGGTGGCGGCCATGTGCGCCAATCCCGCCAACGCGGGCGTGTGCACGGGCGGCGTGCCCGGCTACTCGGTGGGCAACCTGGGCGGCTTGATCAACTCGTATTCGAACCGCGGCCGCACCCTGATGGATGGCGTGGACATCGATGCGCGCACGCGCTTTGGGCTCGGTGACTGGGGCAAGCTGAGCACGGGCATCGCGGCCACCATCCGCAAGCGCGACACCCACGACAGCGAAGACGGCAGCGATATCAAGGGCAATACCGTCGGCTACTACGATTCGCCGCGCTACCGTGCCACGGTCAACGCCGACTGGAGCTACCGCAACTTCGTCAGCAGCGTCTTCATCAACTATTCGGGCAAGACGCGCTGGGCCTACGGCCCGTGGGACAAGGACAACACGCCGGAAAACTGCACCGCCGCCTCGGTGGCGCTGCCGGCCGGCCAGTGCAAGGGCGCGCCGTCGTACACGACGGTCAACCTCGCCTTCAGCTGGAAGCCGGTGAAGAACCTGGACGTGGGCCTGAACGTGAAAAACGCGTTCAACAAGAAGCCGTACTACGACCCGAACGGCTGGGAAGGCTACAACCATAGCCAGGACCTGTTCGGCCGCCAGTTCGCCCTGTCGGCCAGCTACAAGTTCTTTTAATACGTGACGCTGCCCCGGCCCGTCTATGCGGGCCGGGGTATTGGCATGGAAAAGAAAAGACAATATTCCGAAATGTACAATACGAAAGATAAACGTAAGTGAAAGCAGAGTGCCATGGCTGCTTTCGCGTTTTTCTCCCCGTTTTTTTGCGCCGATTCACCATTTCTGCTTACCTCGCTGCAGTCGCGTGTATCTGTCATACCACGATAACGAAAGTTATGGGACGCATCACAGATTAAATCGAAAGATAAAATGCCTTTATTTGCCGGATTTCTCGATAAATTGCCGTTATAACTTTCTTTTTGTTGACGATACTTATTTTTCTTTTTAAAGTAATCCCAAGAAAACGAAAATCAGCCGATACGGACTGATTTCCCGGAAGGTGCAACTGCCTGGAGCTACCTTCCGACGACCACCATAAAAATTGCATCCCCCCGGCTTCGCCCTGGAGCGGGGAGGGCGCGCATAACCCTCGATATAGACGGAGACACACCATGCATACCACCGGACTCAAATTGCGCGACATCAGCCGCGCCGCCGCGATCGTGATCGCCCTGGCGGCCGGCGTGCCAGGCCAGGCCTGGGCACAGTCGAACGCCACCAGCACCATTTTCGGCGAAGTGAGCGCACCGGCCGGCGCCACCGTGGTGCTGGAAAACCTGGCGACGGGCGTGCAACGCACCTTGACGCCCGATACGTCGGGCCGCTACGTGGCCAACTCCATGCCGCCAGGCCGCTATGCGGTGCGCGTGCTGCGTGCCGGTTCGGTGGAAGCATCGCAGGAAGTCGAAGCCTTGATCGGCGCGGGCGCGGAGGCCAACTTCGGCCCGGTCAGCGCGGCGGGCACCGTGGGTCAGGAGCAGACCGTCGTGGTGAAGGCGTCGCGCAATCCGATCGACGTGTCGAACACGAACAATGGCGTGATCTTCACGGCCAAGGAATTGAAGGCGCTGCCGGTCGGCAATGATGTGGCGTCCATCGTGCAGCTGACGCCGGGCGTCTCGCGCGGCACCAACAGCGTGTACGGCAATGCGCCATCGATCGGCGGCTCAGGACAGTCGGAAAACGCGTTCTACGTCAACGGCTTCCCCATCACGAATATCCTGACCCAGGTGGGTGCGTCGGAGCTGCCGTTTGGCGCGATCTCGAACCTGCAGGTGCTGTCGGGCGGCTACGGTTCGGAATTTGGCCGCTCCACGGGCGGTGTGATCAACATCACCACAAAGAGCGGCGGCAACAAGGTCGAATTCGGCGGCAAGGTCTCCATCATTCCCCGTTCGCTGAAGGGCGAGCCGGAAAACACCTATTACCCGAACACGGGCGCCAATCCCAAGACGGACGGCAATCTGCTGTACTGGAACCGCGACAATGGCAGCACCAGCAAAGTGGTGGGCCTGTACGGCAGCGGCCCGCTGATCAAGAACAAGCTGTTCGCCTTCGTGGCGCTGGAACAGACGCGCACGGACAGCCAGTCCGTTGCCGCCGCCGCCGACTCGGGCACGGCCCTGGCGCGCGGCTGGAGCACGAGCCAGAGCAAGGTGGACCGCATGATGGCCAAGCTCGACTACAACCTGACGGACGACCATCACTTCGAATACACCAAGCTGTATGACCGCACGAAGACGGACAGCCAGGCATATGGCTACAGCTACGCCACGCACGCGAGCAATGGCGTACAGGCAGGCAAGGGCGAGACGACGGTCAACTGCTGCGGTTCGTCGGCCGCGCCGGGCGCCAACATCGACATATTCAAGTACACGGGCTACCTGACGGACAACCTGACCGTGACGGCCATGATGGGCGAGTCGCGCACCTCGCACACCCGCACGCCGAACGGCTACAACCCGCTGCTGGCGCAAACGTCGTCGAATACCTCGACCCAGGTGCCTGGCCTGACGTACGCCAATCAGCAAACGGTGACGGGCACCCTGGTCGACCCGTCGTCGGAAGACCGCCAGAAAGCCAAGCGCCTCGATCTCGAATACAAGCTGGGAAAGCACTCGCTGCGCGGCGGCATCGACCGCATCGACGTGGAATCGAAAGTGGGCCTGAGCCTGGCCGGCGGCCACCGCTGGAGCTATCAGCGCGCGACGGATCCGAACCGGGCCATCAACGGCGCCTTTGAGACGCCGGCCCAGGGCGGCGGCTACGGCGCGCAAGGCTATTACGTCAGCAAGGACTTGAACGCCAACCTGGCGCGCCCGACCAGCGTGCAATCGGCGCAATACATCCAGGACCATTACCAGGTCACGGAACGGGTGCTGCTGGACCTGGGCCTGCGCCGCGAACAGTTCACCAACTACAGCACCGATGGCGTGGCCTTCATTTCGCAGCGCAACATGATCGCCCCGCGCGTGGGCGCTACCTGGGATTACCTGGGCGACGGCACGCTGAAATTCTTCGCCAATGGCGGCCGCTACCACTTGCCCGTGCCATCGAATTTGTCGAGCAACATGGCCAGCCCCTTCCTGGCCACCAGCGAGATGTACACGTACACGGGCATCGATCCCGTCACGGGCGCGCCGACGGGCCTGCACGCGATCAGCAAGCCGTATTCGGCAAACAATGCGTATGGCCAGAGCCGCGATGCGCGCGAAGTGACGGCCATCGGCTTGAAGCCGCTGTCGCAGGATGAATTCTCGCTCGGCTTCGAACGCGCCCTGAGCAAGAAGCTGGTGGTGGGCGCCAGCGTCCTGTACCGCAAGCTGAACGACACCAACGACGACACCTGCGACGCGCGTCCGCTGCAAGCCTGGGCCACGCGCAACAGCGTCGACACGAGCAATTGGGGCGGCTTCCAGTGCGCCATCATCAACCCGGGCCGCGACAACAGCCTGATGGTCGATTTTGATGATGGCAAGGGCTTGCGCCGCGTGGATATTTCGGCGGCGGAGTGGGGTAATCCGAAACCGGCACGCACCTACCGCGCCCTGAACCTGTTCATCGAGCACCCGTACACGAATGGCTGGTACGGCAAGCTGACCTACACCCTGTCCGGCTTGAAGGGCAATATGGAAGGCCAGACGGACAGCATCGGCGGCGGCGACGTGGGCCTGACGGTCAGCGACGACCACAAGGAACTGATGTACAACGCCTATGGCTATCTGCCGGGCGACCACCGCCACGCCTTCAAGGCCTACGGCTTCATGCAGGTCATCCCGGACGTGACGGTCGGCGCCAACCTGTCGCTGACGTCGGGAGCGCCGCGCAACTGCATCGGCGCGCTCCCCGACAACCTGAAGTTCGAGAACGACTACGGCGATTCCTACTTCTATTGCGATGGCAAAGCGGCGCCGCGCGGCAGCCAGGGCCGCCTGCCTTGGCAAGCCCAGCTGGACATGAATCTGGCCTATACTCCCAGCGCCGTCAAGGGCCTGAGCCTGAAAGTGGACGTGTTCAATGTGTTCAACAGCCAGACCGTGACCCGCTACAACGAGACGCGCGAAGACCATGGCGCCATCGCCCGCAGCTATCTGCAGGTGGCCGGCCGCACGGCGCCGCGTTCCGTGCGCTTCACGGCGGAATACACCTATTAAACTGCAGCCGGCCTGCCGTGCGGCGGACCGGCGACGATCATTACCAATGGAAGCGAGAAGAGACCAATGACGACACAAATCAATCGACGCAATTTCCTGTCCGCCAGCGCCGCGCTGGCCGGTGGCGCCATGACCGGCAGCGCACTGCTGCCTGGCGAGGCCAACGCCGCACCCGCCGCCGGCCGCGACAAGGTCCGCCTGGGCCTGATCGGCACGGGCATGCGCGGCCAGGTGCTGCTGGCCGAACTGGTGCGCCGCGACGACGTGGAAGTGGTGGCCCTGTGCGATATCGAACCGATCATGCTGAAACACGCGCTGGGCCAGGTGGCCAAGGCCGGCAAGCCCCGTCCGCGCACGTATGGCGAAGACCGCGACCAGAAAGCCTACAAGCGCATGCTGGACGCGGGCGGCCTCGATGGCGTGATCATCGCCACGCCGTGGGAATTCCATGCGCCGATGGCGATCGCCGCCATGCAGGCGAAGATCGCCGTCGGCTGCGAAGTGGTGGCCGGCATCACCCTGCAAGACCACTGGGATGTGCTCAATACCCAGCTGAAAACGGGCACGCCGTACATGTTGCTGGAAAACGTGTGCTACCGCCGCGACGTGATGGCCGCGCTGCAGATGGTGCGCGCGGGCCTGTTTGGTGAACTGCTGCACCTGCAGGGCGGCTACCAGCACGATTTGCGCGCCGTGAAATTCAACAGCGGCAATCCGGCCAAGCCATATGGCGGCGGCGTGGAGTTCGGCGAGAAGGGCTGGTCCGAAGCCCATTGGCGCACGCAGCACTCGGTCGAGCGCAATGGCGAGCTGTATCCAAGCCACGGCATCGGTCCGTGCGCCATGTACACGAACATCAACCGCGGCAACCGTTTTACGCGCATCAACGCCTTCGCCACCAAGGCGCGCGGCTTGCACGACTACATCGTCAAGCAGCCGGGCGGCGCGCAGCATGCGAACGCCAAGGTGAAATTCAAGCTGGGCGACGTCGTCACCACCACGCTGGCGTGCGAGAACGGCGAAACCATCATCCTGCAGCACGATACGAGCTTGCCGCGTCCGTATTCGCTGGGCTTCCGCGTGCAAGGCACGGACGGCCTGTGGATGGACTTGAACAATTCGATCCATATCGAAGGCGTCAGCAAGCCGCACCAGTGGGACGACTTCAAGGCTTACCAGGACAAGTATGAGCATCCGGTGTGGCGCAAGTACGCGGCACAAGCGGAAGGCGCTGGCCACGGCGGCATGGACTTCTTCGTCATCCACGCCTTTGTCGAAGCGCTCAAGGCCAACGCGCCGATGCCGATCGATATCTACGATGCCGTGACGTGGAGCGCCATCACGCCGCTGTCCGAGCAATCGATCGCCGCCAACTTCCAGACCCTGGACTTCCCGGACTTTACGGGCGGGCAGTGGAAATCGCGCAAGCCGATCTTCGCCCTCGACGGCAAGTACTAAGCTCCATTCGCCCGCTACCGCACCAGTTGCCGTAGCGGGTTTTTTCTGTCCACCCAGTTTTTCAACCGCGGCGCAGGTGCGCAGGCCCGTGTTCGCCCGCCGCAAAGCTGTACCACCAGGAGACGTTGATGAAACACAGAAGTTCATTACTCTATGCCATCCTTCCCGCCATGCCCTTGCTGCTGGCGGCCTGCGGCGGCGCCACCGCCACGGGCAACGGCAATACGGCCTTGCTGGCGGCCAGCGTGGCGGCGCCCGCCACGACGGCGACCGTGGAACTGGCCGGTAACGCCTTCATCACCAGCGGGGACGCAGGCGCCGTCATCAACGAACGCGGCCTGGCCGGCTGGAGCAATCCCGATGCCGTCGCCAGCACGTATTTCCGCGTGGCCGAGGCGGGCTCCGTGCAGGTGGCGCTCGACGCCAGCCTGGCCGATGGCGGCAACAGCACCATCCGCGTGAAGATCAATGGCACGCCGTTCGACGTCAAGCTGGCCGGCAAGGAGCGCAAGACCTATGCCGTCGGCACGGTCAATGTGCCGGCGGCCGGCTATGTAAAGGTCGACATGCAGGGTCTCAAGCGCGTGAAGGGCACGTTTGGCGACGTCGCGGCGCTGAAGGTGACGTCGAATACGGCGCTCACCTATGCGAATGACCCCGCCAACTACTACTGGTCGCGGCGCGGCCCGTCCGTGCACATGGGTTATACGGTGCCGGCCAATACCGAGTATTTCTATAACGAGATGACGATTCCCCAGGGCCAGGACGCCATCGGCTCCTACTTCATGGCCAACGGCTTTGGCCAGGGCTACATGGGCATACAGGTGAAGTCGCCGAGCGAGCGCTGGATATTGTTCTCCGTGTGGGATGCCGACAATGGCGCCAAGACCACCCTGGTCAGCAAGGGCGCCGGCGTGGTCGACAATGCGTTTGGCGGCGAGGGCACGGGCGGCCAGACCTATCTGTCGTATAACTGGGCGGCTGGCACGACGTACCGCTTCATCACGCGTGCGCGGCCCGACGGCAATGGCGGCAGCGATTATTCGGCTTGGTTCTTCGCGCCCGAGACGGGCAAGTGGCGCTACATCGCCACCTGGAAGCGGCCGGCGATCTCCACGTATCTGACGGGCGTGCATTCCTTCCTCGAGAACTTTATCGATACCCTGGGCTACACGGAGCGCCGCGTCCAGTTCGGCAACCAGTGGGCCAGGAACGTTTCCGGGACATGGACCGAAGTGACGGCGGGAAGGTTCACCGGCGACGCCACGGCCACGAATGCGCAGCGCATGGATTATGCGGGCGGGCTGGAAAACGGCAAGTTCTACCTGCATAACGGCGGCTTCTTCGCCGACTATGTGAAAACCAGCCAGAACTTTACGCGGCCCGCGACGGGCCAGGCGCCGGCCGTCGATGTCAGCGCCTTGCCGATGCAGTAAGTCTTACCCTGGCCGCTTGCCTACCATCGCATCGATGCCGCGATAGTAGGTGAGCGGCCGGCCTATCGTCACGCCCATCAATGCCGCCGCCTGGATGATGTCGTCCGTGTCGCGCCGGTAGACGATCAGCGCATCCATTTCGTCGGAGCCGTTGCCGTCGATCTGGATCAGGTCATAGCCGCCTTCTTCCACGGCGCGCTGCGCCAGTTCCGTATCCAGCCACTCGAAATAGGGCAGCACGCTGCCGCCGCTTTCCTTGAGCAGTGCGTACGGGAAGTCGGGGAATTCGTCGAACATGTCCTGTATCTGTTCGTGCAATTCATCGATCTTGTCGCTCGACGCCATATGGCCGCCCAGCTGCGAGAGGAGTTCCAGCGCGTAGGCTTGCGCATCGCTGTCGACCCATTCCTCGCGCGGCGCGGAGGGAGCTTCGGTGATGGCGGCGACGGCGTCGTCGAGTTCCTCGCCTTCCAGATCACCGCAGGTCAGCTTGGTCAATAGTTCGGATAAGAGCATGGTTGCCTTTCAGGGGAGCAGCACGGCCACGGTGGCTGCCTTGTCGATGAAGTTGCCAATACTATCATTGCCGTGCAGCTTGCCGCGTTCCGCAGAAGTCGTATGGCGTCCTTTGACTACTTGTCAACTAGACATTTTCGTGCCAGGCGGATACACTGAAAATATTTCCAATTAGCAATATTTATCTGGACTCATGCAGGCACAGGCGCGCTTGCCGTCCTTTGCCCTTTGCCCATCACTTGTGACCCATTTCTTCATTTTATTCAGGATCATCCATGTTTGTCCGAACCACCATGCTGCGCGCGCTGGCGTGCGCCGTCTTGCTGCCTGCGCTGTTGTCGGCCTGTGTCACCGGCCGCAATAGCGCGCCTGCGTTTACCTACACGACACCCGACCTTGCCAAGGGCGTTGTCGTCGGCACCGTGTTCGAGAGCTCCGTCTTCGAGGCGCATGGCGCCAGGTTCGGCATCGTCAGCAGCGACCCTGCCGCCCTCGAGGGCAAAAGTCTGTGGTTATCCAGCCATGCTCCCGCCGGCCAGGTCGCCTTGCAGAATGTCTTGCCAAAAGTACCTACGGGCAAAGGCAGCACCTTTGCGCTGCAGCTGACGCCGGGACGCTACAGCGTCATCATCTGGCTGCTTGACTATGGATTCAGGTCCAGGTACTCCGAATCGTCGCCGAAGCCGATCGAGTTTGACGTCGTTGCTGGCAAGGTCATCTACCTGGGACGTCTGGATGCCAACCGTTTCCTGCAAGTGGCTTCGATACACGACAATTTCGAGGAAGATATCGCATACCTGAAGAAAAATCCCTTGCTGGCCAATGCCAGCATCGAGAACAAGGCGCTCGAGGTGCGTGAATGGTGGCTAGAGGACGCCCTTGGCAAGGAAATTCAGGAAAGAAACCGCGCCAAATAAGCACCTGCAGGTCGCGCCGCGCACGCGTCACTCTGTACTGCAGGCGCGACCCTGCGCTACATTTTTTGCTGCATCAGAGCGGCCAGGCCTGTTTGGTCACGGCTACGGCGACGATGTAGGCGAAGACCAGCACGGCGAGCGCGAAGGCGGCGCCGCGCACGGCCGGCGTCTTGCCCCGTTTCAGCGCGATGGTGCCCAGCACGATGTAGGCCACCAGTGCGCACAGCTTGGCGGCCAGCCAGGGCTGGCTGCCCGGCGACTGGCCGCTCCACACGGCCAGGGTGATGGCGCTGGCCAGCAAGGCCGTGTCGACCAGGTGCGGCAGGATTTTTACCCAGCGCTGCTGCAAGGCGGGCGAGGCGCGCAGCATCCATGCGCCGCGCAAGAGGAAAAGCAGGCCGCTGGCGGCGGCGCAAGCCATGTGGAAATGCTTGAGGCTCAGATAGTCCATATGTCCATGCGGTCGTTATTCAAAGTAGCGCCAGCATAGCCGCCTTTGGCGCGCCGCGCCATACGCCGTCGGAGGGACGCGCAATCAGCGGCACCATTTCATGTACACGAGCTCCGGGTCTCCCTCGTCGAGATGGTCGATCTGTCCGCTGCGCACGAAACCCGCGCTGGCGAACAGCCGTTGCGCGGCCAGATTGGACTGGTTCGTCGAGGTGAATAGCTTCGCCGTCGTGCACGCGGCTTCGGCGGCGGCCAGCAGGCGCACGCCCACGCCGCGCCGCTGGTGGCCGGGAGCGACCACCACCAGCGAGACAAAACCGTAATCGAAGAAATCGTCGCGCGTGAGGACATAGCCTGCCACCTGGCCAGCCTGGATGGCCACTTGGCAGTGCCCCTGGCCGACGGCGGCGCGCACGGCATCGCCCCGGCTGGCGTGCGCCTGCGCATAGGCATCGCAGGCCAGCATGGCGTCCACATCGGCCGGCAGCGCCGCGCGCGTGATGATACCGTCTGTTTCGTCTCTGTTCTGCATGGCGTTCTTTTTCTCCAGGCGCCGAGTGTGCCAAAAATGCGTCCGTTTGTAAAACACTCGCCATCCAGGCTAGGTTCATACCCCGCCATCTAGTCACTTTTGCCGATGCGGCTATCCAGATTGCCTTTCCAGAATCACCCTGTGGCCGATAGTGCCTTTCGACTCTGCCACGTAAGCTGGTCGGGACGGCTGGCCAGACGGCCAGTGCATTCATGGAGAAACATCGTGGCTACCCTAGATGGCACTAAGAACAACAGTAGTAACAAGGCAGTCGAACCCGGCATGCGGCGCAAGCAGGCGTCCGTGCTGATCAGCAGCACCTTCGCATTTACCATCTGCTTTGCAGTCTGGATGATGTTTGCCGTGCTGGGCATCCCCATCAAGACCAGCCTGGGCTTGACTGAAACACAATTCGGCCTGCTGGCCGCCATGCCCGTGCTGACGGGCTCCCTCGTGCGCGTGCCCTTGGGCATCTGGACGGACAAATACGGCGGACGCCGCGTCTTCTTCTGGCTGATGCTGGCCAGCGTGGTGCCGATCTACCTGATCTCCTACGCCACCGCCTATTGGCACTTCCTCGTGCTGGGCATGTTCGTGGGCCTGGCGGGCGGATCGTTTTCCGTCGGCACGCCCTACGTGGCGCGCTGGTATGAAAAGGAGCGCCGCGGCCTGGCGATGGGTATCTTCGGCGCCGGCAATTCCGGTTCCGCGCTGACCAAGTTCGTCGCCCCGGGCATCGTCGCCGCCTTCGGCTGGCAAATGCTGCCCAAGGTGTATGCGGTAGCCATGCTGGCCACGGCCATCATCTTCTGGCTGTTTTCGTACACGGACAAATCGCATCTGGCGCCATCGGGCGAAAGCTTCAGCGCACAGATGAAGGTGCTGAAGGATCCGCGCGTGTGGCGCTACTGCCAGTACTACTCGGTGGTGTTCGGCGGCTACGTGGCGCTGGCGCTGTGGATGACGAAGTACTACGTGGCCGAATACGGTTTTGATTTGAAACACGCGGCGCTGCTGGCCGCCTGCTTCTCGCTGCCGGGCGGCGTGCTGCGCGCCGTGGGTGGCTGGATCTCCGACAAATACGGCGCGGCGAAAGTCACCTGGGCCGTGATGTGGGTGTGCTGGGTGTGCTTCTTCCTGCTGTCGTATCCGCAAACACAGATGGTCGTGGAAACCGTCACCGGTCCGCTGGCCTTCCATATCGGCCTGTCGCCGCTGTGGTTCACCGTGCTGCTGTTCATCGTCGGTATCGCCATGGCCGTGGGCAAGGCGTCCGTCTTCAAGTTCATCGGCGATGATTTTTCCGACAACATCGGCGCAGTCTCGGGCGTGGTCGGCCTGGCCGGCGGCTTGGGTGGCTTCATCCTGCCCGTGATGTTCGGCGCCCTGGTGGACTTCACGGGCGTGCGTTCGAGCTCCTTCATGCTCCTGTACGGCACCGTCTGCGTCTCCCTCGTCTGGATGTATTTCTCGTTTAAGCCGCTGCGCGCGGCACCTACCAACCAACTCGCAGGAGCTAAAGCATGAGCCGCTACATGATCAATACGTGGGAGCCGGAAACCCCGAGCTTCTGGCAAAACACGGGCAAGGCCACGGCCGCGCGCAATCTGTGGATCTCGATCCCCGCGCTGCTGCTGGCATTCGCCGTGTGGATGGTGTGGAGCGTGGTGGTGGTCAACCTGCCCAACATCGGCTTCACCTACAGTAACAACCAGCTGTTCTGGCTGACGGCCTTGCCCGGCCTGTCCGGCGCCACCTTGCGCATCTTCTATTCGTTTATGGTGCCGATCTTCGGCGGGCGCCGCTGGACGGCCATTTCCACGGGTTCCTTGCTGATTCCCGCCATCGGCATCGGCCTGGCCGTGCAGGATGTGAACACCGGTTATCCGACCATGCTGATCCTGGCCCTGCTGTGCGGCTTCGGCGGCGGCAATTTCGCTTCGTCGATGGCCAACATCAGCTTTTTCTATCCTAAGGCCAGCAAGGGCTTCGCGCTGGGCATGAATGCTGGCCTGGGCAACCTGGGCGTGTCGGTGGTGCAGTTCGTCGTACCGCTGGTGATCACGTTTGCCGTCTTCGGCGCCTGGGGCGGCGATTCGCTCACCTGGGTCAAGAATGGCGTGAGCAAGGACATGTGGCTGCAAAACGCGGGCTTCATCTGGGTGCCGTTCATCGCGCTGTCGACCTTGCTGGCCTGGTTCGGCATGAATGACCTGGCATCGGCGAAAGCATCGTTTTCCGAGCAGGCAGTGATCTTCAAGCGCAAGCACAACTGGCTCATGTGCTGGCTGTACACGGGCACCTTCGGCTCCTTTATCGGTTATTCGGCCGCGTTTCCGCTGCTGATCAAGATCCAGTTCCCCGACGTGAACCCGCTCGATTACGCCTTCCTCGGCCCCCTCGTCGGTGCGCTGGCGCGCGTGGCCGGCGGCGTGATTTCCGACAAACTGGGCGGCGCCAGAGTCACCCTGTGGTCCTTCCTCTTGATGATCGGTGCCGTGCTGGGCGTGCTGTACTTCATGCCGCAAGCGGGCGTGGGTGGCAGTTTCAATGGCTTCTTCTGGATGTTCATGCTGCTGTTCGCCGGCACGGGCATCGGCAACGCGTCGACCTTCCGCATGATCCCCGTGATCTTCCTGACGGAACACCAGCGCGCGGCGGCCGGCAAGGGCAAGGCGGCGCAGGAGCAAGCCATCGTCGACGCCAACAAGGAAGGCGCGGCCGTCCTGGGCTTCACCTCGGCCGTGGCCGCGTATGGCGCCTTCTTCATCCCGAAAAGCTACGGCACGTCGATTGCGCTGACGGGCAGCCCCGACGCGGCCCTGTGGTGCTTCATCGGCTTTTATGTCAGCTGCATCGCGATCACATGGTGGTGCTATGCGCGCAAGAACGCGCCGATGCCTTGCTAGTTAGCGTCAGAACGCCGGGCGAGTCCTGCTTGCCTGGCGTTGAACACAGTAAGAGGTAGTCATGGAAGAACTGGAAAAATTCGTCAACGGCTTCAGCCTGTTTCAGCAGCAGTATTTCAGCGAGCCGCAAACCTTGTACGACAGCCTGCGCGACGGGCAGCGGCCCTCGACCCTGCTGATCGGCTGCTGCGATTCGAGGGTCGACCCCATGCTGCTGACGGGCAGCGACCCGGGCGACATGTTCGTCGTGCGCAATATCGCCAACCTGGTGCCGCCGTGTACCCCGGACGCGCCGCCCGGCGTCAGTTCGGCCATCGAGTTCGCCGTCTGCAAGCTTGAAGTGGCCAGGGTCATCGTGCTCGGCCATGCGCGCTGCGGCGGCATCCGCGCACTGCTGGAACCGCAGCCGCGCGCGGAAGGCCAGGAAACGGACTTCGTGGGCCAGTGGATGCGCATCGCCGAACCGGTGGCGCAAAGAGTGCGGCGCGAGCTGGCGCACCGTTCATCGGCGGAACAACACCACGCGTGCGAGCTGGCCAGCATATTGCAGTCGCTGGACAACCTGCTCACCTACCCATGGCTGAAGCGCAGGGTGGAGCAGGGCGTGTTGAAATTGCATGGATGGTATTTTGATATCGACAGCGGGGCGCTGATGGCGTATTCCGCGCGCCAGCAGCAGTTTTTGCCCCTCGTCTGTCCAATAGAAAGGGCGCGGCATTTGCATGAGCGCCCTTGGCCGGATGCAGGCAGATAATCCGAAACGTGCGGCCAACAAGGTGTCGGATTACGCTACGCTAATCCGACCTACGTCGCTCCACAGTTGCCTCGTCAGGTAGGTCGGATTAGCCCGCAGGGCGTAATCCGACAAGCTCCCTCAACTAAAACGTAACAAATCCCCGCTGCGGTCAAACGCCAGCAGGCTGTCGATGCGGCCTTGCTCGATGGCCGTCACCATGGCGCGCAGGGGCGCCTCGCATTCCTGCGCGGCCGGCGGCTGGCCTTCGCGACCCGCAAGTCCCGCCACGAAGACCACATCCCAGTGCGTCTGCATCTGTTTCGACTCCTCCTTCAATGTCTCGAAGCTGTCCAGTTCCTCGGGCAGCTTGTCGGCGCACATCACGGGCGTGAGGGACTTGCCCTGGCCGCCAGGCTGGGCCTGCGCCTGGGTAAAGGTGAACAGCAGGCGTTGCGGCTGCTCCTGGTTGCGGGCGCTGCTCAGCAGGCTGGCGTAATCGGTAATCGGCATGATGCTCTTTCTCTGTGTTGAACGATGACGACAGGTATACCGCAGCTCCGCCGCGCCGCCCATAGGCAATAGTGACTATCCGGGTGACTACGCGCCTATGCATTCCTGGTGCCGGAAACCGACTTCTTGCCAATACCGCCGGGCACGGCGCATCGATAGACTGTTTGTATCGACGCTTGAGCCATCGTGCTTGCAGCGTTTTTTAAGACCTGGCGCCGCTGTCGGCGGCGCAATGTGGAGGTAGCATGAGTCACTTTCTGGACCGCCTGAAATTTTTTAGCAAGCCCGCCGAGCCGTTTTCAAACGGCCACGGCACCGTGGTCGATGAAGACCGTACCTGGGAAAACGCCTACCGCCAGCGCTGGCAGCACGACAAGATCGTGCGCTCCACGCATGGCGTGAACTGTACCGGCTCGTGCAGCTGGAAGGTGTATGTCAAGAATGGCCTGATCACCTGGGAAACGCAGCAAACCGATTACCCGCGCACGCGGCCCGACCTGCCCAACCACGAACCGCGCGGCTGCCCGCGCGGCGCCAGCTATTCCTGGTACGTGTATTCGGCGCAGCGCGTGAAATACCCGATGGTGCGCGGCCGCCTGATGGAAATGTGGCGCGAAGCGCGCAAGACCATGGACCCCGTCACGGCCTGGGACTGGATCAGCCAGGACCCCGTGCGCTCGCAGCAGTACAAATCCATCCGCGGCCTGGGCGGCTTCGTGCGCGCCACCTGGGAAGAATCGAATGAAATCATCGCCGCCGCGAATGCGCTGACGATCAAGAAATACGGCCCGGACCGCATCGTCGGCTTCTCGCCGATTCCCGCCATGTCCATGGTCAGCTATGCTTCCGGCACGCGCTATCTGTCCCTGATCGGCGGCGTGGCCCTGAGTTTCTACGACTGGTACTGCGACTTGCCGCCAGCCAGCCCGCAAGTGTGGGGCGAGCAGACGGACGTGCCGGAATCGGCCGACTGGTACAACTCGACCTATCTGATGGTGTGGGGCTCGAACGTGCCGATGACGCGCACGCCGGACGCCCACTTCTACACGGAAGTGCGCTACAAGGGCACGAAAACCGTCGCTATCTCGTCCGACTACGGCGAAATGGTGAAGTTCGGCGACATCTGGCTGGCGCCGAAGCAGGGCACGGACGCCGCGCTGGCGCTGGCCATGGGCCACGTCATCCTCAAGGAATTCCACTCGGAAGGGCAGAGCGCTTACTTCCGCGACTATGCGCGCCAGTACACGGACTTCCCCATGCTGGTGCTGCTCAAGGAACATAACGGCACCCTCGTGCCCGACTACTTCCTGCGCGCTTCGCACCTGGACAACAACCTCGACGAAACGAATAATCCTGAATGGAAAACCCTCGTCATCGACGAGACCACGGGTGCGATTACCGCGCCGGCCGGCTCCATCGGCTTCCGCTGGGGCGAGTCGGGCAAGTGGAATCTGGAACAGAAGGCTGGCGGCAGCGGTGCGCCCATCGTGCCGATGCTCTCCATGATCAATGACAGCGACGCCGTCACGGAAGTGGGCTTTGCCTACTTCGGCGGCAAGGATGCGTCCGACATGTTGCTGCGCAAGGTGCCGGTGAAAACCATCCGCCTGGCCGATGGCACGACGGGTCTCGTCACCACCGTGTTCGACCTGACCCTGGCCAACTACGGCATCGACCGCGGCCTCGGTGGCGAAAACGTGGCGGAAAGCTATGACGATGACGTGCCGTACACTCCCGCATGGCAGGAAAAGCACACGGGCGTCAAACGCGCCGACGTCATCACCGTGGCGCGCCAGTTTGCGGAAAACGCGGACCAGACGCGCGGCAAGAGCATGGTCATCGTCGGTGCCGGCCTGAATCACTGGTACCACATGGACATGACCTACCGCGGCATCATCAACATGCTGATGATGTGCGGCTGTATCGGCCAGTCCGGCGGCGGCTGGGCCCATTACGTGGGCCAGGAAAAACTGCGTCCGCAAACGGGCTGGACGCCATTGGCCTTCGCCCAGGACTGGGTACGTCCGATGCGCCAGATGAACGGCACCTCGTTCTTCTATGCCCACACGAGCCAGTGGCGCCACGAAAAGCTGGAAACGGGCGATATCGCCTCGCCATCGGCGGCCGGCGGCACGGGCGACCTGACCCTGCTCGACTACAACGCCAAGGCCGAGCGCATGGGCTGGCTGCCATCGGCGCCGCAGCTGCAAACGAATCCGCTGGAAGTGGCCAAGGCCGCTGCCGCCGCAGGCCAGAAGCCGGCCGCGTATGCGCTCGACCAGATCAAGGCGGGCCAGCTGCAGTTCTCGTGTGATGACCCGGACAATCCGGCCAACTTCCCGCGCAATATGTTTGTGTGGCGCTCGAATATCCTCGGCAGCTCGGGCAAGGGCCACGAGTACTTCCTGAAATACCTGCTCGGCACGCAAAACGGCTTGCTCAGCGACGAAGACGACTGCCTCACGCCGAAACAGGTGAAAGTGCGCCCGGCCGCCGAAGGCAAGCTCGATCTGCTCGTGGTGCTGGACTTCCGCATGTCGACCACGTGTTTGTATGGCGACGTGGTGCTGCCGACGGCCACCTGGTATGAAAAAGACGATCTGAATACGTCGGACATGCATCCGTTCATCCACCCGCTGTCCGAAGCCGTGCAGCCGCTGTGGCAATCGAAGTCGGACTGGGAAATCTACAAGGGCATCGCCGAGAAATTCTCTGAAATCGGCGGCGAGCTGCTGGGTACCCAGCAAGACATTATCCTCACGCCGCTGATGCACGACACCCCGGGCGAACTGGGCCAGCCTTTCGATCCCAAGGATTGGCGCGCCGGCGAATGCGAAGCCATTCCCGGCAAGACCATGCCGAACATGACGGTGGTCGAGCGCAATTACCGCGACGTGTACAAGAAGTTCACCTCGATCGGCCCGCTGCTGGAAACCATCGGCAACGGCGGCAAGGGCATTTCCTGGAAAACCGGGCATGAAGTCGACGTCCTGCGCGGTATCAACCGCACGGTGCTGGACGAGGGCGTGTCGCAGGGCCAGCCGCGCCTCGATACGGCCATCGATGCGGCCGAGATGATTTTATCGCTGGCGCCGGAAACGAATGGCCACGTGGCCGTGAAAGCCTGGGCCGCGCTGTCCTCCATCACGGGACGCGATCATACGCACCTTGCATTGCCGCGCGAGCATGACAGCATCCGCTTCCGCGATGTGCAGGCGCAGCCGCGCAAGATCATTTCCTCGCCCACCTGGTCGGGCCTGGAAAGCGAAGAAGTCAGCTACACGGCCGGCTATACCAACGTGCATGAACTGATCCCTTGGCGCACCCTGACTGGCCGCCAGCAGTTCTACCAGGATCACCTGTGGATGCGCGATTTCGGCGAGGGACTGTGCGTCTACAAACCGGCCATCAACACGAAGACGACGGAAGCGCTGCTGGGCACCAAGCCGAACGGCAACAAGGAACTGGCGCTGAACTTTTTGACGCCGCACCAGAAGTGGGGCATCCACTCCACGTATTCGGACAACCTGCGCATGCTGACATTGTCGCGCGGCGGACCGCACGTGTGGCTGTCGGAGACGGACGCGCAAGCTGCCGGCATCGTCGACAACGATTGGATCGAAGTCTTCAACGTCAATGGCAGCCTGACGGCGCGCGCCATCGTCAGCCAGCGCATCCCGGCCGGCATGACGATGATGTACCACGCCCAGGAAAAGATCATCAACGTGCCTGGCGCGGAGATGACGGGCAAGCGGGGCGGCATCCATAACTCGGTGACGCGTGCCGTGCCCAAGCCGACGCACATGATCGGCGGCTACGCCCAGCTGGCGTACGGCTTCAATTACTACGGCACGGTGGGCTCCAACCGCGATGAATTCGTATTGGTGCGCAAGATGAACAAGGTCGACTGGCTCGAAGGCCCGTTGCAGGAACAAGGAGCATAGTATGAAAATCAGAGCGCAAATCGGCATGGTGCTGAACCTGGACAAGTGCATCGGCTGCCACACCTGTTCCGTCACCTGCAAGAACGTATGGACCAGCCGCGACGGCGTCGAGTACGCATGGTTCAACAACGTGGAAACCAAGCCCGGCATCGGCTATCCGAAGCAGTGGGAAAACCAGGACAAGTGGAACGGCGGCTGGCGCCGCACGGATGCGGGCAAGATCGAGCCGCGCCAGGGCAGCCGTCTGAAGATTCTGGCGAATATCTTCGCCAACCCGAACCTGCCCGCCATCGACGAGTACTACGAGCCGTTCACCTACGACTACGAGCACCTGCAAAGCGCGCCGCTGTCGCAGACGCCGCCGACGGCCCGTCCGATCTCCGTGCTGACGGGGAAAAAGATGGAAAAAATCGAGTGGGGTCCGAACTGGGAAGATGACCTGGGCGGCGAGTTTGCCCAGCGCAGCAAGGACAAACTGTTCGACAACATGCAGAAGGAGATGTACGGCACGTTCGAAAACACCTTCATGATGTATCTGCCGCGCCTGTGCGAGCATTGCCTCAACCCGACGTGCGTGGCGTCTTGCCCATCGGGCTCCGTGTACAAGCGCGAAGACGACGGCATCGTGCTGATCGACCAGGACAAGTGCCGCGGCTGGCGCATGTGCATCTCCGGTTGCCCGTACAAGAAGATTTACTACAATTGGTCGTCCGGCAAGGCGGAGAAGTGCACGTTCTGCTTCCCCCGCATCGAAGCTGGCCAGCCTACCGTGTGCTCGGAAACGTGCGTGGGCCGCATTCGCTACCTGGGCGTGCTGCTGTACGACGCCGACAAGATCGAGGCTGCCGCCTCCGTGCCGCAGGAGCAGGACCTGTACCAGGCGCAGCTCGACCTGTTCCTCGATCCGCACGACCCGGCCATCATCGCCGAGGCGCGCCGCCAGGGCATCCCCGACCTTTGGCTGGAAGCGGCCGTCAAGTCGCCCGTCTACAAGATGGCCGTCGAGTGGAAAGTGGCGTTCCCGCTGCATCCCGAATACCGCACCTTGCCGATGGTGTGGTACGTGCCGCCGCTGTCGCCGATCCAGGCGGCCGCCGAATCGGGCAAGCTGGGCGTAAACGGCATGCTGCCGGACACCCAAAGCCTGCGCATTCCCGTGCAGTACCTGGCCAATCTGCTGACGGCCGGCGACCAGCCGCCCATCGTCACGGCGCTGGACCGCATGCTGGCCATGCGTGCCTACATGCGCAGCAAGACCGTCGAGAAGGTGGAAAACCTCACGGTCCTCAAGCAAGTGGGCTTGAGCAAGGCGCAGGTGGAGGACATGTACCACATCATGGCCATCGCCAATTACGAAGACCGCTTCGTCATCCCCAGCAGCCACAAGGAAATGGCCGAGGACAGCTTCAACGAGAAGGGTTCGTGCGGCTTCAGCTTCGGCAACGGCTGCTCGGACGGCACCAGCGAACCGACCTTGTTCGGCAAGAAAAAACACGGTTCGGCCATCTTCATGCAGATGCCGAAGTCGCGCAAAACGGCGCCAGGCGCTTAAGGAGCTGATATGGAACACGCTATGCATCACTACCAAGTCCTTTCGCGCCTGCTGCTGTATCCGGAGCCCGAGCTGATCACCCACCTGCCGCAGCTGGACGCCGCGCTGGCGGCCGTGCCGGAGCAGCACGCGCTGCTGCGGCCCTTGCTGGCGCACCTGGAAAGCAGCAGCCTGATCGACCTGCAGCAGCAGTACGTGGCCACGTTCGACCGCAACCCGTCGCACTCGCTGCATCTGTTTGAGCATATCCACGGCGAATCGCGCGACCGGGGCCAGGCCATGGTCGACCTGATGGAGGAGTACAAGCGCCACGGCCTGCAAATGGTGGGCGACGACTTGCCCGACTTCGTGCCGCTGTTCCTGGAATTCCTCGCGCAGCTCGACGAGGAAGTCTCGGCGCCGCTGCTGGGCGACGCCGTCCACGTGCTGGCGCACATCGGCCGCAAGCTGACGGCCAACGGCAGTCCGTATGCGCCCGTCTTCACCGTGCTCGAACGCCTGAGCCCCGTGGCGGCGGAAATGCTGGCCGAACCGCCGGTGCGCGACATGGATGAAGCGCTGGAAACCTTCGGTCCCGGTGCGGACGGCGTCGAGCCGCTGCTGCGCCAAGGTCCGGCCCAGGTTCCGGGCGGCGTCCATCCCGTGCATTTTCACCCGCAGCCGCGGCGCGCCGCTTGAAGCGCGTCCGCATGAGGAGAGTACATCATGAGTAATTACTTGCATCAATTTGTGTATGGCATTTATCCATACATCGCGCTGGCCATCTTTTTCCTCGGTAGCCTGATCCGTTTCGACCGCGAGCAATACACGTGGAAGTCCGATTCTAGCCAGCTGCTGCACCGCGGCAGCCTGCGCCTGGGCAATATCCTGTTCCACATCGGCATCATCGGCCTGCTGTTCGGCCATGCGGCCGGCTTGCTCACCCCCGTCTGGGTGTGGGATACCCTGGGCGTGTCGCATAGCCTGAAGCAGGGCGTGGCCATGGCGGCCGGCGGCGTGATGGGCGGCCTGTGCCTGGTCGGCATCCTGATCCTGCTGGTGCGCCGCTTCAGTAACGACCGGCTGCGCGCCGTCACCACGGCCGGCGACAAGCTGGTGATGGTGTGGATCCTACTGACCTTGCTGCTGGGCCTGTCCTCGATCTTCGTCTCGGCTTCGCACATGGATGGCCACATGATGGTCTTGCTGATGAACTGGGCGCAGCACATCGTGACCTTCCGCGGTGACGCCGCCAGCTTCATCGTCGATGCGCCGCTGGTGTTCAAGCTGCACCTGTTCATGGGTATGTCGCTGTTCGTCATCTTCCCGTTCACCCGTCTGGTGCACGTGTGGAGCGGCTTCGGCGCCATCGGATATCTGGGCCGCGCCTATCAACTGGTGCGCCGCCGCTAAGAAAGGAATCACATCATGGGAATCTCCGTCAATGGCATCGATATCGACGATGCCGACATCGCGCAGGAACTGCCGCATCACGACGGCGCCGGCAACCCTTTGAAGCAGGCCGTGCATGAACTGGTGCTGCGCCGGCTGCTGCTGGAAGAAGCCGAGCGCCTCGGCGTGCAGGGCGGCAGTATTGATGACCGCATCGAAGCGCTGTTCGCGCAGGAAGTGCGCGTGCCGCCCGCCGATGATGCGGCTTGCCGCACCTTTTATGCGCAGCGCCCGCAGCTGTTTAGCAGCGGGGCGCTGGTCGAGGCGCGCCACATCCTGTTCCAGGTGACGCCCGAGGCGCCCCTGGAGCTGCTGCGCACGACGGCGCAAGCCGTGCTCGACGCCTTGAAACTGGCGCCCGAACGCTTCGGCGAACTGGCGGCGCAGTATTCGAACTGCCCGTCGGGCGCCCTGGGGGGCAACCTGGGCCAGCTGTCGCCGGGCCAGAGCGTGCCGGAATTCGATGCGCTGCTGTTCCGCCTGGAAGCGGGCGCGCTGGCCGGCCATTTGCTGGAAACGCGCTTCGGCTACCACATCGTGCAAGTGCTGCGCCGGGTCGAGGGCCAGCCCATCGCCTACGAGGCCGTGCAGGCGCAGATCGCCGACCGCCTGTCGCGCGCCGCGTGGCAGCGGGCCGTGCACCAGTATCTGCATTTGCTGGTGGGACGCGCCGAGATCGCAGGCATCGAGCTCGAAGGCACGGCCAACCCGCTGGTTCAGTAGGTAGAAATGCGTAGGCCGAAAGGCGTAGGCCGCTAGGCCTTCTGGGGCACAGCCAGATCGTGCCCCAGCCTTTACAATCAAGTAAGAAACAGGAGTAGCGTCATGGGTAGCGTCAAGTTGCAGGACCGTTTTGGCCGTTCGATCGATTATGTGCGGCTGTCCGTCACCGACCGCTGCGACTTGCGCTGCAGTTACTGCATGCCCAAGGGCTTTCGCGGCTTCGAGGAGCCGAAGGACTGGCTGACGTTCGACGAGATCGAGCGCCTGCTGGGCATCTTCGTTCGCCTCGGCACGCGCCGCGTGCGCCTGACGGGCGGCGAACCGCTGTTGCGGCGCAATTTGCCGGAACTGGCGCAGCGGCTGACGGCATTGCCTGGTTTGCAGGACTTGTCGCTGTCGACCAACGCCACCCAGTTGGGCAAGCACGCCGTGGCTTTGCGCGCGGCGGGCGTGGACCGCATTAACGTCAGCCTCGATTCGCTCGACCGCGCCTGCATGCAGCAGATCACGGGGCGCGACAGCCTGCAGCCGATTCTCGATGGGCTGATGGCGGGCAAGGCGGCCGGTTTCGACCCGATCAAGATCAATATGGTGGCCATGCGCGGCATCAATGACGGCCAGATCGAGGCCATGGCGGCGTTTTGCATCGAGCAGCAGTTCATCCTGCGCCTGATTGAAGCCATGCCGATGGGCAGCACGGGCCGCAATGCCAGCTATATGCCGCTCGGTCCCGTGCGCGAGCGCCTGGCGGCGCGTTTTGGCCTGGTGCCGCAGGCAACAGAGCTCGGTGGCGGGCCGGCGCGCTACATGGCGACAGCCGATGGACGCTCGAGCATCGGCTTCATTACGCCCATGTCGCAGCATTTTTGCGCCAGTTGCAACCGCGTGCGCCTGTCCGTCGATGGTACCCTGTATTTGTGCCTGGGCCAGGAAGAGAAATTCGCCCTCGGCCCCATGCTGCGCGGCGGCGCCACGGATGCGGAGATCGAGGCGGCGATCCGCGCCGCCATCGAACTGAAGCCGCAGCAGCATGATTTCAATACGCAGCCCGATAAAATTATCAGGTTCATGGCACAGACGGGCGGCTGAGGCAGTTTGCATTTACATTCAAGGGCGGTATGAAATTCAAGGCGATGTTTTCCTCCTGGCAGAAGCTGTCGACCAAGATCGTCGGCGCGCTGCTGCTCATGCTGGTGCTGGCCTTGAGTGCCATCGGCTGCACCCTGTTCCTGTCCTGGCAGCTCGAAGGCAGTTCGGCCGCCATCAACGAGACGGGCCGGCTGCGCATGCAGACCTACCGCCTGACCCTGCTGCTTGCCAGCGACGCGCGCGAACAGGCGCGCCAGCAAGTGCTGCTGATCGACGAGACCCTGGCCAAGATCGGCCACGGTGACCCGCAGCGCCCCCTGTTCCTGCCCCCCAGCACGGCCATCAAGTCCGAATTCGAACGCATCGGCACGGCCTGGCGCGGCGCCTTGCGCCCGGCAGCGCTGGCCGCCGACTCCACCGCGCGCGCGCGCCAGTTCGAGCACGACGCCGATACCTTCGTGGGGCAGGTCGATCAACTGGTGCGCCTGATCGAGCATGATAGCGAACAGCGCACCTTCTGGCTGCGCGCCTCGCAGCTGATCCTCGTCGGCATGGCCGTCATCGGCACGGTCAGCATGATTTACCTGATGTTCATGCTCATCATCGAACCGGTGACGCGGCTGCGCCTGGGCATGCAGCGCATGAAGGAACGCGATTTCAGCGTGCGCCTGGCAGTGGAAAGCAATGACGAATTCGGCCAGCTGGCCAGTGGCTTCAACCAGATGGCCGACCGCCTGCAGGCGCTGTACGGCAACCTGGAAGAGGGCGTGCGCAGCAAGACGGCCACTCTCGAATACCGCAACCGCGAACTGGCGCTGCTGTACGAAAGCGCCGCTTTCCTGCAGCGCCCGCAGCCGCTGGAAGACATCTGCGGCGGCTTCATGCAGCGCATCGTCGATTATTTCGAGGCGGACGGTTCCACCGTGCGCGTGCTCGACGCCGAGCGGGGCAACCTGCACATGGTCGTGCATACGGGCCTGTCCGAGGAACTGGTGGCGTCCGAGCATTGCCTGAAGGTGGGCGACTGCCTGTGCGGCACGGCCGTCGAGATGAAGGTGGCGAAGGTGCACGACATGCGCCGCATCGACAAGGCGCACGAGCTGCGCTGCCACCGCGAGGGCTTTGCCACTGTCTCCGTCTTCCATATCCACGCGCACGAACAGCACCTGGGCTTCTTCAACCTGCATTTCCGCCATGCGCGCGTGTTTTCCGCGCGCGAGCTGGCCTTGCTGGAAACCCTGGGCCAGCTGCTGGGCATCGCGCTGGAAAACCTGCGACTGGCCGCGCGCGAACGCGAAATGGCCATTTCCGAAGAGCGCAACCTGGTGGCGCAGGGCCTGCACGACAGCATCGCGCAAAGCCTCAATTTCCTCAACCTGCAGGTGCAGATGCTCGACGACTCCGTGCGCAACGCCCGTTTCGACGAGGTGGCGGGCATCGTGCCGGCCCTGCATGCGGGCGTGAAGGAAAGCTATGAAGACGTGCGCGAATTGCTGGCCAACTTCCGCAGCCGCCTGATGGAGGACGATTTGATCGGCTCCCTGCGCGCGGCCGTGGACAAATTCCGCCGCCAGACGGGCATCGACGCCGAACTGCTGGCCGATGTGGACGGCGCGCCGTTCCCCCGCGAGCAGCAATTGCAGTTATTATTCATCGTGCAGGAAGCGCTGTCGAATATCCGCAAGCACGCCCAGGCCAGCCACGTCGAAGTGCGCCTCGCCGATCACCAGGACTTTACCCTGACGATCAGCGATAATGGCGTCGGCTTCGACGCTGCCGCCGTGCTGGAAAAGGGCGACAGCCATGTCGGCATCCATATCATGCGCGAGCGCGCGCAGCGCATCGACGCCACGTTCGACGTGCATGCCTGCCAGGGCGGCGGCACCACGGTCGAACTGCATCTGTCGCGCGAGCAGCGCCGCGCCGCCTGAGTAACTACCTGAAAGTAAAAAAATGGAGACACCCGATAAACCGATCACCGTCATGCTGGTCGATGACCACGCACTGTTCCGCAGCGGCATACGCTCGCTGCTGCAGCGGCATACGGATTTTGCCGTCGTGGGCGAGGCGGCCGATGGCGTGGAAGGCATCAAGCGTGCCATCCAGCTGCAGCCCGATGTGGTGCTGCTGGACCTGAACATGGCCGGCATGTCCGGCGTGGAAGCGCTGCAGCTGATGCAGCACGACTGCCCCGACACGGCCATCGTCATGCTGACCGTGTCCGAAGACGCGGAAGACCTGGCCACGGCCCTGCGGGCGGGCGCCTGCGGCTATCTGATTAAGAATATCGACGCCGACTACCTGGTGCGCGCCATCCGCCGCGCTGCCGCCGGCGAAGTCGTCATCGCCGAAGCGATGACGGGCAAGCTGGTGGCGCAGCTGCAGGCGGGCACGCGGCGCGAGGAACCCGTGTCGGAACTGGACAAGCTCACGCCGCGTGAAAAGGAAATCATCGATTGCCTGTCGCGCGGCGAGAGCAACAAGGGCATCGCGCGCACCCTCGACCTGGCCGAAAGCACGGTCAAGATCCACGTGCAGAACGTGCTGAAAAAACTCAACCTCACGAGCCGCGTGCAGGCGGCCGTGTACGCGGTCGAGCACCGGCAAGGCAAGTAGCCGCGTAGTTGGGGTCAGGCCCGCCGGGCCGGCCCCATGGCCGCTGCCAGTCATTCTTCTAGTCCTTTTTGCCGATGGCCGCCATCGCGCTTTTAAAGTAGTATATTGAATATATCTTTAAAAGAGAGCCCATCATGGCCATCACCCCGATCAGCGAACCATCTTCTCCTCCCGCCGACGCCAGCGCCGCGCCCTGGCATGCGGGCCACGCCGTCTGGCAACTGGGTTTCCGCCCGTTCTACCTGCTGGCGGCCGTGTTTGCGGCCATCGGCATTCCCCTGTGGCTGGCCAGTTATGCGGGCTGGCTGACGGGCGGCCTGCAGGTGGGGCTGGGCTGGCACATGCATGAAATGGTGTTCGGTTTCGCGCTGGCCGTCGTCGTTGGCTTCCTCTATACGGCGGGGCGCAACTGGACTGGCTTGCCGACGCCGCACGGCGCCCAGCTGATGGCGCTGGTGGCGTTGTGGCTGGCCGGGCGCGTGGCCATGCTGTGCGGCCCGGGCCTGTTGCCGGCGCTGGTTGACTGGCTGTTCCTGCCGCTGGCCGCCTGGCCTTTGTACCTGGTGCTGCGCCGCTCGGGCAATACGCGCAACCTGTTCCTCGTCGGCTTGCTGGCCCTGCTGGCGCTGGCCAATGGCCTGTTCCATGCGGCCGTGCTGGGCTGGCTGCCGCTGTCGCTGTTTGTGCCCGTGCAGGCGGCCATTTTCATCATCGTGCTGATCGAATCGGTGATCGGCGCGCGCGTGATCCCCATGTTTACGCGCAATGGCGCACCGGGCAGCACGCCCGTGGCCAGTCCGAAACGCGCGCTGGCGGCCGTGGCCTGCATGGCGGCCGCCGCGATCGCGTGGCTGGCCGGCGCGCCAGCCTGGCTGACGGCGCCGCTGGCCTTCTGCGCCGCCGGCGTGTCGCTTGCCAACCTGCTGGCCTGGCAGCCGCAACGTACGGTGCGCGTGCCGCTGCTGTGGATTTTGCACCTGTCGTATGCGTGGATAGGCATCGGCTTTGCGCTGTTGGCGGCCGCCAGCCTGGGCCTGCTGCCGGCCAGCGCCGCCTTGCACGCGCTGACGGTGGGCTCGATGGCGGGCCTGATCATCGGCATGATGACGCGCACCACGCTGGGCCACACGGGGCGGCCGCTCAAGGGCGGGAAGGCGGAAGCGGCGATGTACTGGCTGATCCAGCTGGGCGCGCTGGCGCGCCTGCTGGCCGCCGTCGGTCCCGCCGCGCTGTCCATGCCGCTGCTGCTGGCGGCGGGAGCCTGCTGGTCGCTGGCCTTTGGCCTGTATGCATGCGTGTATGCGCCGTATCTGTGGCGCGCCAGGGTGGATGGCCGCGAAGGCTAGGCTGGTATCAGGAAGGGCGCCAGACCAGCAGTTCCCGGATTTCCGGCGCCCAGTAGGACAGCGATTCGCCCACGACGAATAGCAGCATGCCCAGCATGAAGGCTCTCAGCAGTAAATCCCTGCACCAGATCATGGCGTCTCCCTAAATTTCACGTCGACAGGTTTGTCATTGGCACGGCCGCCTGGCCGGGCGGCGTCTGTGCCGTGAATGCGGCGGCGGCCTCGATGGCCTGCGCCAGTGCCTGTTCCAGTGCATCGAGGGCGGCCGACGCATCGTCGCCCGCGTGCAGCAGCTGTTCGGCTTGCTGGGCCGCGTGCACGGTGGCGGGCAGGGCCAGGCTGCCGGCCACGCCGGCCAGCTTGTGCGCCAGCGCGGCGGCGTCGGCGCGTGCATCGGCCGCCAGCAGCGCGCGCATGGCGCCCACCGTGTTGCGGTAGGTGCTGCCGAAGTGCGACAGGTGCTGGCGGTAGGGTGCTTCATCGAGCCACTGCTCCATGCCTTGCACCAGGTCGATCACGGGCGCCGCGCCGCCCGCCCGCACGGGCATCGCCGCTTCGGCGACGACGGGCGGCAGGGCCGGCAGCCCTTGCGCGTGGCGCCGGTGCGCGCGCGCGATCAGGGCAATGGTCTGCGGCACGTCGAACGGTTTGCTGATGAAATGGTTCACCCCCGCTTCCAGCGCCGCCGCGCGCTGCGTCTGGAACGCCCCGGCCGTCAGCGCCACCACGGGCAGGTCCTGGAACTGCGGCAGCTGGCGCAGCGCGCGCGTCGCCTGCAAGCCGTCCATGACGGGCATCTGCACATCCATCAGCACGATGTCGACGTCGGCCGGGTGGGCCAGCAGCCAGTCCAGCGCCTGCTGGCCGTCGCAGGCGAACGAGGGCAGGGCGCCCTGGTCGCACAGGATATGGTTGACCACGTCGCGGTTGATGTCGCTGTCGTCGACCACCAGCACGCGCACGCCGGCCAGCACGCGCTCGCCCTGCGCCCCATGAACAACGTCCAGGCCCACGTCCAGGCCGGCCGCTTCGGCGCGCCGCTGGCGCGCTTCCATCGTCGCGTTGTACAGGCTGGAAGCCGTCACCGGTTCATTGAGGATGGCATCGGCCGGACTGGCCGGGTCCGTACGGCGGCGCGCGGGCGCTGTCGCCGGCGTGCCGCTGGCCGCCAGGATGACGATGGGGCAATCCTGCGGCGGCAGGTGCTCGCGCAGGGCGCGCGCCGTGGTTTCGCCGTCCATGTCGGGCATGCGCGCGGCCAGCACGATGACGCCGGGCCGCGCGTCGTCGGCACAGGCCAGCGCATGCTCGAGCGCCGCCTGGCCGCCGGAGACGGCATGCACGCTCCAGCCCAGGCCCTGCGCCACGGCGGCCACGGCGCCGCGCGTGTCGGCCTTGCCATCGGCCAGCAAGACGCGCAAGCCCTGCATGTCGGGCGAGGACGGGACGCTGGCTGCCATCAGCTGCAGCGGCACCGTGAAACTGAAGGTGCTGCCCTGGCCCGTGACGCTGGTCAGGCGCATGGAGCCGCCCATCAGGCGCACCAGCTGGCGGCAGATGGTCAGGCCCAGGCCCGTGCCGCCGAAGCGGCGCGTGGTGGACGTGTCGGCCTGGGCGAAGGCGGAAAAGATCGCCTCCTGCACTTCGGGCGCGATGCCGATGCCCGTGTCGCGCACGCTGAAACACAGCACCGCGGCGTCGCCGTCGCGGCTTTCCAGTGCGCTTGTCAGCTCGACCGTGCCCTGCGTCGTGAACTTGATGGCATTGCTGGTCAGGTTGACCAGCACCTGTTCCAGCCGCAGCGCGTCGCCCATCACCTGGTCGACGCCGTCGGGCAGCGGCCCGATGCGCACCTCGATCGGCTTGTCATGCGCGGCAACGCCCATGCTGGCGGCGATCTTCTCGATCACGTCGGCCAGGCGGAACGGCGCCTGTTCGATGGTCATGTGGCCCGCCTCGATTTTCGACACGTCGAGCACGTCGTTGATGATGCCCAGCAGCGACTGGCCCGCGGCGCGGATCTTGCGCGCCATCTGCAGCGCCTCGCCATCGAGGCCGTCGCGTTCCAGCAGCCAGGCCATGCCGAGGATGGCGTTGAGCGGCGAACGGATTTCATGGCTCATGTTGGCGAGGAATTCCGCCTTGCTGCGGTTGGCCGCTTCGGCCGCGTCGCGCGCCAGCAGCATGGCCTCTTCGGCCTGTTTTTGCGCGCAGATATCCTGGGCAAAGATCAGGGTGGCCGGTCCATCCTTGAGCAGCACGCGCGTGGTGGTCTTGAACATGGGCACGGGCAGGCCCTGCTTGCCCAGGCCGACGGCCTCGAACACCTGTTCACTGGGCGAATCGGCCTCGATCAGCGCTTCGTTGGCGGCCAGCGCCGCCAGC
Source organism: Janthinobacterium sp. NKUCC08_JDC (assembly GCF_019345575.1). Taxonomy (NCBI): domain Bacteria; kingdom Pseudomonadati; phylum Pseudomonadota; class Betaproteobacteria; order Burkholderiales; family Oxalobacteraceae; genus Janthinobacterium; species Janthinobacterium sp. NKUCC08_JDC. Next base: position 127,765 of record NZ_JAHKQW010000009.1, on the reverse strand, counting down.
GATGGCGGGGAAATCATGGCGGACCAGGGCAGGCCGTTCAGATTGTCTTCCATCGTGTAGCCGTGCAGATTGCGGTAGCGGGGATTCGAATAGATGAAGTGGCCGTGGCGCAGGATGGCGATGGCCACGGGCGCATCTTCGATCAGGGTGCGAAAGCGCGTTTCGCTGTCGGACACGGCCTGCATGGCCTGGCGCTCGCTTTCCTGTTCCGCATGCCAGGCGGCCTGCTGCCGGCGCCGCCGCTGGCTCCAGAACAGCAGGCTGGCCGCGGCCAGCGCCAGCACGGCAAAGGAGAGGACGTAGCCGAGCGCCTGGCGCCGCAGCGGGGCGGCGATGGCCGCTTCTTCGCGGCTCAGGCCGATGATCAGGGCGCGGTCCATGTGCAGGGCCGTGGGGGCGATGGTCGCCATGGCCATGATGCGGGGGGCGGTGTGGGCGCCGGCGCCGGCAATCTCGACGCCGCTCAGGACACCCGCCTGGTAGCCGCTGTCGCGAAAGCGCCGCAGGAAGCTGCCGGGGACGTCCATATTGCCGCCATTGGCAGTCCTGGCCGGGTAGTTGAGGAACTGCTGGCCGTCGCCATGCAGCACCACGGCCCACACGTCGGGAGCGTACATGGCGGTATGGAACTTGGCCGTGAAGTATTCGGGGGCGAAGGTGGCCACCACCACGCCGGCAAAGCGGCCCTGTTTGTCCTGCACCATGCGCGATGCCGTGATGACCAGGTCGCCCTTGAAGGAATGGAAGGGCGCCGAGATGTACAGCATGCGCGCGTCGGGGGCGTCGCGCGCCGTCTGGAAGTAGCCGCGGCGCGAAAAATCCTGGTTTGCCAGTTCCGTGATGTTGGTGGCGACCGCCTTGCCTTGCGCATCGATGACGAGCATGGTGCGCACGCCCGGCATGGCGTCGACCAGCGCGGCCAGGCGCCGCGGCAGCGCCTGGCCGGCGTCCGGTGCGGGGCCGGCGGCCAGATAGTCGCGGATCACGCCGCCGAGCACCAGGTTGGTCGCCGCCAGGTCGACTTCGATGTTTTTTGCCAACAGCGCCGTCAGCACGCTCAGGCGCTCGCGCTCGGCCTCGTCATGCCGCGTCGCTTCGGCCAGGTGCGCGTAGGCGAGGGCGGCAGCGACGATCAGCAGCCCGAGAAGCAGGAACAGCCACTCGATCCATCGTCTGCGCAACGCCGCCGCCTCTGTGTGATAGCTCATGTGGCGATGCTATACCCGATAGGGATGGAGAACAACTTTTGCGCACAACTGGCGCAACTATGCATGTGATAGTGTGGTCAATTTGCCGCCCAGCGGCAGCCGCAGGCGGAAGACGGCGCCCTGGCCCGGCGCGGATGCGACGCCGATGCTGCCGCCCATCAGCGCGACGAGCTGGCGCGCGATGGCCAGGCCCATGCCGGCGCCGTCATGGGCGCGGCTCGGCGAGTCGTCGGCCTGCGAGAATTTGTCGAAGATGAGGCCCTGCTGCGCCTGCGCGATGCCGATGCCCGTATCGCGCACCTCGATCTGCAGGTCCGCGCCGCTGTGCGTGACGTGCACGTCGACCCGCCCGGCGGCCGTATAGCGGATGGCGTTATCGAGCAGGATGTCGAGCACGCGCACGAGGCGGGTGCGGTCGCAATCGATGCTGGACGGCGTGGCGGGCGCCACTTGCGCGGCCAGCTGCAAGCCCTTGTGCGCCGCGCGCGGCCGGTGCGGCGCCAGCGCCAGTTCCAGCAACTGGTCCAATGGCGCGGCGGCGGACTCCAGCCGGACTTGGTCGTGCTCGAGCGCGCTCAATTCCATCGCCGCCTCGACCATGGACAGCAACTGGCGGCCGCTGTCCTGTATCGTTTGTGCATAGGCGGCCTGTTCCGGCTCGCGCAGCTGCTCTTGCAGCAGCTCGGAGAAGCCGAGGATGCCGTTGAGGGGCGTGCGCAATTCATGCGACATGTTCGACAGGAAGCGCGACTTGGCTTCGCTGGCGGCGATGGCCCTGGCGCGGCTGTCGACCAGGCGGCCGATCAGCAGCACCAGCGCGGCCCACGACAGCACGATCAGCAAGCTCGTGACGGCCGCCATCAGCAAGGCCTGGTTGCGGCGCGAGACGTAGTCGGCCAATACCGTGTCGCGGTCCAGCCCGACCAGCATGTACAGCGGGTAGCCGGCCAGTTTTTCGAATGCGTAAAAGCGCACGATGCCGTCGACGGGGCTGCGTTCGGTGAAGCCGCCCCGCGTTTTACCTTGCATCAAGGAAAATACCTTGCTGGCGCCGATATCCTGGCCGATGGTGTCGGCGGCGCCGACCCGGCGCGCGCGCACCACGCCGTCGCTGCCGACAAGCTCGGTGGAGCTGTTGTCGCCGAGGTCGACTTCGTCGTACAGGCGGGTAAAGTAATACGGATCCATCGAGACCACCACCACGCCCTTGAACCGGCCATCGGCATGGTTGATGCGGCGCGTCAGCTGGATCGACCATTTTTGCGATACGCGGCCCAGCACGGGCTTGCTGATATACAGTTCGCCGCTATCGCGCTGCATGTGTACGCGGATGTGCTCGCGGTCGGCCAGGTTGGTCGGCTGGAAGGGGCGGCTTGACAGCACCATGTCGCCTTGTTCGTCGACGATGGTAAACAGGTTGTACAGGGGGCCGGGCCTGAGGCCTTGCCGCAGGTCCGTCACGATGTCGAGGCCGCTACCCAGCACCTGGTAGCGGCTGCGCAAATACGTGGCCGCCTGGTCCGCCGCCTCGATCGTGCGGATCGCATGCTCGTCGAAGACGCGCGCCATGCTGCGCGCATCGCGTCCGGCGCCGGCGATGGCACTGTCGTAGGCGTGCCGCAGTTGCAGCACGGTGATGCTCCACAGCCCCGCCAGCAGCACGGCCATGAAGAGCGACAGCAGGGTGCGCGCATCCCAGCGCTCCCAACGCTGCCAGGTCATGGCCTTCCGGTATCTGTGCTGTTGCATGCTGCCTCCGCGAGGGTTTTCATTCTGTGCGTGATTTATCAATTATAGTGAATATAATTGAATTTATCGAATAAAATGATTTTTATGCGGGAAGTGTTGTATTGAGCGCTGGCCCTGGCGGCTAGCGCGTCGCCGCCTGGCGCGTCAGCCAGCGCTCGACCATGTCGCGCAACTGGGCGGCCGTAAACGGCTTGGACAGGTAGTCGTCCATGCCGGCCGCCACGCAGCGCTGCCGGTCGTCCTCGGTGACACCGGCCGTGAGGGCGATGACGGGCAGGCGCGGCGCGCCGCTGGCCGCTTCGCGGACGCGCAGGGCCTCGCACGCCTGGTAGCCGTCCATGACGGGCATCATGCAATCCATCAGCACCAGGTCGTACTGCCGTTCGGCCAGCGCCTGCAGGCCCAGCGCGCCGTTCTCCGCCGTGTCGATGCTGTAGCCGCGGGATCCCAGCTGCAGGCACACGAGCTGGCGGTTCAGCGCCGTGTCCTCGACCAGCAGGATGCGCGCGCCCGGTTCCGGGGCGGATTCCGGCGCTGGTGCAGGCGCGGGCGCGGGTGTGGATTCGGATGGCGCTGCTGTCTCCGGCTCCGGCGATGTGGCGGCCGGCGTCCGCGGCGCCAGCGCCACGGGCAGAGCCGCCTCGTGTTCCTGGCGCCGCAGCAGGGACATGATCAGCGCGATGGCCCCGGCCAGCACGAGCAGGCTGACGACGGCCGCGCCGCCCATGGTGCGCAGCATGCGCCGCCAGCCCGCCAGGTAGACCTCGTCCGTCACGGTGACGTTGACGGCCAGCGGATAGTCGCGCACCAGCCGTATGCCGGCCAGGCGCTTGACCGGGCGGCCCTGCTCGGCTGCGCGCGGCGAGTCCACCTGCAGCACGCCGTCGGTCTTGCCCTGTTCCAGCAGGCGGTAGGTGCTGCCCGTCAGGTTGCGTTTGCCCATCATGGCGGGCACGGCCGGCCAGCGGGCCAGCAGCGTGTAGTCGCTGCGGTACAGGGAAAAGGCCGTGTGTTCGCCGATGCTGGTGCTCTGGAAGAATTTGCTGAAGAAATCGCACGACAGGCCGACCAGCACCACGCCCAGGAAACGGCCGTCCGGCCCGCTGATGCGCCGGCTGATATAGAAGGTCCAGGCGCCATTGCCCTTGTTTTGCACGGGCGCGCTCACATGCATGCCGCCGTGCGGGTGGCGCCGGTGATATTCGAAGTAGTCGCGCTCGTCGAGGTGGATGGACGGCGCGGGAAAGGCGCGGCTGAAGGCCAGCACGCTGGCATCGCTGCCGACGATGGATACCACGTCCACTTGCGGCACGCCGCCGATCTTGTGCCGCAGCATCTGGTGCATGGCCGGGGTGCCGACGGCGGCGGCCAGCGCCTGCGCGTCCGCAGGGGCGGCGGCCTCGATCTCGCTGCTGACGCTGTCGAGCACCAGGCTGGCCGCCGTCATGCTCTGCGCCGTGTTTTCCGCCAGCAGCAGCGACAGGTTGGACAGGTCCTGTTTCCAGTCATCGACGGCTTCGCGGTGCAGCACCACGCCGGAGACGACGATGCGCAGCGCCAGCAGGCCCACCAGTACCAGGCCCACGATGGCCGCCGTGGTGCGCGGCCGATAGTGGTGCACCAGGCGCAGGACGGCCTGGCGCGCGTTCATGCCTGCGCGCCCGTGTATTCGCGCATGCTGCGGCGTACTTCCTGCTCCACTGCGCCGATCAGCGCCGCCGTTTCGGCCAGCCAGTCCGGTGCCGCCACGCCCTGATGGCGCACCAGCTGCTCGAGTGCCGCCAGGCGCGCCACGAGGGCGCCGGCGCCCAGCAGGGCCACGGTGCCGCGCAAGGTATGGCAGCTATGCACGATGGCTTGCGCCGCACCGCCGCGCACGGCCTGCTCGACGCGCGCAAACATGGCCGGCGACGTGTCGAGGTAGGTCTGCGACAGGGCGCGGAACATCTCCAGGTCGTGGCCGGTGGCGTGGAACAGCACGGCAGGATCGATGTGGCGATAGACTGGCATGGCGGCTCCGTGGCGAGGGGAAATCGGTGGCGGGTCAGGCGGCCAGGCTGTTGCGCCGCGCATGGCCGGCGCAGCAGGCGCGCAGATAGCCGCGCAGCTCGTCGTAATTGACGGGCTTGGCAAAGAACACCACGCCGGGCGGCACGCCGCCCCGTTCTTGCAGCTCTTCCTGCGTCAGGCTCGACAGCATGGCGATGTGCATGTCCGCCAGCAGCGGGTCGGCCAGGATGGTGCGGATCACTTCGTAGCCGTCGATGCCTTCCATGACGATGTCGGCCAGCAGGATGTCGGGCTGGTCGCGGGCGATTTCCATCAGCGCCTGATAGCCGTTCTCGCAAAAGCGCAAGTCCGCCTGCAAGCCCCATGAACCGATCTGCTTTTCATACAGCGCGCGCTCGATCGGATTGTCTTCGATCACCAGGATGGACGGCGGGCGGCCCGATGGGGCGGGGCGGCTGGCCCGCGCCGCGCGCTGGTCCTGTCCCGGCTGGCCGGGATTGCCCTTGTAGGCTTCGACGGCCGCGAGGGGAATGCGCCGGTGGCCGCCCTTGGTCTTCCACGCTTCGATCACGCCGGCCTCGACCAGTTGCTGCACTGAGGTGACCGAGATGCCGAGGATTTCGGCGGCCTTTTGGGTGGTGCAGACGTCTGCAGTGTGCATAATGGGCTTTATGGTCGCGATGAAGTTGATGGGAATGATACGCAATCGGGCTCAAAAAATCAATTTCAACGAATTAGATGAATTCACTAAAAACCTGGCGTGCGGCTGGCCGGACCCGCGTGCGCGTACGGCAGGGGGCGACATGGCTGTGCGGTTCCAGGATATCGCGCCATTCGCTCCACTCCGCATTGCTGTGGCGTAGCAGGGTTTCCATGTGGCCTGCGTCCAGGCCCAGTACCCGCGCCGTGGCCAGGGCGGACTCGCGCGGCCCCGCGCCGTTGCGCAGTATCAGGTCGGCGAAGCTGCTGGCCAGCTTCAGCAGCTTCGCCAGGTCCGTCATGCGCCCGGCCCGTCCGAAGCCGGGCGGCGCGGCATGGCAGAGCACGGCGTCGCACAGGATGTCCGCCATGGCCCAGTCCCGCATGAGGATGGCCGACAGGGCCAGTTGGTGGTGGCCGAAGCGCTGCGATTCTTCGCCCAGCAGCCGGGCCGTGACGCCATTGCCGTACTGGCCCAGCAGTTCTCCATATTCCTGCGGATGCACGGTGGCCAGGGCCAGCTGGCCGCAGTTGGCCAGCAAGCCGCAACTGTACAGCTCATCGGCCGGCGCCAGCTGCAGCGCGTCACCGGCCACACGGGCGGCGCACGCCATGGCCAGCGAGTGCGACCAGTAGCGCTGCGCGTCGAAGTGCGCGCACGTGGGCGCTGGCGGGGCCGGAGTGGCGCACGCCTGGCGCAGGGCGGGCAGGCCGATGGCCGCCAGCATCGCGGCGCTGACGGCCGCATGCCTGCGCCCGCCCGGCGGCACGCCCGCATTCGCCAGGCCGATGAGCTTGCCGGTCATGGCCGGATCGCAGCCCAGCTGTTCCGCCAGTTCATCGAGCGCCACCTGCTGCTGGCACAAGGTGGCCAGCCAGTGGCGCCGCCAGGCGGGAGAAGGCAGGATGGCGCCGCCGGGCAGGCACGCCAGGTCGATGTGCGCGCTCATGGCCGGCTTCCTACGCCGTTGCAGTCATCGGCCTGCGCCGTGCCCGCCGTCTGCAGGGCCGTGACGGCTTGCGACAGCGCATCAAGCGCCATCAGCAGTTCCGCATGCAGGCGGTGCAGGGCGCCGATATCGTTGGAAAAGCCCGCATGCACGGCCTGGCGCGACAGCGCCTGCAATGGGAGCAGGCCCATGGACTGGCTGCCGTCGAGAATTTCCTGTGCCAGCACTCTTGCCGGGGCGGCCCGCTCGCAGCGCAGCGCATGGGCGATGCCGGCGAGGCGGTCGCGCGTCTCGGCCACGAACAGGGCCAGGATCTCGCCCTGCAGGCGCCGGTCGTGGCCGAACATGGCGTCCAGGCGGGCCGCGTCGAATGGCGGCGTGTCCGGTGTCTTGGGCGCTGTCGACGGTGGTGCGCTGTCAGCCGCCTTGGCCGGCGGGACCGCTTTGCGCATTTGCAGCAGCGCATGCAGATCGGCCGGTGCCGCGCCGGCGGCCTGTGTGCGGTCGGCCTGCTGCCAGCGGGTGCGGCGCCAGAGCAGCGCGGCCAGCAGCAACAGCAGGCCTGCCAGCGCCAGCGCCGGGCGCATCAGCGAGAGGTCTTCGCAGCGAAGGAAGGGGTGAATGGCGAGAAAGGAGTTCATGGCAGTGCTCCAGTGCGTTCTATGCGAGTGATCCTGTGTGATGGCGGACCTAAAATACGTCCCAGTCGCCCGAATCGGCGGCGGCCGGCGCCGCTTTCCTGGCTTGCCCTGCCGGGCGCGTGGCGACCAGCTTGAGCGTCGCCTTGTGCGGCGCGGGCCGCGGCGCGGCAGGCGCGCGCGGCGCCCCGCCGGCCTGTCCCTGCGCCAGCTTGAAGGCGCCCACCACGCCGGCCAGCCTGGCTGCCTGCTCCTGCAGCGATTGCGATGCCGCCGCCGCTTCTTCGACCAGGGCCGCGTTCTGCTGCGTGACTTCATCCATCTGCGTGATGGCGCGGTTGATTTCCTCGATGCCCGTGCTTTGCTCCACGCTGGCGGCCGAGATTTCGCTGACGATGTCGGTAACGCCGCGTACCGTGTCGACCACTTCCGTCATGGCCGCGCCGGCCTGCTGGACCAGCTTGCCGCCTTGGCCCACCTGTTCCACGGAGTCGCTGATGAGTACCTTGATTTCCTTGGCGGCCGCGGCCGAACGGTGCGCCAGGTTGCGCACTTCGGTGGCCACGACGGCAAAGCCGCGTCCCTGTTCCCCGGCGCGCGCCGCTTCCACGGCCGCGTTCAGGGCCAGGATATTGGTCTGGAAGGCGATGCCGTCGATGACGCCGATGATGTCGGCGATCTTGTTCGACGCGCTGTCGATCGCTTCCATCGTGCGTATCACGTCGCCCATCACTTGCCCGCCCCGTTGCGCCTTGTCCGAGGCGCCGATGGCCATTTGCTGGGCCTGGCGGGCATTGTCCGCGTTTTGCCGCACGGTGGCCGTCAGTTCTTCCATGGCCGAGGCGGTTTCTTCCAGGGAGCCCGCCTGCTGTTCCGTCCGCGCCGACAGGTCCAGGTTGCCGGACGCGATCTCGCCCGAGGCCGTGCCGATGCTGTCCGTGCCGGAGCGCACTTCGGCCACGATGCGCACCAGGCTCGCGCTCATGTCCGCCATGGCCTGCATCAGCTGGCCCACCTCGTCGTTCGAGGTGGCGCGGACCTGCACGCTGAGGTCGCCGTCCGCGATGGTGCGGGCCACGCCGATGGCGTCGGCCAGCGAGGCGGCGATGCGCCGCGCCAGCAGCAGGCCCATGCTGGCTACGAGCGCCGTCACGGCCAGGGCCAGGCCGATGGCAATCCAGCGCGCGCTGGCAGCGGCGGCGGCGCCATCGGCCGCACCTTTGGCCGCCAGGTTTGCGTTGTAGCGGTGGTGGGCGGCGAGGGCGTCGACCAGTTCCTTGATGATGGGCTGGTTTTGCACCAGCAAGTCGCGCGCCGCGTCCAGTTCACCGGCCTTCGACAGCGCCAGCACCTTGTCGCGCACTTCATCGTAGCGCAGCAGCACGGCGCGGTCGGCGGCCAGCAGCGCGCGGTCCTGTTCATCGGTGATATCTTCTTTTTCATACTGGTCGAGCGCCTTACCGACGGCCGCGCGCGCTTCCCCGATGCCCGCTTCCAGCTTGGCGCGTCCGGTCGCATCCTTGCTGGCCATGTGCTGCCAGACGGCCGTGCGCATCTGCGCGAACGGCACAAAAGCCTCGTTCAAGGTGAGCAGACTGGGTACCGTGTTGACAGTGGCATAGCTGGCCGCCGTGTACACGCGGTCCATCTGGTAGATGCCAAAGCCCGCCAGGGCGGCCAGCCCGAGGACGACGGAGAGGATCAAGGCGTACAGCCGTTTAGCGATGGTCATGATGGGCGCCGCTCCAATGAAGTGAAATTCAAGAAAAATGTTTGGCTTGGGTGGTTTTTCCATTTTACGATAAAAATTCGTTTTATTCGAGAAATTTGTTGTTGAATTAATTTATTCAATGATTTTCATTGAAAACATATGCTTATAGCGGGCTGGACGGTAAGGCCGTGTATAAAAAGCCACACGGCGTGTACCTGGCCTTCTGGCGTGTGGCACGCTTTGCCGATTAGTGAAAAAATGGAATTCCTTGATTGCCATCAAATACGGTGCGCAGGCGCGTGCCGCCGACTGACTCTTGTAAAGGAGCATCATGACTGCCTCTGCCCGGCCTGGACCCTTGCTTGTCATCACCGCAGTCATCTTCATCTTGCTGGGCCTGGCACTTGCCGGCGGCGGCGCCTGGCTCGTCAGCCTGGGCGGTTCCTGGTATTACGTCGTGGCCGGCATCGGCATGCTCGTCGCGGGCGCACTCGTGTGGAAGGGGCGGCGCAGCGCCCAGCTGTTTCTCGCGCTGCTGTTGTTCGCCACCCTGATCTGGTCCGTGATCGAAGTGAAGTTCGACTGGTGGCAACTGCTGCCGCGCCTAGATATCTGGTTCGCCGCCGCCGTCTGGCTGCTGCTGCCCTTCGTCGACCGCCGCCTCGATCCGCCATTGACGGCCGGAGCGAAACCGCGCGACGCGGGCAAGAGCGCGCTGGCCGCCGCCGTGGTACTGACGGCCGCCGTGGGCGTGTTCTCGCTATTTCAGGACTACTACACCTTGCATGGCGAAGTGCCGGCCGAGAACATGGCAGCCGCGCCGCAAGGCGATTTCGCGCCCGGCGTGGCGCCCAACGACTGGGCCGCGTATGGCCGTTCCGGCTATGGCGACCGCTATGCGCCGGCCGCGCAGATCACGCCGGCCAACGCGTCGCAGCTGAAACAGGCATGGGTGTACAACACGGGCGACTTCAAGGGTCCGAACGATCCGGGCGAGATTGCCAACGAAGTCACGCCGCTGAAAGTGAACGGCATGCTGTACCTGTGCACGCCGCATAACATCGTCATCGCGCTCGATCCGGACACGGGCAAGGAGATCTGGCGCCACGATCCGAAAATCAACCGCGACGCATCGACCTACCAGCACATGATCTGCCGCGGCGTCGCCTACTGGGACGTCAACGCGGGCCGCGCCAAGGGCGACCCGGCACCGGAGGCGGCCGGCATGGAATGCCCGCGCCGCATCCTCGCGCCCACCATGGATGCGACCCTGATCGCCGTCAACGCCGACACGGGCGTAGCCTGCAAAAGCTTTGGCGAAAACGGGGTGATCGGCCTGTACCACGGCATGGGCATGAAGAAGCGGGGCTTTTTGATGCCGACGTCGCCGCCGGCCGTGGCGCAAAACGTGGTGGTGATGGCCGCCAGCGTCACCGATAACTTTTCCACGGAAGAACCGTCGGGCGTGATCCGCGGCTACGATCCCGTCACTGGCAAGCTGATGTGGAACTGGGATGCCTCGAACCCCGACGACACGGCGCCGATTGCCGACGGCAAGACGTACACCAACAACTCGCCCAATTCCTGGGGCGTGTCCAGCATCGATGAAAAACTGGGCATGGTGTACATCCCGATGGGCAATGAAACGCCGGACACGTGGGGCGGCAACCGCAATCCCCATGGCGAAAAATACAATAGCGCCATCGTCGCGCTGGACCTGGCGACGGGCAAGGTGCGCTGGGTTTACCAGACCGTGCACCACGATATCTGGGACATGGATATCGGCGGCCAGCCCACCCTGGTCGACATCGACACGCCGAAAGGCAAAGTGCCGTCCGTCGTGGCCACGACGAAACGGGGCGACATCTATGTGATCGACCGGCGCGACGGCAGCCTGGTCGTGCCGGCGCCGGAAAAACCGGTGCCGACGAACAACCCGGCTCCCGGCGACCGCCTGTCGCCCACGCAGCCGTTTTCGGCCCTCACTTTCCTGCCCGAGAAAAACATCAGCGAAACAGATATGTGGGGCACGACGCCGTTCGACCAGCTGGCGTGCCGCATCATCTTCCGCCAGCACCGCTACGAAGGGCCGTTCACGCCGCAAACGGTGGCCGAAGGCAAGATCAAGGGGGCCATCATCTCGCCGGGCCCGCTCGGTATCTTCGAGTGGGGCGGGGCGGCCATCGACCCGGGCCGGCAATTGTTGCTGGTGAACCCCGATTACATGGGCTTTCTGGAACGCCTGGTGCCGCGCGCGCAAGCCAATGCGAAGGGCGGCACGGGATCGGAAATGGGTTTGCAGCCGCAGACGGGCGTGCCGTTTGCCGTGGAAATCAAGCCTTTTCTTTCGCCGCTGGGCTTCCCGTGCCAGGCGCCGCCGTGGGGCTATATCGCCGCCGTCGACTTGCGCACCATGAAAAAAGTGTGGATGCACAAGAACGGCACCACGCGCGACAGCGCCCCCGTGCCCATCGCCTTGCCGCTGGGCGTGCCCAGCCTGGGCGGCATCAGCACCACGGGCGGCGGCGTGGCCTTCCTCAGCAGCACGCTCGACTACTACATCCGCGGCTACGACGTGCGCAATGGCAAGACCGTATGGAAAGCCCGCCTGCCTGCCGGCGGCCAGGCCACGCCGATGAGCTATGTCTCCGACAAGACGGGCAAGCAATATGTCGTCGTCATGGCCGGCGGCCATGGTTCGCTCGGCACGAAGATGGGCGATAGCCTGGTGGCGTTTGCGTTGCCGGATGAGGCTGTGGAGAAGAAAAAGTAAAGGGCTTAATGTGCATGCTGCGGGATGCTTGGAGCCCACAGCAAAGAGCCGGGGTCAGACCCGACGGGTCTGACCCCAGATTTTATTGCGCCGCCAATCCCAGTTTCAGTCCCACCAGCTTGCCCGGCGCGGCCTCCGTTTTTTCCGGCGCACCGGCGCTGACCCTGGCCGCAGGCGTGCCGTCCTGCTGCAGGGCGGCCAGAATCGCCGCGCTGCGCTGGGTGCCCAGCTTGCTCAAGGCGTCGGCAGCCAGGGGCTGCTTAGCTTCCAGCTGCTCGCGCAAGCCCTTGTAGAAGGCGCCCGTGTCGGCCACTTGCGGCTCGCCTTCGATCAGCTTGCCCAAGCGTTGGAATACGGGGATTTTTGCCGGAGCCGATGCGTCAGCTGATGCGGCCGCTGTGGCAGGAGCGGCCGATTCCGCCGCCTTTTTCTGCTTGTCCAGCTCGGCCTTCCCGAAGCGTTCGCCGTACAGGTCGCGCAGGGCGCCCCGTATCTTGCGTTCGCCCAAGTTCAACGGTCCCGGTTCTTCGCCCGCTTCCAGCTTGATGCCGGCCTTGGCGGCGACGGCGCGGCGCACGGCCTGGGCGCGCAGGGCGGCCGCGTCCGTGTCGCTGTACTGACCAGGTACGGCCAGCTTCAGCTGTTCGCGCTTGGCGAGGATTTGCGCCACCTGCTTGAGTTTTTCCCGCTCAGGCGGCAGCAGCACGGCGCTACCCGCGTCGAAGTCGATAGCTTCGAGCTTGTCGGCACTGATGCCGAGCAAGTTGCCCAGCGCGCGGAACGGCGCCGTGACGATTTTCGTCAGCACATTACCCACGGCTTTCCAGATCAGGGCGCCATAGCTGAATTGCGGGTCGTTCATGTCGCCCGACACGGGCAAACCGAGGTCGATGCGCCCGTCGCTATCCTTGAGGATGGCCAGCGCCAGTTCCAGCGGCAGCTTCAAGGCGTCCGGGCTGTCGATGCGTTCGCCCAGGGTCAGCTTGTCGAGCACGATCTGGTTGGTACCGTCGAGCTGGCGGTTGCGCACCTTGTATTGCAAGTCCAGCGAAATCTTGCCTTCTGCCACCTTGTAGCCGGCGAACTTCATCGTGTACGGCGAGGCGGACACCATGTCGACATTCTTGAAGACGACGTTCAAGTCCGTGTTGTCGGTCGGGGCGAACGGATTTAATTGGCCGCGCACGCGGGCCAGGCCGAATTCGTCGATGCGGCCATCGAGTTCGATCTGGCTGCGCGCATCGCGTTTCGTCGACAGGCCCGTGACGACGCCATTGAGTTCATAGATCTTGGCGGCGAACTGGGGCCGCAAGCTGAGGTCGGCAAAGTCCAGCTTGGCGTTTTGCAGGCGCACGCGGCGCACGCGCACGGGGAAGGCGGCGTCGGCCGCCGGCGTGGCGGAGGCCGCAGGAGCGGGGGCCGTGGCCATGGCAGGCTCGGGCGCCTTGACCAGCAAACGCTGGGCATTGAGGCTGCGGTCGTTTTCGATGATCAGCTGGGCGTTCGGTTCGACCACGCGCAGTTCGGGGATGTCGATAAAGTCGGGCCCCACGCTGGCCGTCATCTTGTCGGCGCGCACGCTTTTCCATGAGGCAAAGCGTTTGCCATCCGTTTCATTGAGCACGAGGCCGGCGATATCGACGCCCCCCACATAGCGGACCTTGGGCGCTTTCGGCGCGCCGCCGCCCGTCGTCAGGCGGCCGCTGCCGGAGAGCGACCCGCTTGCCAGTTTCAGTTTGATATGCTGCGCCAGCAATGGTTGTACGGGCGCCAGGGTCAGCTGTTTCAAATTCAGCTGCGCATCGACGGCGCCCGTGCCCGGCACGAACTTGCCATTGGCTGTCAACAGGCCGCCTTCGCGCAGGCCCACGCCCAGCTCGAACGGCAGCGCCTGTTTCATGTCGTTGCTGACGTCTTGCAGCGACAAACGGGCATCTTGCACATTGACCTTGATGCCCGTGCCCGCGTCATCGAAACGGGCGCCGAACTTGCTCAGATCTACCTTGTCTATCTTGGTGGACCAGGGCGCGGATGGCGCGTCCTTGGCAGGGGGGGCCTTGCTGGAGGCAAACACGGGCAGCTTTTGCGCAATCGCAAATTCCCCCTGGCGGTTGCGCGCCAGGTCAATCTGCGCGCCGCTGGCCGTCACGGCGCCCAGGTGCACAGTGTGCGCGGCCAGGTCGATCTTGCCGCCGGTGAAGCCCAGTTGGGCCAGCTTGAACGGCGTTTGCGCGCCCCGTTGCATGGTGAGGTCGGCCAGGCCGAACTGTGCGCCATCGATGACGGTGGCCATGCCCGATGGCCCTTGCTGCAAGCCCAGTTGCAAATTCAGCTGCAGCTGTCTGGCGCTCAGCTGCAAGGCCGGCGAGACGGTTTCATCGATGGCGGACACGTCCACATTGGCCAGCGCCAGCTGTTTCAAGTCTACCTTCCACTTGCCAGGCTTGGCTGGTGCGGCGGGCGTGGCGGCGGCCGATGCTGCTGGTGCGGGATTACCCGGCAGCATCAGGTTTGCCACATCGATCTCGCCCTTGCTGTCGCGGCGCACGGCGACCTTGCCGCCAACCAGGTTGACCTTGTCGACCGTAACGCTCTGGCGCGCCAGGTCCACGTTCACGCCGGCGATACCCAAAGTGTTCAGCGACGTAAAGGCGTCGCTCTTGCCACTTTGTACCAGCGCCAGGTCGCGCAAGGCGAGGCCGGCGCCTTTGACGGTCGCTTCCAGCTTGCCATCCGCATAGGAAAAAGCGTAGGGCAGGCGCGCCGACAGCTTGCCGCTGGCGACAGTCGCGCGCGTATAGGCTTTCAAATACGCGGCCAGGCCGGGCAGGGAAGCGTCGTTCAGTATCAGTTCGCCCTCGCCACGGATGGGGCTGAGCGAGGCCGTGCCGCGCCAGTGCAGCTTGCCGCCGCGCGCCGCATCGGCACTGAGGCTGTAGCTGCCGTTGGCGTCGGGCAGGGTGGAGATATTATCGAGCGTAAAGTTGATCGGCGTGAAGTTGTCCGCATAGCCGGCCTTCTGGTCTTGCCAGTCGACTTTGCCTTGCTCCAGTGCAAAGTGGGCGATGACGAGGCGCGGCATGCCGCCTTCGCTCTTTTCCGGATGGTTGCGTTGCCAGGTGGCCAGCACTTCGGCCAGGTTGAACTTGCCGTCCGGCGTGATCGTCAGCTGCGCTTGCGGCGCCGTGATGCGGATTTCCGCCAGGCTCCAGGCGCGGCGGACGATGGATTTCCATTCCAGCTGCACGGCCAGGGCGCCGATGGACAGCAGCGGAGCATTGTTTGCGCTGGCCGCTTCCTTGAAAGCGATCTTGTCCGCTTCCAGGCGCAGGGTAAACGGGTTGAAACGCACGTCGGCGATGCTGGCCTGGCGCGCGAGTTCTTTTTCTGCAAATTTGGGTAACTGGTTTTTGATGACGTAGGGTACCAGCCAGAAGCCGGCCGCGCTGTAGGCGGCCAGGGCGCAGCCCGTGCCCAGGGCCCAGCGCTGCCAGCGTTTCCAGCGAAATGTTTTCGTCTGCACGCTTTTGTTGTCGATTGTGTTCACGAACTTACCTTTTAGTATCTTGTTAGGCGGCACGTCTTGCGCGCCGTGACTGTCAGTATGCCTCTTTGCGGCCTCGTCTGCAAAATCCAAACGTGTTCAAGTGATAACAGGCGCCAGAGGGAGCTAGTTTCTTCTGTAAAACTCACACAAACTCACCTTTTCTTGATAATGATTCTCATTATCGGTATCATGTGCGCTAACCGTAAGTTTCCGCTTGCCCCCCATTTTCCAATTGAAAGCCTGACGCCATGCCTGTTGCCACTCCCCGCACCCGTTTACTTCCAGTGGCGGCAGCCTTGTCGCTGGCCTTCGCTTCCCACGCCGCGCTGGCGGCCAAGGCGGCCAGCGGCCAGGACGAGCCGACGGCTGGCGATGAGAAAGTCATGCAAGCCGTGCAGGTGACGGGCGCCCGCGCGCAAGGACTGGTGCCGCTCACCACGGAGGCGGGCAGTTTTCGGGGCGCCAGCATCATGGACGTGCCATCGACCGTCAACGTGATCACGCGCGAATTGCTGGAGCAGCAAGCCGTCTCCGGCCTGTACGACGCCGTGCGCAATACGGCCGGCGTGACGCGCCAGCAAAACGGGGGAGAGACGTGGGATCAGCTGGTGATACGCGGCATTGCCGTGGAAAACCGCACGAATTACCGCCTCAACGGCTCCCTGCCCATCATGAACTTCTCGCAAGTGCCCATGGAAAACAAGGAGCGGGTGGAAGTGCTGAAGGGCGCTTCGGCCCTGTACTACGGCTTTACGTCGCCGGCCGGCGTCGTCAACTTCGTTACCAAGCGGGCCGGCAGCCAGCCCGTCACCAGCATGGGCTTGAGCCTCGATGACCGTGGCAGTGCCGTGGCGAATGTCGACGTGGCGCGCCGTTTTGGCGCGCAGCAGGAATTCGGCGTGCGCATCAATGCGGCTGGCGGCACCCTTGGTTCCTACCTGGATGATGTCGGCAATGGCAACCGCCGCTTCCTTTCCACGGCGCTCGACTGGAGAGTGACGAACAAATTGCTGCTCAAGGCCGACCTCGAGTACGAGCGCCGCAGGGTGACGGAGCAGGCGGGCATCGCCTTGCCCACGGCCGTGAAAGGCGTGATCAGCTTGCCGCGTGCCGTTGATCCGCGCAAGCTGATCGGCCCGGACTGGTCGAATTTCGAAGCGCAAACGAAAAACGCGCAATTGCGCGCCGACTACGCCATCGCCGATGGCTGGGCCTTGACGGTGGAGGCGGGCCACTCGGAAACGGCGCGCGACCGCCGCCTGGCGATCTTCCGCCTGAACAACGCGGCCGCGCTGGCCACGGGCGCGGGCCGCATCACGGGCAATATCCAGCACAGTGTGATGGCGTCGGACTTGCTGCGCGCGGAACTGGCCGGCAATTTCAACACGGGTTTCATCGCCCATGAACTGACCCTGGGCGCGTCGCGCACGGACAAATCGCAAGATCCGATTTACCAGAGCAATTACACGATCGCCTCGCAAAACCTGTACAACCCAGTGCCCGTGACGACTGTCGTGTTCGGCCCCAAGCCGACGGCGCCGACGACGGCCGGGCTCGACACGCGCGACACGGGCTTGTATGCGCTCGACCGCATGGTTTTCAGCCAGCAATGGCAAAGCGTCATCGGCGTGCGCCGCAGCAGCTATCAAAGCGACCAGGGCGCCAGCCACTACGACGTCAGCAAGACGACGCCGATGGCCTCATTGATCTACAAAGCCACGCCCGAGCTGTCGTTCTACGCCTCCACGGCGCGGGGGCTGGAAGAGGGCGAAACGGGCCCGACGGGCACGGTCAACCAGGGCGTCAAGATGGCGCCCGGGGTCAGCAAACAAAAGGAGCTGGGCGCACGCTGGCTGACGCCGGGCGGTACCTTGCTGTCTGCGGCGCTGTTCGACATCACGCGCCCCGGCTACTACACGAATACCAGCAATGTATTCACGTCGGACGGTGAACAGCGCTACCGTGGCCTGGAACTGTCGACCCAGGGCAAGCTGACGCGCCAGTTGTCGTGGCAGACGTCGGCCCAGTTCCTCGATCCAAGCTTTGCGCACATCAATGCCGACTACAATGGCAAGGCGCCGGAAAACGCGTCGAAACGCACGGCCAGCGTCTTCCTCGCCTACGCGTTTGACACCGTGCCGGGCCTGTCCGTCAACGGCGGCGCGTATTACTACAGCGCCCGTCCCGTCAACGACCTGAACCAGGCCTTCCTCGGCGGCGTGAGCCTGTTCAGCGCGGGCGCCCGCTATGCGAGCCGCGTGATGGACAAGGCCGTCGTGTGGCAGTTGAACGTGGAAAACGCGGCCGACAAGCGCTACTGGGCCGGCGCCGGCACGCGCCTGGCGTCGGGCGCGCCGCGCGCGATCAAGCTGTCGATGAAGGTGGATCTATAAGGCTTGACTTGCGCGCTGTCCACGGGTGATCGGCGCTGATACAATGTTGCCATGTTCATCAGCAAAAGCAAGGCCAGCATCGTCCTGTGGATCGCGTGTATCGCCATCTTCCTGGCTACGCTCGCCCCTACGGTGTCGCGCGCGCTGACGGTCGCCAGCGGCCTGGCCGTGCCCAGCCTGGAAATCTGCTCGGTGGCGGGCGGCATGAATATGCTACCCGCAACATTCTCCACGGATAAGCCCGATACCAAGAGCAGCATGCGCATAGGCGATTGCCCGTGCTGCAGCATGCATGCGGCCACCCTGGACGTGCCACCGACGACCCTCGTGCTTGCTTCCGGCGAGCTCATCACGGGCTTGCTGCCCCTGCTGTTTTACCAATCCGCCACGCCGCTGTTCGCCTGGACACCCGTCCAGCCCCGCGGGCCGCCTGCCGCTTTCTGATCTGTCCCTTTCCCTGAACTGCCTTGCGCCGCGCGTGTCGTGCGCTTGCGTCTGTTCGTCTTGCCCATACAGAATCTGAAAGCAGCACCATGAAACATTTACCGTTATTGATTTCCCTCGCCATCGCCATGCCCGCCGTGGCGCAAACGCGCACTGAACAGGTCCTGCCCGAGATGAAAGTCATCGTCACGGCCATAGGCGACGGCTACCGTCCCGCCGCCGACACGGCGCTCATGTTGTCCAGCACGCCTGGCTACAGCGTGGCGGCCGGCGGCGGCGTGTCCGGCTTGCCGGTGGTCAATGGCTTTGCCGATGACCGGCTGAAAATACGCATCGACGGCATGGAACTGACGTCGGCCTGCGCCAACCACATGAATGCGCCGCTGTCGTATATCGATCCGCAGCAGGTGCAGCGCATCCGTCTGATCGCGGGCGTGACACCCGTCAGCGCGGGCGGCGACAGCATAGGCGGCACCATCGAAGTGCAGTCGAACGCGCCCGTGTTCGCCCAGCCCGGCGCGGGCCTGCTCACGCAAGGCAGCTTTGCCGTGTCGGGACGCAGCGTCAACAACAGCGTGGCGACCAGCGTGAACGCGTCGGCCGCCAGCGACAGCCTGAGCGTCGGCTACAGCGGTGCCTACACGCGCGGTCACAGTTATGAGGATGGCCACGGCAATAAAGTGCTGGCCAGCATGTTTGAAAGCATCAACCAGTCCATCGTGCTGGCGGCGAAGCGCGATGGCCAGCAGCTGACCCTGCGTGCCGGCGTGCAGCACATCCCGTACCAGGGATTTCCCAACCAGTACATGGACATGACGGACAACCACGGCCAGTTCGCCAACCTCGCTTACCAGGGCACATTTGCCTGGGGCGTGTTTGACGCGCGCGCCTACTGGCAGCAGACGGATCATGAAATGGGTTTCTTTACGCCCGAGCGCAAAGGTTCGATGCCGATGATCACGCACGGGCGCAACACGGGCTATGCGCTGATGGCCAGCCTGCCGACCGCTGCGGGCGAGTTGCGCCTGGGCCAGGAGTGGCACGGCTTCCGCCTCGACGATTACTGGCCGGCCGTGCCCGGTTCCATGATGATGGGACCGCGCACCTACCTGAACATCAACGACGGCAAGCGCGACCGCACCGTGCTGTTCGGCGAACTGGAAACGCGCCACGATGCGCGCTGGACGAGCGTGCTGGGCTTGCGCGGCGAATCCGTGCGCATGGACACGGGCGACGTGCAATCGTACGGCACCAACATGATGAACATGCCGGACGTGATGGCCGCCAGGGCTTTCAATGCGCGCAGCCGCAGCCAGCGCGACACGAATATCGATGCTTCCGCGCAAGCCACGTTCACGCCAGACTCGGCCAGCAGCTATGAATTCGCGCTGGCGCGCAAGGTGCGCTCGCCCAACCTGTACGAGCGCTACTCGTGGGGCCGGGGTTCGATGGCGATGACCATGACCAACTGGTTTGGCGATGGCAACGGCTATGTGGGCGATATCGACCTCAAGCCCGAAACCGCTTACACGGCTGGGTTCACGGCCGACTGGCATGGCGGCGGCGAGGAGGGCTGGTTCGTGCGCCTCAACCCCTATTACAGCAAGGTCGACAATTACATCGACGTCGACGTGCTGTCATCTTTCCACCCGTACATGAAAATGGGTGCGAACGGCAATTTGCTGCGCTTTGCCAACCACGACGCCAAGCTGTACGGCGCCAATCTGGCGTGGCAGCTGCCACTGACGAGCAGTGCACGCTGGGGCAGCTTCATGGCGACAGGCAACGCCGCATATACGCGGGGCAAGCGCAGCGATGGCGGCGACCTGTACCGCATGATGCCGTTCAACGCCTTGCTGGCCGTCGAGCACAAGCTGGGCGCCTGGAGCAACCGCATCGAAACGAAGATCGTGGCCCGCAAGGACAAGGTCGACGCGCGCCGCTTCGAACCGGAAACGGGCGGCTACGCGCTCGTCAACCTGCGCAGCAGCGTAGCGCTGAGCAAGATGGCCAGCCTGAGCGCGGGCGTGAGCAACCTGTTCAACCGCGCGTATGCAGACCCGCTGGGTGGCGTGTATTTGTCCGGCTTGAAAGCGAACGGCGGCGCGCTGCAAGCATTGCCGGCCGAGGGCAGGTCGATTGATCTGGGGCTGCAACTGAAGTTCTAAGGCGGGCAATCAGCGGCGTCTTCCTGTGCCGATGTGGAAGGAAGACGCCTGCTGATAATGCCGCACCGGCGAGCGCCAGGTGTTCGTGACAATGTGCGCATGTTTCTTCCTGGTAATTTGTTATGCTGTGTGGCGCCTGTTTCAAACGTTCGGCGCACATGGGTGCGATAGCGGAGGCTGCCGGCCTTGGCTGCTGAAATGATGCCGACTTTAATAAAAAGGTGTACATGATCGCGTTTAAAGATTTTCGTTCGACCACGTCGGGCAGTCCTCTCTCTGACGGCATGGACAGATCGCTGGTAATGGCCAATGAATGGCTGGTAAAAAACGGCATTCGTCCTGTCTCCATTGAAACCATCACGGAAACCAGGGGCTGGATGGCGATCACCCAGATTGAGCGAGGCTTACGGGTTTGGTACGAAGTGACTTCACTTCCATTGAAACCCTGACGTGTTCAAGCCGGATATCCCAGGGTACCCGGCACAGCGCCATCAATTTCCGCCTCCGTTCTTTTTCCG
Source organism: Janthinobacterium sp. NKUCC08_JDC (assembly GCF_019345575.1). NCBI lineage: Bacteria > Pseudomonadati > Pseudomonadota > Betaproteobacteria > Burkholderiales > Oxalobacteraceae > Janthinobacterium > Janthinobacterium sp. NKUCC08_JDC. The sequence goes on along the minus strand of NZ_JAHKQW010000009.1, from coordinate 106,957 downwards.
CCGTGACCCCGTCAGCACGCGCAGCGCGGTGGCGATCGGCACCTTGTTCTTGGCGAGGTAGGCGGCGGCCGTGGCCGTATCGAGCATTTCCTGGAAAATAATGCCGACTTCAACCTTTTGGGCCGTCAAATCGTCCTGCCTTGCGCAGTCGAGGATATCCATATTCGTAGCAGTGACTTTGTCGTTCTTGGAGCGCATTTTTGCCTCGGTGGAAAAGAGAAAAAATGTCTCCTTTTATTTGCCTTTAAGATAACTTATTTTTGTGACTTTGTGGTAATTTTTCTTTAATCGATAGTGCATTCAGGAATTAAATTTAGCTATCGTTCAAGTTCAGGGCCCAGTCATGCGCGGTGTCGGCATGCGATATCGTTCACGCGTTCTGGCGTTCCGTGCGGACGATAAATAAGGCATAGATGATCCACCGTCACCCATTGCCTGATCAACCATCGTTTGCCAGTGGCGCCCGGATACGGTCTAATCATGGCTTGTTCCTTTACGAGCTTGCCATGCTGCCCACTTCCGCCATCGTCGCGCTGCGCGAAAAATTTCCCCTGATTACAGAACTGATGGCCTTGCAGCCCTTGAGCTGGTTCAATCCCGGCATTGCGCCGGCGGCCGAGGGCCTGAAAGACGTAGGCTTGACGGCCGATGACGTGGCGCAGGCCAGTGCGCGTCTGGCCCGTTTTGCGCCGTATCTGGCCAAGGCTTTCCCGGAAACGCAGGCCAGCGGCGGCATCATCGAGTCGCCCGTCGTGCCGTTGCCGGCCATGCAGGCGGCACCAGGTTTGGCGTTAGACATGACAAGCGGTCAGCTGTGGCTCAAGCAGGATAGCCATTTGCCCATTTCCGGCTCGATCAAGGCGCGCGGCGGCATCTATGAAGTGCTGAAACATGCGGAAACGCTGGCGCTGGACGCCGGCTTGCTGAAAGAGGGCGATGATTACAGCTTGCTGGCCAGCGACGCCGTACGCGCCTTCTTTGGCCAGTATGCGATCGCCGTCGGCTCCACGGGCAATCTGGGTTTGTCGATCGGCATCATGAGCGCGCGCCTGGGCTTTCGCGCTACCGTGCACATGTCGGCTGACGCGCGGCAGTGGAAAAAAGATAAATTGCGCAGCCACGGCGTCACCGTCGTCGAGTACGCGACCGACTACAGCGTGGCCGTGGAAGCGGGGCGCAAGCAGGCGGAAAGCGATCCCACCTGCCACTTCGTCGACGATGAAAATTCGCACGATCTGTTTCTCGGCTATGCGGTGGCGGGCGAACGCCTGAAAACCCAGTTCGCCGCAAAGAACGTCACGGTCGATGCGCAGCACCCCTTGTTCGTGTATCTGCCGTGCGGCGTGGGTGGCGGCCCCGGCGGGGTGGCCTTTGGCTTGAAGCTGGCCTTTGGCGATCATGTCCACTGCATCTTCGTCGAGCCGACCCACTCGCCATGCATGCTGCTGGGCGTGTACACGGGCTTGCATGATGGCATCAGCGTGCAGGAAATCGGCATCGACAACCTGACGGCCGCCGATGGCCTGGCCGTGGGACGCCCGTCCGGCTTCGTCGGGCGTGCCATGCAGCGGCTGATCGACGGCTACGCCACCGTCACGGATGAAGAACTGTACCGCTTGCTGGCGACCTTGGAACAAACGCAAGGCTTGCGCCTGGAACCGTCGGCCGTGGCCGGATTCGCGGGCATTCCCGCTGTGCTGGCCGCGCCGCAATACCAGCAGCACCTGGAAACGGCCACGCACCTGGTGTGGGGCACGGGCGGCAGCATGGTGCCGGAGCACGAAATGGCCGCTTACGTGGCGCGCGGCCGCGCCTTGCTGGCGGCCGGCGCCGCTTGATGCCGGCCGGCGCACCGCGCATGGCCACGTTGACGGCCAGCCAGTTTGCCAACCTGCACACGTTTCTCGTGGCGGCGCGCCATGCCAGTTTTGCCTTGGCCGCGCAGGAACTGGCGCTCACGCCCAGCGCCGTCAGCCACCGCATTGCGCGGCTGGAAGCGGGCCTGGGTCTGCGCTTGTTCCAGCGCCTGACGCGGCAAGTAAAGCTGACGCAGGATGGCGAGCGCATCTTCGCCGCGCTGCAAATCGGCTGGGATGGCTTGCATGCAGCGCTGGCCGGCGGCGATGCGCTCACGGGCAGCATCACCGTGCATGCGCGCCCCTCCATCGCTCAATGCTGGCTCGTGCCGCGCCTGGCAGGCTTTACGGCGCAGTATGCGGACGTGTCGATCGATTTGCGCGTGGGAAATGATAGCGTGGACTTTCGCGCGGGCCAGGTCGACCTGGCCTTGCATTACGGCGACGGCAGCTTTCCCGGCCTGGCATCGCGCAAGCTGATGGACGAATGGCTGGCGCCCGTGTGCAGCCCGGATTATGCGCGCGAACACGGTTTGCTCGATGCGCCGCATCAGCTTCAAGGCGCGACGGTACTGTACGACACCCTGGCCTGGCCCGCCTGCGCGCCCGATGCCGAGTGGCGGCTGTGGCTGGACGGGCAGGCGCCCGGCGTGAACTTGCCCGCGCGCAGCCTGCGTTTCGACCGCGCCGACCTGTGCGCGCAGGCAGCCATCCACCACGCGGGCGTGGCCATGGGCCGGCGCCAGCTGGTGCAGCCGTGGCTAGATAGCGGCCAACTGATCCTGCCGTTTGGCGGCTTTGCCTTGCCCAGCCCGCAGGCGTATTACCTCGTGCACAGCGGGCGCGCCGCGCTGCCGGCAAGAGTGCAGGCCTTGTTCGACTGGCTGCTGGGGCAGGCAATTTGATACACTGCGCGCCTTGTTCAAGAAAGCGCACGAAGGAAGCACCATGCACGCATCATCCCCACTGACCTCCACGCCGCCACAGGAATTGCGCGCGACTGCGCTCGCCTGCCTGCTCGAACCGGACCCGGCAACGAAGGTGGCGATGGTGGCGGCCATGGCCGAAGCCCAGCTTTCTATCGATGCGCAAGCGCCTTTGGCGCCGACCGGCCCCGTGCCGGGCCGTCCCGAACGGCCGGAACTGGTGCCGCCGCGTCTGGTGGGGCGGCGGTCGATGATCACGCCGGAAGGGCGCGCCATGCTCGTGCATGCGCTCGCGCACATCGAATTCAATGCCATGAATCTGGCGCTCGACGCGCTGTGGCGCTTCCCGGATTTGCCCTTTGACTACTACACGGACTGGCTGCGCGTGGCAAAGGAGGAAGCCACGCACTTTGCCATGCTGCAGGCGCACCTGCAGGTGCTGGGGCACACATATGGCGACTTCCCAGGCCACGACAGCCTGTGGGAAATGGTCGACAAGACGCGCGGCGACGTGCTGGCGCGCATGGCGCTCGTGCCGCGCACCCTGGAAGCGCGGGGGCTCGATGCGATTCCGCCGCTGCGCGCCAAGCTGGCGCAGGCGGGCGACATGGCCGCTGCCGCCATCCTCGACATCATCCTGCGCGATGAAGTGGGGCACGTGGAAATCGGCAACCGCTGGTATGGCTACCTGTGCGATCAAAGGGGCCTGGAATTGCGCGCCACCTATGCCGAGCTGGCGCTGCGCTACGAAGCGCCCACCCTGCGCGGTCCGTTCAACCTGGAAGCGCGGCGCCGTGCGGGGTTTTCGGAGCTGGAATTGTCCGATCTGCCCGCCTGACCATGCTTACGGATGGGCCGTGATGCTGATGTGCCAGTGGCTCAGGTGTCCCGTCTCGATGTGCACTTTTGCCGGCTTGGTCCAGGCGCCAGCGCCGGGGATATGGTCGGTAGTGGCGGCGGAAAAACGCCCGTCGACGAGGGCCAGCTTGATGAAGCGGGGGCCGATGTAGATCACGCGCGTGCTGGCCTGCGCCGCTTCCAGGGCCAGCATGGCGCGGTTCGCCGCAATCCACGCCACCAGGGCTGCCAGTTTCGGCTTTTGCGCGAGGTTGGCCACCACTTCCGCTTTGGCGGCATTGATCAGATTTTGAATGGCGGCGCCATCGTTCTGGCCGCCCAGCGCGTCCGTGTAGCCGCCCGCGCCGTCCGCGTAGCGCAAGTCGATCTGCTGGCCGTCGCTGTGGCCGCTGTGGCCGAGGATGGAGCGGCCCGTCGCCGTCTGCGTCACGTGCTGGCCGCTGATGTCGTCGAAACGGTAAGCCTTGCCTGCCAGCCAGGCGATGGCCAGGCGCGTGGCCCACGAATCGCCGCCAGGGTCGCGCGTGCCATAGCGCCGCGCCGCCAGCGCCGCCTCGTTGTCGGCCAGGTACAGGGGGATGTAGGCCGTGTCGCCCTTGAACTCCACTTGCCCCCCTTCGGCGGGGTCCGAGCTGGCATCGACATTATCGATGCGGCCCTTCAGACGCACCGTGACGACGGCCTTCTTGTCGAGCTTGGCGCCGGCAAAGGCTGGCAGCACCAGGCTGGGAAATTTTACGGTGCCGGCAGTCTTGGTATTGGTCTGGGACAATAGATTCTCCGCGCTGAAGGCGGGATTGCCGCCGCCCGACGAAATGCCGATGTTGACTTCCGTAATCGTCGCCGCCGCTGGCGTGTAGTGCAATTCCAGCGGCAAGGTGTGCGTGGCCGTAGCCGTTCCTTGCGAGACGGAAACATACGGCCCCGCCAAATTGCCCGTCAGCTTGATCGGCTGCAGCACGGGGTGGGCGGCCTGGTTCGGCGAGCTGAACTTCGCCAGCGTCACCTTCAAACCCTTGCACGCGAGACTCAGTTCCACCGTCGTCACGGTGGCCAGGGCGCTGTCGCCGATATTCGTGGCGCTGACGTTGCCACCCAGGTTCAGCGCGCCATTGCTGGTTTGCTTGCTGACGTCGACGCACTCCGTCCTGACGATGGTGCCTTGCGTGAAGTGCGACTGGTTGACTGCGCCCGTGGCGGCCAGGTTGACGCCGGGCAGCCCTGTCACGGCGTATGACCAGGTATCGTTGTACTGGCTTTGCGCCGTCGTGTAGGTGGGATACTCGGCCGTGCTGACGGTGATTTTCACGCCCACGTTTTTCGTGCCCTGGGGCACGGTGAAGGCGATGGGCGAGGTGATGGTCTGGTTTTGTGCGGCTGCAATGGCCGTGAAGGTCTTGCTGCCCTCGTCAGCCTGCGGCGTGGCGTCGCCCGCGGCGCGGGGGCTGGCGGGCAGGTCGCGCGCGGGCGGTCCGGCGCCATCCTGCGTGACGCGGCCGGCCGCATAGGTCTGCGCCCCGCCGCGCAAGGCCAGGCTCGCCGCATACGGATAGACGATGTCGACATTGACGTTGCTGCTGTTCTCAAAAACGACGGCGCTGACGCTGACCACGTTCGGGTGGACGAGATCGTTCAAGGTCAGCTGGTAGGTATCGGGCAGCACGCCATCGAAATGGAAGGCGCCCGTGGCGTCGACCACGGCCACCTGGCGCTGGTGGTTGTTGTAGCCGGCCAATAGCATCTTCTTGCCGGCCAGTCCCGTGGCATTGCCGCCCGCCGGGGTGCGCAGCTGTCCTTGCAGCACGATGCCGGATTTGATGACGATCAAGGCATAGCTGGCCGTGAACTCGCCATCCTGCGAGACGAAATTGAGGTTCAGGTCGTAGCTGCCGTTGGGCAAGGATGCCAGCAGTTGTTGCATGGCCGTGGCGCCGATGCTGAAGGTGCCGCTGGCCGCATCGAACGTCCAGTAGGTCTTGAGGCTGATGGCCACGTCATTCGGGCCGGACAGCAGGCCGTCGCTGTCATCCTGCAGGGCCATGGGGGCCGCATCCACGAGGCGGAACGCGAGGCCGCCCGGCTGCAGGCGGTTGTTCGGCCCCAGTCCCGTGATGGCCAGCACGGGCGCCGTGGTCGGCACGCTGCCGTCATCGTTCGGCTCCACATAGGTTTCCACAGCCGTGGGCAGTTGCGTCTGGATCAGCAGGTCCAGGGTCGTGACCTTGCCGCCCTTGCTGAGGGAAAATTGCGCGTGCTGGTCCACGCCCGTGTCGCCGGGCGTGGAAAAGCGCAGGCTGCCGTCCTGCAGCAGCACGTCCGTCACGGCCCCGCTGGCCTTGACGCTGTCGGCGCCATCGGGAAAGCCCAGCTCGGCCAGCGGCAGCACGATCACTTGCGCGGGCCGTACGGGGTCGAGGACGATGCCGTCGCCGGTACTGAAGGTCCATGTCAGGCCGGAGCTCTGGAAGGCGATGCTGCGCTCGATGCGCACGGTGATGGTGTCGGCGGGCGTGACGGTGGCGCCCGCGCCGATGCTGCCGGCCAGCACGTTGCCATCGATGATGGTGCTGCCTGCGGGCGCGCTGGCCAGCACGGCTTGCACGTTGACGGCCGCTTCGCTGCCATTGTTGCGGATGTGTACGCGGTAGGTGTAGTCCCAGGCCGTGCGGTTGACGCGCTGCTCGGCCACTTTTTCCAGCAAGGTGACTTCCAGGTCCCCGGCGGCCTGGGCGGTGGTCGCACCGGCCAGCATGACCTTCGGCGCGGGCGCCTGCGTGGGATCGTTCGGGCCGCCGCAGGCACACAGGCTCAGTGCCAGCCCCGTGGCCAGCGCGGCGCCCGCCAGCTGCCGGCGCCGCAGGCAGGCCATGGCCAGTACGCCGGCCAGCAGCAGCCATGGCGTGGAGGGCAGGGCGACGGCGGCAGGCAGCGTGATGCCCGCCTCGAGCTCGATGAAGGAGACGGGGTCGAGGATGGAAAACGGCTGGGCGCCGGGGCTGCCCGCGCCCAGATAATCGAAGGTGACGGAAAAGCTCGTGGCCGTGGCGCCGGGCGCGATGCCGCCGGCCAGCGCCAGCGCGTCGAGGTAGCCGCTGGCGGGAATGGCGGGATCGGGCTGCACCAGCAGCACGTCCCAGCCTGGTAGCGTGGAGGCGCTGTGCAGGTTGGCGTACTGGCCCACGCTGAAGAACAAGGTGAATTCCTCGATGGGCACGGCCAGGGTGGTATTGCTGACCGTATAGTCGTAGCGCCACTGCATGCCGCCCAGCGATGTTGCCGTGTAGCCGATGCTGGCGCCGTGCGCGGCGGACATTGCGCACAGCAGCAGCGCCAGCAGCGCCTGTTTGATAAAGCTCATGATCGTTCCCCCCGTAGACTGGCGCCAAGCGTGCCCAGGCAGGAGGTCAAGCAGGAAGCGTTCCTATATTAATTGTGCTGCAAAAACAAGGGCTTGGCGGAAACGGGACGGAGCAGGTGTCAAATTTTCCGACACGGCACGTTATGGCTGAGCCTGTCAGCGCTATCCTACTCGTCTTGTCGAAACTGTCTGATTGTATGCCTTGCGGAAACACGCGATGATCGTGTCCATGCTGCAACAGCCAACCAGTCCGACGGAGTACGCGATGCAAAAGCCAGGCCAGTCCATCCACGTGAACAAGCCCTTCCTGCTGATCTGCCTGTTTACGTTCTCGACCCTGGCGGCCACCTTGATGAATACGGGCGAGGCCCAGCCGGACGATGCCGCGCCGGCACCCGTGGCGCGCGATGCCGGCCATGGCGCCTTGCCTGTCTGCAGCAGCGATGCGCTCACGCTGTCGGCACATTGCCAGCCGGAACGCCGGGCTTGACCGTAGCGGCACCCTGCAGCCGCTGCTGCAGCAAGGCCAGCACGGCCGCTTCCTCCGGCGCCAGCGCCTGCAAATCGTCCTGCATCTGCTGCCGCGCCCGCTCGCGCATGCCTTCCAATAAACTGCCATCGAGATACGATTCCAGCACGGCCGGGTGCACATAGCACTTGCGGCAGATCGTCGGCGTGTTGCCCAGCTTCTTGGCCACGGATTCGATCGCCTGCACGATGTTCTTCTTCGCTTGCGCATCGGAATCGACCTGTTCGAACGCCTGCAGGGCCAGCGCGGCCAGCAGGGTGCCGGACCAGGTGCGGAAATCCTTGGCCGTGTAGTCTTCGCCCGTCACTTCGCGCAGGTAATCGTTGACGTCGCCCGAACCGATGCCGTGGCGCGCACCATCCTCATCGACATATTGGAACAGTTCCTGCCCCGGCAGTTCGCGCATGCGCTGCAGCACCCTGGCCAGGCGCCGGTCGCTCAGGCGGATATCGTGGCGCACGCCGCTCTTGCCCTTGAAGTGGAAGGCCACGGCGCTGCCGTCGACCTGCACGTGGCGCGTACGCAGGGTGGTCAGGCCGAACGATTTGTTCGTGCGCGCATATTCTTCGTTACCGATGCGCATCATCGTCAATTCCAGCAGATGCACGATGGTGGCCAGCACTTTTTCCCGGGGCAAGCCCGGCAGCTGCATGCCGCGCGCGACGGCGGCGCGGATGGCGGGCAGGGCACGGCCAAAGCTGAGCATGCGCTCATATTTCACCTCATCGCGCACCTGGCGCCAGCGCGCATGGTAGCGGTATTGCTTGCGGCCCCGCGCATCGCGCCCCGTCGCCTGCAAATGGCCATTCGCGTGCGGGCAGATCCACACGTCCGTCCAGGCCGGCGGAATGGCCAGCGCCTTGATACGCGCCAGGGTGGCGGCATCGCGCAGGACTTTGCCATCCGCGTCGCGGTAACGGAACTTGCCGGGCTTGCCCGATCGGGCGATGCCGCTCTGATGGTCGCCCGTGTAGCGCAGGCCGGCGGCGCGGGCCGTGGTGGTGGCGGATATTTCCATGGATATAGCGTACCTTGTACGCCGCGCACCTGCCGCGCCGTTATGCTAAGGTGCGCATTCGTAACGCCGTGCGCGGCAGACAGGAGCAGCAGATGTTTGGCAGAAAAAAGAATCTGGAAGAAGACCACGCCCCCCAGGCCGACAAGCAGTATGAAAAGAAATACACGGATGACAGCTTCTGGGACAAGGTCGTCAAGTTCGCCAAGACGGCGGGACGCGAAGTCATCGAAAAAGCCCTGTGGCTGTATTACGCGGCGCAGCAGCCGAATACGCCGCTGTGGGCCAAGACGGCCATCTACGGCGCGCTCGGCTATTTCATTTCGCCCATCGATGCGATTCCCGATATCACGCCCGTGGTCGGCTATGCGGATGACCTGGCCGTGCTGGCGGCGGCTGTTGCCACGGTGGCCACCTACATCACGGCCGAGGTCAAGGAACGGGCCGCCGAGAAACTGCGCGGCTGGTTCGGCGCCTAGCTTGCCGGGGCGTGCTGGCCCGGCTGGCCCTTGATGGCGTTGCGGTACTTGGCCCTGGCCTCGGCCTTCTTGACCGCCTCGTTGGCGATGTTCTGCGCCTTGATGCGGGCTTTTTCACTCTTGCTGCGCTGCTGCGCCACGTCCTTGTTGCCGATGCGGTTAGTCATGCCGGTCTCCTTGTTGAGCGTCAAATCTGACCAGCACAGCATACGTTCTTGCCCGTGCGCCACCGTGCGTCCGCTCACACAAGCGGCATGCCTACCGCGCTTGCGCGCCGCTGCCGCCATGGGCCAGCAGGCGCAGCACGACTTCTTTCTGGAATGAACGAAACTCCTTGTCGGCGCTGACGTTGGCGAAGGCCAGCACGGCCGTCTTGCTGGCGCGGTCGACGCAGACGACGGACGCGGCGCCCGGGTCGCCGCCGCTGTGCGTGGCCAGCGGCCTGCCGTCGACGTCGCGCAGCAGCCACACGAGGGCTTGCCGCACGGACGAATCGGCGGGCACGACGGGAGCTGCTTGCGGCGCGAAAAACAATTGCAGGGTGGAGTCTTGCAGGTAGCGGTGGCCATCGACCCGGCCGCCATTGCTGAAGATGGCCAGGAAGCGGGCAAAGTCATGCGCCGAGCTGCGCAGCAGGCCGGCAGGCCAGTCCGGATAGCCGACGGGCGGCAGCGCTTGCAGGCCCGGTTCCTTGTGCGCATACGGCTGGGCGACGACGGTGCGCCGCGGCAAGCCGGCCAGATTCCACGCCGTGCTGTCCATGCCCAGTGGTTCGAACAGGTGCTCGTGCGTAAAGGCGTCGAGGCCATCGGGGTTCAAGCGGCCCACGAGATAGCCGAGCAGGGCGATGCCGACATTGCTGTAGCGCCATTCCGTGCCGGGCCGGGCCGCGAACGACACGTCCGCGTCATACCAGGCGCCGCCGCGCGACAGATAGCCCTTGACGAAGTCGCGCAGCGGTAATCGCGGGTCGCCCTGCACGGCAAACGTCGTCGTCTTTTCGTACACGGCGTCGGAAATGCCCGAGGTGTGGCTGAGCAAATGGCGAAAGGTGATAGGCACGTCGGGAAACTTCGGATGCATGAGCGGGAAGTCCAGGTAGGCCGCCACCTTGTCGTCGAGCTGGAAGGCGCCCTGTTCCAGCAGCATCATGACGGCTGTGGCCGTGACGAGCTTGCTGACGGAGGCGACATGGAACACCGTGCTGGCGTCGGCCTTCTTGCCGGCCTGGATGTCGGCCCAGCCATAGCCGCGCGCGAAAATCGTTTGCTCGCCGCGCACCACGGCCACGCTCATGCCCGGCGTTTCCGTGCGGGCCAGGCCATCGCGCATGAAGCCGTCAAATGCCGTTTCCCACGCCAGCCTGGCCGGATCGGTGGCGCAGCCCGTTTGCAGCAGGGCCATCGAGACGCCCAGTCCCAGCACGCTTCTTCGTTTCATTGCTTCTCTCTTTTGCCATTTTTAATTATCTTAACAATATTTCCGCCCGTCATAGGCGCAATTGACAAAACATTGCTTTGAAGCAGTGATAAATGGGTGCCGCCGGCGCCTATTTGCGCCAGTAGCGTTCCAGCAGCGGTTTGACCGTCAGGCCGTGGGCGACGATGGAGAGGATGACGACGACGAGGGTGATGTCGGCCAGTTCGCGCGCCAGGCCGTCCGCCAGGCCATGCGCGATGGCATAGCTGAGGTAGTACAGCGAGCCGATGCCGCGCACGCCGAACCAGGCGGCCAGCCCGCGCAGGCGCACGCTGGTGCCCGAGGCCAGCAAACCGAGCATCACGCTGGCCGGGCGCGCCACCAGCAGCAGGAACAGCGCCACGCTCCACGCCTGCCAGCTCCAGGCGGCGGCCGTGACGGCGCCGCCCAGCAGCAGCACCAGGGTCAGTTCGGACAGGCGTTCCAGATGTTCCTTGAAGACGAGGGATTCGCCGCTGACGGTCAGCGTCACGTCGCTGTCGTGCGGCTTGGCGGCGGACACGGCATGGGTTTCCTCGTCTTGCAGCAAGCCGTGCCGGTCTTTCGGCGCGCCCGCCAGCCGCAGTTCCGTCTGGCGCAAGGCCACGCCGGCAAAGAACACGGCCAGAAAGCCCCACGCGTGCAGCCACGTGGACACCCCATACACGAGGGCGATCAAGCCCAGGGCCGCCAGGTCGTCCAGCATCGCGTGTTTCGGCTCCTTGGCGCGCACCTGCCAGCCCAGCCAGGCCAGCAGCGCGCCGCCGGCCGCGCCCAGGGCGATGGCGCCCGCGCTGGCCCAGACCAGATCGCGCCACAGCCAGGTGGCGCCTTGCGGGCCCAGCTCATGCAGGCCCAGCAAGCCCAGGCCCAGCATGACGAAGGGAAAGCCGCTGCCATCGTTCATGCCCGCTTCGCTGGTCAGCATGAAGCGCAATTGCTCGCGGTCGCCCGCATGGCGCAGCTGCACGTCGGTGGCCAGCACGGGGTCGGTGGGTGCGAGGATGGCGCCCAGCAGTATGCCCGCGCCCAGGGGCAGGCCCAGCACCAGGCAGGAAAAGGCCGCCACCAGGGCCACGGAGATGGCCATCGACAGCCACGCCAGGCGCAGCGACGGCAGCCAGCGCGCCAGGCTGAAAGGCACGGGCATCTTGACGCCGGCGGAAAACAGGGAGATGAGGACGGCGATTTCCGTCAGGGTTTCCAGCAGTGGCGCTTGCTGCACCAGGTCGAACGAAAACAGGCCGAGGAACATGGGCCCCAGCAGCAGGCCCACGCCCAGGTAAGCCATGGCCGAGGTCAATGGCAGGCGCGCGATGCCATCGGCGCCCAGGCCACGCGCCAGCATCAGGCAACCGATCAGGATGAACCAGGCGGTGGTGCTCATGTGAACCATTGTAGCGGCGCGCGGGCAAGGGCAGCGCGCCGCACGGTTTTTTTATGCTTTGTGCAGCGACACGCTGTCGTTCTGCGCCTGCATGCCATGCAGCTCGATGGGGTCGTGCGTGGAGCGCAAGCGGGGCAGGCCGTGCGGATAGTGGGTGGTGATAAAGGCCAGCATCTGTTCGCGTACCATGCAGCGCAATTCGAACGCCGTGCCTGAATCGACAGCGCTGATGAGGAAACGTACACGCACGGCCCGCTCGTTCGAATCCGTCGCCTGCACCGTGCAGACCCGGCCATCCCATTGCTTGGCGCCTTCGCAGATGCGCGTCAGTTCCGCGCGCAGGGGCTCGATCGGGATGCTGAAATCGAGCCACAGGAACACCGTGCCCAGGATCTCCGAGGAGGTATGCGTCCAGTTCTCGAACGGATTTTCAATGAACCACTGCAGCGGCACGATCAAACGGCGCTCGTCCCATACGCGCACGACCACATACGTGCCCTTGATTTCCTCGACCGTGCCCCATTCTCCGTTGACGATCAGCACGTCGTCGATGCGGATCGGTTGAGAGAACGCAATTTGCAGGCCTGCGATGAAATTGCCGAGCACGGGCCGGGCGGCGATACCGGCCACCAGGCCCGCCACGCCGGCCGACGCCAGCAGGCTGGCGCCGATCTGCCGCGCGCCGGGCAAGGTCAGCAGCACGAAGGACAGGCCCAGGAGGACCACGATGGCGTGTGCGCTGCGCGTCAGTACGCGGGCCTGGGTGATCCGGCGCCGCGCGCGCAGGTTGTCGGCCGCGTCGACGGGATTGATCTGGGAAATCGTGATGCTGAGCGATTCGATGCATTGCATGGCCAGCCAGGTCAGCGCGATGATCAGCGCCACGCTGGCCAGGTGCGACATGGCGACCAGGCCCGGCGTGTCGTCGGGCGCGCTGGCCAGCACCATGCGCAAGCCGAAGACGATCAGGCACAGCTGGCTGGCGCGGAAGGCCACGCGCGCGACGTTGCTGGCAAGCGGGTGGCCATTGGCCAGTCTTTTCAGCAGGCCGATGCCGGCCCGGTGCACGCCGATGGCAACCAGGGTGACGAGCAGGGCGGAAACGAGCACGGTCAGCGCCGAGCGCAGCGGGCCTCCCATCAGCGAGTGGAACGTGCTGAGATCCATAGGCGAAAACTCCTTGTTCTTAAATGAAATGGATGTCGGAAGCGGGTATTTTACGGGCAGATGGCGTAACGGGGCGTGCGTTGCCGTACGGATAAGACTTGCGTCAACGTGGATACTTGCAGAAATTGCTGCGCTGCGCCATGTCACGTTGACGTTTCAATACGGAAAGCAAACGGGCGTCGCCGCAGTGGAAACATAGTCATACTTGCCATGCTTTTTGTTTTTGCAAAGGAAAACGATGATAGTACGATCACTCCGAATGTCCTTGCGCTTCATCCTGCCACTGGCCCTGGTGCTGGGACTGTTTGCCTATATTGTGGTACCCCTGCTCGACAACATCACCCTGCGCTGGTATGTGCGCGACCTCGACAGCCGGGCAGAATTGCTCGCTGGAACCCTCCGGCCTTCGCTCACCGAATACCTGCCCGCGCAGGACACCACCCGCATCAGCGAACTGTTCCAGGGCGCCACGCGCGACGAGCGCCTGATCGCCATCGGCTTTTGCGACAATGCGGGCCATTTGCTGTACCAGTCCGCGCAATACCCCGCTTCCATCGGCTGCTGGAGCACGCCTTCCACGGGCGGCTTGTACAAATCCTTGGCGCAATTGCCGCAAGGGCAAGTCCATATCAGCGAAACGCCCGTGATGCAGGATGCGTCCCAGCTGGGCCGGTTGGTGCTGGTGCAGGACATGAGCTTTGTCGAGCGCCGCAATACCGATACCAAACGTTTTATCTTTGCCTTCCTGGCCGTGCTGGCCGTGCTGATTTCCCTGATGACCGTGTTCGTGGCCCACCTGAGCTGGCGCGGCTGGCTGGCGGCCGTCAAGGACATTTTGCGCGGCGAATTGCTGTCGAAGAATAATCCCGCCGTTGCCGCCGCCGCACCGGCCGCCGCGCCCGCGCCGCCGCCGGAAATGCAGCCGCTGATCGGCGACTTGCGCGAATTGCTGCAGGAATACCACCTGGAACGCCAGGGCGATAACGGCTGGTCGTCCGACTGGACGCCGGACAAGCTGCGCGCCTTGCTCGAAGCGGACTTGTCGGGCGACCAGGTGCTCGTGGTGTCGAACCGCGAACCGTATATCCACACCAAAACGGAAACCGGTGTTGCGGTGCAGCGTCCCGCCAGCGGCCTGGTGACGGCCGTGGAAGCCGTGATGCGCGCCTGCTCCGGCACGTGGATCGCGCATGGCGCCGGTTCCGCCGACCGCGAGACGGTCGACAAGCTCGACCACGTGCCCGTGCCGCCCGATAACCCCAGCTATACCTTGCGCCGCGTGTGGCTGACGCAAGAGGAAGAGCAGGGCTATTATTATGGCTTCGCCAATGAGGGCATGTGGCCGCTGTGCCATATCGCCCATGTGCGCCCCGTGTTCCGCTCGTCCGACTGGGAGCAGTATGTGAAGGTCAACCGCCGCTTTGCCGACGCCGTGATCGCCGAGGCGAAGGCGGACAACCCCGTCGTACTGGTGCAGGATTACCACTTTGCCTTGCTGCCGCGCATGGTGCGCGAAGCCTTGCCGAAGGCGACGATTATCACTTTCTGGCACATCCCTTGGCCAAACTCGGAGTCGTTCGGCATTTGTCCATGGCGCGAAGAAATCCTCGACGGCTTGCTGGGCAGCACGATTCTCGGCTTCCACACGCCATTCCACCGCAAGAATTTCCTCGAAACGGTGGACCGCTACCTGGAAACCCGTATCGAACCGGAAGCGTCGACCATTTCCTATGGCGGCGAGATGACGCAGGTCGAGGATTATCCGATTTCCATCGCCTGGCCGGAAGACAACCCGGACCAGCCCGACGTGGCCACGTGCCGCGCACAGATTCGCAGCGAACTGGGCGTGGCGCCCGACCACTTGCTGGGCATCGGCGTGGACCGCCTCGACTACACGAAAGGCATCGTCGAGCGATTCCAGGCCGTCGAACGCATGCTGGAACAGCAGCCCGGCATGGTCGGTCATTTTACCTTCGTGCAAATCGCCGCCCCGAGCCGCGCGTCGCTCGATGAATACCAGAGTTTTGACGCCCGGGTGCGCAAGATGGTCGAACGCATCAACCGTCGCTTCGGCAGCGGAGACTATGTGCCCATCCTGCTGAAAGCCGAACACCATGGCCAGGACGATTTGCAGCGCTATTTCCGCGCTTCCGAAGTGTGCATGGTGACAAGCTTGCACGATGGCATGAATCTGGTGGCCAAGGAATTCATCGCCGCGCGCGACGACGAGCTGGGCGTGCTGGTGCTGTCGCAATTTACGGGCGCCGCCCGCGAGCTGCATGAAGCGCTGATCATCAACCCTTACCATATCGAGCAGGGCGCCGAAGCCCTGTACCGCGCCCTCGTGATGCCGCCCGTGGAACAGCGCGAGCGCATGAAGAGCATGCGGGCCCGTGTGAAACATTTCAATGTCTACCGGTGGGCCGGGCGCATGCTGCTCGATGCGGCCCGTCTGCGCCAGCGCGACAAGGTCATGACCAAGATCGATGCCCACAGCCGCATCAAGCGGCGCAAGGGGATCTGATGGCGGAGATCCCTGACGATAGCGCAGCCTTGCTGCAACTGCTGAGTGCGCCCGGCAGCGCCATCTTCTTCGACTTCGACGGCACCCTGGTCGACCTGGCGCCCACGCCCGACGGCGTGCGCCTGGAAGCGGGCGTGGTCGACGCGCTGATGCTGCTGGCGCGCTGGCATGGCGGCGCGCTGGCCCTCGTTTCCGGCCGCCCCGTGGCGCAGATCGACGCCATGCTGGCGCCCCTGATCTTGCCCGTGGCCGGCGTGCACGGCGTGGAGCGGCGCGGTGCCGACGGCACACGGCATGTGGCGGCCACGCCCGACGTGTCGTCCGTGCTGGCGCATGCCCGGGCACTGGCGGCGGTGTACCCCGGCTTGCTGGTGGAACACAAGCGCGGCGCCGTGGCTCTGCATTACCGGCTGGCGCCGGAGCTGGAACAGCTGTGCCTGCAGGAAATGACGGCGGCCGTGCAAGCGTGCCCCGGTCTTTTGCTGTTGCATGGCAAAATGGTTCTGGAAGCCAAGCCTGCCGCCACGGACAAGGGCGGCGCTATCGCCGCCTTCATGGCCGAGGCGCCGTTCAAGGGACGCCGTCCTGTCTTCGCGGGCGACGATACCACCGACGAGGCAGGCTTTGCCTATGTTCAACAAATTGGGGGGCAGGGCGTGAAAGTGGGCAGCGGCCCCAGCGCCGCCAGCCTGCGCCTGGCCAGCCCGGAGGTTTTGCGCACCGTGTTGCTGGCCGCGTCCGTATCCCCGTTCAAGGAGTAGCCGATGACGACATCCTATGACACCCCCAGCGGTGCCCACGCATCCGCCGCCACTGCGCCGCCGGCGCAAGCGTCCCTCAACTGCGGCGTGGTGGGCAATTGCGCCTTCAGCGCCCTGATCGACCAGGCGGGGCAAGTCGTCTGGTCCTGCCTGCCCCGTTTCGATGGCGACCCCGTCTTCAATACCTTGCTGGACGACACGGAAAATGGCAGCGTGTGGGCGATCGACATCGAGAATTTTGCCCGCAGCGAGCAATTCTACGAGCCGAACACGGCCGTACTGCGCACGCGGCTGTACGACACGGATGGGCGCGGCGTGGAAATCACGGATTTCGCGCCCCGATTCCTCAGCCGCGACCGTATGTTCCGCCCGCTGATGCTGATCCGCCGCGTGCGTCCGCTTGACCACGCCGTGCGCATCCGCGTGCGCCTGCGCCCCCGCTACGACTGGGGCAAGCTGGCGCCGCAGGTCACGCAGGGCAGCCACCACATCCGCTACGTGGGGCCGGATCAGACCTTGCGCCTGAACACCGATGTGTCGCTCAACTATGTGCTGAGCGAAACGTATTTCGTGCTGGGCGGCACGGCCAACTTCCTGCTGGGCCCCGATGAAACCCTGGCCGGTGGCATTGACGAGACGGCGCGCATCTTCGAAAAGGAAACCATCAACTATTGGCGCACCTACACGCGCCGCCTGGCCGTGCCGCTGGAATGGCAGGACGTGGTCATCCGCGCGGCCATCACATTAAAACTGTCTTTATATGAAGACACGGGCGCCATCATCGCCGCCATGACGACGAGCATCCCGGAAGCGCCGGGCAGCAGCCGCAACTGGGATTACCGCTATTGCTGGCTGCGTGACGCTTTCTTCGTCGTGCGCGCACTCAATAGTTTGTCCGAAGTGGGCACGATGGAAGAGTATTTGCGCTGGCTGACGAATATCGTCGCCCGCTCGAAAGGCGGCCACATCCAGCCCCTGTACGGCATCGGCCTGGAAGAGCAGTTGCCCGAGTCCATGCTCGACCACTTGCCCGGCTACCGGGGCAATGGTCCCGTGCGCGTCGGCAACCAGGCGCAGGAACACTTTCAGCACGACGTCTATGGCAATATCGTGCTCGGTGCTGCACAGGCTTTCCTCGACCACCGCTTGTTCCACCGGGCGGGCAGGGCCGAGTTTGCCGCGCTGGAAGCCGTGGGTGACCAGGCCTTCAAATTGCACGCGGAACCGGACGCGGGCATGTGGGAGTTGCGCACGCGGGCCAGGGTCCACACCTCGTCCATGCTGATGAGCTGGGCCGCCTGCGACCGCTTGGCCAAGGTCGCCCATAAACTGGGCTTGCCGGACCGGGCCGAGCACTGGAACAGCCGCGCCGTGCTGATACGCGAGAGGTTGCTGCGCGAAGCGTGGAGCGAGGAGCGCCAGGCCTTCGCGGAAAGCCTGGGCGGGCGCGACCTCGACGCCTCCGTCCTACTGATGGCGGAAGTCAACTTCATCGACCCCATGGACCCCCGTTTCATCGCGACAGTCGACGCGCTGGAAGCATCGCTGTGCGACGGCCCCTACATGCGCCGCTACGAAGCGCCCGACGACTTCGGCAAACCGGAAACGGCCTTCAACATCTGCACCTTCTGGCGCATCGACGCCCTGGCGCGCATCGGCAGGAAAGACGAAGCGCGCAAAATCTTCGAAACGATGTTGATGGCGCGCAACCACCTGGGCCTGCTGTCGGAAGATACGCACCCGGTGACGGGGGAGATGTGGGGGAATTTCCCGCAGACGTATTCGATGGTGGGCCTGATCAACTGCGCCGTCAGGTTGTCGGCGCCTTGGGATAGCGCTATTTAATTGTGCCATGTCATTACGCGCCAGGTCATCACCAGCCTTGGTGCGCAGGAATACGAAATGCCGAATGGCATCCACACTGATCAATACGAAATACCGAGATGACGACCGCAAACGACATTTTAGCGACAATAAATGACAGCATTTTTCTTGAGACTATTTTCCAGAAAGATACTGATTGGGATGCTGTATTGTGCGCCAGGGAATCTGTTGAGTTTGATGGCGCATGGTGTGCCAGCTACGAAAAAGTGACCTCATCTTGTCCACCTGAAGGCGCCCTGGTGAAGGGGATCAGGGAGGTCGCATTCAAGAAAGTGTATCAAATCACTGAGAATTCCGACCTTGCTGGCTATGTGTCGGACGATATGGGCCTGATTGCACAGGCATGCCACGATAAAGTCGAGATCGACTTTATCGACAATCTCTGGAAAACCTATATGCGCGGAGAGTTTCCAACTTGAGCTGATACAGGCATGTTCGCGGCGCATCTGCGACGCCATTTCAGCTGCCAGTTGCGCGCTCGCCACGCCCATACAACCTGCACTCCGCCGCCAGCGCCAGCAAATTCGGGTCGCGCTCGCGGCTGCTCAGCATCAGCAGGGTGATTTGCTGGTGCGAGCCGTAGCGCGCGTCCAGCGGCAGCAGTTCGATGCGCGAGCTGAAGGCGCGCACGCGGCCCGGCAGCAGGCTGTAGCCGATGCCGCCGCTGACGAGG
Organism: Janthinobacterium sp. NKUCC08_JDC; assembly: GCF_019345575.1. NCBI lineage: Bacteria > Pseudomonadati > Pseudomonadota > Betaproteobacteria > Burkholderiales > Oxalobacteraceae > Janthinobacterium > Janthinobacterium sp. NKUCC08_JDC. The sequence continues at coordinate 88,082 of NZ_JAHKQW010000009.1, read as the reverse complement.
TTGATCAGCGAGAAGATGTCGCCCACGCGCATGGCCGTGTCGGGCACGAATCCCGCCAGGTCGAACGCGTGGTTGAAGCTTTGCGAGGTGACGAAACCTTCGTTCAGGGTGACGAATTTCTCATGGCGCAGCAGCTGCAAGTCCACCGAGGCGGCGCCCGCATAGGGCGAGGCTAGCGGTGCGGCCAGGTAGACGTCGTCCTGGAACAGGGGCACGGCCACCAGCCCGGCATGCTGTTCTTCCTCCTGCACGCCGACGATGATGGCGTCCAGGCGTCCATCGGCCAGGCTTTGCAGCAGTTCGCGGTTCGAGCCCAGGGTCAGGTCGATGTCGAGGCCGGGCCGGCGCAGCTTCAGGGCGATCACCAGTTGCGGGATGCAGTGCAGGGTCAATGAATACAGCGAACCGATCTTCAGGCGCACGGGGTTGATGCCCGACATTTCGCGCACCTTGCGCACGCCTTCCTCGCACTCGGCCAGCGCGCGCCGCGCCGATTCGGCAAAGGTGTAGGCCGCATGCAGCGGTATCAGGCTGCGGCCCTCGCGCTTGAACAGGGGACAGCGCAAGCCGTCTTCCAGCGAGTGCAGGGCGCGGTGCACGCTGACCGTGCTCTGGCCCAGCGCGTCGGCCACCCGCGCCAGGTTGTTCAATTCCATAAAGCTGAGAAAAACCTCGAGCTTTTTCAGCGTGATTTCTTCGTTGATGGCCATGTTCACCGTGATTATCGTGAGTTCATTAACTTCAGGGTAATGAACATGGTAGCAGGTTGATTGTCGCGGCCCCGTTTTCGCTCTATCGTCAAGGTTCGATAGCTTAATTCGGAGGCAAGATGTCAACCGCCACAGCAGCGCCAGCGCAGCGGCAAAAACAATGGGACACGCGGCGCACCGAGAAGCGCCGCCGCCTGGAAGCCGTGCGCCACTACGCGAGCGGCCCCGTGCTGCAGCAGGGCGACATGGTCGCCGTGCTCGAAGCCTTGCTGGCGCCGGGCGACCGCGTCGTCCTCGAAGGCAATAATCAGAAGCAGGCCGACTTCCTCGCCCGCATGCTGACCCAGGTCAATCCCGACAAGATCAATCATCTGCACCTGATCATGCCCAGCGTCAGCCTGCCCGAGCACCTCGACCTGTTCGAACGGGGTATCGCCCGCAAGCTCGATTTTTCGTTTGCCGGCACGCAAAGCCTGCGCATCGCCCAGTTCCTGCAGGATGGCTTGCTCGAGGTGGGCGCCATCCACACCTACATCGAACTGTATGCGCGCCTGTTCGTCGACCTCACGCCCAACGTCGTCATGGTGGCCGGCTACATGGCCGACCGCCAGGGCAATCTGTACACGGGCCCCAGCACGGAGGACACGCCGACCCTGGTGGAATCGGCCGCCTTCCGCGACGGCATCGTCATCGCCCAGGTCAATCAGATCGTCGACGACGTCAGCGATTTACCCAGGGTCGACGTGCCCGGCTCGTGGATCGATTTCGTCGTGCAGTCCGATAAACCGTTCTTCATCGAGCCGCTGTTTACCCGCGACCCGCGCGTGATCAAGCCCGTGCACGTGCTGATGGCCATGATGGCGATCCGCGGCGTGTATGAAAAACACCAGGTGCAGTCGCTCAATCACGGCATCGGTTTCAATACGGCCGCCATCGAGCTGATTTTGCCCACGTATGGCGAGCAGCTTGGCTTGAAGGGCAAGATCTGCCGCAACTGGGTGCTGAACCCCCATCCGACCTTGATCCCTGCCATCGAGACGGGCTGGGTCGAGAGCGTGCACTGCTTCGGCGCGGAACTGGGCATGGAAGGCTATGCGGCCGCGCGGCCCGACGTGTTCTTTACGGGCCGCGACGGCTCCATGCGCTCGAACCGGGCCCTGTGCCAGCTGGCGGGCCAGTACGCGGTCGACCTGTTCATCGGTGCCACCTTGCAGATGGATGGCCTGGGCAATTCGTCGACCGTGACGAATGGCCGGCTGGCCGGCTTTGGCGGCGCGCCGAACATGGGCCACGATCCGCACGGCCGGCGCCACCCGACACCGGCCTGGCTGGACCTGATCGAGACCGATGATCCGCTCGCGCGCGGCAAGAAGCTGGTGGTGCAGATGGTCGAAACGTTCCAGGATGGCGGCCAGCCGACGATCGTCGAATCGCTCGATGCCGTCGCCGTGGGCCAGGCCAGCGGCATGCCGCTGGCGCCCGTGATGATCTATGGCGACGACGTCACCCACGTGCTGACGGAAGAGGGCATCGCCTACCTGTACAAGGCCCGCTCGCTCGATGAACGCAAGGCCATGCTGGCGGCCGTCGCCGGCGTGACACCGATCGGCCTGCGCCACGACCCGAAGACGACGGCCAAATTGCGCGCCGACGGCCTGATCGCGCTGCCCGAGGATATCGGCGTGCAGCGCGGCGCGGCGAGCCGTTCGCTGCTGGCCGCGAAAAGCATCGCCGACCTGGTCGAATGGTCGGACGGCCTGTATCAACCACCCGCCAAATTCAGGAGCTGGTAATGATTGCAATGAGCACAATGATGACGATGACACCGGTGCGGGAACGCTGCGCCACGTTGGGACGGCAAGTGCTGCAGGCGCTGCTCGATGAAGTGACCTTGACGCCGAAACCGGGCCTGGTCGATTTGCGCAGTCGTGGCGCTCACACGGACTTGAACTGGGCTCTGATGTGCCATTCGGCCTGCGTGCTGGAGCCCGTGTTTGCCGCCATGGCCGACGCTGGCGCGCAGAGTGAAGACGACGACTTGCTGCGTCAGCGCATCGGCGCCATCGGCCGCGATGGTGAGGCGCTGATGCTGGCAGCCACGGGCGGCGTCAACACGCACCGGGGCGCCATCTGGGCGCTGGGACTCTTGGTGACGGCGGCGGCGCAGCAGGGTGTGCGCGGCGGATCGCTGGCGCCGCAAGCCGTGGCGGCGCGGGCCGGTGCGCTGGCCCGTTTGCATGACCGCGGCGCGCCTGGCGCCACCGGCAACAAGGGCGAACTGGCATGCCGCCAGTATCAGGTCGACGGCGCGCGCGGCCAGGCCCGGGCCGGCTTTCCTCTGGTGACAGGCGCCGGATTGCCTGCCTTGCTGGCCTCGCGGGCGCGCGGCGACAACGAAACGACGGCGCGCCTGAACGCCTTGCTGGCCATAGTCAGCCAGCTGGACGACACCTGCGTGCTGTCGCGCGGCGGCGAATTGGCTTTGCTGGCAGTGCAGGCAGGCGCTGCGCGGGTGCTGGCGGCCGGCGGCGCAGCCACTGACGCTGGTACCGAAGCATTGCTGGCGCTGGAAGCCGTGGCGCTGGCGCGCGGCGTCTCGCCAGGCGGCGCGGCCGACCTGCTGGCGGCGACCCTGTTCCTCGACCGATTGACACAAGGAGAAGCGCATGGAAACGCGTGACTATACATTCCCGGCCGGGCCGCCGGCGTCTAGCCGCGCCCTGGCCGGCGTCGTCGGCTCGGGCGACCTGGAAGTGCTGCTGCAGCCAGGCGACGATGGCGTGACCCGCATCGTCGTCAACACCTCCGTCGATGGCAAGGGCGCCGTGTGGGATGCGCTGTTGCAGCGGGTATTCGGTGGCGAGCCGCTGCCGGCGGCGCGCATCGTCATCAACGATTGCGGCGCCACGCCGGGCGTGGTGCGCATGCGCATCGAACAAGCGTACGAAGAATTGCAAGCGGGGAGGGCAGCATGAGCACATTGCAGCAATTACTCGAGCGCGACAGCTTCATCGAACGGGGCGCTCGCAGCCGGGCCAAGGCCTTGCTGGATGCGGGCAGCATGCGCGAACTGCTCGACCCGTTCTGCGGCATCGCTTCGCCCTGGCTGCCGCAGCAAGGCGTGACGGCCCAGGCGGACGACGGCGTGGTGGTGGCCAAGGGCCTGTTCGGGGGCCAGCCGGCCGTGGTGCTGGCCATCGAGGGCGCCTACCAGGGCGGTAGCATGGGTGAGGTGGGCGGCGCGAAAATCGCCGGCGCGCTGGAACTGGCGGCGCGCGACAATCGCAACGGCATCCCGACGCGCGCCGTAATCCTGTTCGAAACGGGCGGCGTGCGCCTGCAGGAAGCCAACCTGGGCCTCGCTGCCATTGCCGACATCCATGCGGCCATCGTCGACCTGCGCCGCTACCAGCCCGTGATCGGCATTACGGCCGGCACCGTCGGCTGCTACGGCGGCATGTCGATCGCGGCGGGCTTGTGCAGCTACCTTGTCGTCACGCGCGAGGCGCGCCTGGGTCTCAACGGTCCGGCCGTGATCGAGCAGGAGGCGGGCATGGACGAATTCGACTCGCGCAACAAACCGTTCATCTGGAGCCTGACGGGCGGCGAACAGCGCTTCCACAGCGGCCTGGCCGACGCCTATGTGGAAGACGACACGGCGCAGATGCGCGCCACGGTAGCCGAATTGTTCGCGCGCGGCGTGCCAGCACAGCACCGCAGCAGCCAGGCTGACGATTTTCTCGCCCGCCTGGCGCAAGTGGACGCCGGCCCGCAAGCCACGCCGCAAGCCGTGCGCACCATCTACAGCAAAGGAGCAGCAGCATGAACGCCATCACCGATACGAGCCGGGGCGCCGTCTGGCTCGCGGCCCTGACGCAGCATGCCGCGCCGCTGCTTGATTATCCGCCTTCCGTGCGCGTGGCCGACGCGCCGCTGGCGGACGAGCCGGCGCGCTACCTTGCCGTGCTGCCCGACCCGGACAACCGTTTTGTACGAGCCCGCACCGGTGAAGTCGGCCTGGTCGAGGCGTGGCAGCTGGCGCGCGCCGTGCGGCAGGTGGTGGTCGAGGACCAAGCGCTGGCCGTGAAACGGCCCATCGTCGCCGTCATCGACGTGGCCAGCCAGGCGTATGGCCGGCGCGAAGAGGCGTACGGCATCCACCAGGCGCTGGCCGGCGCGGCGGGCGCTTATGCCGAGGCACGCCTGGCCGGCCATCCCGTGATCGGCCTGATCGTCGGCAAGGCCATGTCGGGCGCCTTCCTTGCGCACGGCTACCAGGCCAACCGCCTGATCGCGCTCGACGACCCGCAAGTGATGGTGCACGCGATGGGCAAGGCGTCGGCCGCGCGCATCACCCTGCGCACCGTGGAAGCGCTCGAAGCGCTGGCCGCCACCGTCGCGCCGATGGCCTACGACATTGGCAACTACGCCACCCTGGGCCTGCTGTGGCAAACCTTGCCGGTGGCGCAGCCGGACGATCCGTCAGCACAGGACACGGCCGCCGTCGAGGCCTGCCTGCGGGCGGCCCTTCGTGACATCCGCGCCGACCCGCTGGCGGACTTGTCCAGCCGCCTGGGCGCGCCGCATCGCCAGGCGTCGGCAAAAGTCAGGGAGGTGCTGGGGCAGCAGTGGTAGGTGAAACAACAGAGAAGACTTCAAGTCATTCCATTCCTATAACGGAGACAAATCATGATCATTTACGGAACCGCACTGCTGGCGTTATGCCACTTGCTCGGCATCTTCCTGGGCGACCTGCTCGGGCAGCTGATGGGCGTCAAGACCAACGTGGGTGGCGTGGGCATCGCCATGCTGCTGCTGATCTGCGCCCGTCTCTACATGCAGCGGCGCGGCTGGCTGCCGCAGATGACGGAGCGGGGCGTCGAATACTGGGGCGCCATGTATATTCCCGTGGTGGTGGCGATGGCTGCACAGCAGGACGTGGTGGCGGCCCTGCGCGGCGGGCCGGTGGCCGTGCTGGCCGCCATCGGTTCCGTCATCGTTTGTGGCGCAGTGATCTCGCTGATTAATCGAATGGAAAGCCCGGCCGCCGCCGAAGCCGATTCGGTGTTGATCAAGGAGCACCGTCATGCTTGAGATATTTGAAAAAGCCGCCATCCACAATGGCCTGGTGACGGCATTCGCTTTTGTCGGCCTGATCATGCTGCTGTCCGTGGCGCTGTCGAAGTATCTGACCTTGGGCCGCGTGCATGGCTCGGCCATCGCCATCGTGATCGGTCTGGGCCTTGCTTACTGGGGTGGCGTGCATAGTGGCGGCCACAAGGGACTGGCCGATCTGTCGTTGTTCGGCGGCATCGGCCTGATGGGCGGCGCCATGCTGCGCGACTTTGCCATCGTCGCCACGGCCTTCGAAGTGCAGGCGACGGAAGCGCGCAAGGCTGGCCTGATCGGCGTCGTGGCGCTGATGCTGGGCGTGGTGCTGCCGTTTCTCGTCGGCGCGGGCATCGCGTATGCATTTGGCTATTCGGATGCCGTCAGCATGACCACCATCGGCGCCGGCGCCGTCACCTACATCGTCGGCCCAGTCACGGGTGCGGCCATCGGCGCCAGTTCCGACGTCATGGCGCTCAGTATCGCGGCGGGTCTCATCAAGGCCATCCTGGTGATGGTGGGCACGCCCGCCGCGGCGCGCTTTTTGCGCCTGAAAACACCGCGTTCGGCCATGGTCTTCGGCGGCCTGGCCGGCACCGTCAGCGGCGTCTCGGCGGGCCTTGCCGCCACCGACCGCAAACTGGTGCCGTATGGCGCGCTGGTGGCCACGTTTCATACGGGCCTGGGCTGTTTGCTGGGTCCATCGTTGCTGTTCTTTGCCGTCAAGGCGGTGGTGGCCTGATGGAAGCCTGGCGCGCGCATGACTTGCTGTGGCTGGACGGCTTGCCGGACGGTGCATCCTTGCCAGCCTGGGCCGACTCTGCCTGGCTGCAGGCCGCGCCCCTGGTGGTGCGGCGCGCCAGCACGGCGCCCGGGCGCATCCCCGTGGGCCTGCGCGGCAGGTCGCGCAGCGAACGGCATGCGTTCGAAGTGGATGCCGCCGCCGTCGTGCGCCGCGTCACACCGGAAATGCTGGCGCATGCGCCAGTGCCGGATGTTTCCTGCGCCGCACTGGACGCGCTGCGGCAAGTTGCGCCGTTGCTCGACGCCACGGGCTGGGCCTGGGGGCCGACGGGCGGCGTCGGTTTCGCACTGGCCAGCGGCTTGCCCGTGCTGCGCGCCGACAGCGACCTCGATCTCGTGCTGCGCATCGGCGCGCCGCCGGACCCCGCCCGGGCCGACGCCCTGCGCGCCATCGCGGCCACTGTCACGGCGTGCCGGCTGGATCTGCAGATCGACACGGGCCGTGGCGGCTTTGCGTATGCCGAGTGGGCGGCGGGGCGGGGCCGGGTCTTGCTGAAAACGGATCACGGCCCGGTGCTGACGGCCACGCCATGGGAGCTGGCATGAGCGTCTTGTTTACCTTTCCCGGCCAGGGCGCCCAGACTCCAGGCATGCTGCATGCGTTGCCCGGCGATCCTGCCGTGGCGGCGGCCCTGGCCGAAGCGGCTGAAGTGCTGGGCCACGATCCGTTGGAACTGGACACGGCTGCCGCGCTGGCGTCGACGCGGGCCGTGCAACTGTGTTTGCTGATCGCGGGCGTGGCGATGGCGCGCTCCCTGGCCACGCGCGGTGCGCTGCCCGACATGGTGGCCGGCTTTTCCATCGGAGAATATGCGGCGGCCGTCGTCGCCGGCGCGCTCGATTTCACCGACGCCGTGCGCCTGGTGGCGCGGCGCGGCGAGTTGATGGAGCACGCGTATCCGGCCGGCTACGGCATGGCGGCCATCATCGGCCTGGACCTGGCGCAGCTGGAACCCTTGCTGGCGCAGGTGCATGGCGCTGCAACGCCCGTATATGTCGCCAACCTGAACGCGCTGCGCCAGATCGCCATTGCCGGCAGCGAGCCCGCCTTGCACGCCGTGATGGCGCTGGCCCTCGCGCATGGCGCCAGCAAGGCCAAGCGCCTGGCCGTCAGCGTGCCGTCGCATTGTCCGTTGATGGAGGCTGCCGCCGGCGACATGGCTGCCGCCTTCGATGGCGTGGTCGTGCGCCGTCCATCGCTTGTCTACCTGAGCAGCAGCGCGGCGCGCGCGCTGTTCGACCCGGCCCGCATCCGCGACAGCCTGGCCGCCAACATGGCGCAGCGCGTGCAATGGTCCGCTACCGCGCGCCTGGCGTGGGAAAGGGGGGCCAGGCTGGCGCTGGAAATGCCGCCCGGCAGCGTCCTGACGCGGCTGACGGCGCCAGACTTCACGGATGGCTTGGCCATCTGCTGCGACGGCAACCGGGCCGACAGCCTGCTGGCGCTGGTGAGGCGGGAGCGGGATGGCGCCGCGCCTTAGAGCCTGGCGCTCAATCCAATCTGGAAGCCACGGCCAGGCAAGGGCGCGATGTATTTCAGTGGGGAATTGTGCGGCCTGGCGTCCTCATCGAGCAGGTTGGTGCCGCTGATGAACACGTCGATGCCGGCAAACGGTGAATTCGGCACTTGCAGTGCACGGCTCACCTGGAAGTTCACCATGGTGTAGCCGTCGAGCGGCACTTCCTCGCTGACGCTCTTGCCCAGGTACTTCTGCTTGTCGTACCACGTGCTGGAAAGCCTGGCCTTCCAACCCTTGTTGTCCCACAGCGCACTCGCGCCATAGCGGTTGGTGGGCATGTTGGGCAGGTAGGCGCCGTCGTTGTGCGCGCGCAGCTTGTCCGGATTGTCCGCCTTGTTCCTGACCAGGTCGGCAAAGGCGGAGAGGTTCAGCTTGCCGTAGCCGCCAAGCTGAATGAGCTGCGAGGCGTCGATCTCGAATCCCTTGACCGTCGTATCGGTCTGCTTCCAATATTTTAATGGCAGGCGATTGGCCGTCTGCAGTCCCGAGTGGCCAAGATACAGAAAGTTTTCATACTTCATGACGTAGCCGGTGGCGGACAGCTGGAAGCCGCGATGGCCGAACAATCCGGTAAGCTCGGTATTCCGCGCGCGCTCGGCTTTCAAATCCTGGTTGCCTTCTTCCTGGGTCATGATCGAATAGTGGCGGTTGCTCGCATACAACTCATTGACGTCGGGCGCTCTTTCCGACGAGGCATGGCGCAGCTTCGCACCGAAAAGCTGCCCCAGCTTGGCCGAGGCCCCCAGGCTATAGCTGTTCAGGCTGAATGACCTGTCCTCGAGTTTGGCGTTTTTCGCATTCCTTGACGTCTTGAATCCGCTCTTGTGGATGTCGTGCTCGACTTTTTCATGGCGAAAACCGGCATCGAAGGTGGCCCAGTCGACGTCGAGGCTTTCCTTGACGAACAGCGCGCTGCTGGCCGTGCTCGCATCGGGAAGGTAAAGCTGCGGCCCGCTGCCGGTGACGTCGCGGGATTGATGGCTCAGGCCAAGCAAGCCGCTCAAGGGGCCCGCGCGCCGGTGCGCGAGCAGGAGCTCGGCCTGGTTGGTGTCGAAGCGGTAGTCATTCGCCTTCGCCGCACCGAGGCGTTCTCCCGACGTATTGTTCAGGCGCGACACGCGCAACTGCGCGCTTTCCATATACGCGACGGGATCGCGCAGAGTGGCTTCCAGCGCATATTTATCCTGGCTGATCACGACGCCGACGGGCACCCCCTCGTCATAATTCGAGCCGAAAGACTGGTTTTCCATGGAAAAGCCCGGCACGCCATAGTCGCTATTCTTGGTGTCGAGGCTGGCGGCGACGTAACCGCGATCGAAAAAGTAGGTGCTGCCGACGGCAAAGTGGGAATTGCTGGCATGGCTGTTGCCCAGGGTGCCGTGGTAATCGGGTGTCACGTCCTTGTTGATCTTGTTCTGCACCGTCTTTGGCGTGCCGGGCACGTAAGCGGGGTTGGCCGGATTGACGTAGGTCTTGCGCTGCCATACGGATGTCGGCTGATTGGTATAGAAGGAAAAATCGCCATCCGCCCAGTCCGGATTTTCCTTCATGAACTGGTCGATAAACGGTTGCGAAGCCTTGTTGTAGACCTGCTGGATCCGCGCCTCTTTCTGGCAACTGTCGGCCAAAAAGCTATTCACGCCGCCTTTCACTGGGAACAGCTGGCTGTTGCACACGCCGGCCTTGCTGTTGCCAGGAATATCGTAATGCCCGATTTTCTGGAAGGACATCTGCAGATTCGTCGAGAAATGTTTGCCATCATTGAAATTCATGCGCAAGCCTTGCGCGTCGGCATCGTTGAAGCCCTTGCGCAGCACCAGCTCCAGGTCTTTCTCCTTGCTCTCCATCTTCCTGGAAATGAGGCCGGAATCGACGTCCACGCTGCCGCCGATCGCATTGCCGCCGAAACGCACGCTGTCGGACGATTTGTTGACGGTGACGCTGCGCGCAAACAGCGGGTCGAACGGGATGTTGATATCGCCGCTGAGCGCATTCATGCCGAGGATGGACTGGCCATCCTCGAGAATTTGCACGCGGCTGCCACTGAGGCTGCGAATCACGGGTGCGCCGGCATTCGGGCCGAAGGCGCTGCTTTGCACGCCCGATACATGCTCGAGCATGCCGCCCAGGGTCCTGTTCTGCGCTTGCGTATTCTCGACGATGACGACGCTGTCGATGCCGGAAGGCCTGTCCGCGCGGACTTGGATGGTTTGCAGGGTGACGTCGTCCGCCGCGTAAGCGAGCGGGGCAGTGGACAGCATGGCGGCTGCGAATACATGATGGCGCATAGGACTCTCTAATAGGCGTATGGGATGCTGGCGCTGGACGCAGGCGCAGCGCAAAGTGGTAAATGCAATTGAGTTGCAATAATAGCTGGCGCGTCATGCTATTGCAAGTAAACTGCATTAGTCGAGCGGAAGGCGCAGCACGGACAGCCGGCATGTGCCGGCTACCGTGTAGCAAAGTGAGGAGGTGGGATGGCCGCTACTATTAGTTGCGCGTTGCGCGTGTGCGGCGCAGACCGGATGCGTCCGCCTGCGCCCTTGTGGAGTCGCCAGGTCAGGTGGATTGCAATGGCTTTTTCGCCTGCAGGCGGCGCGAACGACGTTTTCTTTCCCAGATGACGATGCCCGTCACCGACAGCATGGCCACCATCACGCCCATGAAGGACATCATGATGCGTCCCGGCAGGCCGAGGATGCGGCCCGAGTGCAGGGGGAATTGCAATTGCACGAAGACGTCGGCGGCCGTGCCTTCCCATGGCTTGTGCTGGCCGATGATGCTGCCGTCCATGCCGTCGACGTACAGGTTTGACAAACCCATGCCGGCGGCGCCGAATTCATCGGCCGGGTCGAAGAACGAGACGTTGTAGAACGAGTAATTGCCACCATAATAAATGCCGCCGATGGGTGAGGTGATGCCGCGCTGCACGGCCTGCTTTTTGGCGATGGCCACGGCTTGCTCGAAACCGATCACGGGCGTGATATACGTGCCGTATGGCGCCGGCGTCTGCGTTTCGTACGGGCCCGGCGTGGTGGTCGAGACGAGCGACATGACGGGATAGAACACTTCGCGGTACAGGTTTAGGGAGAACGACGTGAACGCGACGACGATGATGATGGCCCACACCCACAGGCCGCCCGCGCGGTGCAAATCGAAATTGAGCTTGTAGCCGCCGGCCGCCCAGCGCACCACCCATGACGGTTTCCAGCGCTGCCACCAGTTGGCGGCGTCGCGGTGGCGCGGCGCTTCATCCTGCGCGCGTGGGCGCAAACGGCGCGGCGTGGTCAGATAAAACGCCACCATGCTGTCGAGCAGCCAGATCAGGGCCACCGTCCCCATCAGCCAGTAGCCCCAGCGGTCCGTGCCCCAGAAGGCGGGCACGTGCAGGCTGTAGTGCAGATGGCGCAAGAATGGCATCAGGCTGCGGCGCGACAGGGAAATGGCGGTCGAATCGCGCGTGCCCGTGATCTGCGCCGTGACGGGATCGATGTAGACGGTATTGTAGTCGAGCACGAACGGCTTGTTCGTGGCCGGGTCGGTGAGCGGGCGCACCATGAAGGCGCCCGCATGGCCTTCTTCCAGGCCCAGGGTCATGTAATTGACTTCCACGCGCGGGTCGGCGGCGGCCACTTTTTGCGCCAGCACGAACGGCGGCTGCAGGGGGCCGCGGCCCGGCGTTTCCATGATGTCGGCGTTGAGCCATTCGTCCAGTTCATGGTCCCACGACGTGACGGCGCCCGTGAGGCCCGCGACGATGAGGAAGAGGGCGATGGTGAGACCGGCCCAGCGGTGTATGACAGTCCAGAAAGCGCGCATGCGGTACAAACCTTCAACATAAAACCGGCTTGTTGCCGCCAGCGGGCGCCACCGGGGCGCACAGGGAAAAGCCAAGTATGGGCCTGGTACAGGCCTGTTATTTTGATAATGGGAATCGTTCTCATTATCCGCCGTGGCATGGCGTTTGTCCAGCGCCAATGGTGTTGCCTCGAGTCAAATGGCGCATGCTAAGATGCTAGCAAGAAGTTAATTTACATTCCACATGGAAATATTCAAGGTTGAAGCGGCATGCGTATAGAAGATCGGAACAATGTCCGCGTGAACGAACGCAACGGTGCACCGCTGGCGGGCGCGGCAGCCACCATGGTGTTCATGCATGGTTTTGGCTGCGATCAAACCATGTGGCGCTACCTGGAGCCCCTGTTTCGTCCGCACTACCGCACCGTGCTGTTCGATCTTGTCGGCAGTGGCGCTTCCGACCAGGGCGCCTATGATTTCGATCGCTATGCGCGGCTCGATGCGCATGGCGCCGATTTGCGCCGGGTCATCCATGCCGTTGGCGGCGGTCCCGTGATTTGCGTCGGCCATTCCGTCAGCGCCATGAGCGCCTTGCTGGCCACGATTGCCGAGCCGGAGTTGTTCGTCGCGCAAGTCATGCTGGCGCCGTCGCCGTGCTATATCGACGATGCGGCGGCCGGTTACCGGGGCGGCTTCAGCAGTGCCGATATCGACGACTTGCTGGACGCCATGGACGCCAATTACCTGGGCTGGTCCGCCGGCATGGCGCCTGCCATCATGGGCGCGCCCGGGCAGCCGGCGCTGGGAGACGATCTTGTGAACAGCTTTTGCCGTACGGATCCGGCCATCGCCCGGCATTTCGCGCAAACCACGTTTTTGTCCGATCACCGCGCCATCTTGCCGCACAACAGCACGCCGGCCCTGATCGTGCAATGCAGCGACGACTTCATCGCGCCGCCGTCCGTGGGCGAGTACTTGCGCGAGATGCTGCCGCGCAGCAGCCTGCACGTGGTCGAGAATGTGGGCCATTGCCCGCACATGAGCGCGCCCGACGCCAGCTACCGCGCCATCCGCCGCTTTCTCGATGGCCTGCACCTGTAATGCGCGACACGATGCCTTCCTTGCCTGATACCAGTACCTTGTTCCAGCACGCAGCTTGCGGCTTGCTGCTGTGCACGGCCGACGGCACCATTGTGCAGGCGAACGCCACCTTTTGCGGCTGGCTCGGCTATGGCTCTGCGGAATTGCTCGGCAAAAAGAAACTGCAGGACTTGCTGACCATCGGCGGGCGCGTGTTCCACCAGACGCACTGGCTGCCGCTGATGCAGGTGCAGGGCAGCGTGTCGGAAATTCTGCTCGACATGCGCCAGCGCCAGGGGCAATCCATACCGATGCTGTTCAACGCCGTGCGCCGCGTGCACGAGGGCGTGCGTTATGACGAGATCGCAGTCTTTGTCGCCAGCGACCGGCGCAAATACGAGCAGCAGCTGCAGCTGGCGCGCAAGGAGGCGGGCGAGCTCAACGAGCAGCTGGCGGCCGCCGACCGGCGCAAGGACGAGTTCCTGGCCACCCTGGCGCACGAGCTGCGCAATCCGCTGGCGCCCATGCGCAATGTGCTGGAAGTGCTGCGCCTGGCGCAGCTGGACGATCCGCAGCTGCGCTGGGCCCGCGACGTGCTGGGCCGGCAAGTGGCGCACATGACGCACCTGGTCGACGATTTGATGGAAGTGTCGCGCATCACGCAGGGGCGTCTGGAATTGCGCCGCGCCAGCGTGGAGCTGGCCCCCGTGGTCGAAGCGGCCCTGCACAGCGTGGCGGAGCTGGCCGCGCAATCGGGCCACGCGGTGCACGTGGGGCAATGGCCGCAATCCATCTGGCTCGACGCCGACGCCACGCGACTGGGGCAGATGATTGCCAACCTGCTGACCAACGCCGTCAAGTACACGCCCGCCAACGGCGTCATCGGGCTGGAAGTGTCGTGCACGGACAACGACGTGCACATTACCGTGCACGATTCGGGCATCGGCATTGCGCCCGAGCACCTGGACACGGTGTTCGACATGTTTTCGCAGCTGGAACCGGCCCTGTCGCGGGCACAGGGCGGCCTGGGCATCGGCCTGTCGCTGGTGCGCGGCCTGGCCGAATTGCATGGCGGTAGTATCAGCGCGCACAGCGATGGCGTGGGGCTGGGCAGCACCTTCATATTGCGCCTGCCGCTGCCCGCCGTGCCGCTGCAGGCGCCGCCCGAGCCCAACCGCCGCTTGCTGGCCGGCACGCGCGAGGGCAAGGTGCTGGTCATCGACGACAGCGCCGACGCGGCCGAAAGCCTGGCGCTGGCGCTCGACATCCTCGGCTATGAAGTGCGCACGGCCTACGATGGCCCGGCCGGCATGGTTGCGGCGCAAGTTTTCATGCCACGCGTGATCCTGCTCGACATCGGCTTGCCGGACATGAATGGCTACGACGTGGCACGGCTGTTGCGTAGTGAACCCTGCGGCAAGGACGCCATCCTCGTGGCCGTCACGGGCTGGGGCCAGGACAAGGATCGCCAGATGGCATCCGATGCGGGCTTCGATCTGCACCTGACCAAGCCCGTGGATTTTTACGAGCTTGATGCGGTGTTGCAGAAGATGCTGCGGGCGGAGTGAGGAGGGCATCAGCAAAATGAAAGACATGGAACAACTGACAGAATTGGAAATCGCCGTTTTCCAGCTGCGCATGGGTTTTGCCCTGGCGGACCGCTGCGTGGACTGGGCCGTGGAGCGTTTGCATCTGGACCAGGAAGGCGACGACCTCGAGGTCGTGCTGCTGGCCAGCGCCCGGGGTGTTGACGAGGTGTTGCCGCTGGCTGACGTGATCATCGAGCGCTACCGGGGCACGCAACGGCTCGATCAGCAATTCCTCGCTGGCAAATTCATCGTCGAGTTGCGCGCCGCCTATCTGGCAGGGCGGGAAAGCGTGGCTTCGCTCGACGCCATCTTGACCCGCTTGTACCCGGCGCTAGCTTATCCCGACTGGCTGGTCATGCTGAGCCGCAATTGCGAGTATGCGACGGACGTGGCCGATTTCGAGCAGCCGTTCGAGGATGAATTTCGCTATATCGCCAGTCTGTGGGCGCAGGCGGAGAGCCTGGCGGCGTTTGAGAGCGAATACAGCCGACACACCTCCAATGGCCATGACATCAGGTAGATGCGGAGGGTAGACGGCAAGGTGCCGCGCCATCTGGATGGCGGCAGCGCTGCGTGCTTCTCTGCCGTCGTCTGGATACGCGTGACATACAATGTACGAAACTCTTTTTTGCCAGGATAGACGTGCAACATAAAACGATAGGCTTGATCGGCGGCATCGGCTGGGCGTCTACCCTGGAATACTACCGCTTGCTCAATGAAATGCTGGTGGCGCGCATCGGTCCCGCGCATAGCGCGCGCATCATGCTGGTCAGCATCGACCAGGCCGATTTCGTGGCGCACGCGGCGCAAGCCGATTCCCACGCCATCGAGCAATTCCTCGTCAAGGAAGGGCGGCGCCTGCAAGGCATGGGCGCGGATTTCTTCCTGCTATGCGCGAATGGCGTGCACCGCTTCGCGCCGGCCGTCGTACCGCGGATCGGCTTGCCTTTCATCAGCATCGTCGAGGAAACGGCGAAGCGGGTGCAGCAGTCGGGCTTGCGCAAGGTCGGCTTGCTGGGTGTCAAGCAGACCATGGCGGGCCGCTTTTATCACGACGCGCTGGAGCGCTTTGGCATCGCCACAGTGACACCCGATGCGGCCGAACAGGAAGTCGTCCACGACATTATCTACACGGAACTGGTACAGAATATTGTTACCGATGGCAGTCGGAAAATTTTTCTCGGCATCATAGAGAAACTGCGGCTGCAAGGCGTGCAGGGCGTGATTCTGGGTTGCACGGAGATTCCATTGCTGGTCAAGCCCGCAGATATCGACTTGCCGTTATTTAATACCACGGCCATTCATTGCGAGGCGGCGGTGGCGTTTGCCATCGAGGACTAGACGAGCGCGCAGTGAGCGGCCGCCTGAACCGGCCGCCGCTCACTGCACGGATCAAGCCGGCTGCGCGCCGCCCACATTGCGGCTGCGGTTTTCCACCAGCACGGAAATACCGAGCACGACGATGCCGCCGCAGGCCAGCATGGCGCCGACCCAGCCTGTCGAGCGCAAGCCCATGCCCATGGCGATGGCGATGCCGCCGGCCCAGGCGCCCAGGGCGTTGGCGATATTGAAGGCGGAATGGTTGAGGGCGGCGGCTACGGTTTGCGCGTCGCCGGCCACGTCCATCAAGCGCGTCTGCACGGCGGGAGCGACGGCGATGCCGGCGCCGATGGCGAACAGGTTGATGGCCGTCAGCCAGACATTGCTGCTGGTGTAGGTAAATGCGGCCAGGGCGGCCACGTTCCACAGCAGCACGCCGAAGATGGTCCACAGGCGCGAGCGGTCGGCCAGCCAGCCGCCGATCAGATTACCCACGGTCATGCCGACGCCGATGATGGCCAGCAAGATGGAGATGACGAGGGGCGACACTTTCGTGATTTCCAGCAAGGTCGGCGTGATGAACGTATAGACGGCGAACATGCCGCCAAAGCCGATCGCCACCATCAGCAGGGTCAGCCACACTTGCAGGCGGCGGAACACGCCCAGTTCGCGGCGCGGGCTCGAGTCGCCGGCGGCGACCATCGGTACGAAGATGCGCACCATCAGCATGGTCAGCAAACCCAGCGCGGCGACGAGCAAGAAGGCCGAGCGCCAGCCCAGGGTCTGGCCGATATACGTGGCCAGCGGCACGCCGAAGATATTGGCTACGGTCAAGCCCATCAGGACACGGGCGACGGCCTGGCCCCGCTTGTCCGGTTCGGCCAGGGCGGCCGCCACCAAGGCCGCCACGCCGAAATACGCGCCGTGCGGGATGCCGGCGACAAAACGCGCGACGACCAGCAAGCCATAATTGGGGGCGATGGCGCTGAGCAAGTTACCGCCAGCGAACATCAGCATCAGGCAGATCAGCATCAGCCGGCGCGGCATGCGGGCGAGGAAGATCGTGATCAGGGGCGCGCCGACGACCACGCCCAGCGCATAGGCGCTGATCATGTGGCTCATCTGCGGCAAGGTCGTGCCCAGGTCGTCAGCCACCACGGGCAGGATGCTCATGGAGGCGAATTCGCCCGTACCGATGGCGAGGCCGCCGATGGCCAGGGCCAGGTCGGCATAGCCAGCGCCAAAAGGCGCGGTGACGCGCGGAATCAATGGGTCTACGGAGGCGTGCATGTTCTTGTTAGTTGGGTAAAGAATGACAGGGTGGAGAGAAGCGCTGTGGCCCGGCCGGAAGTGGCAATGCGCCACCAGAGTCGTCGGCTGGCCGGTATTTTCGGGCGATAGGAACTGCCCAAAGACAACATTGTAAAAGATTCGGGCAAGCTCTGCTGGGCGATGGCTGAAATATGCTGCACTGCACACAATAACGCTTGCTCTTGTTGTTAACGATAACACGGAATCTGCGCGATTCCGCCACAGGGCAGGCGAAGAAAAGCTGGCTGTGGCGGAAATGGTCTTCGCGGATTGTTACTTCGTCAATGATTGCTGCAGTGCTTCCAGTCCCGCCACGTAGATGCCGTGGAACAGCTCCGTCACTTCCTGCTCGCTCACGCCCATGGGCGTGAAGCGGCCCGACCAGCTGACCCGGGCGCCATCGCTGCCGGGAATCGCGCTCACTTGCAGGGTGGACAGATAATCGGTGGCGGGAAACGGCGCCTGCAGGATGGAATAGCTGTAGCTGCGCGCCGCATTGTCGTACGCTTCCAGCTGCTCGACGATGACGTCGCCGGCCGGGTTGGCCAGGTGGCGGATGCGGCCCCCCTCGCTTAACGTGCTGCTGGGAATATACGGCAGCCAGTCGGGCAGCGAGTTGAAGCCGCCAATCAGTTGCCACACTTGCGCCGGCGTGGCGGCGATGTCGATCGAGGTGGTGGTATGGGCCATGATGGTCTTCCTTTATATATTAGTTGCTGCCGGTTGGCAGGGGAGCGAATGGCGACACCAGTTGCTCGGCGCGCATCTCTTGCCAGAAGGCGGCGGGGATGACGCTGTTCAATGCTTGCTGGTCTTCGGCCAGGCGTTGCGGACGGCTGGCGCCGGGGATCACGGCGGCCACGGCCGGGTTGGCCAGCGAGAATTGCAGGGCGGCCGCCTTCACGCTGACGCCGTGGCGCGCGGCAATGGCCTTGATGCGTTCCACTTTTGCAATGATCTCGGGCGAGGCTTTCTGGTATTCGAAATGCGCGCCACCGGCCAGGATGCCCGAACTGTAGGGTCCACCGACGACGATGTCGACGTTCTGTTTCGCGGCGGCAGGCATCAATCGCTGCAGCGCCCGTTCATGGTCGAGCAGGGTGTAGCGGCCGGCCAGCAGGAAGGCGTCGGGCTGGGCTTCGGCCAGGTCCAGGGTCATTTCCAGCGGTTCCACCTTGTTCACGCCCACGCCCCAAGCCTTGATGACGCCTTCTTCGCGCAAGCGGGTCAGCACGCGGAAGGCGCCTGTGCGCGCCGTTTCAAATTGCGCCAGCCAGTTGTCGCCGTGGAAATCCTGGGCGATGTCGTGTACCCAGACGATGTCGAGGTGGTCCGTATCCAGGCGTTTCAAACTGTCTTCGATCGAGCGCAGGGTGGCGTCGGCCGAGTAATCGTCGACGATTTTGTTCTTGCGGCCAAATTCGAACAAGCCGCCTTTTTCACCCAGTTCGCGGCTTGCCGGGTCTTCCAGTTCGTCGAGGATCAGGCGGCCGACCTTGGTGCTCAGTACGTATTCGTCGCGGCGGCGCTGTTTCAGGGCGGCGCCCAGGCGCAGCTCGGCCAGGCCGGCGCCGTAGAACGGGGCCGTATCGAAATAGCGGATGCCCGATTCCCAGGCCGCGTCGACGGTCGCCATCGCTTCCTCTTCAGGAATGTTGCGGAACATATTGCCCAGCGGCGCCGTGCCGAAACCCAGTTTGCCTGTCAGTAAGTGTTTGATACTCATGATGTTTCCTTCAATGTGTGGATCAGTGAAGACAGAATAGCTGGACAAGTTAAGCCTGTCCAAGACATAATTAGCGCAACTTGAGTCCTTAAGGGTCTGATATGCTGGACATCCGCCAATTGCAATACTTCATCGCCGTCGCCGAGGAAGAACACGTGGGGCGCGCCGCCGAGCGCCTGCATATTTCCCAATCGCCGCTGAGCCGGCAAATCGCCCAGCTTGAAGACAGGCTGGGCCTGACCCTGTTCGAGCGCAGCGCGCAGCGCATCCGCCTGACGCGCGACGGCCATACTTTCCTGGCCGAAGCGCGCGCTTTTATCACGCACGGGAATCGCCTGGAAGCGCTGGCCAAGCGCCTGGGACGCGGCGACGAGGGCGGCCTGTGCATCGGCTACATCGAGAACGCCATGCATGCGGGCGTCCTGCCCGATGGCTTGCGCGCCTTGCGCGCCACGCGCCCACAGGTGCACATCGCCCTGTACAACCTGCATTCTGCCGAGCAGATCGAAGGCTTGCGCCAGCGCAGCCTCGATATCGCGCTGTTGTGCGAACCGCCGCTGCCGAACGACCCCGACCTCGATTGCGCGCAAGTGCTGAGCGACCCCATGCTGCTGGCCTTGCCGGAGACGCACCCGCTGGCGCACAAGACGGAGCTGACGCCCGAGGACCTGGCGGGCCAGGAATGGATTGCCGTGCTGCACAAGGAAAGCGTGCTGAAACACGATAACTTCATCGCCGCCTGCGCGCGCGCCGGTTTTACGCCCGATATCCGCCTGGAAGCAACGGAACCGCTGACGGCGCTGGGCCTGGTGGCGGCCGGGCTGGGCATGGCCATGATCCAGCACAGCCTGCGCCAGCACGCGCCGGCCGGCGTGATCGTGCGCGCACTGCCGTGGTTCAGCTACCGCACGCCATTGTGGCTGGCCTGGCACAAGGTCAACTTGCGTCCGCTGGTGGGGATTTTCCGCGAAACGTTGCTGGAGCAGGCCAGCGGTGTGGCCATGCCGGAGCAAAAAGACGTATAAATAAGGCAATCATCTGTGGGGAGGATTGCCATGTTCGATCTGGATGTGCCGGTATGGGAACTGGTGGCGCGCGCCGTCATCATCTACCTTGCCTTGCTGCTGATGGTGCGCATGACGGGCAAGCGGACGGTGGGGCAATTCACGCCGTTCGACTTGCTGGTCGTCATGCTGCTGAGCGAGGCGGTATCGAATTCCCTGTCCGGCGGCGACGAATCCGTTCCCGCCGGCCTGGTACTGGCGTTGACTTTGATCTGCCTCAACATGCTGATCGCATGGCTGAGTTCGCGCAGCCGTAAGTTCGCCGATCTGGTCGATGGCACGCCCGTGCTGCTGGGGCGCGACGGCCAGATTTTTGAGGATGTCGTCAAGAAATGCCGGGTGGCCGGCGGCGATGTCGAGCAGGCGCTGCGCGAGGCCGATTGTCCGTTGGCGGACATGAAATGCGCGTTCCTCGAGGCAGATGGCAAGATCACCATTTTGCAAAAGGCGGGGTAGCGGCTTGCCCATGCTGCGTTTCCTTTCGCCGTGCGTCGCTTGCCGTCTGTGTAATTCCTGCCGCCACGGCGAGCCATGGCGGCAGGGCAGGCTTACAGCGTGGTCTGCCGGGCAGTTCGCAGCGGAGGCGGGGCCATGACAGGCGTCTTGGCCAGCTGTGCTTTCAAACTTGCAAATAGCGACCAGCAGGGGATGGCCATCTTCTGGACTTGTTGCGCCTGCGGGCCGCCGGGCAGCTTGCTCCACGGTCCCACGTTGAGCCTGCCATCCTTGATATTGATGCTGTAGAGGGCCGTATACAGGGCTGGCGTATCGGTCGCGATGTAGGCGACTTCTCCGCCATGTTGTACAGCTGTAACGGTGCGTGTCGTGATGCTGGCGAACAGGGTGCCATCCTTGCACGGCGACAGCGATTGTATGCCGATCAGCGGCGGGTAGGGAATCCTCGCCTGGGTGTACCTGTCCCGCCACGTTTTGCCCGGATGGGTATGTGTGTCGCCGATCAGCGCTTCGGGGATATGGCTGATCCATCTGGGCGATTTGATGATGCCGCGTATACAACTGATGACCGAGGCGTGCGTGGCGCACGCCAGGCCCATCGGCCCAAAAACCCAGACATAGTAGGGATCGACATCGATACCGGTATAGCTGCCCCACGGCGCTGGCACGTAGCAGCGGGTATTTGACTGGTCGACGTAAAGCTCTCCGGAAGCGGCAAGGGCGCCGTACATGATGGAGTTGTAATGGTCCGTCCCTTGCAGGAGGGCCGGCAGCATGGCGGCCCCGTCCGGGTCATCGGGCAATGTCGCGGGCGGATGGGTGATGGCGCGGACGTTGACGACGCCGGCCTTGGTCGCCGGCTGCCAATTTCCGGCTTTCAACTCTCCGCTGTCATTCAATTGATGCAGCTTGATGGAGCCTTGCCTGCCTTCATTGCGCGCCGTGTAGACGAACGATGCGCGGCTGTCGTCGGGGGACGGCAGTGCCCAGACGTCATGGAATTTATCACCGGATACTTCTTTCATGTCCGACACTTCAAGCGTGGTCGGATCCAGCCAGCCGTGTTCCATGTCGCCGTTATCGGACGCGCTCCAGTGCTGGCAGAAGAAAAGGTGATAGCGTGGCTTCAGCGAGCCTGCCTCCGTCTTTGGCATCGTCAAGGCGAAGCGGCGGCCACGATTGCCATAGCCGATCTGAAAAGGCTTCCATTCGCCGGTTCGCGTGACGCTGCCTCCCGTCGCGGCGTAGAGGTTCTTGCTCATGTTGGTACCGAGGTGAGCGAACAGGCCCCGGTCGCGGGCGACCGGTTCGATCGCCTTCAGGCATTCCAGCATCTGGGTGTTGCCGTCGTTCCACAGCTTGGGCAGCGCCTCCATGTCCGCTTCGAGCCGTATCAAACGGTCGTAGATCGCGTCATACTCGTGCGGCGTGTTCTTGTAGTCCGGATTTCGAATCGAGGCCTGCTCCAGCTGCCGCCCCACCATTTCATGGTCGACGAGGGACTCCAGCAGTACATGGGCGAGCAGCGCATCGGCGTAGGTGCGGCAGAAAACGCCGAGGATTTCCGGCCATTTCTCCAGGTCCTGGGTTTTTTCGTCCTTCAGCCATTCGGCGGTCATCCATTTGTCGTATAAAACGGAAATAATAGTAAACGCATTATTTATTGAAATAATGCAACTATCGAGACATTTGTGGACCTTCACCCGATTCTCCACCGTGTTCAAGGGCGTCGGCAGAATTTCGGACAGATCCAGTTTGATGCGGCCTATGGTCGCCATATATTGATCAACCGCACTGCCATTGGCCTTGACTTCACGCAGTTTCTCATCCGCGTTCAACCCTTTCATTGCCTCAATGATCTGATCCTTGAGAGAAGGTTGCTTTGGCCCGAAATAGGTGAGCAGTTGACCGACAATGCTGAACAGGGCGCCGAATATCGCGCCGTACGGACCGGCGCCGGCTGACAGGCTGCCGATCAGCTGCATGCCGGCGGCGCAGATATCCATGATGGCGGCGCTGCCATTGATATAGTCGCCCGACTTGAAGGCGCTCGCCGCGGACAGCACGCCCTTGACCATGTTGGGCAAGTTCTTGTTGATGGCGTCCGTGACGTCCTTTGCATATTTCTTGGCTTCCGCGCTGGCGTTCTTGTCGGCCAGGATGCGTTTTGCCCCTTCATATTCCGCCTGCATTTTCCGTGTCGCTGCCTCGAATGCCCTTGCTTGCGCGGGGTCCATGCTCGATTGCGCGTGCAAGGCCATCAATTCAATCTGTTTCTTGAGGAGGTCGAGGTCGGGATCCAAGTTGTCATCCTTTCAATGCGGGTTCGATACTGCTTGTACAAAGACAAAATATTGCATTCATACTAATCTTGGCGTCGAGGTGCGCAAGCTGTATTTGCATGACGGCAGCCGTGCTGATGGCCAGGACGGGGGAATCGCTCTGATGTCACTCGGAGACGGACGGGGCAAGGAATTTCTGATCCCATGGAAAATATTGACACGTAGAATATGAAAGCGACTATGCCTACGATAGTTGCCGGACGCGGACTGGGCGCTGGGCGCTGCGCTTAGATCTTCTTGCTGCTTTTCAGGTGCAGGGGCAGCCACCACCACATGCAAATGATGAGTGACCCCATCAGGACGCCGGCGATGATGCCGGCGATGTGGCCGAACACTTCCGACATCACCAGGTTCGTGCCCAGAATAAACGCCAGCGCCAGGGAAAAGGCGCCGCACATCATGATGCGGTCGGCCACGCGCTTGAAACGTTCGCGGTCTTGCAGCGGGCGCATCACGCGGTGCTGGATGGCTGGCGCGCTGAGCAGCACCAGGCTCGTCATGGACAGGAAGAACGTCAGCAGGAAGACGACTTTTTCCGCCTGCACGATCTTCGCGAAGCCGCCGTTGAAGGGCAGGATGATGAGGAAGGCCGTCAGCATCTGCGCGCCCGGCAAGAGGATGCGCAATTCGCTGAGCAGGTCGGACAAATCGCCTTCGTCGCCTGGCTGGCCATTTTCATCCTGGTGTTGCGTTTGTGGCATGGTGCCGTCCTCGTGGTGGTGATGGAGGGAGTCTACTCGGCAGTGCATTGCCTGACTGTGGGCGGACGCACCATCAGACGCATTGCGTCAGAACCATTGCGCGTAGCGTTGGCGCAGCCGCCACAGGGGCGTCGAGACGATGGCCGTGGCGCTGTGCGAGGCGTCGTGGCCGCAATGGCCGCAGCTGTGGCGCCGGTGCGGCGCCAGCGCGAAGCTGCCCAGGTCCAGGTGCGGATGGCCGCAGCGGGCGCAGTCGCTGCAGTCCAGCGGCGTGCCTGCCTGCAAGGCGGCGGTGAACGCTTGCGCGGCGGGCGGCGTGATGTTCAGCTGCACGACGTCGGGCGGGAACAGGCCGGGCAGGGCGCGGCAGTCGATGGCCAGCGCGGCTAGGTCGCGCGCCAGCAGGGCGCCGCCGTCATCGGCCTTGGCGCGCAGTTGCAGCACGCCATCGGGGCCCGGGCGCAAGGTCGTGGCGTGAAACTGGCTGGGGTCGAACAGTGCCGGATACAGCACGTAACCCATGGGGCTGGCGTGCTGGCGGCAACGCATCTGCCGCGTTGACTGCCAGTCGGCCACGTCGGCCTGCGTGCCCCAGTAGCACTGGTGCGTGCGGCACCAGTGGCGCGCCGCGCCATTGCGGAACTTCCCGGCTGCCAGCAGATCGCACACGATGATGGCATCTTCGCCCGCGCCGGCGCGAAAGTGGCCCGTGATGTGCTGCGTGGTGACGGCAAGGTGGCCCGTGCTCGCTTGCAGGGGCCAGCAGATGCCAGGCAGGGTCAGCGGCGTAGTCAACGGCGACTCCGCGCGGCTATCGGCTTGCCAGCCGGTAGTAGGCCGGAATGAAAAAACCCGCCGACTGGGGCGGGCTGTGCTGACGGGAATGCCTGCGGCATGGCCCGGTTTATTCTTCCGTATCGGCCAGGGTGACGATGGCGCGCGCCCACTTCGAGTATTTCAGGTTTGCCAGATCGCGCACGGTCTTGATATTGAACGCTTGCTTGAGCAGTTCCGCATCCTTTTCGCTCACGCCTTGCAGCGCATCGACGGGCGCATCAGCGATTTCCTTGAAGGTCTTTTTTTCGTAAGCCTTGTCTACCGCTTTATTGATGTTCATGTGTTGATACTCCTCAGTAAGTGGAAAATTAATTCTACACGTTTTTGCAAACTGTCAATTTACGCTTGCAAGTTGGGCCGAACTAAATATGATGGAGGTGGATGCCTCGACAGTGAGGCGATCTGTGCGTTCGCCTCAAGATTGTAATTATAGCATTGTTATTATTCATAGTATAATGATTTCCATGGCGCAGAATGGTCTGCGCCATACCGACGCCGCAGTCACGCGGCACCAATCGATAGCGTTCAGGAGAATACGATGAGTTTGCTAGATCAACTTGCAGGACAGGCGATGAGCGCTTTGGGCAACAAAAGTGCTGACGGGGAAGCCCCATCGGGATTGATGGCCAGTGTGATGGACCTGGTCAACCAGCACGGCGGCTTGCCCGGCCTGCTGCAGAAATTCCAGGAAAGCGGCCTGGGCGACCAGGTAGCCAGCTGGATCGGCACGGGTGCCAATGCGCCTGTCTCCGGCGAACAAATCAAGGATGCGCTCGGTAGCGACACGATCACCCAGATCGCGGAAAAAGCGGGCGTCGCACCGGACGCGGCTTCGGGCGGCCTGGCCGCCTTGCTGCCCCAGCTGATCGACAAACTGACCCCTGATGGTCAGGTACCGGAAGGCAATGACCTCGTCAGCCAGGGTTTGAATATGCTCAAGGGCAAGATCTTCGGTTGATTCCCTGGACTTGAAATGAAAAACCTCGCAGCAATGCGAGGTTTTTTTATGTGCAAGGTTTTTGGCAGAGAAGTGCGAGCGTCTGAAAAACGCCTGTGGCTAGGCGCGGCCCCGAAGACAGTACGAATAGTACGGCGAGGGGCAGGCAACAACGCCACGGGCGTTTTTCAGGCGGCGGCCATCATGCCGAAATATGGCTGTGCTCCAGTCAGCCTCGCCGTACTTCCCTCGACCAGATACGAGCAATAGCGGCGCCGCTCGGCGATGCCGCCGCGCCGTTCCATCAGTTCGCCCAGCATGGCGACGGCGTCGGTGGCCATCTTTTGCACGGGCTGGCGCAGGGTGGTGATGTCGTAGCTGAGCCAGCCCGATGCTTCCAGCGCGTCGAACCCGGCCACCGACATCTGCAGCGGCACCTCGATGCCCATCTGGTGGCGCGCCGTGTCCAGGCAGCCGATGGCCATGATGTCGTTGCCGCAAATGACGGCGTCCGGCACGCGGCCCAGGCGGTCGATGACCTTGCGCAAGCCGCGTCCGCCGCTGGCGTAATCGTAGTTGCCGCTGACGACGATGGGCGCGGGCAAGCCCAGGGTCAGCAAACGGTCGAGCATGCCGGCCTTGCGTTCCTGCGCGACGGCCGAGTCGCCGGGACCGTCGATGATGGCGAACTGGCGGTGGCCCGCTTCGGCCAGGCGCGAGACGAGCAGGCGCGCCGCTTCGCCCTGGTCGCACAGCACGGCGTGCACGGCGTGCTCGCGCGGACTGCGGTTGAACAGCACCAGCGGCACGTCGCGCCGGCCGAATTCGGCCATCTGTTCGTCCGACAGGCAGGCGGCCACGATGGCGCCATCGACCTGGTATTGCCACACATCGCACAAGACCTTGCCGATGTCCGCTTCGCGCTCGAGGGTAAACAACAGGAGACGCTTGCCCTGGCGGGCGATTTGCTGGCTCAGGTCGGACAATACTTGCGGATAGTACAGATTGGCCAGGTTGGAAATGATGACGGCCACCAGGTTCGAGCGCCGCGTGATCAGGCTGCGCGCGGCCGCGTTGGGGATGTAGTCGAGGCTGATGGCCGCCTGCATGACCTTGGCGTGGGTGGCTGGCGAAACGCTGGCGCCCGGCTTGAAGCAGCGGGACACGGCCGATTGCGACACGCCGGCCAGCAGGGCCACGTCATACGAGGTCACGCGCCGTCCGGCGCCGGATACGGGGCGGGTGGTGGTGATGGGTGTCCGGGCTACAGTATTCTTTTTTCGCATAATGGTCTGGCAAGCAACCTGTCTCAAAGTATTCCTGCAGGCCCGGCCGCTTGTGGCGGCCTGGGCGGGAAAAATGAGCATAGCGAAAATATTTCCATGTGGCAAGACTGTTTTCTTGTCCATGTTGCAAATAATTTGATTTAATGGCAAGTGGTATGCCTGCTCCTCAATCGGGACTGTCGCAGGGGCCGCTACCATAGGGGCTGAGGCGTCCCGGCGGGTCCACGCGGCGGGCGCTGAAATCGCTGGCCAGGGTGGGTAAGGGCAAGTCCGCCGTGGCGCTCGCTTCCGTGCCGCTGACCGTGCCCCGCACGGTCAAGGCCACATGCACCCAGGAAGCAAAGTTGCGCGGATAGCTGACGGTGACGGTGGCCATGCCCAGCGCGTCGCTCAGGCCGCTGGCGCTGACGGTCAGGGGAATGCCCGGGTCGAGCACGCCATTGCCGTTGCCATCGTAGGCGGCGTCAAAAATACCGTTGCGCAAGACGTCCTCGTTGGCACAGCTGTAATGGGGCAGGGCCAGGCGCCAGACGCCCGTGTCGGGGAACTCGGGCTTGTCCGCTTGCCACGCATAGTATCCCTTGGCATAGCGGCTGGGCCAGGCGGCGGCCGTGATGGTGACGCCGGGCACGGCATTGCCGGCGCTGTCGGACACGAACACGGCAAAGTCCTTTTGCAGCACGCTGGCCGAATACTCGCGCAGCAGGCTGCCCGTGCCCAGCTTGACCGACAGCGCTTGCCTCGCCACCGTCAGCCGCACGAGGGCCGTGGCCGCCGCTTGCTCAGCGCCCTCGATGCGGGCCTGGATCAGCACGCCATCGCGGCCGCTGTCGGCCGGTCCCGCCACGTACTCGGCGCGCGCCAGGCCGTCGCTGCCCGTCAGTACGCGGCCCGCTTGCCGCAGGTAGCCGCCGCTGGGGTCGCTCAAGATGGTAAACAGCACGGGCGCGTTCTTGACCAGGTTGTTGGCCGCGCCATCGCGCACCACGGCGCCGATGGTGCTCATACTGGTGTTGGCGTTGTCGGCTGATGCCGTCGTATTCGCGCGCAGCACGGCCGGATCCGCTTGCACGGCCAGCTTGCTGGCAGGGCTCAATGGCGCGACGAATTCCAGCCGCGTCTGCGCCGAGGGGCCACCGGCCACGGCCGCCGTGATGGTGGTCACGCCCGCGTTGGCCGATTGCACATAGCTGCGCGGCAAGTTGCCATTGCTGAACATCAAGCTGGCGGGCAAGGCCTGGCTGCAGGCGCTGTCCGCAAACAGGTTGCCGCGCGAGGTCGACAGGCTGGCGCTGCCGGACTGCGCCACGCCCGCCTTGTCATAGCGCGCGTCGATGGGCTGGCATGCCAGGGCGGCCACTTCCGCCAGCACGTCCGCGCCGCTGGCATCCTGGCCCACGGCCGGGCTCAGGCGCAGGTCACTGCCGGCCACGGCATACGCTTGCGTGGCGGCGGCGCCCAGCGCATTGACGGACACGGCGTCCTTGCCCAGGCTGCTTGCCGTCAAGCGCAGCACCAGCTGGCCTTGTGCATTGCTGAGCGCTGCGCCGCCATCCTTGACACGCACGCTGTTGCCGGCGCCCGTACTGTAGGCGATGGCGGCGCCGGCCACGGGTTTGCGCGCCGAGTCGCGCACGGTGACGGTGAGGTCGGCGCCCTGGCCCAGCATCAAGGCGGCCGGCCCCAGCAGCTCCACCGTGCTGCCCGTGACGGCCACCATGCCTTTGCCGCTGCGGGCGCCCACATTGGCCGTTACGGTAATGCTGCGGTTGCTGTTGGCGCCTCCCGTTCCCAGCAGGGCGCGCGCCTGGCCATTCTTGTCCGTCACGGCATCGACGCTGCCGAGGATGCCGGAATCGGCGGCAAAGGAAATCTTCGCGTTGGGCAAGGCGAGGTTGGCGCCATCCTTGACGAGGGCCGTGACGGCCACCTCGCCGCCGGCCATGCCCGCCGAGGCCAGTTCCGTACTGGAAAACACGAGGTTGACAGCGCTGGCCAAGGTGGCCGGTTCGGGCGGCGTGACGGGCGGAATCACGGGCGGCGTCACCGGAGGCGTCACGGGCGGATTGACGACGGGCGGCGGACTGCCGCCGCAGCCTGCCGTGCTGTGCAGCCCGCAACCGGCGCCGGTCTGGGTGTCGGCCGAACCGCCGCCGCAGCCGGCCAGGGAAACGAGGAAGGCGGCCAGCAAAGCTGCTGGCAGGTGGCGTAGGGGAGCATGGGGCACGATGGGTCTCCGGAAGCTGGCCGAGTTGCTCGGCGTTAATTTCCCAAGAGTATCTTTTGCGTGCGGCTGGTACTTGATGCAAAGCAAGCTTATGCTGTTGACCGGGCTGAACGGGTTTTGCTGGTGCAAAGCCCTGCCTTCTGATAACATAACGCCCCTTTATTCAGGGAAGGGTCGACATGGCCAATGCTTGCGGCGTCGATTTCGGCACGTCAAATTCCACGGTAGGCTGGGCACGTCCCGGGCAGAGCACCATGCTCGGCCTGGAAGATGGCAAGACGACCTTACCGTCCGTCGTCTTCTTCAATGCGGAAGACGAGGAAGTCAGTTTTGGCCGCGCGGCGCTGGCCGGCTATCTGGCCGGTTACGAAGGACGCTTGATGCGCTCGCTGAAAAGCTTGCTGGGTACCAGTCTCATCGATGGCCAGACGGAAGTCGGTGGCCGCGCCTTGCCATTTCGCATGTTGCTGGCGCAATTCATTGGCGAAGTGAAACGCCGGGCAGAGCAGTCCGCCGGCCGCGAATTCTCGTCCGCCGTGTTCGGCCGTCCCGTCTTCTTTATCGACGACAACGCGCAAGCGGACCAGCTGGCGCAAGACACCCTGGCCGAAGTGGCGCGCTCCGTCGGCTTCAAGGATGTCGCCTTCCAGTTCGAGCCGATTGCCGCAGCGTTCGACTACGAGTCGCAGATAGCCAAGGAAGAGCTGGTGCTGATCGCCGACATCGGCGGTGGTACGTCCGACTTTTCACTGGTGCGTTTGTCGCCGGACCGGGCGAAAAAGGCCGAGCGCCGTGACGACATCCTCGCCACGGGCGGCGTGCACATCGGTGGCACGGATTTCGATAAATACCTGAGCCTGTCTTCTGTCATGCCTCTGCTCGGCTATGGCAGCCGCCTGAACAACAATAGCGAAGTGCCGTCCAGCTATTATTTCAATCTGGCGACGTGGCACACGATCAACCTGGCGTACACGAAGAAAATCTGGGTGCAACTGGCCGACGTGTGCCGCGATGCGCGCGAGCAAGACAAGATGGGGCGCCTGCAAAAACTGATTGACGAGCGCGCCGGCCACTGGCTGGCCATGAAAGTGGAAGAGGGCAAGATTGCCCTGTCCGACGCGGCCGAAGTGCAGCTGGAGCTGGACCGCTTGTCGCCCGCGCAAAGCCTGTTGCTCAAACGTACGCAGTTCGACGAAGCCATCGGCCACTTGTGCGGTTCCGTGGAAGAAACCGTGCTGCGTCTGCTGCGCGACGCGGGCGTGGCGCCGGAAGCCGTCGACACCGTGTTCTTCACGGGCGGCTCGAGCGGCGTGCGCCTGCTGCGCGAAAAGATCGCGGCGCTGGTGCCGGCCGCGCGCAAGGTCGAAGGCGATTTGTTCGGCAGTATTGGTGCCGGTCTCGCGCTGGACGCCGTGCGCAAGTTCGGCTAAGCTGGTCCACCGCAGCATCGCAGAAAGAGCCTGACTTCATGAATGTGTTTGACAAACCGATCGTCATGATCGACTTCGAGACGACCGGACTGTCGCCCGACATGGGCGACCGCATCACGGAAGTGGCGGCGCTGCGCATCGAGGGCGGGCGGATCACGGACCGTTACGTGACCCTGATCAACTGCAATGCGCGCATCCCCTCGTTCATCACGGGCTTGACGGGTATCACGCAGGCGATGGTCGACAAGGCGCCGCCCGTGGCCGAAGTGGTGCCGCAATTGCTGGACTTCATCGGCAGCGATGCCTTGTCGGCGCACAATGCCAGCTTCGATGAAAAATTCCTGCGCGCGGAAAGCGCCAGGCTGAACCTGACACCGGCGCACCAGTCGCTCGTGTGTTCCTTGAAACTGTCGCGCCGCGTGTTTCCCGGCATGGCCAGCTACAAGCTGGGCTTGCTGTCGAGCCAGCTGGGCATCGCCTTCAAGAGCGCCGCCCACAGGGCCGAGTCCGATGCGGAAGTGGCGGCGCAAGTGCTGATCCATATCGGCCGCCATTTGCGCAGCAGCTATGGCATCGCCGATGTCGACGCCGACTTGCTCGTGTCGCTGAACAAGCTGGCCGCCGCCAAGGTGCCGCAATTCCTGCAAAAGCATCCATCGCGCCGCTGAGCGCCGTTTCCCCTCTAAGCGGGCTCATCAAAACGATATAATTTTGTTATTTCTATTGAGCCTGCTCAAGTCCTTCCCCCGCAGCGAATTTAAAATTTAGGCAACACACGATTTCGCCGCCCTGGGCCGCCGTTTTGCGCGTGCTGCCGGCAAGCGCGATGTGGATGGGGGCGCACATGGACAAGGACCATACTGCCAGAGATAGCCACCAGGCGTATATCTGGTTCCGCACGGCTGCCGAGCAGGGCAATGCCTACGCCCAGTTCAACCTGGGATTGATGTACAAGAAGGGCGAAGGCGTGGCGCAGGACGACGCGCATGCCTTTGTCTGGCTACGCCTGGCAGCGCTGCAAGGGCTGGCGTTCGCGCAGAACCACCTGGGCGCCATGTATTACCACGGCCGCGGCGTGGCGCAGAGCGATGCCGACGCCGTGCTGTGGTTTCGCCGCGCCGCCGCCCAGGGCGATGCCTCGGCCCAGCAAAACCTGGGGCAGATGTACCGCAAGGGACGCGGTGTGCTGCAGAGCGACGAGCTGGCCCTGGCGTGGTTTTACCGCGCTTCCGAGCAGGGCGTGGCCAGCGCGCAATCTCTGCTGGGCGAGGCCTATGCCCAGGGTCTGGGCGCGAAAAAGAACGATGCGCTGGCCCTGGCGTGGTTCCGCAAGGCGGCCTTGCAAGGCGATGCGCAGGCACAGCTGAATCTGGGGCTCGTCTACAAACGGGGGCAGGGCGTGGTGCAGAGCGATGCGCAGGCGCTGGCCTGGTTCCGCCAGGCCGCGGCACAGGGGCTGGCCGTGGCGCAGCGGCAACTTGGCGTGGCGTATGCGGAAGGCCTGGGCGTGGCGCCCGACCAGCTGCGCGCCTATGCCTGGCTGCAGCGGGCGGCCGAGCAGGACGACGCCGACGCCCAGTTCAACCTGGGCCTGATGTTGGCGCGCGGCCAGGGCGTGGACAAGGACGAGGCGCGCGCCGTCGCCTGGTACCGGCGCGCTGCCCTGCAAGGCCATTGCATGGCGCAATACAATCTGGGCGGCATGTTTGCGGGCGGGCGCGGCGTCATCCGCGATTTGCGCCTGGCGCTCGACTGGTATGCCCGGGCGGCGGCCCAGGGCGCGTCGAATGCGCAGTTCAACCTGGGCGTGATGTATGCGAATGGCCAGGGCGTGGAGCGCGACGAGGTGTGCGCCGTGCGCTGGTACCGCACGGCGGCCGATCAAGGCGATGCCAGCGCGCAAAACAACCTCGGTGTCATGTATGCGAACGGCCATGGCGTACAGCAAGACGATGGCCAGGCCGTGCTATGGTATGCGCGCGCAGCTGGCCAGGGCCATGCGCTGGCGCAGTACAACCTGGGCGGCATGTACAACAGCGGACGCGGCGTGGAAAAGGATCCCGTCTGCGGCTACATGTGGCTGGCGCTGGCGGCCGAGGGCGGTGATAGCGGGGCGGCCAGGGCCAGGGAAGCGGCTGCCACCAGGCTGGAACCGGCACAGCTGCAAGAGGCGCAGCAGCGCATGCGGCAATGGCACCAGGTGCGCTTTCCTCCGCTGCAGCCGCCCGACTGAAGCGCCGCCGCCGTGCGCGCATGGACGCGTGCCGCATGCGATAATTGCCGGCAGGCATGTCGCCAAGGCGGCACGGTTTTTCGGCACGGTGAAAGGTGAAGCATGGTAAGGCAGGCAGGCGAGGATGCATCCGAGCAAAAAGTCATCGACGACATCGCCACGCATGGCTGGCATGGCGTGCATATCGGCGCCGATGAAGAAGGTCCCGGCTATGCTTTTACCATAGGCGCTTGCCACAGCTTCGGCCAGCCTGAATTCCTGATCATGGGCGTGCCCCATTCCATGGCCCACCGGATACTCGACGTGGCGCTGGACGCCGCACGCAGCGGCGCCATCACGGATTTCACGACTACCACGGACGTCTTGCTGGAAGGCCATCAGTGCGCCTTCGTGCGCGTGCCCGTCGAGCAATACCGCGACTATGTCGGCTATGCGCGCTGGTATTACCAGGGCGATGATTTCACCTTGTACCAGATCGTCTGGCCGTCGCGCGATGGCCACTTCCCGTGGCAGGTGCAAGCGAGCGCGCAGTATGTGGAGAGCCAGCCCCTGCTGGGACCGGCGCCGCTGGCCACATGACGCCAAGCACGTGCGTCAAAATTGTGACCGGGACGGCTATCCTGTGCGTGTTCGACCCTGCGCTCTTGCGCCACAAGCTGGAAGATGACTGCGACTGGTGGAGCATCCCCAGCGCCGAACTGGCGGCCGTGAATGCGGGGCAAGTCGCGTTTTTCAACGTGGGCGGCGATGGCGCGTATGAAGTCACCTTGCACGAGGAACTTGCCGAACCGCAGGTGATCGTGCATCTTGCCGTCGTTTCGGGCCGCGTCTTCATCGGCGCGGGGGAAGACGTCACGGGCGGCGGCCTGGAACCGGACACGGCGTATGGAGGACTGTTCGTGGATCTGCCCGCAGGCAGCTACCGCGTGCAGGCGCGCCGCGATGGCGCGCACATCAGCCTGGCATTCGTGTCCGATACGCGCAGCGGCAATGCGTTTGTCGATCTCGTGCGTATTTGATCTTGCGTATTATTGCTCCAGGCTAGGCATCCATGCGCGCCACAGCCGCGCCTTGCCGCCGGTCTAGGAACAGGCTGTTGCCGTGGATTTTCTTTGCCTGCTTCTTCGCTTCGGCCGCCTGCGTGGCGATCTGATGGTGTGTGTAGTACTGGTGCGCCTCGACCTTGATGACGCCCAGCGACAGGCTGATCAACGAATAAAACACTTTCTTGCCTTGCCGGTCTTCGCTGATGTAGCCACCCCGTTCGCAATCGCCTGTGCTGTAGTAGGCGAGGATGGCGGCCGCGAAGTCGTCGAGCATGGCTTGGCAGCGCGTTTCCCAGTCTTCGCTCTGGAACAGAATCATGAAATCGTCACCGCCGATGTGGCCGATGAAGTCGCGGTTCGGGTCGCAATGGCTGCTGAGGATTTCTCCCGTCAGCTGGATCACGTCGTCGCCCTTGCGGTAGCCGTACACATCGTTGAAGGGCTTGAAGTGGTCGAGGTCGCAATAGCAGACCCAGAAGCGGCTGCCGCTGTGCAATAAACGGTCGATATGCTCGTTGATGGGCACGTTGCCGGGCAGTTGCGTCAGCGGGTTGGCGTAACGGGCCGCGTTGATCTGCATCTGCGTGATTTCGCGCATCAGGTCGTGGCCCGTGCCCATGCCCAGGTAACGGCCGTGCTCGGTGATGATGAAACCGTTGAACAGGTGGTGGGCATCGGACTGCACCATCGTGTAGCTGAGTTCCTGCAAGCTCGTCTCGTGGTCGGCAATCAGGGGCGTGGCATCCATGAACAGGCTGCATGATTTCTTGCCATAGAGTTCGCGCTGGTAGGGGCGGGCGAAGTGGTCGATCATTTCGAAGCGGCTGATCAGGCCCAGCGGCACGCCGTCGTCGACGACGGGAATGATCATCAGCTTCGGTTCCTTCAGGAAGATATCGTACACCTCGTTATTGTTGAGCTGTGGCGACACGGCCGCCACCTTGTGCAGCAGCTTGCGGATGCTGGCGCCATTCTTTTCCAGGCTGCTGCGCTGCGGATACACGGCCACGCCATTGCGTCCCAGCGCCTGCACCACTTCGGCCGGCAGGGCGCGCGCCGGCACCGCGTTGGGCCGCCCCAGGTGATAGCCTTGTCCAAACGCCACGCCGAGGTCGCGCAAGACCAGCAATTCCGTCTGCGCCTCGATGCCTTCGGCGATCACCAGGGTGCCCGATTTCTCCGCGATTTCCTGGATCGAGCGCACGAACTGCAGTTTCACGGGGTCATTATTGATGCCCTGGATGAAATGCATGTCGATCTTCACATATTCCGGGCGCAGTTCCGACCATAGGCGCAGGCTGGAAAAGCCTTCGCCCAGGTCGTCGATGGCGATCTGGAAACCCATGTTACGGTAATGCAGCACCGCCTCGCGCATCAGCTCGTAATCGTAGGTGGGCTGGTTTTCCGTCAGCTCGATGATGACACGGTCCGGGTTGATGCCGATGTGCTCGATGTATTCGAGGGTTTCGCCATGGCGGGCATTGCGCAGCAGCAGGCATTCCGGGCTGACGTTGAGGAACAGCTTGCCCGGCAGCTGCAGTTCGGCAAAGCGTTCGAGCACCACTTGGCGGCACAGGTGTTCCACTTCCAGGGTCAGGTCATGCGCGCGCGCCACCTTGAACAGATTCATCGGCGCGTGCAGGGGGCTGTCGGACGGCCCCCGTATCAAGCCTTCGTAGCCGATGATGTCGCCGCTATGCATGTGGATGATGGGCTGGAACAGCGCGCTGAGCTTGCGGCCCGCCAGGATGTCGTGTAAGGCATCCGTCCCTTCGATGGTCATGCTTGCCGATGGCGGTTTCAGGTAAGCCACATTCGATGGCGTCGCGGGGGCCGGCGCGGCGGTGGCGGTAGGGAGGGCGAGAGTGTGCATAGGAGGCTGTGGCGGCACGGCCTCTGGACGGGCCATGAACATGTTGCCGATAGTAAAGAAGATTTATGACAACTTGATGAAATGACTTTGCTTTTGATAACGTTTCTTGCATGAACGTCAGTTTGCCGATTCCGCCGAAAGCGAGATTTATCATGGCGTTTCCCGTAAATTATCCAAACAAAAGACGGCAAATCCCTCAGATAACTGTGCTTTAAAAGTGGCAATCCGCGCTATGATTTCTCTTGGCGAAAGTCAACATGGGCAGGCGCGGCGTGTGTGTGAGCGGCCTGCTTTCCTCGACATCCAACAATGAGACAACAACCCATGCAATTACGTAGTGCATCCCTCATATTCAGCTTGATGGCCGCTTTCGGTGGCAATGCCCTGGCGCAAAGCGCCGCGATGCCATCGTGCCCGGCCGGCGACGGCGCTGCCGTGACGTATCCGGTCAGCAAAAAAGTCGACCAGCAAGACAGCTATTTCGGCACCACCATCGCCGATCCGTACCGTTGGCTGGAAGACGCCAACAGCGCGGAAACGGGCGAGTGGGTCACGGCGCAAAACAAGCTGACGCAGTCGTACCTGGGCACCATCCCCGAGCGCGCCGCGATCAAGCAGCGCCTGACCAAGCTGTGGAATTATGAGCGTTTCTCTACGCCAACCAAGCAGGGCGGCCGCTATTTCTACAGCCGCAACGATGGCTTGCAGAACCAGGCGGTGCTGTACACGGTGAAAAAACTGACGGACGAGCCGCGTCTGCTGCTCGACCCGAACACCCTGTCGACGGATGGCACGGTGGCGCTGGCCGGCACCTCGATCAGCCCGAACGGCAAGTACCTGGCGTACGCCACGTCCGCTTCCGGTTCCGACTGGAACGAGTGGAAAGTGCGCGACATCGAATCGGGCAAGGATTTGACGGACCACATCAAGTGGGCCAAGTTCTCGGGCGCCTCGTGGACCAAGGACAACAAAGGTTTCTTCTACAGCCGCTATGACGCGCCGAACGAAGCGACCAAGCTGGCCGATATCAATTACTTCCAGAAATTGTATTTCCACAAGATCGGCACGCCGCAAAGCGATGACGTGCTCGTCTTCGACCGTCCCGACCAGAAGGAATGGGCGTTCGGCGGCAGCACCGTCAGCGACGACGGCAATTATCTGATCATCACGGCCACGCAAGGCACGGAACGCAAGAACCGCGTTTTTTATAAAGACTTGCGCCAGAAGAATGCCAAGGTAGTCGGTTTGCTGGAAGAGTTCGACGCTTCGTACTCGTTCATCGACAATGACGGTCCCGTGTTCTTCTTCAAGACGGACAACAAGGCGCCAAAGTCGCGCGTGATCGCCATCGATACGCGCAAGCCTGCTCCTGCCGACTGGAAGGAAATCGTGCCGCAAAGCGCGGAAACCCTCGTCGCCGTCAACCTCATCAACAACCAGCTGGTGCTCGACTACTTGAAAGATGCGCAAACGCAAATCAAGATTGTCGACCTGAACGGCAAGCTGGTGCGCGAAGTGGCCTTGCCGGGCATCGGTTCGGCCGGTGGTTTTGCGGGCAAGCGTGGCGACACGGAAACGTTCTACTCGTTTACCAGCTTCACGACGCCAGCGACCATCTACCGCTACGACATGAAGTCGGGCAAGAGCACGGTGTACCGCCAGCCGAAGGTCGATTTCGACCCGAACGCCTTTGAAACACGCCAGCAATTCTTTACCAGCCGCGACGGTACAAAGGTGCCGATGTTCATCGTCTCGAAAAAAGGCATGAAGCTCGACGGCTCCAACCCGACTTATCTGTACGGCTATGGCGGCTTCAATATCTCGCTCACGCCTAGCTTCTCCGTGGCGAATCTGGCCTGGGTGGAAATGGGCGGCGTCTACGTGATGGCCAACCTGCGCGGCGGCGGCGAGTACGGCGAAGCCTGGCACCAGGCTGGTACCAAGCTGAACAAGCAAAACGTGTTCGACGACTTTATCGGCGCGGCGCAATGGCTGGTGGACAACAAGGTCACCTCGCCATCGAAACTGGCGATCGGCGGCGGCAGCAATGGCGGCCTGCTGGTAGGCGCGGCCATGACGCAGCGTCCGGACCTGTTCGCGGCGGCGATCCCGCAAGTGGGCGTGCTCGACATGTTGCGCTTCCACAAGTTCACCGTGGGCTGGGGCTGGGTACCTGACTACGGTTCGTCGGACGACGCCGAACAGTTCAAGGCGCTCGTGAAATACTCGCCGCTGCACAATCTGAAGGCGGGCGGTTGCTATCCGGCCACCATGATCACGACGGCCGACCACGATGACCGCGTCGTGCCAGCGCACAGCTTCAAGTTCGCCGCCGCCGCCCAGGCAGCGCAAGGCGGCGCGGCGCCCGTGCTGATCCGTATCGACAGCAAGGCGGGCCATGGCGCCGGCAAGCCGACGACCAAGCAGATCGAAGAAGTGGCGGATCGCTGGGGCTTCCTCAGCCGTTCGTTGAAGATGACGCCGGTAGTGGCGGAGCCAGCCAAGGTGGCTGCGAAGTAAAATACGGTAGGTCGGATTAGCGCGGCATCGCCGTGCGTAATCCGACAACACCCGTCATGCCAACAATGTGTCGGATTACGCGGCGTGCCGCCGCTAATCCGACCTACGCTGGCTAATCCGACCTACAGTCACGATCCTCGCCAGCACCCCTTCCCCAAACACTGCCTGAAACGGCAAATCCTTGCGCTGTGCATAGCCGATATAGCAGTCGCACTTGAAGCGCGGGCAGCGGCGTTCCTGCAGCATGTCTGCCAAGTCATCAACGTACAGATTCCCCAAGCGCTCCGGCACGAAATGACAGCGCGTCAGTTCGCCATCGCCGTCGACGGACAGCGACGCTTCGCCCGCCAGGCACGGTTTGCCGCGCGAGGGTGACGGACGGCGGCTTTGCGAAAACCACGGATCGGCGGCGTCGAGCCAGGCCAGGTCCTGTTCTCTGTAGTAGCCGGGGCCACGGCGGTCGTAGGCGTTGAGCCACAGGTAGACGTGCGCGGGCAGGGCCGCGCGCAGGGCGCGGATGGCGTCCAGGTGTTCGTTCATGGCGACGACGCCGACGGAATAGCGCACGCCCATCGTGTCCAGGCGTGCGCAGCGTTCGAGAAAACGGGCCAGTGTCGTCTGGTCCGGGTGGTAGGTGCACCACAGGCCGATCTTTTCCAGCCCGTCCAATCCCTGCAGCCAGTTCAGGGGGCCGGACAGATTCGTCTGCAGCGCCACCTGGCGCACATGGGGCAAAGCTGCCAGGGCTTGCATGGCCGCGCGGTAGTGGCGCCGCACCAGCGCTTCGCCCCAGGGCGTGAACAGGACGCTGATGTCCCGTTTTTGCGCCGCCACCCAGCTGGTAAAACGCGCCACTTCGCGCGCATCGCGGGCCAGGGTGGCGCGGCTGTCGCGCTTCTTGGCGAACGGGCAGTAGCCGCAGGCATAATTGCAGCTCGAAAGCGTGCCGCGATACAGCAGGGACAGCGTTGGCGCTTGCGCTGTCAGCACGCCTGGCCGCCTTCGGCCATCAGCGCGCGCACCGTATCGGACGCCAGCCACGGGCCGATGGTGTCGGCGTAGCTGTAGCCCCGATCATTCAGGCGCAGCAGCGGGCCGTTTTCTTCCACCAGTTCCAAGGCGTGCAGCTCGGCCAGCTGCGGCAGATCAAGCTCGCAGCGGCTGCCGAAGCGCGCCGTGTAGGCGTCGCGGTCCAGGCCCGGTTCCGTCAGCAGCGACTGGATCACGTAGCGGCGGCGCTGTTCTGCATCATCGAGCACATAGCCGTGTTCCGCCTGCGCGAAGCGCGTTTCGTCAAGCGCCAGATACTGTTCGATGATGCCGATGGTCTCCGTTCTCGCCACCGCATACTCGCTCGAATAATGGAGGTTCGCCGTGTAGGAGCGGGCGCCCGCGCCCAGGCCCACCATGCCATCGTTCTGGCAGCAGTACGACGGTCCGTTCTGCTCGGGCGCATGCGGTGCGCGGAACATGCGCATCGACACCTGCTCGTAGCCCTGGGCGCGCAAATGGTCGCGCGCGGCCGCGTACAGGGCCAGGCGGCTGTCGCCGTCGCGGGCCAGCATGATGGGATTGAGCGACGCGGCACCCTGGCGGCGCGCCACTTTTCCAAGGCCTGTTTGTTCGCGTACGTACAGCGGATACAGATAGATTTCCTCGGGCCGGAAGGCCAGTGCGCTGTCGATGGAAGCGAGCAGGCTGGCCACGGTTTGCCCGGCGATGCCATAGATCAGGTCCAGGTTCAGGGTGGGAAAGCCGGCCGCGCGTATCAGGCCGATGGCATGATGGACGGTGGCGTTTTGCTGGGGGCGGGCCAGCGCGCGCATCTCGCCTGCGGCAAAGCTTTGGATGCCCAGGCTGACGCGGTCGATGCCATGCGCGCGGCACACGGCAAGCCGCTCGGCCGTGATGGTTTCGGGCGACGCTTCGATGCCGGCCGGCGTGGCTTGCAAGTCGATGCCGAGGATGTCGCGCGCGCCGCACAGCAAGGTGTCGAGCTGCGCGGGCGACAGGTAAGTGGGCGTGCCGCCACCGAGCGCGAAGCGGGCAAAGCGGCGTTCACCGAGGGCGCCGTCCATCGCGCGCATCTGCACCAGCACTTGCTGCACGTAGCGCTCGACCATGTCCGCGCTGGGCCGCGCCATGGCGAACAGGTTGCAAAAGCCGCAGCGCATCTCGCAGAACGGGATGTGGATGTAGGCGAAGAGGGCGGAGCGGTCCTGCTGCGCCCACAGGGGCGCCAGCGGCGCGGCCTGCGGCAAGGCGCGGTAGGCCGCCTTGTGCGGATACGAGTATGAATACGCCTGGTAGGGCGTATGGCGCATGCGCTGCGCCAGGGTGCCCGGTTGTTCGGATGGGTTCACGGTGGGGACTCCTGGGAAATGGTATCTGGCGTGAGGAAGAAGTGCGCGTACGGCACCTGCCACACGCTGTCATGGGCGACCCTGTGGCCACGGTAGCCGTCTTCGCCATACGCGCTGCCGTGGTCCGAGCAGACGATGGCGAACGTGGGCGCGCGCGCGGCGCAGGCGGCAAACAGGGGCGCCAGTGCGCTGTCGACATAGCGCAGGGCCGCCGCATGGCTGTCCAGGTTATCGCTGTGGCAGCCGGGCAGGTAGGCGCGGTTCGGCGTGTGCAGGGCGGCCACGTTGATGAACAAGAAGGTGCGCTGGTCGTTTTGCGCCAGCAGCCGGGTCGCCAGCGCCACCTGCTTTTGCGTCGAATGGCGGCTGGCCACGCCCATGCCCGCGCTCCAGTGGCTTTCCTGGAACAGCGACGGTAGCACCGTGCCCAGCGCCGTCTGTTTATTGAAGAAACCTACGCCGCCGATGCAGATGGTGCGGTAGCCGCGCGCGGCCAGCGCGGCGGGCAGGTCCGCTTCCTCGAACGCAAACGTGTGCGGCGAGGTGGTTTCGCTGCCAGCAAAGGCGCTGGCGAACAGGCGCGGATGGCGGCCCGGCGCGGCTGGCGTGGGCAAGAAACCCGCAAAGAACGCCTGGTGCGCCGCGTAGGTAAACGTGGCGGGCGAGTGGCGCCTGTCCCAGCCGCCCGGCGGCAGAAAACGTCCCAGCACGGGCAGCTCGCCCGCCTCATACAGGGCTTGCGCCACGTCATAGCGTAGGGTGTCGAGCGTGAGGAAGACGATGTCGTGGCTGCCGACGATGCGGTGCATGTCGGGGATGGGGGCTGTGTCTTTAAACATGGGCCAGTTGCGCTGCGTAAGTGTCCGCGCCTTGCCACAGCAGGCCTGGCAGCAGGTCGCCGAAGGCGTTCGCCTCGAGCACATGGGCCTGGCCGTGGCGTACGACGAGGTCGTAGCCCGTCACGTGGCTGTGGGGGAAGGCGCGCGCGGCCTGGGCGCTGGCAACTTCCAGCGCCGCCATGTCGGCAGCGTTCAAAAGGCCGGCCGCGTCGCCGCGCCGGTTGTCGAGGTGGAGATTGGTCATCATCTGGTCGCCGATGCGCGCCACCCGGTGCGCGGGCTGGCCGGCCACGGTCACGACCCGCAAGTCGTAATGGCTGTCGCCGCAGCGCGGCTTGTTCAGCCATGCTTCCGCATACAGTTCCTGGGCTGCCAGCGCGTCGACGAGGGCGGCGATGTCGTGTTCGGACTCGTAGCGCGCCATGCGTTTGCTGTTGATCAGGCGCGTTGCGCCCTCGGTGCGGTGCAAGGCGGCCGAAGTGGTGGCTTGCTGGCGTCCGGCCTTGTTCCTGCGGTAGGCGACGACACCCGATGCGGACGAGCCGTAGCGCGGTTTCAGATAGACGCGGTCAAGCTGGTGTTCGTGCAGCAGCGACTGCAGATGCTCGTAGCCCTCCACTGGTCCCAGCAAGGCAGGTATGGGCACGCCATGCGCGGCCAGGTGGCGCTGGCACGCCAGCTTGTCCGTCATGAGACAGATTTCGGCTGGCGCATTGAAGACGCGTATTTGCGGCAGGTCTGCCAGCTGCGCCGCCAGGGACGCCATGGCATTGGAAAAACCGGCAAACCACGCATCCATGGCCAGCAGCTCGCCATGCGCGGGCGCCGAGAGCAGCGGACGGTCCAGCAGCCGGCAGCCCGCCTGCAGCAACAGCAGGTGGGCGGCGGGATCGTCGCCGGGCGGTTCGATCTTGAGCGGGCCGGTCTGGCGCAATGAATCCTCGAGCAAGGCAGGCTGACGCAGCCAGTCGCGCCATTCCAGCACCTGCGCGGGCGGCAGACGCAGATGCGCGCGCGCCGCCTGCAGCAGGCGCACGCGCTTGCTGCCCTGTGTTGCCAGCAAAAGCATCAGGTTTTATTCGCCGACGGCGACATAGCGATAGACTTCGTCGTCGTCCTCGTCGTCTTCCTGCGGATCATCGAGCCTGACGGGGAAGGGAAGGGCGTTGAGTTTTTCCTGGTTCGCTTCGGAGATATAGTGATGCGACAGGTCCATGCGTTTCAGATTGCCCAGTTGCGTGCCTTGCAGCAGTGCTTCGGCGCCCACGTCGCCCAAGGTGCCCAGCGACAGGTCCAGGGTCTCGACGGTGGCCAGCAGCGGCTCGTTGGCCAGCCAGACGGCCAGCTCGTCGGCGATCTGCGCATCGCGCAGGCCCAGGTAGCGCAGGGTCGGCGTGGCCAGTTGCGCCAGTACTTTCTGGTACAGCGCCACGTCGCCGGAAAAACCATAGTCGTCGCTACCGAGCCACAGTTCCAGGTATTCCAGCTTGGGCATGCTCGACTGGGCCAGCGCCTGCGCGATCTTCTGATCGAGGCCACCGGACTCGATGGTGAACTTGCGCAGGTTCTGGTGCGCGAACGGTTCGACGGTCAACTCATTGCCGCCGCGGATGCGCAGCTCTTCCAGCTGCGGGAAGGCGTCCAGCAGCGGCTTGTAGCTGCCTTGCACGATCCACGAGATTTCGCATTCCTCGTACGTCATGTCGCCGATAAACAGCGCGCGCAAGTTCGGCAACTGCGGTGCGTGGCTGATCAGCGCCGCGATGACCTCGTCGGCGCCCGCTTCGTACGGATCACCCCACATGCCGATGATCAGCGCCTCCAGCGCATTCTTGTCGGTTTTTTCCAGGAAGCCGGCGATCAGGTCCGGCATCTTGCGCTTGTCGTCATACTCGAGCGAAAGGCGGTAGACGATATCCTGCCCGGATTGCAGCGCAATATCAGGATCGTACTGGACGACCTTTTTTTGGTGGAAGAGGGTGGTGCTTTCGGAAATCGTCATTGCTAAGGCTCCATGAAAGACAGTGAAAATCTTGTCTAATCCAAAATCTTAGCATGGGCGAAAGAGCCTATTGCACACCGCTGAAAAGCAACTATCTATGGATGACCACCAATAAGGCCTTGCCTTCCGTCTTGCCCAGGTTGCGGATGGTATGCGGCTGGTCCGCCGGGTAGCGTGCCGTGCCGCCATTCTTGACCTTTTTCTTCGCCGCGCCCACTTCCAGCTCCAGGTTGCCGTGGATCACCGTCAAATGCTCGGTGGTGCCCGGGTCGTGCGGCTGCGACGCCAGTTCGCCGCCCGGCGCCAAAGTCACTTCATACCATTCATATTTGCCGGCCAGCTCCATCGGCCCCAGGATGCGCAGCACGTAGCCCGCATGGTCGCCGGGCAGGGTGGGAGTTTCGTGGGCGTCCGTGATGCGGATGGTTTCCACGGCTTTTTCCGCGCTGGACAGCAATTCGCCGATCTGCACGCCCAGGGCGTTGGCCAGGCGCCATGTGATGGCGATGGTGGGATTGGCTTTTTCGCGCTCGATTTGCGACAGCATGGACTTCGAAACGCCGGCGATGCGCGACAAATCCTCGAGTGTCAGGCCGCGCGCCAGGCGCAGCCGTTGCAGGGTGGCGCCCACTTCGGGCGGAGAATTGGTCGAAACGCTGGTTTTCATCGGCAGGTAGCTTGCAAAGTTCAAAAGGCTTGGGTAATATCCACTATATTGAATTTCAGTTCGAAATAGTGGATTTTGAGGAAAAACACGGAAACGTGTAGACTTCAAACAGCGC
Organism: Janthinobacterium sp. NKUCC08_JDC; assembly: GCF_019345575.1. Lineage (NCBI taxonomy): Bacteria > Pseudomonadati > Pseudomonadota > Betaproteobacteria > Burkholderiales > Oxalobacteraceae > Janthinobacterium > Janthinobacterium sp. NKUCC08_JDC. The sequence goes on along the minus strand of NZ_JAHKQW010000009.1, from coordinate 44,177 downwards.
TTCACGGTACAGCATTGTGCGCGCACCGGTCAAGCGGCCGCTTTTCCCTATGGCGGCTGAGGTCACACGGATACCACAAACGCAGGGACACACAAGGATCATCATGAGCGAGCAAGCGAAGAACACCTTTTTCAGCGGTCTGCAACAGAACCTCGATCAACTGCGCCAGCAGGGTTTGTACAAGCCCGAGCGCGTGATCGCCTCGCGCCAGGGCGCCGAAGTGGTGTGCGACGATGGCCGTACCCTGATCAATATGTGTGCAAACAACTACCTGGGCCTGTCCGGCGACCTGCAGACGCAGGAAGCATCCATTGCCGCCACGCAAAAGTATGGCTACGGCCTGTCGTCCGTGCGCTTCATCTGCGGCACGCAAACTGTGCACAAGGAACTGGAACAGGCGATCTCCAGCTTCCTCGGCACGGAAGACACGATCTTGTACGCGGCGGCATTCGACGCCAACGGCGGCGTGTTCGAGCCCCTGTTCGATGAAAACGACGCCATCATCTCGGACGCGCTGAACCACGCTTCCATCATCGACGGCATCCGCCTGTGCAAGGCTGGCCGCTACCGCTACGCCCACAACGACATGGCCGACCTGGAAGTGCAGCTGAAAGCGGCGATTGCCGCCGGCAAGCGCCATAAAGTCATCGTCACGGACGGCGTGTTCTCGATGGACGGCACGATTGCGCAACTGGACAAGATCTGCGACCTGGCCGACCAATATGGCGCGCTGGTGATGATCGACGAATGCCACGCTTCCGGCTTCATGGGCGCGACGGGCCGCGGCACGCATGAACACCACAATGTGATGGGCCGCATCGACATCATCACGGGCACCCTGGGCAAGGCCCTGGGCGGCGCCATGGGCGGCTTTACCTCGGCGCGCAAGGAAGTCATCGACACCCTGCGCCAGAAATCGCGTCCCTATTTGTTCTCGAACACCCTGGCGCCATCGATTGCCGGCGCCTCGCTGTCGGTGTTGGAACGCCTGGCCAAGTCGACGGAACTGCGCGACCGCCTGCATGACAACACGGCTTTCTTCCGCAGCGAGATCGAGCGCATCGGCTTCACCATCAAGCCGGGCACCCATCCGGTCGTGCCGGTGATGCTGTTCGACGCCCCCGTGGCGCAGAAATTCGCCGCGCGCCTGTATGAACTGGGCGTGCTGGTGACGGGCTTCTTCTACCCGGTCGTGCCGATGGGCCAGGCCAGGGTCCGTGTGCAGCTGTCGGCTGCGCATACGCGTGAACAGCTGGTGCAAGTGCTGGCCGCTTTCGAACAGGCTGGCAAGGAACTCGGTTTGCTGACCACTACCACTACCAATTAACAAGATTTCAGGAAAATAGCATGGAACGCATCTTAGTCATTGGCGCAAACGGCCAAATCGGTAGTGAACTGGTGGGCGCGCTGGCGCTGCAGCATGGCGCGGACAACGTCATCGCCAGCGACATCGGCACGAACAATCTGTACCAGGCCAAGCGCTACGCCCAGCTCAATGTGCTGGACAAGGACGGCCTGGCGGCCATCATCGCCGATGAAGGCATCACCCAGGTGTACCAGCTGGCGGCCATGTTGTCGGCCACGGGCGAAGCGGCACCGCTGAAGGCGTGGAGCCTGAACATGGATGGCTTGCTCAATATCCTGGAACTGGCGCGCGAGCGCGGCGAGGCGGGCAAACCCTTGCGCATCTTCTGGCCGTCGTCGATCGCCGCCTTCGGCCCGAACACGCCGCAAGTGAACACGCCGCAAATGACGGTGATGGACCCGACCTCGATGTACGGCATCAGCAAGCTGGCCGGCGAGCGCCTGTGCGAATACTACTTCAACAAGTATGGCGTGGACGTGCGCAGCATCCGCTACCCGGGCATCATCAGCTACAAATCGCCTCCGGGCGGCGGCACCACCGATTACGCCATCGCCATCTTCCATGCGGCCTTGCGCGGCGAGCGCTATGACTGCTTCCTCGATGCGAATACCACCTTGCCGATGATTTACATGCCCGACGCGATCCGCGCCACCATCGAACTGATGGACGCGCCAGCGGCACAGATCAAGATCCGCTCGTCGTACAACGTGGCCGGCGTGTCGTTCAACCCCGAGCAGCTGGCCAAGGCCATCGTGCGCATGGTGCCGGACTTCAAGATCGGCTACAAGCCGGACAGCCGCCAGGCCATCGCCGACAGCTGGCCGCAAAGCCTCGACGACAGCAAGGCCAGCGCGGACTGGGGCTGGAAGGCGCAGATCGGCGTCGAGCAGATGGTCACGGACATGCTGGCCAATGTCGACGTGGGCCATGCCGCCAAGGCGGCCTGAGTCCGGCAGCAGTACTAAAAAAACATACTAAATAAAGAGACACTACATGGACATGAGCGTATTTGACCTGTTTAAAATCGGCATCGGGCCGTCGAGTTCCCACACGGTGGGACCGATGGTGGCGGCGCGGCGTTTTCTGGTCGAATACGGTCCGCTGGACCAGGTAGTGGGCGCCGAGGCGGCCCTGTATGGCTCGCTGGCGCTGACGGGCGTGGGCCATGCGACGGACAAGGCTGTCATTCTTGGCTTGATGGGCGAAACGCCGCAAAACGTGGCACCCGATGAAGTCGACAGCAAGCTGGCCGCCATCGAGGCGGCCGGCGAGATCGCCTTGCTGGGTACGCACGTGGTGCCATTCACGGCCGCCACGGGCCTGGTCTGGCACAAGAGCGAATCGCTGCCCGAACACCCGAACGGCATGCGTTTTACCCTGAAACTGGCGGACGGCAGCCGTGTCGACAAGGTGTATTACTCGATTGGCGGCGGTTTTATCCGCGAGGCCGAGGAAGTTCAAACTGCGGCGCATGCCGAAGCGGCCGTGGAATCGGCCGCCAGCGCGCGAGTCGTCTTCCCCTTCGACACCATGGAGCAGTTGCTGGCGCATGGCGTCGAAAGCGGCTTGTCGATCCCTGAAATGCTGCGCGCGAACGAGTGCGTCAAGTGCAGCGATGAGGAATTGAACGCGGGCCTGGACCGCATCTGGCACGTCATGCGCGACTGTATCGCGCACGGCCTGGAAACGACGGGCAACCTGCCGGGCGGCTTGAACGTGAAGCGCCGCGCCGCGAAATTGTGGCGCTTGGCGCAGGAGGCGAAAGCGTCCGACAACCGCGCCAACGACTTGCCGCACGACGCCGTGCACCTGGTCAGCCTGTACGCGATGGCCGTCAACGAGGAAAACGCGGCCGGCGGCAGGGTCGTGACGGCGCCGACCAACGGCGCCGCCGGCATCATCCCGGCCGTGTTGCGCTACTACGCGCAGGATTGCCGCCCCAGCGACCCGGTGGGCGGCGTGCGCCGCTTCATGCTGACGGCAGCGGCCATCGGCATGCTGTGCAAGCGCAATGCCTCGATCTCGGGCGCCGAAGTGGGTTGCCAGGGCGAAGTGGGAGTCGCTTGCGCCATGGCCGCGGCCGGCCTGGTGGCGGCCCTGGGCGGCACGAATGAACAGATCGAAAACGCGGCCGAAATCGGCATCGAACACCACCTGGGCATGACGTGCGACCCCATCGGCGGCCTGGTGCAGATCCCCTGCATCGAGCGCAATGGCATGGGCGCCGTGAAAGCCATCACGGCCGCCTCGCTGGCGCTGAAGGGCGACGGCACGCATTTCGTCAGCCTCGACGAAGTCATCGAAACCATGCGCCAGACGGGCGCGGACATGCAGGACAAGTACAAGGAAACGTCGCTGGGCGGGTTGGCCGTGCATGTGATTACCGTCAATCACGCTGCCTGTTGATGCCCTGATGGTGTTGTCGGATTACGCGCTCACGCGCTAATCCGACCTACGGTGAATGGCAATGTCGCAGATGGGCGTTGGACGGCGTAGGTCGGCGTAGGTCGGCTTAGCGCAAAGCGCGTAAGCCGACATGACCACAGTAGCAAGACACCACCTTCACTCCTCCTCAAACAACTGCTCCAGCCTCCTCGGGTAGTTATTCAAGAAATCGCGCGTCACGGCATAGTGTTCCGTGTCTTCATACGCCACTTCGTGGATGCCGCCGCCCGTAAACATGAGGATTTTCGCGTTCGGGTAGGCGAGCAAGATCGGCGAATGGGTGGCGATAATCAGCTGCGAGTCGTCCTGCACCAGCTGGTGGATCACGGATAGCGCCGCCATCTGGCGGCTCGGCGACAGGGCCGCCTCGGGTTCGTCCAGCAGGTATAAACCCTTGCCCCGCAGCTTGTTGATCAAGGTCGCCATGAACGCTTCGCCGTGCGATTGCGCGTGCAGCGACTTGCCGCCGTAGCTCTCCAGGTACTCCTGTGGCATCTCGTCCATGTAGGTGGCGACGTTGAAAAAGCTCTCGGCGCGCAGGAAATAGCTGTCTTCGGGTTTTTTATAGCTCTTGCTCAGGCGCAAGTGCGCGTGCAAGCCCGATTCCTCGTCCGACGGCAGGGCGATGCGCACATTGCGCGTGCCGCCATCCTTGCCGAAGCCCAGCCCCACGGCCAGCGCTTCGAGCATGGTCGACTTGCCGCTGCCATTTTCGCCCACGAAAAACGTCACGTCGCGGTGGAAATCCATGTGCACGAAGTCGCGGATGGCGGGGATGGTGAATGGATAGTGATCGAGGTCGACGACGGCGTCGGAGCGCAGCGCGGCGCTTTGCAGATATGGTTTTTTACTCAGCGACATGGCCGGTTCTCGACTCCAATAATGATCGTGGCAAGGGATACTCAGCACAGTGTGACGTAAATCGCCGGTGCGCGCCAGTGCGTACGCCAGCCATGTTCGCCTGGCTTGATCTCATGCAATTATGGCTTGTTTGATAATAGGCAGGCGCTCCAATTGTCACATCTTGATCAGGCGGGCGCCACGCGATTCGCCTTGGGCGGCGGCTGGCACTATAATATCCGCTGCCATTCATGATCAACCGCACTCAGCTCAACTGGACTCTTCAAATTTATGCACTACGTGTCTACCCGCGCTGATAAAGCGCCATCGAATCAGCAGCAATTCTCCGACATCCTCCTGGGCGGCCTGGCCCCCGATGGCGGACTGTACCTCCCAGAACACTACCCGCAAGTCACTGGTGCCGAGCTCAATGCCTGGCGCACATTGTCGTATGCCGACCTGGCATTCGAAATCCTGAAGAAGTTCGCCACCGATATCCCGGCTGCGGACCTGAAGGCACTGACGGCGAAAACCTATACCAAGGCAGTCTACAAGAACGCCCGCGCCGGCGAAAACGCGGCCGACATCACGCCGCTGCGCGTGCTCGAAGAAAACGCCGTCAAGGGTGGCCAGACCACCTTGATGCTGCAGGCGCTGTCGAACGGCCCGACCCTGGCCTTCAAGGACATGGCCATGCAGCTGCTGGGCAACCTGTTCGAATACACCTTGGCCAAGCACGACGCCGAACTCAATATCTTCGGCGCCACGTCGGGCGACACGGGCAGCGCGGCCGAATATGCGATGCGCGGCAAGAAGGGCATCCGCGTCTTCATGCTGTCGCCGCACAAGAAAATGAGCGCCTTCCAGACGGCGCAGATGTTCAGCCTGCAAGACCCGAACATTGTCAACATCGCCGTCGAAGGCGTGTTCGACGATTGCCAGGATATGGTGAAAGCCGTGTCGAACGACTTGCCGTTCAAGGCCAAGCAGAAGATCGGCACCGTCAACTCCATCAACTGGGCGCGTGTCGTGGCGCAAGTCGTCTACTACTTCCGCGGCTACCTGGCGGCCACCACCAGCAACGAGCAAAAAGTGTCGTTTACGGTGCCGTCGGGCAACTTCGGCAATATCTGCGCCGGCCATATCGCCCGCATGATGGGCTTGCCGATCTCGAAACTGGTGGCGGCGACGAATGAAAACGACGTGCTCGACGAATTCTTCCGCACGGGCGTCTACCGCGTGCGCAAGTCGGCCGAAACGTACCACACGAGCAGCCCGTCGATGGATATCTCGAAAGCGTCGAACTTCGAGCGTTTCGTCTACGACCTCGTGGGCCGCGACAGCGACCGCGTGCGCGCCCTGTTTACGAAAGTGGAAACGCACGGCGGCTTCGACTTGTCCGGCAAGCCTGGCAGCGATGGCGACGAGTTCAAGCTGGTGGCCAAGTATGGCTTCAAGTCGGGCAAGTCCACGCACCAGGACCGCCTCGACACCATCCGCGACGTGGCCGACGACTACGGCATTACCATCGACACGCACACGGCCGACGGCATCAAGGTGGCGCGTGAGCACCTGGAACCGAACGTGCCGATGATCGTGCTGGAAACGGCGCTGGCGGCCAAGTTCAACGAAACCATCCTCGAAGCGCTGGGCGTGGACGCGGAACGGCCAGCCGGCTTCGAGAACATCGAAGACTTGCCGCAAAAGTTCGTCGTGATGGATGCGGACGTGGAAAAAATGAAGGCGTATATCGCCGCCAATACGGGCTTGTGATGAGCGATCCGACCGCACAACGCAAACCGATGCTGTCGGTGGCCGAGGCGCAAGCCTTCATGCTGGGCGCGGCGCGTCCGGTGGCCGACGTGGAGCTGGTCGACACCATGTGCGCCAACGGCCGCGTGCTGGCGGCCGCGCAAACGTCGACCCTGAACGTGCCCGAGCGCGACAACACGCAGATGGATGGCTACGCCGTGCGCGCCAGTGACTGCGCCAGCGGCGCGGCCAGCTTGCCCGTGTCGCAGCGCATCGCGGCCGGCCACGTGGGCCAGCCCTTGCAGCCGGGGACGGCGGCGCGCATTTTCACGGGGGCCCTGATTCCGGACGGCGCCGATTGCGTCGTGATGCAGGAGCAGTGCACGGTGGCGGACGGCGTGGTGACGGTCAACCACGTGCCGGCAGCGGGAGAATGGGTGCGCCGCCAGGGCGAGGATATCCGCGCCGGCGGCGAAATCCTCGGTGCGGGCCGGCGCTTGCGCAGCCAGGAAATGGGCTTGGCCGCCTCGGTGGGACTGGCGCAGCTGCCTGTGCTGCGCAAGCTGCGCGTCGCCGTATTTTTTACCGGCGACGAGCTGGCCATGCCCGGCGAACCGCTGGCGCCGGGTGCCGTCTACAACTCGAACCGCTTTACCTTGCGCGGCTTGCTGGAAAACCTCGGTTGCGAGATCACGGACCTGGGCATTGTGCCCGACAGTCTGGAAGCAACCAAGGCCGTGCTGCGCCAGGCGGCCCAGGGCAATGATCTGATCATCACCTCGGGCGGCGTGTCCGTGGGCGAGGAAGACCATATCAAGCCGGCCGTGGAAGCGGAAGGGCGGCTGAACATGTGGCAGATTGCCGTCAAGCCAGGCAAACCGCTGGCGTTTGGCGAAGTGCGGGAGGCGTTCTTTGTCGGCTTGCCCGGCAATCCCGTGTCGAGCTTTGTCACGTTTTTGCTGTTCGTGCGCCCGTTCATTTTGCGCCTGCAAGGCGTGGCGGGCAACCTGGCGCCGCGCAGCTACAAGCTGCCGGCCGCGTTCGAACGCCTGAAGGCGGACAAGCGCAACGAGTTCTTGCGCGCCAAGGTCAATGACGAGGGCGAGCTGGAACTGTTCGCCAACCAGAGTTCGGGCGTGCTGACGTCCACCGTGTGGGGAGACGGCTTGATCGATTGCCCGCCGGGGCTGTCGATTGCGCGCGGCGACATGCTGCGTTTTATCCCGTTTAACGAATTGCTGTACTGAGGAAGTATCGATGAAGATCAATCTGCGATTTTTTGCCAGCGTGCGTGAGCTGGTGGGCACCGGCCATGAAGTGCTGGAAGTAGCCGAGCCGCTGGCGGTGGGTGCGGTGAGAGCGCTGCTGATCGCCCGCGGCGGCAACTGGGAATACGCGCTGGCGCAAGGCCGCGCGCTGCGCATGGCGCATAACCAGGTGATGTGCGATGCCGACACCTTGATCGGTGATGGCGACGAGGTGGCGTTTTTCCCGCCCGTGACGGGCGGTTAAGAATACTGACTCAAGAAAATGGCCGCTGATGCGGCCATTTTTTATCGCGACTTGGTTTTTGGTTTGTCCCCGCTGCACGTGGCGCAGGCGACGGCTTTCCGGTAGCGCCAGTATTTCGAGCCGATGAAGATGGCCGAGGCCACCAGCGACCAGGCCAGCGCGCTGAGGATATCGGCCTGGCTGGGCGTGCCCTTGCTGTACTCGACCACCGTCAGGATGATGAATAAAATCGAACTGGCCAGCAAATAGCGGGAAATCCAGAATCCTGCGCCCATGTGTTTCTCCTCTTGTCGTCTCGTTGTCTCGTGAAGTCAAAGCCGATCGTTGCGGCATGTCCGCGCAGTATGCATCATTTTTCGGCATTCTTGCCATCCACCGGCCTTATCTCGACTAAAATGCCGGGGTTTTCACCGTCTTCCAGCTTGCCATGACCAACTCCAGTTCCCCTCCGTTTCACATCGCCGTCATCGGCGGCGGCCCCGCCGGCCTGATGGCCGCCCAGGCGGCGTCCGGCCTGGGAGCCAAGGTGGAACTGTTTGACGCCATGCCGTCCGTCGGCCGCAAGTTCCTGCTGGCGGGGCGCGGCGGCATGAACATCACGCATGCGGAAGGCTACCAGCCCTTCGTCTCGCGCTACGGCAGGCAGGCGCACCGGGTGAAGCCTGCGCTGGACCAGTTCGGCCCGCAAAAGGTGCGCGACTGGGTGCACAGCCTGGGCGTGGAGACCTTTGTCGGCTCTTCGAACCGCGTCTTCCCGACGGACATGAAGGCGGCGCCCCTGCTGCGCGCCTGGCTGCACCGCCTGCGCGAAGCGGGCGTGCAATTTCACATGCGCCACCGCTGGACGGGCTGGCAAGATGAGGATGGCCAGCTGGCGTTTGCCACGCCGGACGGCGAGCGTTTGCGCGCCTTCGACGCCGTGATCCTGGCGCTCGGTGGCGGCAGCTGGGCGCGGCTCGGTTCCGATGGCGCCTGGGTGCCGCTGCTGCAAGGGCAGGGCGTGGCCGTGGCAGCGCTGGCGCCGGCCAATTGCGGCTTCGACGTGGACTGGAGCGCGCATTTCAGCAGCCGCCATGCGGGCGAACCGCTGACGACCGTTGCCATCACGGCGCATGACATCGACGGCCTGCGGATCAAGCGCCAGGGCCAGTTCGTCATCACGGCGGGCGGCGTGGAAGGCAGCCTGATTTATGCCTTGTCGGCCGCGCTGCGCGAGCAGATCGCACGCGACGGCAGCGCGACCATCTGGCTCGACCTGGCGCCCGACCACAGCCATGAACGCGTGTTCGAGGAAGTGACGCGCCCCCGTGGCGCCCGTTCCATGTCCAGCCACCTGAATAGCCGCCTGGGCATCAAGGGCGTGAAATCGGGCTTGCTGCGCGAGTGCCTGAGCGCGGCCGACTTCGCCGATGAAGCGACGCTGGCGGCCGCCATCAAGCTGCTGCCCGTCACGCTCGTGCGCCCGCGTCCCATCGATGAAGCCATCAGCAGCGCCGGCGGCGTGGTGTTCGACGGCATCGACGGCAGCATGCTGCGCGCCATGCCGGGCGTCTTCGTGGCGGGGGAAATGCTGGACTGGGAAGCGCCGACGGGCGGCTACCTGCTGACGGCCTGCCTGGCGCAAGGCAAGGCGGCCGGCGAGCAGGCGGTCAGTTGGCTGGAAGAGAAGGTCAATGCCAGGTGATATCGCCTGAGCCGCTCTTTTGCGTCTCGCGCTGGCGCGGGTTGCCGTGGACGTTAATGTCGCCGCTGCCGCGCAGGGTCAGGTTGGCCGCGTCGCGCACGAAGACGGTGCTCGTGCCCGAGCCTTGCAGGCTGACGCTGGCCTTGTCGGCGGCCAGGTGCTCGGCATCGATGTCGCCTGATCCGCTCAGGTCGGCACGGAGGAATTTCGTGTTGCCGCTGGCGGCGATGCGCCCGGAGCCCACCATTTCCAGCACCACGCTGTCGCTGTTGCCGGCGTTGATGTCGAGGTCGCCGCTGCCGTTGACGGTCGCTTGCACCTGCTTGTAGCGTCCCGTGAAGCTGACGTCGCCCGAACCCGTCAATTCCAGGATAAAACTGTCGCCGGAAAATCCCGTGATCTTGCTGTCGCCATTGCCGTGTACTTCCACGCGCACGAGGGCTGGCAGCACCAGTTCCACCTGCAGCGGCTGGCGATGGTGGAACAGCATGCCTTTCGGACCGATATGCAGGGTCGTGCCATCGGCCGTCGTGTCGACGTTCGACAGCAAACGCTGCTCGCCGCTCACTTTCAGCGATGGCGTGGCGCCGCGGCGCAGCACCAGGTCGATGGGGCCGGCCAGGTCGATGCTGTTGATATTGGCGGCAACCGGGCGCGTTTCGCTGCGCACGGCGCGGCCGGCGGCGCTGCTGGGATTGCTGATACCCTTGGCGCGCAGCGCCGCATACGACATGGCGATCAGGACCAGTGCCAGCAAGAGCATGGACAGGCCAACTTTGAGCAAGCGTTTCATGGCAGCCTTTCTAGTGACCTTTGAGCAGGGAGACATTCATGGCGACATAGCGCTTGATACCGATCAAGGTATAGCGAGTGACCACGAGACTGAGCAGGAAGATGGCGATGCCGCCGAGCAGCATGCCCACGCCGAAGACGGTTTGCGTGGTGCGCGCGTCGCGGTCCATGTCCGTGGAAATGCGGATGCCGCCACCGGCCAGCGCTTCGGCCCGCTCCATCACGCGCGATGACGCGCCCGGCGCCTCGGACTCGGACTCGGCTTTGACGGGGCCGGGCAGGTGATCGACTTCGATGCCCGTGTCGCCGATGGTGATGCGCGTTTCGCGCCGTTCGCCGCCTTCGCCGCCGTCATCGTCATGGATGAAGACGTGGCGCAGCGGGCCGTCGAGCACCAGTTCGTTGGCGCCGGACAAGCCGCTGGCCGTGATGGCGATGCCGGCCAGGTAAAAGCTCAGGCCGGCGGCATACAGGGCGGCCAGCAGGGCCGCATACACGGCGGCAGGCACGACCATGAACAGGTTGAAGATGGCCAGGCCCACGAGCGAGACAAGCAGGCGCAGCAGGTTGACGGGGGTCTTCTTTTGCTCGAAAGCCTGGCGGTGGGTGCTGCTGCGCAAGGTGAGGGCGATTTTTTTCGGGTCGCCCAGGTCGTCGGCGATTTCCTGCTCGCTGCGGCCGGCCGCAGCGCCTTCGATGAAGGTCTGTTCGTAATAATCGAGGGTCTTGGCCACCAGGTCCGGTGGCAAGCCTTCCAGCGCGCGCCGCAGTGCGTCGAGATAATCTTGCTTGTTCATCATATTCTTCCTGTCAGTCCGCTTTGCCGCTTCAGCCCATTGCCGGCAGCAGCATGCTTGCCTGGCTCAGCAGCAATGGCGCATGGGATGCCTGCTGTACGCTGACAACGATCAAGGTGGCCAGCGCCACGCAAGCGAGCAGCGCCACGGCTTTCAAGCTGTTTTTCAAGTGCAAGGTGGTGTGCATGGTATTTCCCGTGGCATGGACGTTGTCGATGATCAGACTGTACCCAAGCGCACGCGAGCGCACCAGCACGGTGCGACAGAATGCAATTTCGCGGGGGCGAGCGACGCCAGGGCAGGATGCACCGTCAAGGCTGTTTTGCCGCCTTGCCCGTGGTGACGGCTTTGGCCGCCGCCACGCCGCTGCGTACGGCCGCCTCGATGGTGGCCGGATAATCTTGCGTCCGGTCATCATTGGCCGTGTAGTCGCCAGCCAGCAGCAAGCCCGGCACGCCGCTGGCGTTGCCGGGGCGGGCAAGCTCCGGCGTGCAGGCAAAGGTGGCGCGCTTTTCCGTGATCAGCTGGGTCCAGGCAGGTTGCGCCAGTTCCGGGCGTTGCAGCACCTGCGCCAGTTGCGCCGCGATCGCTTGCGCCAGCGGGCCATGGCCTTGCTCGGCGGCAGCGCTTGACGCGCTGACGACGACGGCCAGCAAGCCAGCCTGCTTGCTGTCGAGCTGGCCCCGGTCAAAGACGAACTGGCCCCAGTGCTGCTGCTCCGGCGTATCGACGAGGGCATAGAACGGCAAGTCCAGGCGCACCGAGGCGTCGTATTGCAGGTAGCAGGTGCTGATGGCTTCCGGCGTGAAAGCTTGCATGCGGCCAATAGCCTCGTCGAGGCGGGCGTCCTGCAAGCCCTGCAGCAGGCTGGCCGCCTGCACGGACGAGGTGGCGATGATGACGCCGTCGTAGGTGCCGGTCTCATCAAGCTGCCAGCAACCATCGGCCAGCGCCTGCAAGGCGTCGACCTTGGCGCCCGTGTGCACTGTGCCGCCATGCCGTTCCACATAGCGGGCGGCCGCGTCGGGCAACAGGGTACTCAAATCCGCTTTCGGGATCAGCATGTCGGATGCGCGGCGGCGCGATGCGCCCAGGCTGTCGCGCAGCACGTTGATGAAGACGCGGGCCGAGGCCCGCTCGGGCGGCGTGTTGAGTGCGGCCAGGCATAGCGGATGCCACATCAGCCGGTTCAAGCGCTCCGTCTGGTCGAAGCGCTGCAGCAGTTCGCTGACCGTGCAATCGTTGTATAGCTGCCAGCCCATCCAGCGCATGGCCGTGGAAAAACGCATCAGGGCCAGCTTGTCGGCACGCAATAAACCTTTGGCGCGCAGCAGGGCCCACGCCAGGTGCAGCGGCGCGGGCAGGCGCGGCGCGATGAAATCCATGCCGCCCGAGTCCGCCGGATAGCGCATCTGCAGGGGCAAGGTGAGGATCAGTTCGCCAGGGTCTTGCCCCGCGAGCTTGATCAGGCGCAAGGTTTCCGTGTACGCGCCCAGCAGGATGTGCTGGCCGTTGTCGAGTAGCGTATTTTCTCGCTCGACGCGGCGCGCGCGTCCGCCCAGGGTGCGCGCCGCCTCGAACACGGTCACCGAATGACCGGCGCGCGCCAGTTCCATGGCTGCCGCGCAGCCGGCCCAGCCGGCGCCGATGACGGCGTAGCGTTGCTTCACGGCCTTGTCAGCCACGAACCCAGGTTTTCCAGGCCAGCCACAGTTTGCGGATCGGCGTGAGCGAAATGCGCTGTTTCAGCACATGGTAGCCGTCGCGCTCGACTTCATTGAGCAGGGTACGATAGATGGCGGCCATGATCAGGCCCGGGCGCTGGGCGCGGCGGTCCTCGGCAGGCAAGAGCGCGAATGCCTCGTCGTAGGCCTTTTGCGCGCGCGCCACCTGGAAACGCATGAGGTTTTCAAAGTTTTCGCTGTGGCGCGCATTCAGCAGGTCGGCCGCCGTCACATTGAATTGCTGCAATTCGCTGATCGGCAAATAGATGCGCCCCTTGCGCGCATCTTCGCCCACGTCGCGGATGATGTTGGTCAGCTGGAAGGCATGACCGAGCTTTTCCGCGTACAGCAGGGTTTCCGGGCGGGTCGCACCGAAGATGCTGGCCGACAAGATACCGACCACGCTGGCCACATGCCAGCAATAGCGGCTCATGGCCTGGTAATCGAGGTAGCGGGTTTGGTTCAAGTCCATTTCCATGCCGTCGATGATGGCCTGCAAATGCTTTTCTTCCAGTTTATAGATGTCCAGGTGCGGCTGCAGCGCGCGCATCACGGGATGCGTGGGGTTGCCCTCGTACATGGCCTTGACTTCCTTGCGCCACCAGACCAGCTTGGTGCGTGCCACGGCTTCGTCCGTGCATTCGTCGACCGTATCATCGACTTCGCGGCAGAAGGCGTACAGGGCCGTGATGGCCTTGCGGCGCTCGGCCGGCAGGAACAGGAAACTGTAGTAGAAGCTGGAGCCGCTCTGGGCGGCCTTTTGTTGGCAGTATTCGTCGGGAGACATAGTCAAAAGAGCAAGGGTTGCAGATCGAAGCCGCTATTCTATCGTCTTACAGAGTGGGCGACGGGGGAAAAGCCGTTTTTACTTGTGTCTCTTGATGCAAGCTTTTGCGCGACATGCGCAGGGCGCGCCAGAAAATGATCAGCCAGTCGCGTTTCTCCAGCTTGGGACGGCGCCGGAACACGTCGTAATTGACGGCTTCGATGCACTCGAGAATGCGCAATCCCCCTTGCACCACCAGGCGCAGTTCCCAGCCGATGCGTCCGCGCAAACGCAGGGCCAGCGGCGCGCCGGACAGCATCAGCGCGCGCGCGCGGGTCACTTCGAAGCGCATCAGGGCGCTCCACTTGCCGTGCGCCTCGGGCCGCTCGAAGGCGGCGGCGGAGACGGCAAAGCGGCTCAAGTCTTCCATCGGCAGGTAGATGCGCTCTTTTTGCTGGTCGATGGCGACGTCTTGCAAGAAATTAATTAGTTGCAAAGCTGAACATATGGCATCGGAATCGCGTACATTCTGTTCATCGGCCGCACCGTACAGGTGCAGCATCAGCAGCCCCACGGGGTTGGCGGAGCGGGCGCAGTAATCGAGCACGTCGTCGTAGCTCGCGTAGCGCGTCGTTTCCACATCCTGCTTGAAGGCGGACAACAGATCGTAAAACGGCTTCAGCGGCAACTGGTGTTTGGCAATGACGGCGGCCAGGCGTTCGAACATGGCGGCGTTCTCGCCGGCATGGCCTTCCTGGCGGTCGATGCGGCCCAGCGCCTCTTCATAGGCGTGCAGGGCCGCGAGGCGTTCGGCCGGCGTGGCGTCGCCTTCATCGGCCAGGTCGTCGGCGCTGCGGGCGAAGGCATAGATAGCCTCGACGGCGGGCACCAGGCGGCGCGGCAGTAAAAATGATGCAACAGGAAAATTTTCGTAATGGTCTACAGGCATGAACACACTTCTCTAGTCTTGAGTTTGTCCGGCACCCCAAATGCTCGAGTGCGGCCGGACGTTGTACGTCTCAAGATTAATGACGCAAAAGTCACTAAAAACTTTTACGCACGATTATAATTAATAACCAGAAAGTCAGTAGGCGAAGAATACTCCCCGTCACGACCAAGCTGATATTGTCACAAATTTAAGGATATCGCGTGCGAAAAAGTTTGTCTTGGCCCAAAGGGCAGGCAAAAAGTTTCTCCGCATAAAAATATTGCAGCCCGCATAGTAAAGGAAAATACCTTGTTTGCCCTGAAAACCCTGCGCCGCGAGACCGGCGCATCCGCACTTCCCGCCCTGCGGCTGACTGCCGCCGCAGCCCTCGCGCTGACTCTGGCGGCCTGTTCCAAGCCTGCCGTCAAAGTGGAAGACGTGCGCCCCGTGCGCGCGATCGTGTTGTCTAGCAGTAATGTTGACGTCAGTGCCGAGCTGTCGGGCGAGGTCGTGCCCCGCGTCGTGTCGCAGCTGGGTTTCCGCGTGGGCGGCAAGATCGTCGCCCGCAAGGTCGACGTGGGCGCCAGCGTCAAGAAGGGGCAAGTGCTGATGCAGCTCGATCCCGTCGACTTGCAGCTGTCGCAGGCGCAGGCCAAGGCTTCGCTGGTCAGCGCGGAAACGAGCCGCGACTTGGCGCGCGCGGAATTGAAACGCTACCAGGATTTGCGCGAGAAAAATTTCGTCAGCCAGGCTGTGCTCGATGGCAAGGATGCCACCTACAAGGCGGCGCAGGCGAACGTGGAAGCGGCCCAGGCACTGTACCGTGGCCAGGCGAACCAGTCCGGCTATGCCAGCCTGCTGGCCGACGTCGATGGCGTTGTCACGCGCATCGAGGCCGAAGTGGGGCAGGTGGTGGCGCCCGGCGCGCCCGTCGTGCAAGTGGCCAGGAGCGGCGAGAAGGAAGTCGTGATCGGCATTCCGGAAGATAAGGTCGAGACTTTGCGTGGCGTCAAGGATGTGGTCGTGCGCCTGTGGGCCGACCCGAAACAGGCGCTGCCGGGCAAGATCCGCGAAGTGTCGCCCGTGGCCGATGCCGCCACGCGCACCTATATTGCCAAGGTCAGCATCCCGGACGCGCCGCAAGTGCGCCTGGGCATGACGGCCGTGGTGCAGTTCGCCTCGCAGACGGCCACGCCGCAGATCAAGGTGCCGTTGACGGCCCTGTTCAATGAAAAGTCGCAAAGTTCCGTGTGGGTGGTGGAAAACGGCGCCGTGAAGCTCGTGCCCGTGACGGTGGGCGGCGTGGCCGGTAATGAGTTGCTGCTGGCGTCGGGCGTGAAAGCGGGTCAGACGGTGGTCACGGCCGGCGTCAACCTGCTCAAGCCGGGCCAGAAAGTGACCATCCTCGGCGCCGACGTGGCCAGCAAGCCGGCTGCCGCCGCTGCTGCCGTCACCGTGGGTGCGGCCAAATGAAGGGCGGCTTCAATCTGTCGCGCTGGGCGCTCGAACACATCCCGCTGACGCGCTACCTGATGGCCGTGCTGCTCATTGGCGGCATGCTCAGCTATGCCAGCCTGGGCCAGGATGAAGATCCGCCGTTCACCTTCCGCGCCATGGTCTTGCAAGCGTATTGGCCCGGCGCCACGGCCTTGCAGATGGCCGAGCAGGTGACGGACAAGCTGGAAAAGAAACTGCAGGAAACGCCGTACATCGACGAGATCACCAGTTATTCGAAGCCGGGCGAAACCCTGATTTTGCTGGAATTGCGCGAATCGGCGCCGCCCAAGGAAACGGCGGCCGCCTGGTACCAGGTGCGCAAGAAGATCGGCGACATCCAGGGCACCTTGCCGGCCGGCGTCGTGGGCCCGTTCTTCAATGACGAGTTCGGCGACACGTACGGTTCCATCTTCGCCCTGTCCGGCGACGGTTTTACCTACGCGGAAATGAAGGATTACGCGGACAAGGTGCGCCAGGAACTGCTGGCCGTGGGGCAGGTATCGAAGGTGGAACTGTTCGGCGTGCAGGATGAAAAGATCAATATCATCTTCTCGCACAAGAAATTTGCCCAGCTGGGCATTCCTTTCGACGCCATCGTGCAGCAACTGTCCGCGCAAAACAGCATCAACGCCACGGGCGTGCTGGTGACGCCGACCGATAATCTGCAAGTGCGCGTGACGGGCGCCATGGTGACCGTCAAGGATCTGGAAAACCTGGAACTGCGCGCCAACGGCACCACCTTCCGCCTCGGTGACTTTGCCACGGTGAAACGAGAATTTGTCGATCCGCCGAAGGACAAGATGCGTTTCAACGGCAAGGAAGTGATCGGCCTGGGCGTATCGATGGAAAAGGGCGGCAACATCATCGACATGGGCAAGGCCTTGCAGGCCACCGTCACGCGCATGAAGAGTGAATTGCCGGTCGGCATAGAATTGCAGCGCGTGTCGAACCAGCCGGAAGCCGTGTCCGCTTCCGTGGGCGAATTCGTGCATACCCTGATCGAAGCCATTCTGATCGTGCTGGCCGTCAGCTTCGTTGCGCTGGGCTTGCACACGAAGCCGCTGCGCATCGACGTGCGGCCGGGCCTGGTGGTGGCGCTGACCATCCCGCTGGTGCTGGCCGTCACCTTCCTGTTCATGCGCCTGCTCGACATCGACTTGCACAAGATTTCGCTGGGCGCCCTGATCATCGCGCTGGGTTTGCTGGTCGACGACGCCATCATTGCCGTCGAGATGATGGTGCGCAAGATGGAAGAGGGCATGTCGCGTTTCGACGCGGCCACGTTCGCCTACACGTCGACGGCCATGCCCATGCTGACGGGCACCTTGATCACGGTGGCGGGCTTCTTGCCCATCGGCCTGGCCAAGTCGGCCGCCGGCGAATACACGTTCTCCTTGTTCTCCGTCAATGCGCTGGCACTGATCATTTCGTGGGTGGTGGCCGTGGTGTTTACGCCGTACATCGGCTACATCTTGCTGAAAGTCAAACCGCACGCGCATAACGACCATGAATTGTTCGATACGCCAAACTTCCGCCGCTTCCGCCGTGCCGTCACCTGGTGCGTGGAATGGCGCAAGACGACGATTGCCGCCACCCTGGCCATCTTTGCGCTCGGTATTTACGGCTTTAACTTTATCGAAAAGCAATTCTTCCCCGATTCCAGCCGTCCGGAACTGATGGTGGAACTGTGGTCGCCCGAAGGCACGACGTTTGCCGCGAATGAAAAGCAGGTCAAGAAATTCGAAGCCTTCGTCGGCAAGCTCGACGGCGTGGAAAGCGTGACCAGCTATGTGGGCACTGGCAGTCCCCGTTTCTATTTGCCGCTGGACCAGATCTTCCCGCAGACCAATGTGTCGCAAGTGGTGGTCTTGCCGAAGAGCCTGGCGGACCGTGAACGCTTGCGCCAGCAAATCGTCGACGTCTTCAAGAAGGACTTCCCGGAAGTGCGGGGCCGGGTCAAGCTGTTGCCGAATGGGCCGCCGGTGCCGTATCCCGTGCAATTTCGCGTCATGGGGCCGGAAGTGGCGGGTGTGCGGGCCATCGCCGACCAGGTCAAGGACATCATGCGCGCCAATCCGAACACCTTGGGCGTGAATGACAACTGGAATGAATCGGTGAAAGTGCTGCGCCTGGACCTGGACCAGGACAAGATGCGCGCGCTGGGCGTCACCTCGAAAACGGTGATGCAGGCGGCCAATACGATCCTGTCGGGCACCGTCATCGGCCAGTTCCGCGAGGACAACAAGCTGATCGACATCCAGGTGCGCCAGCCTCTGGAAGAGCGGGCGACGATTTCCGTGTTGAATGACACGAATATCCCGACGGCGACGGGCAAGTCCGTGCCCATTTCGCAGCTGGCCCGCGCGCATTTCGTGTGGGAGCCGGGTGTCGTCTGGCGCGACAAGCGCGCATGGGCCATCACCGTGCAGTCGGACGTGATCGATGGCATCCAGGGCGCGACCGTGTCGACGCAGCTGGCGCCGCAGCTGGACGCCTTGCGCGCCAAGTTGCCGTCCGGCTACCGCATCGTGGTGAAAGGCGTGGCGGCCGACAGCGGCGAGGCGGAAGCGTCGATCTCGGCGAACCTGCCGCTGGCCATCTTCATCATCTTCACCTTGCTGATGTTGCAGCTGCACAGTTTCTCGCGTTCCCTGCTGGTCTTCCTGACGGGGCCGCTGGGTGTGGCGGGCGCCGCGTTTGCCTTGCTGGCGCTGGGCCGGCCACTTGGTTTCGTGGCCAACCTGGGCATCATCGCGCTGTTCGGCATGATCATCCGCAACTCGGTGATCCTCGTCGACCAG
The DNA here is from genome assembly GCF_019345575.1 of Janthinobacterium sp. NKUCC08_JDC. Lineage (NCBI taxonomy): Bacteria > Pseudomonadati > Pseudomonadota > Betaproteobacteria > Burkholderiales > Oxalobacteraceae > Janthinobacterium > Janthinobacterium sp. NKUCC08_JDC. Next base: position 25,273 of record NZ_JAHKQW010000009.1, on the reverse strand, counting down.
ATCGAGCAAGACATCAAGGACGGCTCCGCCCCGTGGGACGCCATCATCGATTCGGCCGTGCGCCGCTGCCGCCCCATCGTGCTGACGGCCGCCGCCGCGGCGCTGGCCATGATCCCGCTGTCGCGCTCCGTGTTCTGGGGGCCGATGGCCGTGGCCATCATGGGCGGCCTGATCCTGGCGACGGCCTTGACCTTGCTGTTCCTGCCGGCCCTGTATGCGGCCTGGTTCCGGGTCAAGAGGCCAGAGCCGGTGAGCGCAAAAGAAGGCTAGGCGCCAGCGCCAGGGTGCTGGCATAAAAAAGGCGGCATTCCTCTGGGAAATCCAGTAGAATGCCGCCTTTGCTTTACCGAGGGCTTGCTCGTTTAGTCTGCGGTAGCCAGATCGCTCCCGAGTTGTTAAAATCAGGAGCAGGCTGCAACAAGTAGCACAAAGTAGTACCAAATGCGGATGTGGTGGAATTGGTAGACACGCTGGTCTTAGAAGCCAGTGCTTCGGCTTGGGAGTTCGAGTCTCCCCATCCGCACCAATCCGGGTTGTTCCAGCCCGGATGTGCAGCGCCATCAAGATTTTCTCCAAAGTAGTCAATTAAGCGAGTGCGCCCAGCGCGCCCAGCTGCCGGCTCGACTGTTGCACCATCTGCGCAATCACTGCCTGCGCCTGCGGGTAGCCATTCCTTTCCATTAAATGATCATCTTCAGTCAGCGGCCACAGCGCCTGCAAGACGCGTTGCCGTGTCTGCGGCCAGTTGTGCTCGTGCGCCTGCGTTGAGGGCGGCAGTTCCTTGTCCAGCAGGTGCAGCGCCTCGCGCGTCATCGCCAGTTCTTGCCGCGCCTGCGCGGCCAGCGTGTCGCTGCGCGGTGGCGGCTGCTGCGCCAGATAAGTGTCGAGCTTGCGGCTCTGGCGCTCGTACAGGTCGAGCAGCAAATGCACGGTGGCGCCGCCTGGCCGCCGTTGCGTGTCGAGCGCGTCGAGCACATCGAGCAGCCAGTGCGTCATCTGCCGCCCGGCCAGTCCCAGTTCCGGCCAGGTGGTGCTTTGCAATTGTTCGCCCAGGTAGCGGGCGCGGTCGATGGCGCGCCGGCTGCCGCTCATGTGCTGGCCGATGGGCCCGTACTGGGGCGACAGTGCCGCCTCCTGTTGCTCGGCCAGCAGGCACAGCAAGGCGAGGTGGACATACACATGAAAGGCGGCCAGGGTGCGGTGGGCATCCCAATAGTGATTGCCCTCATCATCGGGCGCATTCCACAGCGAGCAGACCTTGGCGCCATCCTCGCGCGCATAGTCGGGCGCCAGCAGGCTGTGGCCGTGGCGGAAGTCGTACAGTTTCTGGTGCAGCGACTCGTGCAGCAAGTGCTCGGCCAGCCACCAGGGATTGCCGATCAGTTCCTGGTTCAGGAACACGCTGCCGTTGACGCGAAATTGCGAGCTGGACGCCTTGCCGCGCCACGTGCCCAGCTTGGGAAACAGGGCGACCAATTGCACGTGAGAAAGCGCGCTGGTCGTGAGGCGGGGCAGCAAGGTTTCCAGCAAGCCTAGCCCGCGGCGCAGCAGGGTCCGTTCCTGCGGCGTGGGCGTGGCCAGTGGCGCGCCGTAGTTATCGTCCATCACTGCAAGAAAGGCGCGCGCATACGGCGTACCTTCCTGCCAGGCATGCCATAGGTAAGTGCCGTTATCCTGCGGCGGGTGCTCGCCGTAAAGACGCGCCATGTCGGGCAGGTGCGTCGTCAGCGGGCCGCCGGGCAGGCCCGCATCCAGGTGTGCGCTGGCCGCCTGAAACAATGCCGCGCATTGCGGCAGGGGCAAGCCGTACTCGTCGCCGAGGTGCAACTGGCGCATGGCGTGCTGGACGGCGCAGCGCAGCACCGTGTCGCCCAGCAGCTGGCGCTGGCGCGCCGGTGGCGCCCCCTCAAGCAGGCTGGCCAGCCGCGCGGCCTCGGGCAGGGTGCCGCCCAGTTTGTGCAGGCGCCGCCGGTAGGTGATGGCCAGCTGGTCGCGGATATAGTCGCTGTCGCCAAACGCGCGGTGGGTCGCCAGCGCCGTTTCCACGGCGGCCAGCACGTCCGCATCCGGTGGCGCGGCGCGCACGGTAAGCGCAGCCACTGTCGGATCAGGCGACGGTGGGGTGGTCGTGGTCGTGGTGGCCATCGCCGCGCATGCGCAATTCCATTTCATCGACTTCCGTCTGGATTTTTTGCAGGTCGTCATCGGATACGCCGTCGAGCAGGCGGCTGAGGACCATTTGCAGCTTGGCTTTGGCGTTGCTGGAACTGCCGGATGTGCTATCGCTCATGATGTTTTCTCCATTAAATTCACTTGGAGAGGGCGCGCGCGGCTTAGGTTTGCCTGAAAAATGGCCAAATTGAGGTAAATCAAAGGTTTTTTGCCCGAAATCTTCGCTGTGAGCGCATTTCTTTGTTTCGGACGGGGCGCCAGTTCGCATATACTAATGAACGAAGCAGGCTGGAAAGCCTGTCTCTGGCGAAATAAAGAATGCCGGGGCAAGAGTAAAGACAGGGCACCCCCAGGCTGTGGCGACTCGTTCGCCGCCGCTGGTATCCTCTGTGGCCGGGCTGCAAAGCCAGCCACTTTCCCGAAGTCCTTTGTTATAATGCCACGCTTTACCGAATGATGGCCGGCCCTGCATATACTTAGACGCATGGCTGGACGCTCGGAGCCCTGTCGCAGTACTGGAAGCGGCGGATTGTTTGGTGCCTGGTGCGGGTTTTCCCTCAGCCGGGTAGACCAGGTCCATCGTCCTGTTTTCAGTACTTTTACAGATGAATATGCGAGCGAGTGAAGCTGGGCCCATGTCTTGCCGCCAGTGATGGCGCAAGGGGTCGGGTCTTCTTTTCTCGCACCAACAGTGTTTATTTTTTGGACGATTTTTTACATGGCAACTGCAGTCGAAACCTTGGGCAAACTCGAACGTCGTATCACGATCTCCTTCCCGCTGACGGACGTCCGCACGGAAGTTGAGAAGCGCCTGAAAGTGCAAGCCCGTACGGCTAAGGCACCGGGCTTCCGTCCGGGCAAAGTGCCGTTGAAAATGGTCGCAGCACAATACGGCTACCAAATTGAATCGGAAGTGCTGAATGACAAAGTCGGCCGCGCGTTCAACGACGCCGCCAACGAAAACAATCTGCGCGTGGCCGGTTTCCCGAACATCGTGCCGAAAGAAGAAGCAGCCGAAGGCCAGCTGGCTTTCGACGCAACGTTCGAAGTGTATCCGGAAGTCACCATCGGCGACCTGACGGCCGTTGAAATCGAAACCGTGCAAGCCGACGTGTCGGAAGCCGAAATCGACAAGACCATCGACATCCTGCGCAAGCAGCGCGTGCACTTCCACACCAAGGGCGAAGCTGGCGAACACGGCGACGGCGGCGAAGCTGTCGCTGCCAACGGCGACCGCGTGACCGTCGACTTCGTTGGCTCGATCGACGGCGTTGAATTCCCAGGCGGCAAAGCTGAAGGCTACGCTTTCGTGCTGGGCGAAGGCCGCATGCTGCCAGAATTCGAAGCAGCGACCCTGGGCCTGAAAGTTGGCGAAGCCAAGACGTTCCCATTGTCGTTCCCAGAGGACTACCATGGTAAAGACGTTGCCGGCAAAACCGCATCGTTCACCATCACCCTGCAAAAGCTGGAATGGGCGCACCTGCCGGAAGTCGATGCCGAATTCGCCAAGTCCCTGGGCGTTGCCGATGGCGACCTGGCCAAAATGCGCGAAGACATCAAAGTCAACCTGCAACGCGAAGTCGCTGGCCGCGTGAAAGCACGCAACAAGGAAGCCGTCATGGACGCGCTGATCAAAGTTGCTGAGCTGGAAGTGCCAAAAACGCTGATCGCTCAGGATTCCGAGCGCCTGGCCGAAATGACCCGTCAAGACATGGCGCAGCGCGGCATGAACGTCAAGGACGTGCCTTTCCCAGCAGAACTGTTCGCAGAAAAAGCCGAGCGTCGCGTACGCCTGGGCCTGATCCTGTCGCAACTGGTGGGCGACAACAACCTGCAGGCAACGCCTGAGCAAGTCAAAGCGCAAATCGAAGATTTCGCCCAAAGCTACGAAGATCCACGCGAAGTGCTGAAGTACTACTACAGCGACCGTCGTCGTCTGGGTGAGATCGAAGCCCTTGTATTGGAAGAAAACGTCGTCACTTACGTGTTGGGCCTGTCGAAAGTCACGACGAAAGCAGTTGCTTTCGACGAACTGATGGGAAGCAACGCACAAGCGTAAACCAGTTGGTATTGGGATGCCGGCTCTTGCCGAAAGGCGAGGGCGGTATCCCCTAACTGCTTCACAAGGAAATGAAATGACAGGTATGAACCGTAATCCGGCGCTGGACACAGAGATGCTCGGCCTGGTGCCGATGGTGGTGGAACAAAGCGGTCGCGGCGAGCGCTCGTATGATATTTACTCGCGCCTGCTGAAGGAACGCTTGATTTTCATGGTCGGCCCGGTCAATGACCAGATGGCCAACCTGGTTGTCGCCCAGCTGCTGTTCCTGGAAAGCGAAAATCCGGAAAAGGAAATCTCGCTCTACATCAACTCGCCAGGTGGTTCGGTCTCGGCCGGTATGGCCATCTACGACACCATGCAGTTCATCAAGCCGGACGTCTCGACCCTGTGCACGGGCATGGCTGCTTCGATGGGCGCTTTCCTGCTGGCCGCTGGCGCCAAGGGCAAGCGTTTCTCGCTGCCGAACTCGCGCATCATGATTCACCAGCCGTCCGGTGGTTCGCAAGGCATGGCGTCCGATATCGAGATCCAGGCGAAGGAAATCCTTTACCTGCGCACCCGCTTGAACGGCATCATGGCCGAGCGCACGGGCCAGTCGATCGAACAGATCGCCAAGGACACCGACCGCGACCGTTTCATGTCCGCCGACGAGGCCGTTGAGTATGGTTTGATCGACAAAGTGTTGACCAGCCGCGCTTGATGAGCCCCTACCGGTATTGCTAAGTACGTAAGTAAACGCCCGGGCGATCAAACGTTCGGGCGTTTCGCTTTTATTTCGGGTAGCATGGAGCTTGTGCACGTTGTTGACTTGCGCCATGGGTAGCCGCCTTTGCGGGCGGCAACCATCATCCGGCTTGCGATTTTGCAATATTGTTAATGCAGTTCCAACCAAAATGCCTTATGTCAGACAAAAAATCCTCTAGCGGCGAAAAATTACTGTATTGCTCGTTCTGCGGCAAAAGCCAGCACGAGGTGAAGAAACTCATCGCCGGCCCGTCCGTATTTATTTGCGACGAGTGCATCGACCTGTGCAACGACATCATCCGTGATGAAACGTCGAGCATCGAGACGGTGACCGGTACCAAATCCGACCTGCCGACGCCGCAAGAAATTGCCGCCTTGCTTGATCAGTACGTGATCGGCCAGCAGACTGCCAAGCGCATCCTGTCGGTGGCGGTGTACAACCATTACAAGCGCCTCAAGCACCTGGGCAAGAAAGACGACATCGAACTGGCCAAGAGCAACATCTTGCTGGTCGGTCCTACCGGCTCGGGCAAGACCCTGCTGGCACAGACCCTGGCGCGCATGCTTAATGTGCCGTTCGTGATCGCCGATGCCACCACCCTGACCGAAGCCGGTTATGTGGGCGAGGACGTGGAAAACATCATCCAGAAGCTGCTGCAAAGCTGCAACTATGACGTCGAGAAAGCCCAGCGCGGCATCGTCTACATCGATGAGATCGACAAGATTTCGCGCAAGTCCGACAATCCGTCCATCACGCGCGACGTGTCGGGCGAGGGCGTGCAGCAGGCGCTGTTGAAATTGATCGAAGGCACGATGGCTTCCGTGCCGCCACAAGGCGGCCGCAAGCACCCGAACCAGGATTTCGTGCAGATCGACACGACCAACATCATGTTCATCTGCGGCGGCGCCTTTGACGGCCTGTCGAAAGTGATCGCCAACCGCTCCGAAAAGAGCGGCATCGGCTTCTCGGCCACGGTGCGCAGCAAGTCGCAAAGCTCGGCCAGCGAACTGATGCTGCAAGCGGAGCCGGAAGACCTGGTCAAGTTCGGCCTGATCCCGGAACTGGTCGGCCGTCTGCCCGTCATTGCCACCTTGGCGGAATTGACGGAAGAGGCGCTGATCCAGATCCTCGTCGAGCCGAAGAATGCGCTGATCAAGCAGTATTCGAAGCTGCTCGACATGGAAGGCGCGGAACTGGAGATTCGTCCGGCCGCCCTGCATGCGATCGCCAAGAAAGCATTGGCGCGCAAGACCGGTGCCCGTGGCCTGCGTTCCATTCTGGAACATGCTTTGCTGGACGTCATGTACGAACTGCCGAGCGAACAAAATGTGGTGAAGGTCGTCATCGACGAAAATACCATCACCAGTGGCGCCAAACCTTTGTTGATTTATCAAGAGACTGCCAAGGCCTCCGGAGAAAATTGATTACTGCTGAGACAAATGCATAAAAAGGGTTTTGATTCCTTAATGCATGGCAGTACAATTTAAATCAATGAGTGCAGGCTTCAATCGGAAAGCCACTCGCGGCGCTTAGCTGCGCGTGGCTTTTTTACTGTGAAAACTGCATTTATTACCGTCATGCGGGTGTGTTTTGCGAAATAGACAGAAAAATGTTTGTTTCACAGAATTATTTATTCTCGCCGGTCTTGTGTTTTGGCAGCGAGCGCCAACATCGTAAACACGCTTTCTATAAGGTACGCCATGACAACTTCCAAATTAACTGAGCAAACTCAACTGCCGTTATTGCCGTTGCGGGATGTCGTCGTTTTCCCGCATATGGTGATACCGCTGTTCGTTGGCCGTCCAAAGTCGATCAAGGCGCTGGAAGCTGCGATGGAGCAGGGCAAGAGCATCATGCTTGCCGCTCAAAAAGCAGCCGCGAAGGACGAGCCGTCTCCTTCGGATATCTATGAAATTGGCTGCGTCGCCAATATTCTGCAAATGCTGAAGCTGCCCGATGGCACCGTCAAGGTGCTGGTCGAAGGCGCGCAGCGTGCCCGTATCAACCATATCAGCGATGCGCCGACGCACTTCATCGCCGACCTGACGCCGCTCGAGTCCGAGCCGGGCGACGAGTCGGAAGTCGAAGCCATGCGCCGCGCGATCGTGCAGCAGTTCGACCAGTACGTCAAACTGAACAAAAAGATCCCGCCGGAAATCCTGGCATCGTTGTCGGGCATCGACGATGCCGGCCGCCTGGCCGACACGGTGGCCGCGCATTTGCCGCTGAAACTTGAGCAAAAACAAGTCATCCTGGAAATTTTCAGCGTGGCCAAGCGCCTTGAGCACCTGCTGGGCCAGCTCGAAGGCGAGCTCGACATTCTGCAGGTGGAAAAGCGCATCCGCGGCCGCGTGAAGCGCCAGATGGAAAAATCGCAGCGCGAGTACTACCTGAACGAGCAAGTCAAGGCGATCCAGAAAGAACTGGGCGAGGGCGAAGATGGCGCCGACCTCGACGAGCTGGAGAAAAAAGTCGCTTCGGCAAAAATGCCGAAGGAAGCGCTCGACAAGGCCACCAACGAGCTGAAAAAACTCAAGCTGATGTCGCCGATGTCGGCCGAAGCCACCGTCGTGCGCAACTACATCGACACCCTCGTCAATTTGCCTTGGAAAAAGAAATCCAAGGTCAATAACGATCTGTCGAATGCGGAAAAAGTGCTCGAAGGCGACCACTACGGCCTCGACAAGGTCAAGGAACGCATCCTGGAATACCTCGCGGTGCAACAGCGCGTCGACAAGCTCAAAGCCCCGATCCTGTGCTTCGTCGGTCCTCCTGGCGTCGGTAAAACCTCGCTGGGCCAGTCCATCGCCCGCGCGACGAACCGCAAGTTCGTGCGCATGGCCCTGGGCGGCGTGCGCGACGAAGCCGAGATCCGCGGCCACCGCCGCACCTACATCGGCTCGATGCCGGGCAAGATCCTGCAATCGCTGTCGAAAGTCGGCGTGCGCAATCCTTTGTTCCTGCTCGATGAAGTCGACAAGATGGGTGCCGATTTCCGTGGCGATCCATCGTCGGCCCTGCTGGAAGTGCTCGATCCGGAACAGAACCACACGTTCTCCGACCATTACATCGAAGTCGATTTCGACTTGTCCGACGTGATGTTCGTGGCCACGTCGAACTCGTACAATATTCCGCCAGCCTTGCTTGACCGCATGGAAGTGATCCGTCTGTCCGGTTACACGGAAGACGAAAAGACCAGCATCGCGCAACGTTATCTGCTGCCGAAGCAGATCAAGAACAATGGCTTGAAGGAAGAGGAAATCTCGGTGGCCGAGTCGGCCTTGCGCGACATCATCCGCTACTACACGCGGGAAGCCGGTGTGCGTTCGCTCGAGCGTGAAGTGTCGAAGATCTGCCGCAAGGTGGTCAAGATGCTGCTGCTGAAGAAATCCGACAAGAAAGTCATCGTCAACTCGAAGAATCTGGACAAGTTCCTCGGTGTGCGCCGCTATGATTTCGGTGTCGCAGAGAAAGAAAACCAGGTGGGCCAGGTGGTCGGTCTCGCATGGACGGAAGTGGGCGGCGATCTGCTGACCATCGAAGCCGTGTCGATGCCGGGCAAGGGCGGCATCATCCGCACGGGTACCCTGGGCGACGTCATGAAGGAGTCGATCGAGGCAGCCCGCACGGTGGTGCGCAGCCGGGCACAGCGCCTGGGCATCAAGGCGGACGTGTTCGAGAAGAGCGACATCCACATCCACGTGCCGGAAGGCGCGACACCGAAGGATGGTCCTTCGGCTGGCGCGGCCATGACGGTGGCGATGGTGTCGGTCTTCACGGGCATCCCCGTGCGCGCCGACGTGGCGATGACGGGCGAGATCACCTTGCGCGGCGAAGTATTGCCGATTGGCGGCCTGAAAGAAAAACTGCTGGCGGCTCATCGCGGCGGCATCAAGACGGTCCTGATTCCCGAGCAGAACGTGAAAGACCTGGCCGACATTCCGGACAACGTCAAGAACAAGCTCGAGATCGTCCCGGTGCGCTGGATCGACAAAGTGCTGGAAATCGCCCTCGAACGCATGCCTGAAGCGTTGGCGGACGTCGCTGCGGTGGAGGCTGTCACGGCCGCCGCGGCCAAGCCTGACGCGGCCGGCGAGGTAGTAAAACACTAACGTTTTACCCCTGTTTTCCCCAAACAAGCGCTTTTAGAGCGCTTGTTTTATATTGAAACGTGAATTGCGCCCCCAAAGCGCTTGACACATATACAGTGTGGCTTGTTTAATACGCCTGCACATTTTTTTCGCCGGACAGCTGTGGTGCCAAAAGTGCCGCAACGATACGGTAAACGTTTTATACCTTTGTAATTGGGGATGCTAGTGAACAAGACTGAATTGATCGACCACATTGCTGAAAAAGCTGACATTTCCAAAGCCGCCGCTGCGCGCGCACTCGACGCTGTTATCGGCGGCGTGACGGAAACTTTGAAAAACAACGACAGCGTGACGCTGGTTGGTTTTGGCACTTTCTCGGTCAGCGAACGCGCTGAGCGTACCGGCCGCAATCCGCGTACCAAAGAAGCGATCACGATCGAAGCTGCAAAAGTTCCAAAATTTAAAGCTGGTAAAGCTTTGAAGGATGCTGTAAACTAACGGACTTCGGTGAGGTGACAATCACCGGAAACATTTGGCGGCGCCTCCGGGTGCCGCGATTTCAGGGTTGAAGTTCTACGAATCGCAACCCTGAATACAAATGCAAGTAGTACTGTGTATTTTTCGGAGTGGTAGTTCAGTTGGTTAGAATGCCGGCCTGTCACGTCGGAGGTCGCGGGTTCGAGTCCCGTCCGCTCCGCCAAAAAAATACGCTCTTAAGGAGTGGTAGTTCAGTTGGTTAGAATACCGGCCTGTCACGTCGGGGGTCGCGGGTTCGAGTCCCGTCCGCTCCGCCAGAATATAGAAGCCCGCGCTGCTGAATAAGTAGCGCGGGTTTTTCTTTTCCGGCGCCAGATTATCTCGGCGCACCGTCTTTTAAAATCCCGTCCTGCCGTTTTGAATAAAAACGCCCGCGTTTAAATCCGCTTTAAGCTGCGCCGTGTTAAATGCTCAAGCCCGGCGCCTTGCCGTCCAGGCGGCGCCAGGGCAGGGCGCGCGCCCTGATTTACTCTTGCTATAGCGCTATGGGCATTGTAGAATCAGGAGATAATGGCTTGGGCGTCAGAATCCTGCTTTAGTTCCAGCGCCAAGTTGTTGAATCTAAAGGGGAAGTGGACATCTGTCCCGTCCATTCCGCCGAAGAAATCAAGGCGAACGCATGTTCGCCTTTTTTTATAGTGATCCACTCATCCCGAATTGGCTGACCATGTTTGAATTTATTCGTACCCATCGACGCTTGATGCAGTTTCTCCTGATGCTGGTCATCGTCCCGTCTTTTGCACTGGTCGGTATCAGCGGCTACCAAAGCTTCGGCGATGGCGCGAACACCATCGCCAAGGTCGGCGACCAGGTCGTTACGCAGCAGCAATATGAAGAAGCGCAACGCCAGCAGATCGACCGCTACCGCCAGATGATGGGCGAGCAGTTCGACCAGAAAATGTTTGACACGCCGGAAGCGCGCCAGAGCATCCTCGACAACCTGATCGCCGAGCGCGCCGTGGCCGCCGAAGTGGGCCGCAGCCACCTGGTCATCAGCGATGCCGTGCTGCAAAAGGAAGTGCTGGACATCCCAGGCTTGACCTTGCCGGACGGTAAATTCGACTTGGAACGCTACAAGGCCATGCTGGCCGCCCAAGGCATGACGCCGCAGATGTACGATGCGCGCCGCCGCAGCGACCTGGCCCTGCAGCAACTGGCCGGCGCCGTGCAAGGCACCGCCTTCGCGCCGAACACCGTGTCCAAGCGCCTGTCCGATATCACCTCGGAAGAGCGTGAAGTGCAGGAACTGCTGCTGCCGATCGCTCAGTACGTGTCGGAAGTCAAAGTGACGGACGCCATGATCAAGGCTTTCTATGACAAGAACAGCAAGTTCTTCGAAATCCCGGAACAAGCGAAGGTCGAGTACGTCGTGCTGGACGACAGCGCCGCCGGCGAGCAGGTCGACGTCACCGACGCCGACGTGACCGGCTACTACGCGAAGAACCAGAAAGCCTACACGACGGAAGAAGCGCGCCAGGCCAGCCACATCCTCGTAGCCGTCAAGAAAGACGCGTCGGCCGCCGACAAGGCAGCCGCCAAGGCCAAGGCCGAAGCCATCCTGGCGGAAGTCCGCAAGGCGCCAGCCAGCTTTGCCGCCGTGGCGAAAGCCAAGTCGGAAGATCCGGCGTCCGCGGAACAGGGCGGCGACCTGGGCGTAATTGGCAAGGATGGTTTGCCAGCACCGCTGCTGAGCGCTGTCGCGAAACTCAAGCAAGGCGAAATCAGCGATGTCGTCGCTTCCGATTTCGGCTTCCACATCCTGACCGTCACCTCGCTCAAGCCACAGCACGTCCGTGCGCTGGACGAAGTGCGCGGTGAAATCACGGCCGACCTGCGCAAGCAATTTGCCGCCAAGAAATACTCGGAAATGGCCGAAACGTTCACCAACACGGTCTACGAGCAATCGGACAGCCTGAAGCCGGTGGCCGACAAGCTGAAGCTGAAAGTGGAAACCGTCGCCAATCTGTCGCGCACGCCGTCGCCAGCACTGGGCAAGGCACCGTTCAACAACGCCAAGTTCCTGACAGCCATCTTCTCGAACGACTCGCTGAAAGACAAGCGCAACACGGAAGCCGTCACCGTCGCACCTAACGTGCTGATCGCCGGCCGCGTGGTGGAATTCAAGCCTGCCTCGAAGCGTCCGCTGGCCGAAGTCGAAGCGATGATCCGTCAGCGCGTGACGATGGAAGAAGCGGAAAAGCTGGCCAAGAAAGCGGGCGAGACCAAGCTGGCCGCCTTGAAAGCCTCCGGTGATGCGACCGGTTTCGGCGCGGCGCAATGGGTATCGCGCAGCAAGCTCGACGGCATCAACCGTGCCGCCATCGCGCAAGTCATGAAAGCGGACACGAGCAAGCTGCCAGCCTATGTGGGCGTGGATCTGCCAGCCCTGGGCTACGGCATCTACCGCATCGCCAAGGTGCAGCAGCCAGCACAAGTGGACGCAGCGCGCCGCCAGCAAGAGAAAGACCAGATCAGCGGCATCCTGGCACAACAGGAAATGTTCGATTACGTCGAGTACCTGAAAGCCAAGGCCAAGGTGAAGATCGTCAAGCCGGTGACCGCACCGGTTGCAGCAGCGCCGGAAGCACCGTAATCAGTTTTAGCCCATAAAAATAGCCGCTCTTGAGCGGCTATTTTTTTGTCTGTGGATTTTGTCTGTGGAGTGAGCGTGCCATGGACGCGAGCGGGATCGTCAGCATAAAGCTTGGGTCAGTCGCTTCGCGATCGGGATATGCCCCACTGGGGCATATCCCCCCGGCGGGTCTCGGCGACCCCATCTGACCCCGGATCTTTGCCTCGGGCTAGAGCTAACGTCAACAACCGGCTTACTTCGCCCCCAGCAACGGCGCCAGCCGCGGCCAGATATTCCTCAAAATCGTCGGATGCGCATTCGCATTCGGGTGCATGCGGTCGGCCTGGAACAGCTGCGGCTGGTCGGCGATGCCTTCGAACATGAACGGCACCAGTGGCGCCTTCCATTCCTTGGCCAGCTTGCCGTACACGCCGTAAAACTGTTCGCCATAGGCGCGGCCATAGTTGGGCGGCATGCGCATGCCCACCAGCACCACTTGCGCGCCCGATTTTTTGGCTGCCTCGCCCATGGCGCGCAGATTCGCCTCGGCGGCCGCCACGGGCAAGCCGCGCAAGCCGTCGTTGGCGCCCAGTTCGATCAGCACGACATCGGGCTGGTGCTTGGCCAGCAGGGCAGGCAGGCGCGCGCGGCCGCCGCTCGTGGTCTCGCCGCTGATGCTGGCGTTGACGATGCGCGTGTCGTTCTTTTGCGCTTGCAGCCGCTGTTCCAGCAGCGCCACCCAGCCCGTGCCGCGCGCCAGCCCATACTCGGCCGACAGACTGTCGCCGAGCACCAGCAGCGTTTTTGGTGCAGAATAGGCGTTCGTCATGCTCGATACCAGCAGCAGGGCTGCCGCAGGAAGCAAGGACAGGGTGCGCCGCCGCATGCGGCTGCTGCCCTCGACACTTATTTGTTCACGAAATTTTTTAAGATAGATCAGCATGCCCGAATTCCCTAAAGCGACTTCCACCAGTTTTCTCCCGTCCGACGCAGCGGCCCAGCGGCCCGCCGCACCCAACAGCCAAAATGCCCAGCCGGCCATCGAAGTGGTCCAGCTGGCCAAGCGCGTACCCGATGCCGATGGTGAGCTGACCATCCTGCATCAAGTCGATTTTACCGTGCAAACGGCGGAGACGCTGGCCATCGTCGGCGCCTCCGGTTCCGGCAAGTCCACGTTGCTGGGTTTGCTGGCGGGACTGGACACGCCCAGCGAAGGCAAAGTCATCCTCGACGGCACCGATATCTTCGCCCTCGATGAAGACGGCCGCGCCGGTTTTCGCAAGGAAAAGCTTGGTTTCGTGTTCCAGTCCTTCCAGCTGCTGGCCCATCTGACGGCACTGGAAAATGTCATGCTGCCGCTGGAATTGCGCGGCGACCCGGACGCGAAGGAAAAGGCGCAAGCCATGCTGGGCAGGGTCAACCTGGGCAGCCGCCTGAAGCATTATCCGAAATACCTGTCCGGCGGCGAGCAGCAGCGCGTGGCCCTGGCCCGCGCGTTCGTCACGGAGCCGCCGCTGCTGTTCGCCGATGAACCGACGGGCAGCCTCGATGCCGCCACCGGCGAGGCCGTGATCCAGTTGATGTTCGAGCTGAACCGCGAACGCGGTTCGACCCTGGTGCTGGTCACCCACGACAGCTCGATCGCGGCCCGTTGCGGGCGGACGATCACGATTGCTGCTGGTCGGCTGGTGTGATTGTTAGTGGTGGTTGTCGGATTACGCGTTCCGCTAATCCGACCTACCCGGCCTCCGGGGTGTAGGTTGGATTAGCGCAGCGTAATCCAACACAAGCGCGCGATATGCTTATGCCGACAAGGCATTGATCAACTTGCGTATCGCCGGGATCAATTCCCCGGCCGTCAGCCCGATCGGGCCGCTGCCTGCGGCCACCAGCGCATCGGCCGCCGCGCCATGCAGCCAGACGGCGCCTATTGCCGCTTCCCATTCCGGCCAGCCTTGCGCCAGCAGGCTGCCGCACAGGCCGGACAATACGTCGCCCGTGCCGGCCGTCGCCAGCGCGGGGCCGCCCGTGTTGTTGACGACGACCTGGCCATCGGGCGCGGCGATCACCGTGCCCGAACCTTTCAACACGACGATGACGCCCAGCTGCGTGGCCAGCTGGCGCGCCGCGCCCAGGCGGTCGGCCTGCACCTCGGCCACCGTCAGGTCGAGCAGGCGCGCCGCTTCCAGCGGATGCGGCGTCAATATCGTCGCCCCCGCGCCCGTGCGCACGGCCAGCGCCGATTGCAGCTCCGGCTCGGCCGCCATCAGGTTCAGCGCGTCCGCGTCCAGCAGCAGGGGGCTGTCACTGTCAATGGCACGCTGCAGCAGCTCCACCGTGCCGGCCTTGTCGCCGAGGCCGGGACCGGCCACCAGCGCGGCGAAGTGCAGGCCCGAGAAATCCACGTCCCTCGCGTGCCGGCACATCAGCTCCGGCTGGCCGCTGTCGAAGGCGGGCGGCGCGTCGGGAAACGCGATATACACTCGTCCCGCGCCCGCATGCAGGGCCGTGCGGGCCGCCAGGATGGGCGCGCCGGCCATGCCTTGCGCGCCGCCGATGATGGCCACGCTGCCGTAGCTGCCCTTGTGCGTATTCTGCCGGCGCGGCTGCAGCTGGCGCGCAAACAGGTGCAGGCCGCCCAGCTGGGCCCTGGCGGGCGGCAGCAGGGAAGGATCGATGGCCAGCGCGGCCACTTCCACGTCCCCCGCATGGTCGCGGCCATTCGCCGTGTGCAGGCCCGGCTTGTCGCCGATGAAGGTGAGCGTATGCGTGGCGCGGATGGCGACGCCGTCGATGGCGCCCGTGTCCGCGTGCAGGCCGCTGGGCACGTCGAGGGCCAGCACGGGGCAATCGAGATTGTTGACCAGCTGCGCCATGTCGCGGCATTCGCCGTCCAGGGGGCGCGACGCGCCGATGCCGAACAGGCCATCGATGACGAGGTGCCATGGCGCCGCGCCCACCGCGGCCGACGCCATCGACGTTGCTGCATCCATGAAGCGCGCGGCGCTGTTGCGCGCGCGGCTCAGCGCCTGTTCGCGCTCGGGCGACGTGGCTTGCGCCTCGGGCGCCAGCCAGACGAGCACCTCGGTGCCGCTGCCGGCCAGGTGCGCGGCCGCTTCCAGCGCGTCGCCGCCGTTGTCGCCGGGGCCAGCCAGCACCAGCACGCGGCGGTGGCCGTCGTCGTCGCCATCGTCCTGGACGTGCAGCAGCTTCAGGGCGGCACTGGCGGCAGCCTGGCCCGCGCGCTGCATCAGCAGCCCTTGCGGCAGGTCGCGCATGGCCGCCTGTTCGATGGCGCGCAGTTCGGCGATGGAATACAAGGGGGCGGCAGAGTCGATCAGGTTCATGGAGCGTGTTCCGTTAGTCAGCATATCTTCAACATAAGGCCGAAGCGGGCGAAAGGCAAGGCGCGCACGCCTGCGGTGCGCCGTAATTGTGCGGCTACAATAGCCATCTCACATAGGATCTCACACAAGCACGGGAGCAAGGCGATGGACTGGCAATTCTGGATCGACCGGGGCGGCACTTTTACGGACATCGTGGCGCGCCGTCCTGACGGCAGCCTGGCCACGCATAAACTGCTGTCGGAAAACTCGGGCCAGTACCGCGACGCGGCGCTGGCAGGCATGCGCCAGCTGATGGACCTGGCGCCTGGTGCGCCGCTGCCTGTCGAACTGGTGGGCGCCATCAAGATGGGCACGACGGTGGCGACCAATGCGCTGCTCGAACGCAAGGGCGAGCCGACCGTGCTGGCCATCACGCGCGGTTTCCGCGACGCCCTGCGCATCGCCTACCAGAACCGCCCGCAGCTGTTCGCGCGCCAGATCATTGTGCCCGAACTGCTGTACGGCGACGTGATCGAGATCGATGAGCGCGTCGGCGCCCACGGTGACGTCGTGACCCCGCTCGACGAGGCGGCCGCGCGCACGGCGCTGGAACAGGCCTATGGACGCGGCGTGCGCGCCATTGCGGTCGTGCTGATGCACGGCTACCGCCATCACGCGCACGAGGCGCGGGTGGCGCAACTGGCGTGCGAGGCCGGTTTTACGCAGGTGTCCGTGTCGCACGAAGTCAGTCCCATGATGAAACTGGTGGCGCGCGGCGACACCACGGTGGTCGACGCCTATCTGTCGCCGATTTTGCGCCGCTACGTTGACCAGTTGGCGATGGAGTTGCCCGGCGTGCATTTGCAGTTCATGCAGTCGAACGGCGGCTTGACGGATGCGCGTGCCTTCCAGGGCAAGGACAGCATTCTGTCCGGCCCCGCCGGCGGCATCGTCGGCATGGTGCGCGCCAGCGCGCTGGCCGGTTTCGATAAAGTCATCGGCTTCGACATGGGCGGCACGTCCACCGACGTGTCGCATTACGCGGGCGAATTCGAACGCGTGTTCGAGACGCAGATCGCCGGCGTGCGCATGCGCGCGCCCATGATGAGCATCCACACGGTGGCCGCGGGCGGCGGCTCCATCCTGCATTTCGACGGCGCCCGCTACAAGGTGGGACCGGACAGCGCGGGCGCCAATCCCGGCCCCGCCAGCTACCGGCGCGGCGGCCCGCTGGCCGTCACCGACTGCAACGTCATGCTGGGCAAGCTGCAGCCCGCGTTCTTCCCCCGCGTCTTCGGCCCCGACGCGAATGAAGCGCTGGACGTGGCCACCGTGCGCGCCCAGTTCGAAGCGCTGGCGCGCACGGTAAACTCGACGCCGGAACAGGTGGCCGAAGGCTATGTCGCCATCGCGGTCGGCAACATGGCCAACGCCATCAAGCAGATTTCCGTGCAGCGCGGCCACGACGTCACCGAATACACCCTGACCAGTTTTGGCGGCGCGGGCGGCCAGCATGCCTGCCTGGTGGCCGATGCGTTGGGCATGCGCACGGTGTTCATCCACAGCCTGGCGGGCGTGATGTCGGCCTACGGCATGGGCCTGGCCGACCAGAGCGCGATGCGCGAGCGCGCCATCGAGGCGGCATTGGGCGCGGACCTGGCCGGCGATTTCGCGCAACTGGGCGAACTGGCGCGTGGCGACTTGCTGCGCCAGGGCGTGGAAGGGAAGCGCATCGCGCTGGTGTCGCGCGTGCACCTGCGCTACGAAGGCACGGATTCGGCCCTCGTCGTGCTGTTCGATACGGCCGCCAGCATGCAGGCGCAGTTCGAAGCGGCGTACAAACAACGCTTTTCCTTTCTGATGCCGGCGCGCGCGCTGATCGTCGAAGCGATTTCCGTGGAAGCCATCGGCGCGTCCGATGCGCCGCAGGTGGCCGCGCCGGCCCATGCGGCGCGCGCGGATGGGCTGGCACCCGTGCAGACGGTGGACATGTACTGCGCCGGTGCTTGGCGGCCAAGCGGCCTGTATGCGGCGGACAGCCTGCGTCCCGGCGACGCCATTGATGGCCCGGCCATCGTCAGCGACGCCAATGCCACCACGGTCATCGAACCGGGCTGGCGCGCCGAAGTGACGGCGCATGGCCATCTGGTCTTGCGCAGGGTCGCCGCCTTGCCGGAGCGGCGTGCCATCGGGACCAATGCCGACCCCGTGATGCTGGAAATTTTCAACAACCTGTTCATGTCGATCGCCGAGCAGATGGGGCTGCGCCTGCAAAATACGGCCCATTCCGTCAACATCAAGGAGCGGCTCGATTTCAGCTGCGCCATCTTCGACGCGCAAGGCCATTTGATCGCCAATGCGCCGCACATGCCCGTGCACCTGGGTTCCATGGGCGAGAGCATCCGCACGGTCATGACGCGCAATGCGGGCGCCATGCGGCCGGGCGATGTCTACATGCTCAACGACCCGTATCACGGCGGCACGCATCTGCCCGACGTGACGGTCATTTCACCCGTGTTCGACGAAGCGGGCGGCGCCATCCTGTTCTATGTGGGCTCGCGCGGCCACCATGCCGATATCGGCGGCACCACGCCAGGCTCCATGCCGCCCGACTCCACGCGCATCGAGGAAGAGGGCGTGTTGATCGACAATTTCAAACTGGTCGACGGCGACACTGGTCTGATGCGCGAAGACGAGACACTGGCCCTGCTGGCGGGCGCCAGCTGGCCGGCCCGCAACCCCCGGCAAAACCTGGCCGACCTGCGCGCCCAGGTGGCGGCCAACCAGAAGGGGGCCGAGGAACTGCACAAGATGGTCGCGCATTTCGGCCTCGCCGTAGTAAAAGCCTACATGGGCCACGTGCAGGACAATGCCGAGGAAGCCGTGCGCAGGGTCATCACGACCTTGAAGGATGGCAGCTACGCGCTGGACCTCGATAACGGCGCGCGCATCCAGGTGGCGATCAGGGTCGACGCAACTGCCCGCAGCGCCGTCATCGATTTCACGGGCACGTCCAGCCAGTTGCCGAACAACTTCAATGCGCCATCCGCCGTCTGCATGGCGGCCGTGCTGTACGTGTTCCGCACTCTCGTCGACGACGATATACCGCTGAACGCGGGTTGTTTGAAGCCGCTCACGGTGATCATCCCGCCCGGTTCCATGCTCAACCCGCAGTACCCGGCCTCCGTCGTGTCGGGCAACGTGGAAACCTCGACCTGCATCACGAATGCCCTGTATGGCGCGCTGGGAGCGATGGCCGCCTCGCAGGGCACGATGAACAATTTCACGTTCGGCAGCGCCAAATACCAGTATTACGAGACGATATCGGGCGGCTCGGGCGCCGGCCCCGGGTTTGACGGCACGGACTTGGTGCAGACGAACATGACCAATTCGCGCCTGACGGACCCGGAAATCCTCGAGTGGCGCTTTCCCGTGCGGCTGGACAGCTACAGCATTCGTCTAGGCTCCGGCGGGGCGGGGCGCTGGCACGGCGGCAATGGCGGCGTGCGCCGGGTGCGCTTTTTGGAACCGATGACGGCGGCGATCTTGTCGAACAACCGCATCCATCCGCCTTTCGGCATGGAGGGCGGCGCGCCGGGCGCGCTGGGGCGCAATTACGTCGAGCGGGTTGACGGCACGGTGGAACACTTGCCCCATATCGGCAAGACGGACATGTGCCCCGGCGACGTGTTCGTGATCGAGACGCCGGGTGGCGGCGCTTACGGCAAGACGGAATAGGCCGTGCCGCCATTGGCACCGCTGAGCTGCGCGCGTACCTGGCCCACGTCGCGCATGGGCGCGCGGCCGAACTGGCGGCTGTATTCGCGGCTGAACTGCGATTCGCTGGCGTAGCCGACCCGGTAGCCGGCCGTGCCCGCGTCGATCTGCTCGACCAGCATCAAGCGCCGCGCTTCCTGCAGCCGCAGCAGTTTCTGGTACTGCATCGGCGTCATGGCCGTAATCGCCTTGAAGTGGTGGTGCAGCGACGACATGCTCATGTTCGCCATGCCGGCAAGGTGCTCAATGCGCAGCGGCTCGCAATAATTGTGCTTGATCCAGTCGATGGCTTGCCCCACCTGGTGCGACTGGCTGCTGGCCAGCGCCATGTGGCGCAGGCGCGCGCCGACAGGGCCATTGAGCAGGCGGTAGGTCAGCTCGCGGCGGATCAATGGCGCCAAGGTGGCGATTTCCCCCGGTTTGTCGAGCAGGCGCACGAGGCGCAGCATGGCATCGAGCAGCTCGGCCGACACGTCGCTGACGGAAATGCCGCGTGTGGCGGGCAGGATTTTCTGCTGCGCCACGTTGTCGCTGCCGCTTTCGCTGTCGAGCAGCGCAGCCACGTCGGCGATGTCGATGCCCAGCACCACGCACAGGTGCGGCTTGTCCACGCTCGCTTCCACCACGCGCACCTGCACCGGCAAGTCGACGGACGTCAGCAGATACTGCATGCGGCTGTAATGGAAGGTTTCCGTGCCCAGGGTGACGTCTTTCGCGCCCTGCGCGATGATGGCCACGCTGGGGCGCGCCGCATGGAACAGCGATTCCGTGACCGAGGACTGGCGGTGGAAACTGAGGTTGCCGATGGCCGTCGTGTAGTCGCCCGTGCGCGGCGCGTGGCGGCTGATCAGGGCGGCGATTTCATCTTGCGGAGTAAGTGGCGTGGACATGGCGTTCAGTATGCATGAGGCGAAGAAGGGCAGGGGCTGATCTTACGCAGATTTGGAGGATCGTGCAAAGGTCTTGCAGGATCGCGGTAACGGCGGCCGGGCATCTCGGGCACACTTGTGCAATCGCATGCATGGCACGCGTCACCCCTCGCCACACACATCTAGACACAGGAGTTTTCATGACCACCATCGCCAAAGGCTACGCCGCACTGGGCCCGACTTCCGCACTGCAACCGTTCACGTTCGAGCGCCGCGCCCCGCGCGAAGACGACGTGGCCATCTCGATCAAATACTGTGGCGTGTGCCATTCCGATATCCACCAGGCGCGCGACGAATGGGGCGGCGCCGCTTTCCCGATGGTGCCCGGCCATGAAATCGCCGGCGTCGTCACGGCCGTCGGTGCCAACGTCAGCAAGTTCAAGGTGGGCGACCACGTGGGCGTGGGCTGCTTCGTCGATTCCTGCACCACTTGCAAGACGCGCAACGTGGACCTGGAACAGTACATGCCAGGCCTGATCCAGACCTACAACGGCGTCGAAGCGGACGGCAAGACGGCCACGCAGGGCGGCTACTCGGACAGCATCGTCGTCAAGGAAGGCTATGTGCTGTCGATTCCCGACAACCTGCCGCTGGACGCCGCGGCGCCGCTGCTGTGCGCCGGCATCACCCTGTATTCGCCGCTGAACCACTGGAAGGCCGGTCCTGGCAAGCAGGTCGCCATCCTGGGCATGGGTGGTCTGGGCCACATGGGCGTGAAAATCGCCCACGCCATGGGTGCCGAAGTGACGGTGCTGAGCCAGACTTTGTCGAAGCGCGAAGACGGCCTGCGCCTGGGCGCTGACCATTACTACGCCACCAACGACGCGGAAACGTTCACCAAACTGGCCGGCACGTTCGACCTGATTATCTGCACCGTCGGCGCGGCGATCGACTGGAACCAGTACATCAACCTGCTGAAAGTCGACGGCAACATGGTCATCGTCGGCATCCCCGACGGCGCCGTGCCGCCGATCAGTGCCTTCGGCCTGGTGGGCGCGCGTCGCAGCCTGTCCGGCTCCATGATCGGCTCGATCAAGGAAACCCAGGAAATGCTGGATTTCTGCGGCAAGCACAATATTGTGTCGGACATCGAGATCATCCGCATTCAGGATATCAATGAGGCGTTTGAGCGGGTCGTCAAGAGCGACGTACGCTACCGCTTCGTGATCGACATGGCATCTTTGTAACGCTCGAGAAAAAGCCCAGGGCGTTGTTACCGCGTCTCGCCGTACTATTCGTACTGTCTTCGACGCGGCGCCTAGCCCTGGGCATTTTTCGGGCGTTCCAACCGGTATGCTTTAAAAGCAAAACCGGCTGTTATCTGGTTGACCTGTGTTTGTTGGATTACGCGCTTTGCGCTAATCCAACCTACGCACGTTCAGCGTTCCGGTAGGTCGGGTAGGTCGGATTAGCGGGGCCGCCGAGGCGCGCAAGCGCGTAATCCGACGCTCCCGCCAACTCCCCATCCCCGCCAAAAATCAAGCTCCCGCATCAATTTTTCTTTCCTTGCATCAAAAATCGGCATAAAATGAAACCGTACAGTACAGTTTCACTACGTAGATTTGAAAAAACCAGCCATCCCCGGCGTATTTGCCTGGGCAGGGGAGGCGTCATGGATAAAAAATGGACACTTCAGTAAATAAAGGAGCGCCGGCGATCCCGGCGGTCTTCAGGGGCAAGCGGCTTGCCTTGACGGTTTTTGGCGTTTTTCTCGGATTTTCCGGCCTGGCCCTGGCGGCGGGCGGCATCGAACTTATTACCCTCGGCGGTTCCTGGTACTACCTGCTGGCCGGTCTCGGCCTGCTCCTCGCCGGCGTGCTGTATCTGCGCCGCAAACCGCTGGCGAGCGGCATCGTCGCCGCGCTGGTCATCGCCACCCTGGTTTGGGCCGTGTGGGAAATCGGCTTCGCCTTCTGGCCCATGGTGCCGCGCCTGGCGCCGTTCCTCGTCATCGGCCTGGTGACCGCCTTGCTGCACCCGTGGCTGGCGGGGCGCAAGCCCACTGGCCAGTCGCGCGGTTTCGCGGCCCTGGTTGCCGTCGTGCTGGTGGCCGGTTTCGCCGCCATGTTCAAGCCGCATGGCGTGCTTGAGGCCACCGTGCAGCCGCAGCAGGATGCGCTGGCGGCGGTGAACGGCGGCAGCGCCAACTGGGCGCATTACGGCTATGGCCCGAAGGGCACGCGCTTCGCGCCGTACACGCAGATCGACAAACAGAATGTCGACAAGCTGCAAGTGGCGTGGACCTACCGCTCGGGTGAGCTGGCCGAAGGCGCGTCCGAATCGCAAAACACGCCGCTGCAGATCGGCGACACCATCTATACGTGCACGCCGACGAGCAAGGTCATCGCGCTCGACGCGGATACGGGCAAGGAACGCTGGACCTTCGACCCGAAGCCGGCCAACATCAAGACGTGGAACCGTTGCCGCGGCGTCGGCTATTACGAGCCGGCGAAGGTGACGAATCCGTTCCGTTTTGAAGGCATGCAGGCGGCCAGCGCGCCTGTCGCGGGAGCGTGCGCCAAGCGCATCGTGCAAGTGACCATGGATGCGCGCCTGATTCAGATCGACGCGCAGACGGGCAAGCAGTGCGAGGGCTTCGGCGACAAGGGTTCGGTCGACCTGACGGTCGGCCTGGGCAAGGTCAAGATGAACGTGCCGTACTACGCCTACACATCCGCGCCCACGGTGGCGCGCAACCTGATCATCCTCGGCGGCTGGGTATTCGACGGCCGCTCCACCGATGAACCATCGGGCGTCGTGCGCGCCTACAGCGCCGACACGGGCGAACTGGTGTGGGCCTGGGACCTGGGCAATCCCGCCATCACCAAGCTGCCGCCGGAAGGGCAGACTTACACGCGCAGCACGCCGAACATGTGGTCGGCGCCCGCGTTCGATGATGCACTGGGTCTGGTCTACCTGCCGACGGGGAACGAGCAGCCGGACTTCTGGGGTGGCAAGCGTCCACCGCTGACGGAAAAATACGCATCGGCCATCGTTGCCCTCGACATGGCCACGGGCCGTGAACGCTGGACGTATCAAACCGTCCACCACGATATCTGGGACTACGACGTGGCAGCGCAGCCGGCCCTGTACGACGTCCCGGACGGCAAGGGAGGCAAGATCCCCGCGCTGGTGCAGCTGACCAAGCGTGGCCAGATCTTCATGCTGGACCGCCGCACGGGAAAACCGATTGCGGAAGTCGTGGAAAAACCCGTGCCGCAAGAGCACGCGGCCGGCGACTGGGTGTCGAAAACGCAGCCATACTCGACGGGCATGCCGGCCCTCGGCGCGGAAACGCTCACGGAGCGCGACATGTGGGGCGCCACTTTCTTCGACCAGCTGGCCTGCCGCATCAGCTTCCGCAAGCTCAATTACCAGGGCGAGTTCACGGCGCCAAGCACGAAAGAGACCTTGATCTACCCCGGCTATTACGGCGGCTTCAACTGGGGCGGCGCGGCCGTCGATGAAAGCAATGGCTATATGTTCGTCAACGATATCCGCATGCCGCAAGTGGTCAAGCTGGTGCCGCGCGAAACGGTGGACGTGGCCAAGCTGACGTCGGGCCACGGCGTGGGCAGCACCTATCCGATGGATGGCACGCCGTTCGTCATCGACCACAAGGCCTTCAATTCGCCGCTGGGCATACCGTGCCAAAGCCCGCCGTGGGGCGTGTTTGCCGCCATCGACCTCAAGACGAAGAAAAAAGTGTGGGAGCGTCCGGCCGGCACGGTGCAGGATGCGGTGGTCAATGGCGTCAAGGCGAGGCTGCCCATCCCGCTGGGCATGCCGACTCTGGGCGGCGGCATGAGCACGGCGTCCGGCCTCGTGTTTTATGCGGGCACGCAGGATTATTATTTGCGCGCCATGGATATCGCCACCGGCCATGAAGTGTGGAAGGCGCGCATGCCTGTCGGTTCGCAAGGCACGCCGATGACCTATGTGTCGCCCAAGTCGGGCCGCCAGTACGTCGTGGTGGTCGCGGGCGGCGCCCGCCAGAGCCCGGACCGGGGGGATTACGTGATAGCATACGCGCTTCCCAAGACACAGTAAGAGTTTGCTTCATGCCCCAGTTGCGCACCGTTCCCGCTTCCCCGAGTACCCGAAGCGAGGAGCGGCGGCGAAAGCTGCTGGTGGCGGCATCCAGACTCTTTCTTGACTCCGGCTACGACGGCGTCAGCATGGACGCCATCGTGGCCGAGGCGGGCGGCTCGAAAGCCACCGCCTACCGCTACTTCGGCAGCAAGCAGGAACTGCTGGTGGCCGTGGTCGAATACCTGTGCGCCGACTTCATCATCGCGCTGCGCCAGCTCGATACCTCGCAAGCGGGCCTGGAACAGGGCTTGCAATTGATCCTCGATGAACTGGTGGCCGTCGTCACCAGCCCCCGCCACGTGGATTTCTACCGCCTCGTCGTCACGGGCGCCGCCGCCGTGCCAGCCGTGGGCCAGACCTGGTACGAGCACGGCCCTCAAGTGTGGCACGCATTGATCCTGCGCCTGCTGGAACAGCAGCGCACCCGGGGCCGCATCGCGCCCGACACCTCGTTTTCCAACCTGCCGCAAATCCTGTTCGACGCTGTTTTTTCGCATCTGACCACGCGTACCGTGATGCTGGGGCAGGGCGGTAATGCGGCCACGTTCCGGCCGCTGATTGCGGAGTTGATTGAGCTGGTGGTGGCGCGGGTGGAGCGTGGGGCGGATTAGCGGGGCCATAATCCGACTGTGCTGAAAGGTGAGCAGCTGAAGCCGTCGGGCAGCATTGCATTAGTCATAGCATCAGTCCTGTTCGCCATCTTATCCCTGGCCGTCGTGTTCGTCTGCTTTCGCCCCAGAGTGTGTGAAAACGCACCCCAATGTAAACGAGATTTTTTCTGAAGCGTTAATAGCTCATTTGACGTAATCAGGAGAGCAGGATGAAGCGTTTTGTCGAGGGAACCGACCGCAGCCAGAGCGTTCTCTTTCCCGAGCATCTGGATGACTACGTTGCAGAGGACAATATCGTTCGGATTGTAGAGGCATTCATTGAAGCGCTTGATCTCAGGACCCTTGGCTTTGCCGGTGCC
>NZ_JAHKQW010000008.1:0-225288 GCF_019345575.1 Janthinobacterium sp. NKUCC08_JDC | reverse complement strand
ACAACTTTGCGCCGATGATAGTGCTGCAACCAGTGTGAAAGTAGGTTATCGTCAGGCTTGTTATTCGAAAAAACCCCTTCCGGTGATCCGGTTGGGGTTTTTTTACGTCTGATAGTTTGTTGGGCGCCGCGGGTGGTGTCGGCTTACGCGCTGCGCGCTAAGCCGACCTACGTTTATTGGATGGCGGGTAGAAGTGACAAACGAAAAAAAGGCAGCGTTAAGCGCTGCCTTTCTGTCTTTGCTTCCCGTTTATTGACCGGCAACCGCCGATGCGACGCCGCTCCTGGCGACCCACTCGATCAGCGCATCAACCGCCGCGCGGCCGTTGCCGTTGCCGACCAGGTCGCTATTGATCATGGCGACCACCACGCACAGCTGGTTGTTGGCGTCGGGGACATAGCCGGCGATGGCCACCACATTCTTCAATGTTCCCGTCTTGATGCGGGCCCGTGCGGCCGCTGGACTGTTCAACAGGCGCTTGCGCATGGTGCCGTCCAGCGCGACGATGGGCAGGCTGGACTGGAACTCGGGTGCCCACGGACTTTGCTGCATGGCCTGCAGGACAGCGGCCATTTGCGCAGGCGCAATGCGTCCCGTGCGCGACAAGCCGGAACCGTTGTCGACCAGCATGCCCTGGGTGTCGATCTGATGCCGCTGGAACCATTCTTGGATCACTTGCCGCGCACGCGTGGCCGTGTCTTCCGGCACCGCCATGGCGACGGGGCGGCTGCCCAGCCAGCCATCGCTTTGCAAGCTGCCCAGGCTCATGAACAGGGTGCGGGCCAGGGTATTGTCGGACGTCTTGTTGATATCGCGCAAGACTTCCGGCAAGGCGCGCGCCACGTGGTCGGCCAGCATGCGCGTGCCGACCGGTTCGGCCGTCGGCGGCAAGCCGGTTGCCGGCGCTTCGCGCACCGTGCCCGTGATCGTGCCGCCCAGGCGTTTCCAGGTCGCACGGAACAAGCGGTCCGCGTAATCATTACGATCAAGAACATTGATGCTGGTAGCCTTGCTGCAATTTTGCGGGAAGGTGCCATGCAGGATCACTTGCAGCTTGCCGCTCGCATCGCGCCGGTATTCGGGCGGGCGCCAGCCGTCTTCCCATCTGGCGCAACTGCTCTTGATCAGCTTCATGTCGCTCGTGACGCTGACGTTCTCGAGCGCCGGCTGCATCAGGATGCTCAATTGCCGGTCCGTCGAGTTGATATTGATATCGAGCAGATTAGTGTTCAGCAGCAAGGCATCGGGAATGACGTTGTAGCGGAACTCGGCCGATTCGTCGAACGGCGGCGCACCAATGTCGGGCCGGGCCGGCTGGAACAGCTGTCGGTCGAGGATCAGGTCGCCCTTGATTTTCACGATGCCTTGCGTGCGCAAGGTTTGCAGCATGTGCTCGAGCACGTTCGCATTGAAATCCGTGTCGGCGCCGCCGCGCAGGATCAAGTCGCCCTTCAGTACGCCATTGATGACGTCGGCGCTTGTGCGCAGTTCCGTGCGGCCGCGGAAGATGGGCCCGAGCTGCTCCAGGCCCACGGCCGTCGTCACCAGTTTCATGGTGGAGGCCGGCTGCATGCTGCGCTCGGCGCCATGCGACATCACCACCGTGTTGCCGCGCAGGACGATGGCGCCCATGGCGTCTTCGGGAATATTCGCGCTGCGCAGCAGCAGGCTGACGGATTCGGGCAATTGCGCGTGCGCAGTCGACAGGCCAAGACCCGCCAACAGTGCAGCCATCAGGACAGGACGTAACATAGTGCTCCTTAATGGAAAAAGACGTAGGCGACAAAGACGGCGGTGATCACGCCAGCCAGATCCGCGATCAGGCCGGCCGTGATGGCATAGCGCGTCTTGCGGATGCCCACCGAGCCGAAGTACAGGGCCACGATATAGAAGGTGGTGTCGGCCGAGCCCTGGAAGACGCAGGCCAGGCGGCCGACAAACGAGTCGACGCCGTAGGTGTTCATGGCGTCGATCATCATGGCTTTCGAGCCGGAGCCGCTGAGCGGCTTCATCATGGCCGTCGGCAGCGCGGGCACGAAGTCCGTATTGATGCCCAGGTTGGCGAAGAACCAGTTCATGCCGCTCATCAGGAAATTGAACACGCCCGCGTTGCGGATGACGCTGATGGCCACCAGCATGCCGACCAGATAGGGAATCACGGTGATCGACGTCTGGATGCCGCCCTTTGCCCCCTCGATGAAGGCGTCATACACGTTCACTTTCTTGCGCAGCGCGCCAATAATAAATATGGCGATGACGCTGATCAACACCAGGTTGCTGACCACCTTCGAAACCAGTTCGATCTCCTGCTTCGTCAGGTATTGCGTGAAGTACCAGATCATGGCGACGATGGCGCTCGTCATGCCGCCCATCCAGCCCAGCACGACCCGGTTGAGCAAGTTGATGCGCTGCTTGATGGACACCGTGATGATGCCGACCATGGTGGCCACATAGGTGGCGATCATGCAGGGAATAAAGATGTCGGACGGATCGGCCGCGCCGAGGATGGAGCGCTGCGCCATGATGGCCAGCGGAATCAGGGTCAGGCCCGAAGTGTGCAGCACCAGAAACATGATTTGCGCATTCGTCGCCTCTTCCTTGTTCGGGTTCAAGGTTTGCAGGCTTTCCATGGCCTTCAAGCCGAACGGCGTGGCCGCATTGTCCAGGCCCAGCAGGTTGGCCGAGAAATTCATCACCATGTGGCCCGTGGCTGGATGGTCTTTCGGAATTTCCGGGAAGATGCGCGAAAAGAACGGTGCGATGACTTTCGCCAGCCAGCCGACGATGCCCGCCTTTTCACCGATGTTCATGATGCCGAGCCACAAGGTCATCACGCCCGCCAGCGGCAGGGCGATATCCATCACGCCCATGCGCGCCGTCTCGAACGTGCCATCGATGATGCGCTTGAAGATATCGGTATCGCCGAGAAACAGCCACTGCAGCACTGCGGCCAGGAAGCCTACGAGGAAAAAGCCGGACCAGATGTAATTAAGTGCCATATGCGATCAGTTCTGTGTGTCGGGAGTGAAAAATGTCTGCAAACAAAGTATAGGGGCAGCCCGATACGAGTTGATGAAAGAATGCAGCAATCGCATGCCAAAAAGTTATAAGCTGGCAGCCTGTTTTCATTGGCGCCCCGCAGCGTGCCCGCGTAGTGTGGGGGATGCCTGTCGCTTACTGCTGTTCCTTACCTTTGTCTGCACTGGATTACTGATGATGTTTTTACGCAAAACCGCCTGCGCCGCCGGCTTGGCCCTGTTGACGCTTTTTACCGTACAGGCCCACGCCGCCGCCGATGCCCGCGCGAACAAGACCTTGCACCTGTTCCTCAGCACCAGCGAGACAGGCCTGGACCCGGCCGTGGCGTCGGACCTGGCCAGCCTGAATTTGATGGAAAACATTTTCGATCCCTTGCTGCGCTATGACTACCTGGCGCGCCCCGTGCAACTGCAGGGCAATACGGCGCGCGCCATGCCGACCGTGGAAGATGGCGGGCGCACGTATACTTTTCACTTACAGCCCGGCATATTCTTTACGCCCGATCCCGCCTTCAAGGGCAAGCCGCGCGAAGTGACGGCGCAGGATTATGTGTACAGCCTGACGCGGCTGTATGACCCCAGCCTGAAGTCGCCGTGGCTGTTCCTTCTGGAAGACAAGCTGGTGGGCGATGCGGCGCTGAAAACAAAATTCAGCTACGACACGCCGATCGCCGGCTTGCAGGCGCTGGACAAATACACCCTGCGCATCCGCCTGAACGGCGTCGACCCGAACTTCCTGTTTTACCTGGCCATGCCTGCGACAGCTGTGGTGGCGCGCGAAGTGGCCGAAGCGTACCCGGCGGCAGGACAGATCGGCAACCATCCCGTGGGCACGGGGCCGTTCCTGGTGAAGGAGTGGAAGCGCAGCGACAAGATCGTGCTGCAAGCCAATCCGACTTTCCGTGCCACCGTGTTCCATACGGAAACCAAGGCGCTGGCCGCCTTGCCGGTCGACGCGCGCGCCATCGCGACGGCACTGGAAGGCAAGCAACTACCGCTGGTCGAGCGCATCGAGGTGCGCATCGTCGAGGAATATCAATCGCGCATGCTGGGTTTCCTGAAAGGCGAGTTCGATTACCTGGAGCAAGTGCCGGAATCGATGACGGACATGGTGCTGGAAAACGGCGCGCTGAAACCGGCGCTGGCCGCCAAGGGCATGCAGCTGACGCGCTTTCCCGTGCTGCAGACGTATTACATGTGGATGAACATGGACGACCCCGTGCTGGGCGGCACGAGCAAGGACAAGCTGGCCCTGCGGCGCGCCATCGCCCTCAGCTACAACAGCCGCGAAGACATCGCGCTGCTGAAAAAGGGATTGGCCTTGCCGGCCCAGTCGCCGCTGCCGCCCAATGTGCTCGGCTACGACAAGAGCTACCGCAGCCCCGTCGGCTATGATCCGGCCCTGGCGCGCGCCCTGCTCGACCGTTTCGGCTACAAGGCGGGCCCAGACGGTTTCCGCACCCAGCCGGACGGCACGCCCTTGATCCTCACCATGCATACGGAACCGAGCACGGTGGGGCGTTTGCGCGACGAATTGTGGCGCCGCAACCTGAACGCCATCGGCGTGCGCGTGGAGTTTAAAAGCGACAAGAAGACGGAAATCATCAAGGCCTCGCGCCTGGGCAAGGTGCAGATGTTCGAGACCAACTGGATCGCCGACTTCCCCGATGGTGATAACTTTATGCAATTGTTGTACGGTCCCAACAGTGGCCGCGCCAACTATGCCCGCTTCAACTTGCCCGATTACAATAAACGCTATGAGGAGGCGCGCCTGCTATCCGATACGCCGCGCCGACGCAGTCTGTACTTCGACCTGTTTCAGCTGATCCACGCTTACACGCCGTGGGTGCTGCTGACGCATCCCATCTCTGCCGATCTGCAACAACCGTGGCTAAAAAACTACAGGCGCCACCCCGTGGAATTCACGTCCTGGCGCTATCTGGACGTGGATAAAGCCAAGGGTAGCCCCGCAGGCAAGTGACCATGTCACTGAAAAGGGCATTCATTCCAAAAAGTTATGGTTAGGAAAGCATTTTTCATTGGCTGGCCGCGGATGCATCGCGCTACTCTGAAAATGAAAACAAATAAAGTCATGCGCAATTGTCATAAAAAAATGTACTGCGAGACAGACGTTGCGACATATCTAACAGCCTGACTTGATGACTCAAGTTTCGATTGCCCAACAAGGAGAAGACCTGTGAAATTGAAAAAGCTAGCGCAGTTGGTGGCATTGATGGGGGTGGTGGGACCGGTCGTCGCACAGGAAGCGACGCCGCCAGCAATGCAACGGGTCGAAGTGACGGGCAGCAGCATCAAACGCGTGGCCAAGGAAGGCGCGCTGCCGGTGCAAGTCATCACCTTTGACCAGATCGAAAAACAGGGCATCACGACGACCGAGCAACTGGTGCGCACCCTGTCGGCGAATGGCACGGGCGCCGATAACATGACTTCGGGCAATAACGTGTTTGGCGCCGATGCGGACAGGGTCAGCGGCGGCGCTTCGTTCGCCTCGCTGCGCGGCCTGGGACCGTCGAGCACCCTGGTGCTGTTGAACGGCCGCCGCATCGCCACGCACGGCGCCAGCGGCAAGTCGGTCGACCTGAACTCGATCCCGCTGGGTGCGATTTCGCGCGTGGAAATCCTCAAGGATGGCGCCTCGGCCATCTACGGCACGGACGCCATCGGCGGCGTGATCAATTTCATTTTGAAAACCAATTACAGCGGCGTGGAAGCGTCCGTCTCCACCAACGACACGCAGGCAGGCGGCGGCGCCACGCGCCGCGCCTCGCTGCTGGCCGGCACGGGTTCGCTCGAAAGCGACCGCTACAACATCATGGCCAGCCTGACCGTCGACAAGGCGCAGCAGCTCAATGGCCGCGACCGCTCCTTCGTCAACGGCTTCCAGCCGGGCCGCGGCCTGTCGCCCGATACGACGGGCACGCCGTTTGCCAACCAGATGGCGGGTGCCGGCACGGCGCTGGGCGCCTCGTTCCAGCTGCCAGGCGATGCGAATAAATACCTGCAAGCCAATCCCTTGAGTTTCCAGGGCAAGTGCGACAGCATCGCCGGCATGTCGCAGTACCAGACGGCACTGTGGAAAGACGTGACCTCGCCGCTGCGCACCACGTATTCCTGCGCGTATGACTATGGCGCCGACTATGTGCTGCAATTCCCCGTTGAACGTGCCAATCTGTTGTCGCGCGGCACCTTCCAGCTGGCGCCCGACCACCGCATGTTTGTCGAAGTGCTCGGTTCGCGCACCAAGGCCACGGCCATTTTGACGCCGATGCAGGTGCAGGCGACCGTTGCCAACAAGAATTTGTATCCGGTCGGTGGCGCGTATTACCAGGATCTGTCGGCCTACATCCCTTCTTTCGACAGGACCAAGCCGATTTCCTACAAATGGCGCGCCAATGACGTGGGCAACCGCACGCAGGAAAACACGACAGACAATGCCCGCGTGCTGGTGGGCTTTGAAGGCAACTTTGGCAAGTGGGATTACAAGGCCGGCATTTCGCGCGCCGAAAGCAGCACCAAGACCAAGCTGACGGATGGCTATTCCTACACGGACAAGCTGTACGCGGCCCTGGCCAGCGGCATCATCAATCCATGGGTGGGCGCCGGCCAGAGCCAGACGGAAGCGGCCAAGCAATTGATCGAATCGACCAAGTTCCGTGGTGACTTCCAGCACGGCAAGACGACCCTGACGCAGATCGACGGTTCCGTTTCGGGCGAGCTGTTCCAGCTGCCGGCCGGTGCCTTGGCCATGGCGGCCGGTTTTGACTTGCGCCGCGAAGGTTACAGCTTTGCGCAAGACGTCGATGCCACGCAGATTTTGCTGTCACCAGGCAATGCCGCACTAAAAGATGCCAGCCGTACCGTCAAGGCCGTGTATGCCGAGCTGCTGGTGCCGGTCACGAAGGATCTGGAAATGCAACTGGCCATCCGCCGCGACGATTACAGCCTGGTCGGCGCGACGACGAATCCGAAAGTGGCCTTCCGCTACCAGCCGACCGACTTCCTGCTGTTCCGTGGTTCGGCCAGCAAGGGTTTCCTCGCACCAAGCT
This sequence comes from Janthinobacterium sp. NKUCC08_JDC, assembly GCF_019345575.1. Lineage (NCBI taxonomy): Bacteria > Pseudomonadati > Pseudomonadota > Betaproteobacteria > Burkholderiales > Oxalobacteraceae > Janthinobacterium > Janthinobacterium sp. NKUCC08_JDC. Next base: position 218,183 of record NZ_JAHKQW010000008.1, on the reverse strand, counting down.
TCCAGCAGCTGTATTCGGGTTCGTTGAGCCAGGAATTGCCGAACGGCGTGATCGATCAGGAAGGCTGCGCCAAGCATCCGGGCGTGCCCGAGTATTGCGCCATCGACCGCCTCGACTACAGGACGGGCGGCAACACGAACCTGAAGCCGGAAACGTCGAAGCAGGGCAGCGTCGGTTTTGTCATCGAGCCATTCAAGGGCTATTCGGCCTCGTTCGATTACTGGGCCATCAATACCAAGGACCGCATCCTGAACCGCACGCCGCAAATCGTGCTGGCCAACTACCAGGCGCTGAACCAGTACATCCACCGCAATCCGGACGGCACCATCGAGTACGTGCAGGCTGGCTGGATCAATGCGGCAGGCAGCCGCGTGCGCGGCCTCGACGTGGGCTTGCGTGGCGAAGGCAAGATTCAGGACGCGAAATGGACGGCGACCCTGGACGGCACGTATATGGACAGCTTCAAGTTTGCGGAATACCAGGGCCAGGAATACCAGGAACTGGTCGGCAAGTTCTATACGCGCGATCTGTACCTGCGCTGGAAACACAATGCCAGCTTTGGCGTGTCGCGCGGCGACTGGAGCGGCTTGCTGATCCAGAGTTTTTCGTCGGGCTACAAGGACCAGCTGCCGAATGGCGGCAAGGGCGCACCGCCACCGGGCTTCAAGCCGGACGTGTCCAGCTACACCACGTATAACCTGTCGGGCACCTACACGGGCTTCAAAAACACGACGATTACCGTGGGCATCCAGAACCTGTTCGACCGCGATCCGCCATTCACCGCGCACAACGTGGATGAAGTGGTGGGCGCCGGCTGGGACCCGCGCGTGGCCGACCCGCGCGGCCGTTCGCTGTCGTTCCAGCTGAAGTACAAGTTCATGTAAGGTGGTCATGCCGGCGGCGATCCCGCTGGCGTGTTAACCTCGTGCGGCGGCGCCTGGCGTCGCCGTTTTTATTCCAGGAAAGGGCCGCATGTCCAGTCAGACCAATCTCAGCCGGCGCCGCTTCGGCGGCCTGCTGGCCGCCACCTTGGGGGCGGCAGGCACACCGGTGTTGGCGGCGGCCGCGCAAGGGAAGGGCAAACGCATGCAACAGCAACACGCATTGATCAAGCCGGCGCGTTTGCGCCAGGGCGACCTGGTCGCCATCATCGCGCCGGGTGGTTTTACGGACGAAGACGCCATTGCCAAGGCCGTACGCAATATCGAATCGCTGGGTTTGCGCGCCAGCCTGGGCGCCAATATCCGCGCCGTGCACGGCAACTATGCGGGCACGGTGCAGCAACGCCTCGACGACTTGCACGCGGCGTTCCGCGACCCGGACGTCAAGGTCGTGTGGGCGATACGCGGCGGCTCCGGCTGCATTTCGCTGCTGGCGCTGCTCGACTATGCCTTGATCCGCGCCAACCCGAAAGTGCTGATCGGCTATTCCGACATCACGGCCCTGCACCTGGCCATCGCCCGCCAGACGGGTCTGGTGACCTTCCACGGTCCCGTGGCCTCGTCCACGTTTTCCGAGTACACGGTGACGCAGCTGCAAAACGTGCTGATGACGCCGCAAGAGCAGTACACGATCCCGATGGCGCTCGACAATCACCGCCGCGCGCAGACGCAGCCGAACTTTGCCATCCGCACCGTGCACGGCGGCCAGGCGTCGGGGCGCTTGACGGGCGGCAATCTGTGCATGGTCAGCGCGCTGGCCGGCACGCCGTATGCGGCCGATTTCCGCGAGCATATTTTGTTCCTCGAAGAAATCAATGAAGTGCCGTACCGCATCGACAGGATGTTGTGCCAGCTCGACCTGTCTGTAGGGTTCAACAAGGCCGCGGCCTTGATGCTGGGTATCTTCGAGCATTGCGAGGCGGCCGAGGGCGACACCGCGCTGACCCTCGATGCCACCGTGGACCAGCATTTGCAGCCCTTGCGCGTGCCGGCCGTCAGCGGCTACTCGTTTGGCCACATCCGCCACCAGTTCACGATACCGATGGGCATCCTCGCCACTCTCGATGCGGACCGGCAAACCTTGACCTTATTGGAGCCGGCCGTCTGTTAGCGTACGGTGCAGCGGGGCGCTTGTCAGTATGCTAGTGTGAATGCAGGCGTGGCACGAGGCCGCGCCGCCTTCTTCACCGTACCCGACATGATCAACCGCCACGCCAGTACCTACATCCTCAGCCACCCGCTGGCCTTCGTGCTGCAGGTGCTGAAGGGTTTCCGCGCCAACCAGGGCTTGCTGCTGGCGGGCGCCGTCGCGTATTACTCGTTGCTCTCCATCGTGCCCCTGCTGATGCTGGTGGTGGTGGCCCTGTCGCACGTGATCGCGCAGGACGAATTGCTGCAAACCATAGGCCATTACCTGGAATGGCTGGTGCCGGGGCAATCGAAGGCCATCGTGGCGGAAGTGGCGCATTTCCTCAACAACCGGGGCGTGATCGGCTGGCTCTTGCTGCTGACCATGCTGTTTTTCAGTTCCTTGGCGTTTACCGTGCTGGAAAACGCCATGAGCGTGATCTTCATCCACCGCGTCGCCATCCGACGCCGCCATTTCCTCATTTCCGCCGTGCTGCCGTATTGCTACATCCTGTGCCTGGGTATCGGTATTTTGCTGATCACCCTGGTGGCGGGCAGCCTGCAAGTGATGGGGGAGGAAAGCGTGCGTTTCTTGCGCCACGACTGGGGCCTGGAAGGCGTGTCCGGCGTGCTGCTGTATTTGCTGGGGCTGGCGGGCGAAATCCTCGTGCTCAGCTCGATCTACCTGGTCATGCCGGTGGGGCGCCTGTCGATCACGCATGCGCTGATCGGCGGCGTGACGGCGGCCCTGCTGTGGGAAATTGCGCGTCACGTGCTGGTCTGGTATTTCTCTACCTTGTCGCAAGTGAATATTGTCTACGGCTCGATGACGACGGCTATCGTCGTCATGTTCAGCCTGGAAATCGGCGCCACCTTGCTGTTGCTGGGCGCGCAAGTGATTTCCGAATACGAAAGAGTGGCCCGTGGCGGCGAAGAAGACAAGCCGCTGGCGCTAAGGACTTGATTTAAAAAGGTTGTTGCATTGCACAAAAGGCTGTGCTATACTCCGTTCAGTGATTGAGATTTGGCAGCAAATTATCTCACCATCCAGTTTCAGCGCGGCGACCGACAGGTGTAATGTCGATGGCGTGACAGTGCGAAGAAATGGATTTTGTAATTCCGGATACGATGGTCGATTTACACTTGGAGTCACCATGCAGATAGCATGGGAGTCCGAAAATCAGGAGGCACTTTGCAGATAGCACTGGCGTCCATGACACGATTAAAGCATTGGTAATACATTGGAACAAGCCCGCGTTTTAGCGGGCTTTTTTTCGTCCATAGTTGGCAGGAGAAACCCAAAGGCAGAAGCTGGGGTCGTACCCTGCAGGGTACGACCCCGGTCTTTGCCGTGGGGTTTACAAAGCCCGCGCAATCAAAATCTTCTGAATATCGCTGGTTCCCTCATAAATCTGGCACACGCGCACGTCGCGGTAGATGCGCTCGACGGGGAAGTCGGACACATAACCGTAGCCGCCGTGCACCTGAATGGCGTCCGAGCACACTTTTTCCGCCATTTCCGACGCAAACAGCTTGGCCATGGCCGCTTCCTTCAGGCAGGGCAGGCCCGCATCCTTCATGGCTGCCGCGTGGCGTATCAGCTGTCGCGCCGCTTCGATCTGTGTCGCCATGTCGGCCAGGCGGAACTGCACGGCCTGGTGTTCATAGATGGGCTTGCCGAAACTTTCCCGGTCGCGCGCATAGCTCAGGGCCGCCTCATACGCAGCGCGCGCCATGCCCACGGCTTGCGAGGCGATGCCGATGCGTCCGCCTTCCAGGCCGGACAGGGCGATCTTGTAGCCTTGTCCTTCTTCGCCGATCAGATTTTCCGCCGGGATGCGGCAATTCTCGAACAGGATTTGCGCCGTGTCCGACGAGTGCTGGCCCATCTTCTGTTCCAGTCCCGCCACGATGTAGCCAGGCGTGTTCGTCGGCACCCAGAAGGCGCTGATGCCGCGCTTGCCGGCCGCCTTGTCGGTGACGGCCATGACGATGGCCACGTTCGCATACTTGCCGCTGGTAATGAACTGCTTGGTGCCGTTGATTACATACTCATTGCCGTTGCGCGTGGCCGTCGTGCGCAGGGCCGAGGCATCGCTGCCCGTGTGCGGTTCCGTCAGGCAAAATGCGCCGAGCATCGTGCCTTGCGCCAGCGGACGCAGCCATTGTTCCTTTTGCGCGTCGTTGGCGTACATCATGGCGATGCTGCACACGGGGCAATTGTTGACGGAAATGATGGTCGACGTGCCGCCATCGCCGGCGGCGATTTCTTCCAGCACCAGGGCCAGCGACACGTAGTCGAGGCCGGCGCCACCGAGCGCTTCCGGCACGGCCACGCCAAAGGCGCCCAGCGCGGCCAGTTCCTGCAATTCTTCTTTCGGGAAATGATGTTCCTTGTCCCAGCGGGCCGCGTTGGGCGCCAGGCGCTCGCGCGAAAAACTGCGCAGCGCTTCCTGGATCATGGTCTGTTCTTCATTGAGTATCATGGGACGTCGTCTCGTTTGTTTTTATGGTGTGTGGTGGAATTACCAGCTGATGGGCTTGCCATCGTAATTGCGGAACACGGCCTTGTCCGTGGCCGGCAAGCTGGCCAGGGTGGCGCGGATGCCGGCAGCGCTTTGCTCTGTGGAAAGGTCGGCGCCGGCGCCGCCCATGTCCGTGCGCACCCAGCCCGGGTGGAAAGCGACGCAGCTGACGCCTTGCGGGCCGTACACGAGGGACGTGTCGATCAGCACGGAATTCAAGGCGGCCTTGCTGGCGCGGTACAGCGAACCGCTGGGGTTGCCCCGTTCGCTCAAGGAGCCCATGTGCGAGGACAGCACGGCCAGTTTCCCTTTGGCATTGCCTACCAGCGGCGCCAAGATCGGCAGCAGCCGCATGGCCGCCAGCACGTTCGTGTGCATGACGGCATCGAAATCTTCTTGCGTGGGCGTACCATCGTGGCGCGGGCCATACACGCCCGCATTGAGGATGGCCACGTCGAGCTTTTCATCGTCGAGTTTCCAGCCCAGGCCGGCACAGCCGTCCACGTCCGTCACGTCGAGCCGGTGCGCTTCCGCACCCAGTTGCGTGAGGGCGTCGCAAGCGTCTTGCGTGCGCGCCGTAGCAATCACTCGCCAGCCGTCGTGGCGGTATTGACGGACGATTTCGTGGCCGATGCCGCGCGAGGCGCCGATAATCAATGCGGTAGGCATGTCTTTCTCCCTGAGTAATCAATGAAAAGGCGCGCAGCGAACGTATCCACGCCGCGCGCGCCTGTCGTCAACAGAGCAGCTTATACCAGTTCGATTGCCATCGCCGTCGCTTCGCCGCCGCCGATGCACAAGGCCGCCACGCCGCGCTTGCCGCCGGTTTTTTTCAAGGCGCCCAGCAGGGTGACGATGATGCGCGCGCCCGAGGCGCCGATCGGGTGGCCCAGCGCGCACGCGCCGCCGTGGATGTTGATCTTGCTGTGCGGAATGTCGAGGTCGTGCATGGCGGCCATCGGTACGGCCGCGAACGCTTCATTGATCTCGAACAAATCCACATTGCTGCTGCTCCAGCCCGTCTTGGCGTACAGCTTTTTCACCGCGCCGATAGGGGCCGTGGTGAATTCGTTCGGCGCCTGCGCGTGCGTGGCGTGGCCGTGGATTTTCGCGATGACGGTGCAGCCGAGTTTTTTCGCCGTCGATTCGCGCATCAGCACCAGGGCTGCCGCGCCATCGTTGATCGACGAAGACGAGGCGGCCGTGATCGTGCCATCTTTCTTGAACGCCGCTTTCAAGGTCGGGATTTTTTCCAGGCGGGCTTTTTGCGGGCCTTCATCGATGCTGACGACGGTGTCGCCGCCGCGGCCGGAAACGGTCACGGGGGCGATTTCCCATTCAAAACTGCCATCCTTGGTGGCCGCTTGCGCGCGCTTCACGGATTCGATGGCGAACGCATCCTGCGCTTCGCGCGTGAAGTGGTATTGGCTGGCGCACTCTTCGGCAAACGTGCCCATCGAGCGGGCATTGCCCTTTTCATCGCGGCTGTAGGCGTCTTCCAGGCCATCCATCATCATGTGGTCATAGATCATGCCATGGCCGATGCGGTAGCCGCCGCGCGCCTTCGGCACCAGATAGGGGGCGTTGGTCATCGATTCCATGCCGCCCGCCACCACCACGTCGGCGCTGCCGGCGAGCAAGGTGTCATGCGCGAACATGGTCGTCTGCATGGCCGAGCCGCACATTTTCGACAGGGTCACGGCGCCCGTGGAATCGGGCAAGCCCGCCTTGCGCAAGGCCTGGCGCGCGGGCGCCTGGCCTTGGCCTGCCATCAGGCAATTGCCGAAATACACGTGTTCAACGGCGTCCGGCGCCACGCCGGCCCGTTCGACGGCGGCGCGGATGGCCACGGCGCCCAGGTCGCTGGCGGTGACGTTGGCAAAGTCGCCCTGGAAGGCGCCCATGGGGGTGCGCGCGGCACCGACGATTACGACTGGATCATTCATGTTGGATCTCCGGTTAAGGGTGGGGAGGGTGACTGCATACAAAAACGCAGGTGCTGCGGATACGGGAAGACGTCCTCGATATGGCCGTCTTCAATGCGCTGCTTGCGCGCCTGCCAGTATTGCGCCGTCAGCAGGTCGGCATGGTGCTGCATGAAATAGCGGCGGATGCGGGGATTGCCCAGCAGGAAGGTGCCGAATTGTTCGGGAAACACATCGTGCTTGCCGATGGGATACCACGGTTCGGCCGACATTTCTTCCTCCTCCGTGCGCGCCTCGGGGATGACGCGGAACTGGCAATCGGTGATGTACTCGATTTCATCGTAATCGTAAAAAACGACGCGTTGATGACGGGTCACGCCAAAGTTTTTATACAGCATGTCGCCCGGGAAAATATTTGCCGCCACGAGTTCCTTGATGGCGTTGCCGTACTCGACGATGGCGTGTTCGACCAGGTCGTCGCGGCCGTCCTTTTCAGCATTGCTCAGCCACATGTTCAGCGGCACCATGCGCCGTTCGATGTACAGGTGGCGGATGATGATCTGCTCGTGGTCTTCTTCGATCAGCGAGGGGGCGAACTGTTTCAGCTCGGCCAGCAATTCCTCGGCAAAACGGGCGCGGGGAAAGGCCACGTTGGAATACTCGAGCGTGTCGGCCATGCGGCCCACCCGGTCGTGGTGTTTCACCAGCAAATACTTTTGCTGGACTTGCGCGCGCGTGGTTTCCTTGGGCGGCGGGAAAAAGTCCTTGATCACCTTGAAGACATAGGGAAACGAGGGCAGGGCAAACACCAGCATCACCAGGCCGCGGATGCCGGGCGCGCTTTCGAAGTGGTCCGACGAGTGTTTCAAGTGCTGCAGGTAGTCGCGGTAAAACAAGGTCTTGCCCTGTTTTTGCAAACCCAATATCGTATAGATTTCGCTGCGCGGTTTGCGCGGCAGCAAACTTCGGAGAAATTGCACATAGGCCGACGGCACTTCCATATCGACCAGGAAATACGCGCGCGTAAACGAAAACAGCACGGCGATCTGCTGGTGCTCGAACAGCACCGTGTCGAGCACCAGCTTGCCGTGGCGGTTGTGCAGGATGGGCACGACGAATGGATATTCGCGGTTGCCGTTGATACCCTTGCCGACCAGATAGGCGCCCTTGTTGCGGTAGAACAAGCTGGTCAAGACCTGGATCTGGTGGTTCGGCTCGAGCCGCTCGCCGCCGAACAGCTGCTGCAGCCGCGCTTCCACCTGGGCCACGTCACGCTCGAGGTTGGCAAATGCGCAGTCGAGCTGGAAGTTGCTCACCATGCGCGTCAGGGTATGGCGCAAGCCATCCTTGCCCGGGTAATACACGCGGTAGGTGGGGACGGGATCCTGCGTTTCGATGTATTCCGTGGAAACGACAGGGCGCACGAAAATATAGTCGTTATTGAAATACGTGCGGTGCAGGATGTTGCAGCAGACGGAATTGAAGAAGGTTTCGGCCAGTTCCGGCTGCTTGTGTTCCGTCAGCATGCCGATGTAGTGCAACTTGAGTTCGCGCCACACTTCGTCGCTCAACTCCGACTCTTCGTACTCATCTTCGAGCATCTGCACGCATTCCTGCACGCGCTTGTCATAAAAGTCGATGCGTTCGCGGGCCGCCGTCTGCGCCGCGACCCAGGCGCCTTGCTCGAAATACCGCTTGGCTTGCTGGCTCGTTTCACGGAACAAACGGTAATGCTTGTCGAAGCCGTCGCGGATGGTGCGCGCGATATCGAATGCAATCTGGGAAGAGAGCAATTTGGGGAAGGCAATGTGCGTCATGTCTGTGCTCGCATAAATGGCTCATCACCCAGTCGATCGTCGCGCGCCCGTGCTTACTTGGTTTCCGCAAACAGTTCGCGGCCTATCAGCATGCGGCGGATTTCGCTGGTCCCGGCGCCGATCTCGTACAGCTTGGCATCGCGCCACAGGCGGCCGGCCGGATACTCGTTGATGTAGCCGTTGCCGCCCAGGGCCTGGATCGCTTCACCCGCCATCCAGGTCGCCTTCTCCGCACTATACAGAATGGCGCCGGCCGCATCCTTGCGCAACTGGCGCACGGCTTCCGGCGTGGTGGCGCGGTCGCAGGCCTGGCCCACGGCGTAGACATAGGCCTTGCACGCCATCATGGTCGAATACATATCGGCCAGCTTACCTTGCATCAACTGGAATTCACCGATGGCCTGGCCGAATTGCTTGCGGTCATGTACGTAGGGTACGACCAGGTCCATGCAAGCCTGCATGATGCCCAGCGGGCCGCCGGACAGCACGGTGCGCTCGAAATCGAGGCCCGACATCAGCACATTGACGCCCTTGCCCAAGCCGCCCAGCACGTTTTCGGCCGGCACTTCGCAGTCCTGGAACACCAGTTCGCCCGTGTGCGAGCCGCGCATGCCCAGCTTGTCGAGCTTTTGTGCGATGGAAAAGCCCTTGAAATTCTTTTCGATCAGGAAAGCCGTCATGCCGCGCGGACCCGCTTCCAGGTCGTTTTTCGCATACACCACCAGCACGTCCGCGTCGGGGCCGTTGGTGATCCACATCTTGGTGCCGTTCAAGACCCAGCGGTCGCCCTTGAAGTCGGCGCGCAGCTTCATGCTGACGACGTCCGAGCCCGCGTTCGGTTCCGACATGGCCAGGGCGCCGATGTGTTCGCCCGTGATCAGTTTCGGCAGGTATTTCGCTTTTTGCTCGGCCGTGCCGTTGCGTTTGATCTGGTTGACGCACAGGTTCGAATGGGCGCCGTAGGACAGGCCGACGGAAGCCGAGGCGCGCGAGATCTCTTCCATGGCGATGATGTGCGCCAGGTAGCCCATGCCGGCGCCGCCGTATTCTTCGCTGACGGTGATGCCGAGCAAGCCCATGTCGCCCATCTTGCGCCACAGGTCCATGGGGAACTGGTCCGTACGGTCGATTTCGGTCGCGCGCGGCGCGATTTCGGCGGCGGCGAATTGTTGGATCGCTTCGCGCAGCGAGGCGATGTCGTCGCCGTGGTCAAAGGTCAAGCCTGGGAGATGGAGCATGTCGTCCTCGTCGTCGTTATAAGTGTGGCGGTCATGGGTGCCGGGTCAGTGAAGCTATGATACTCAGTTGTGACGTTTACGTAAACGTAAAGTGAGGCGTGTAAAGCGCTGTGCGTGGTAAGCGCCGCCGCATCGATTTAGTTTGTTTGCGCCTTATCAAGGTTCAAGTCCGCCAGCATGCGCGCGCACGCATCTTCATGCGCGCTGATTTCCGCCAGCGCCATTTCGATATCGATGCGCTGCTGCTCCAGGGTCTGCCGGTGCTGCGCCAGCACGCCCAGGAAGCGGTCCATCTGCGCGCGCGTGTCCTTCGGCGACTCGTACATGTCGACCAGGCTCTTGATCTCCGACAACGCCAGGCCCAGGCGCTTGCCGCGCAGGGTCAGTTTCAAGCGGGTGCGGTCGCGCGGCGTGTAGACGCGGCTGCGTCCGCCAGCGCCTTCGCGTTTCGGGCTGAGCAAGCCCTGGTCTTCATAGAAACGGATGGCGCGCGCCGTGATGTCGAATTCCCGCGCCAGTTCGGTAATCGTATAGGTCGTCATGGATGCGGGCGGTATCGGTTGCATGGGTGGTCGGTCACTGGATGGGTGTGGATGGGTGCTGCGAGGCAATGGGTGGCAAGGTGCCGTTTACGTCAACGTCAATACTATTGTAGCGTGCCCTGCCCGTGCTGCAACAAAGAAAAGAGAGGGCGTGAACGGGAGAATTTGGCGAATCAGACAACAATTACTGAAAATAAATTGATTCTTCTTGCACAAACGCGCTTAAGATCGAGAGTTGGTGGCCAAGATGACACCAAAAAGAGCTTTCCTGGCATAACGGCGACATTCTTTTCGCTGCGATGGCAGTAAAATTTTTAGGCGCAGACTCTTTCCAATAGGCACGATCGAAAAACAACGTTTCACTATGAGCACGTTGTTCATGTCGTTTCTATATTGGAAACAAAATGGCCCTTCTGAAAACTTTGTCTACAAGAAATTGTATGACATCGGCATTGCATGTATCGGTAGAGGAGGGCATTATCCGATACCGTACGTTGTAATGCCAAACCGAGGCTTTGAATCGTGCTGCAGTGCGAAAATCAAGGCTAACCGCGAATTTGAACCGAAGCCACGCAGAATCGCAAGAGAAAATTCGGCCCACTTTTTGACCTGAAAAGCCCGGCTTGAGTGTTAATTGTTAATTGATACTCTTTTCAAATGTAACAATCTGTATGGTCATTCAAGAAACTGACTTTCATGTTACAACATGAAATAGTACACCTATGAATTCTTCTAACGAACGCGAAAGCTTCAGCCAGCGACTTCAGTTGGCTCTCAAAAACGCCCATTATTCTCCAGACAGCCCGACCAGACTGGCCCGGGAATTCAATATCCGTTTCGACGGGCGCCCGATTACCGTGCATGCAGCTAGGAAATGGTTAGTAGGTGAAGCAATTCCGACGCAAGAGAAATTGCGCATGATTGCCCAATGGTTGGGCGTTCCGGCGGAATGGTTGCGTTTTGGCGGCCCGGAAAGCGCCACGCCGAATGGCGAAGCGGGCAGCGCTTTGTCGCGTTTTGAGTCCGCTGATGTGAAATTGATTGCCGATTTGCAAAGATTGGATGAACATCATCGTCAAATCGCGCGAGAATTTATTCGCATGCTGGTACGAGTCAACTACCAAAAGTAAGCATCCAGGCCATCCCCGGCCAGCGCCGTCCGCCTTTCGCTGGCGGTGCTCCCCCTGTCCTTTTATTTGCGCAAGGTCATACTGGAGACATGATTTTGCCGCACAATAAGACCTCGCATGTTGCGCTGCAGCGGAATTATTTGACAATAATCCTGCGTGCGGCGGCGCAGCGGCCAATACCAGCGCATAATCACATCAGAAGCAGCCAGTTCATCCACTACGGAGCCGAGCATTTGAGCCGTCTTATGAAAAGTAACTACAGCAATACCGCGCAGCTGAAGGACTTGATGACCGTGCCCCCCATGACTGCCGCGCAACATGCGGAAGTGATGCGCAAACGGATCGCCCACCGCAGGATGGTTGAAGAAGCCAGGGATTTGAAGCAGGCAAGTGCCACGCAGTTCGAAAAACGCTGAACGGTGGATGCCTGACCAAAGCTACTGCGCGTCGGCATAGGCGGCCTGCGATGCTCACCGTACTAGAGTACGGTTGCGCTTCTCGACCACCTCTTCCTTCCGCTCGCTACGCTTTTGTCAGGCATCGTGACGTGCGTAGTTGGTGATGTAGCCTGTTAGTTTGTTGCTGGCTGGTCTGGCGTTTTCAAACCATTCCACCGCGGCGCCAGGGCGTGCTCGATGCCGAGCAGGTCGATGACGCGCGCCACCGTATGGTCGACCATCTCCGCGATGCTCTGCGGGTGGTGATAAAAGCTCGGTAAGGGCGGGAAGATGATGCCGCCCATTTCCGTCACGGCCGTCATATTGCGCAGGTGCGCCAGGTTGAACGGCGTTTCGCGCACCATCAGGATCAGGCGGCGGCGCTCCTTGAGCACGACATCGGCTGCCCGCGTGATCAAATTATCCGACAAGCCATGCGCGACGGCCGCCAGCGTCTTCATCGAGCACGGTGCGACGACCATGCCATCCGATTGAAACGAGCCGCTGGCGATAGAGGCGCCGATGTCGCGCAGCTTGTGCACCACGTGCGCCTGCGCTTCGATTTCCTTGCGCCCCACGCCTGTTTCCTGGTGCAGGGTCAATACGGCCGCATCCGACAAGACCAGATGCGTTTCGACGCCGGGAGTGGCGCCCAGCAATTGCAGCAGCCGCAAGCCATACACGGCGCCCGTGGCGCCCGTGATGGCCACGACGATACGGCGCGGCCGCTGCGTTTGGCTATCAGGCATCCAGCAGGGACTTCAGTTCGCCCGATTCAAACATTTCATTCATGATATCGGAACCACCGATGAACTCGCCTTTGACATACAGCTGTGGAATGGTTGGCCAGTTCGAGTAATCCTTGATGCCCTGGCGAACTTCCGGGTCATCCAGCACGTTGACAGTGGCGATGTTTTCCACGCCGCACGCTTTCAGGATCTGGATGGCGCGGCCGGAAAAGCCGCACTGCGGGAACTGGGCGGTGCCCTTCATGAACAGCACGACTGGCGTGTTCGTCACGGTTTCTTTGATCCAGGTTTGTACGTCGCTCATAGCTGCCTCTGATGGGTAAATAAATAGATGCCGTCATTTTATAAGAAAACGCCGGCACGGGTATGCGCTCAAGTCATAAATTGGGCAAGTCAGCCACGTTGACGCTTATAAGGTCTTGCCCAGGCAGGTCGATTGTGCCGCACCCACGTATTTGCCCCAGGCAATGATGGGTGCATAGCCGTGTTTCGCATAAAACGCCACGGCGCGGGTATTCGCCACGCGGGTGGACAGGTGCAGGGCCTGGTAGCCGTGCCGGCGCGCCTGCGCCTCCACATGGGCCAGCAGGGCCGCGCCCACGCCAGCGGAACCCGGGCGCGCATACATACGCTTGAGTTCGCCTATGGCGCTGTCCGCTTCGTCCAGCGGACGCAGGGCGGCGCAGCCCAGCAGTTCTCCAGCCGCATCGCGGGCCAGGTAAAAGCCGCCGCGCGGCGTTGCCGCTTCGACATCGAAGGAAGAACGGCCACTGTCGCCATTGATGCGCAGCAGCGCGTCCGACAACGCGTCGAGCAGCAGCTGCGCCTCCACGCTGGCGGCGTCCACCGCCAGGATGACGAAATCATGCCTGGCGGCCATGGACTTAGCCGCGCAGCTTGGCGAACGCGGCAGCCATGCTGCCGGCAGGCTCGGGCGCGTTGCGCGATTGCGACTGATGCTGCGCCATGCTGCGGCGGTCGTTGCGGTCGCCACGTTGCTCGGGCTTGCTGCCCGCTTGCGGCGCACTGTCCGTCAAACGCATGGTCAGCGCGATGCGCTTGCGCTTTTCATCGACTTCCAGCACTTTCACGCGCACGACCTGGCCAGCCTTGACCACCGTGTGCGGATCTTTCACGAACGTGTTCGACAGGGCCGAGATGTGCACGAGGCCATCCTGGTGCACGCCGATGTCGACAAACGCGCCAAAGGCGGCCACGTTGGTGACCACGCCTTCGAGAATCATGTCCGGGCGCAAGTCGCGGATTTCTTCCACGCCTTCCTTGAAGGTGGCGGTGGTGAACTCCGGACGCGGGTCGCGGCCCGGCTTTTCCAGTTCCTTCAAGATGTCGGAAATGGTCGGCACGCCAAACGTTTCATCCGCGTACTTTGCCGGGCTCAAGGTTTTCAGCAAGGCCGTTTCGCCGATGACGGCCTTGATATCCTTCTTGATGTCCGCCAGGATTTTTTCCACCAGCGGGTACGATTCCGGGTGGACGGCCGAGGCGTCCAGCGGATTCTCACCGCCCATCACGCGCAGGAAGCCGGCTGCCTGCTCATACGTTTTATCGCCCAGGCGCGGCACGGCTTTCAAGGCTGCGCGCGAAGTGAATGCGCCCTTCATGTCGCGGTAGGTGACGATGCTTTGCGCCACGCTGGCCGACAGGCCGGACACGCGCGCCAGCAGGGGCGCCGACGCCGTATTGACGTCCACGCCGACGGCATTCACGCAATCTTCCACCACGGCATCGAGCGAGCGAGCCAGCTGGCTTTGGCTCACGTCATGCTGGTACTGGCCCACGCCGATTGATTTCGGGTCAATCTTGACCAGTTCGGCCAGCGGGTCTTGCAGGCGGCGCGCGATCGACACGGCACCGCGCAGCGACACATCCATGTCCGGCAATTCTTTCGAGGCGAATTCGGACGCCGAATACACCGACGCGCCCGCTTCCGAGACGACGATCTTCGTCATCTTCGCTTCCGGATGCTGCTTGATCAAGTCCTGCGCCAGTTTATCGGTCTCGCGCGAGGCCGTGCCGTTGCCAATCGAAATCAAGGACACATTGTGCTTGGCGGCCAGGCGGCCCAGGGTATGCAGCGAGCCGTCCCAGTCGTTCTTCGGCTGGTGCGGGTAGATCACGGCCGTGTCGACGACTTTACCGGTGGCATCGACGACAGCGACCTTGACGCCTGTGCGCAAGCCCGGATCGAGACCCATGGTGGCGCGCTGGCCAGCCGGCGCGGCCAGCAGCAGCGCCTTCAGATTGGTGGCAAACACATTGATCGCATCGAGTTCCGAGCGTTCGCGCAGCGCGCCCATCAGTTCCGTTTCCAAGTGCATGAAGCTTTTCACGCGCCAAGTCCAGCGCGCCGTGTCCGCCAGCCACTTGTCGGCCGGGCGGCCTTGTTGCTTGATGCCGAAACGGGCGGCGATGCGGCCTTCGCACGGATTGTGCGGCGCATCCCATTTCGGTTTTTCCGCTTCCGTATCCAGGCGCAGGGTGACGTCGAGGATGCCTTCGCGGCGGCCGCGCAACAGCGCCAGCGCGCGGTGCGAAGGGACGGTCGAGATGGTTTCCGAGTAATCGAAGTAATCGGCGAATTTTTCGCCTTCGTCCTGCTTGCCTTCCACCACTTTCGATTCGACGATGCCGTGTTCCTGCACGTATTCGCGCAAGGTTTGCAGCAGGGTCGCATCTTCGGCGAAACGTTCCATCAAAATCTGGCGCGCGCCGTCGAGGGCCGCCTTGGTGTCAAGCACGCCCGGGTTATTGCCGTCGGCACTCGTAAACGCGTCGCGCAGGAACTTGCCCGCTTCCGTTTCCGGCGTCAGTTCCGGGTTCTCCAGCAAGCCGTCGGCCAGCGGCATCAGGCCCGCTTCGATGGCGATCTGCGCCTTCGTGCGGCGCTTCTGTTTGTACGGCAAATACAAATCTTCCAGGCGCGTCTTGTCTTCCGCGTGCATGACGGCGTCGAGCAACTCGGGTGTCATCTTGTTCTGTTCCGTGATCGACGCCACGATGGCGGCGCGCCGCTCTTCCAGTTCGCGCAGATAGCGCAAGCGCTCTTCGAGCAGGCGCAGCTGGATATCGTCGAGGCCGCCGGTCGCTTCCTTGCGGTAACGGGCGATGAAGGGCACGGTGGCGCCTTCGTCGAGCAGTTCGATGGCGGCGGCAACTTGCACCGGTTTGGCGGCAAGTTCAAGGGCAAGGCGTTGTTCGATAGTGGGCAGCATGGTTGTTTCCAGAGCGATCAAGCCTGGAATGATACGCAATCGGCGCGATTGCGCAATCTTGACAGCGCAAATGGACTGTGCGTTGACAAGCGGCCTAGCGCGCCGGCAGCAGCGGGCTGGCGGGCGCGGGAGCTGGCGGCCTCTGCGGCGTGACGGACTTGCCAAAGGCATTGCCCATGCGGTGTTCGAGGGCGGCGCGGTTGTACAGGCCCAGCTGGTTCGACGGGCGCTGCATGACCGCTTCCGCGCCGGACAGGGCGGGTGGCTGCCGGTTCATGGTGTTGCTATTCGGCAATAATTTTTCATTCAAGCAAGACATCGACTGCGCGCGCTGGCCACTGACTTCCACCTCCACGCAGCCCTTCTCCGGCGCGGGAGCCTTCACGACAACGGTGTGTTCGTCCGCCTGCGCGGGCAGGGCGGCGCAAGCGAATAAGCAAGCGAATAAAACAGTCAAGAACAGGCGTGCCATGGCGGCTCCCGGAACGGTGGAATCAGCGTCCAGCATAGCAAGGTCATGTGTCGCGGCGATGACACAGGCCGGGGTGCGGGCTGATGCCATGTCATGCAGTTGTCATTTTACGAAGCTACCATCTTGCCATTCTGCTTGATCTATTGCAGTCAAGACACTTCATGAGCAGGACTTTTCGTTGCGTCCCCTGGAAAATGACACTAAGCCACCGCCGCGCCGCAAAGGGCAATGCCCTGTCCGCCTGCTTGCTGATGACATTGATGACATTCATGACATTCGTGCGGCCGGCTGCGGGCGCGGACGGTGCTGACGCCGCCGCGCACGCAACCCTGCGCTTCGACTTGCCCGCCCAGCCGCTCGACGCGGCCCTGGTGGCGTTTGGCGAAGTGACCGGGTATTCCGTGCTCGTCAGCAGCCAGCTGGCGGCCGGCAGGGTGGCCTCGCCCGTGCGCGGCGACTACACGCCTGCCGAAGCGCTGCAGCGTTTGCTGGCGGGCACCCAGCTGGGCGCGCGCTTCAGCGGCAGCAATGCGTTCACCTTGCTGGCGCTGGCCGATGCACCTGTGGCGCCGGCGCCCATGCCGGCCGGAGCTGCCCCCGCCACCGCACCATTGCAAGGCTATGCGGCCATCCTGCAGCGCTCGCTCACGCGCGCCCTGTGCCGTCTGCATCCGGACGCCTTCGGCCGCTACCGCCTGGCCTTTCAGCTGTGGCTCGACGAGCGGGGCAAGGTGCGCGCCGTGCACGTGCTCGAACCGAGCGGCGTGGAACAGCGCGACCGCGCCGTGCTGCAGCGCCTGCGCAGCCTGCTGATCGATGGCGCGCCGCCGGCGGGCTTGCCGCAGCCGCTGACGATCTTACTGACGCCGCGGCCCGATCCCGATGCCGATTGCGCGCCCTACCTTTTGCTTGGGGCGCCCTGACCATGTCGGATTTGCTGAAAGCCACCTTGCGGAAGCTGTTCCTGGAACGCTACGGACAGTTTCGCCGCCATTTGCAGCGCCGCCTGGGCTCGGAAGACCTGGCCAATGACGCGCTGCATGAAACGTATTTGCGGGTGGAGCGGATGACGGCGCCCGAGGCGATCAGCTACCCGTCCGCCTACCTGATGCGCATCGCCATCAACATTGCGGAAGATCAGCGCCGCGACAATGCGCGCCTGCTCAGCCTGCCCGATATCGACGATCTGTACGAGATGGCCGATGAGCTGGCCGACCCGGCCCGCACCTTCAGCGCGCGCGCCGAACTCGAGGAATTGGAACGGGCCTTGCAGGAGTTGCCGAAACGCCGGCGCGCCATCGTCATCGCCGCCCGCGTCGACCAGTTGCCCCACCGCGACATCGCCGAGCGCTTTGGTATTTCCGCCCGCACCGTGGAGAAGGAATTGCGCGCGGGACTCGAACATTGCTGCGAACGCATGGGACGCGATTTCATCCAGCGCTTCGGTCCCGGCGCGGGAAAAACGTCTAAACATCATGATTGAACAAACGGAAGACGACATGGGTGTCATCCAGAAGGAAGCGCAGGCGTGGGTCGTGCGCCTGGCCTCGGGCCAGGTCAGCGAGCGCGACGCGCAAGTGTTCCGTCACTGGTGCGCGCGCAGCCGCAGGCATGCGACGGCCTTTGCCGAGGCGCGCGCCGTGTGGGGCGCCATGGCGCCGGCCGCGCGCGCCGTCAAGCGGGCGCAGGCGCCTGTCAACGTGGCTCGGCGCGCCTGGCTCGGCGGCGCCGTCGCTGCCTCGCTGGGCTTGCTGGTATTGCGCCCGCCCACGGACCTGTGGCCGGCCGTGGCGGGTCTGGCCGCCGACTATGCCACGGGCACGGGCGAGCAGCGTGAAGTGGCGCTCGATGGCGGCGTGCTGGTGCAGATGAATACGCAGACGCGGCTCGATGCGGCGCCCGTGCAGGACGGCGCCGCGTCGCTGGTGCTGCTGGCGGGCGAGGCGGAGTTCCAGGCCGGCTTGCGCGGCGCGGCCAGCGTGCGCGTGCAGGCGGGCGACGGCACCGTGTCGGCCGGCAGCGCGCGTTTCAATATCCGCCTGTTCGGCCAGGAAGTGTGCGTGACGTGTCTGGCGGGCCGCCTGCGCGTGGCGCAGGCCGGCAACGATGCGGAACTGGCCGCCGGCCAGCAGCTGCGTTACCGGCCCGAGCATTTCGGCATCGCCCGCGCCGTGGCCAGGGGCGACGTCAGCGCGTGGCGCCAGCGCCTGCTGGTCTTCAAACAAAGCACCCTGGCCGAGGTGGTGGACGAGGTGAACCGCTACCGTCCCGGCAAGCTGATCCTTAATGGCGACACATTGAAACACACGCGTGTGCAAGCGAGCTTTTCGCTCGACCGCCTCGACGACGTGATCGCCCTGATCCAGGACGCGTATGGCGCACGCGTGACGCGTTTGCCTGGCGGTATCGTGCTGTTTGGTTGAGCGCAAAGGCCTGGCGCCAATTATGACATTTTCATGACCTTTTGCAGTCCCGGACCTTGTTCCCTGTCAATGCTGCTGGAAGCCGCGAATCAGTGCCTGCCGCCCGCCCCGTGCGTGCCGCGCGCCGCCTCGCGATATCGGTCAGCAACGGAACATGAAAAGGGAATGTCGCCATGCAGCGAAGCAAGTCGGTCACGAAACACGCATCCTCCTCCGCCATGGCGGGCAGCCACAACGGGCGCCCGGTGCGCTTGAAACCGCTGGCGCTGGCCATCGCCATGCTGCTGCAGGCGGGCGGCGCGCAGGCGCAGCAGCCGTTCAGCGGCGCCTGGTTCGCGGGCAAGGGCGCGCAGCAGGGCACGGCGGCCGCCACGGGACGCTTGCCGAATGGCCAGCCGGCCACAGCGCTGAACAATCCTTTGCTGCAGCAGCAAAAGGCCGAAGGCAAGCTGCAGCAATCGCTGAACAATCTTTTGCTGGCCGCGCGCGGCATCGCCGCCGAACAGGCGGTGCAGGCGGCCGCGCGCCAGGCGG
The DNA here is from genome assembly GCF_019345575.1 of Janthinobacterium sp. NKUCC08_JDC. Taxonomy (NCBI): domain Bacteria; kingdom Pseudomonadati; phylum Pseudomonadota; class Betaproteobacteria; order Burkholderiales; family Oxalobacteraceae; genus Janthinobacterium; species Janthinobacterium sp. NKUCC08_JDC. The sequence continues at coordinate 199,089 of NZ_JAHKQW010000008.1, read as the reverse complement.
CGCTGGCGGCCGGTGGCGCGCCCGATGGCCTCGTCAAGGGCGGCTTGCAGGTCGACAGCAACAGCCTGACGGCGGGCTGGCTCAACGCCCAGGGCCCCGTGCAGAGCCAGGCCGACGGCAAGACCGTCGTGAAGGTCGTGCAGACGGACGACAAGGCCATCCTGAACTGGGAAAGTTTTAACGTCGGCAAGAACACCACCTTGCAGTTCGACCAGAAATCGCACTGGTCCGTGTTGAACCGCGTCAACGATCCGCTGGCGCGCCCCAGCCAGATCCAGGGCCAGATCAAGGCCGATGGCACGGTGATGATCGTCAACCGCAACGGCATCGTATTTACGGGCAGCAGCCAGGTCGATACGCGCAGCCTGGCGGCGGCCGCCATGGGCATGAGCGACAGCCAGTTCAAGAGCGGCTTGTACGGCAAGGCGCAGGGCACGGGCGCCGTGCCGACCTTCGCGAATGATTTGTTGCTGGACCAGAATATCTTTACGCATGCGGCGGCCGAGGCGGACGTCGTCGTCGCCGCCGGCGCGCGCATCGACACGCGCAAGCCGCAGACGGTGACGGAAGGCGGCGGCTACGTGCTGCTGGCCGGCCGCGCCGTCGAGAATGCGGGCGCCATCACCACGCCGAACGGCCAGACCACCCTGGCGGCCGGCGATGCCATCGTCGTGCGCCAGGGCATGGGCACGGACAAGAACCAGTATTCGAGCACGCGCGGCAATGAAGTCGAGATGCTGCGCGTGGCCGACAGCGGCGCCGGCAGCGTCGTCAACAATGGCCTGATCCAGGCGGCCACGGGCGACATCACGCTCAGCGGCAATAGCGTGCGCCAGGATGGCGTGCTGTTGTCGAGCACGACCGTCAATGGCCGCGGCACGATCCACCTGGCGGCGGCGGGCGAGAATGCCGGCGTGACCCTGGCGCGCGGCAGCGTCAGCGCCATTGTCATCGATGACAACGGCGCCACGGCGCTCGACGTGCAGCGCGACACCTTGCTGAAAGATACGGGCAAGGGCACGGACACGCCGCAGGATCGGCGCGACCAGTCGCTGGTGCGCATTGTTTCCGCCGGCAACATCGAGTTCGAAGGCGATTCGCTGACCCTGGCCACGGGTGGCCAGGTGCTGGCCGATGCGGCCCGCCGCAGCCACGTGGCGCGCGGCGCCGCCATCGACGTGTCCGGCGCCGTCGGCGTGAAGGTCGACATGAGCAGCAACAATGTGCTGATCAACGTGCAGGGCAACGAACAGCGCGACGCACCGGGCAGCCGCGACGCCAAATACCTGAACAACAGCGACGTGTGGGTCGACCGCCGCGACCTGGTGCTGGTGCCGGCCGGCACCAACGGCTACGCCACGGACCGCTGGTACACGGCGGGCGGCTTGCTGGAAGTGAGCGGCTACCTCAATACCAGTGGCCATGGCATCGGCGAATGGGCGGCCCAGGGCGGCACCGTCGGCTTTGGCGGCGGCGAAGTGGTGACGCAGGCCGGTTCGCGCATCAACATCGCCGGCGGTTCGCTCGACGTGCAGACGGGTATGGTCAAGCAGACCTGGCTGAAGGGCGCCGATGGCGCGATGTACAAGCTCAGCACGGCCCCTGGCGACAATCTGTACACGGGCTTGTACCGCGGCTATGAAAGCACGCATGCGCGCTGGGGCGCGAACACGACGGAAACCCATGCGAATGCCTTGATCGGTCCGCGCGAGCGCCTGGAAAACGGCTACACGGTGGGCCGCGATGCGGGACGCCTGATCGTTTCCACGGGCGCCGCCGTGCTGGAAGGTGATATCGACACGTCCGTATTCCAGGGCGAGCGCCAGCAGCGCAAGCGCGATGACGGCGTCGATAGCTACAAGCAGGCGCAGACGTCGGCCGCGCGCGCCGGTCAATTGATCGTCGGCAAAATGACGCCCGTCTTCGATACGAAGGCGGGCCAGCTGCGCGACAGCCCGCAAGCCGTGCTGGAAAACGTCGAGATCGGCAAGGTGGCGCCCGTCGCCGATGGCCAGCTGCTCAGTGAAGCCTTGCCGGCCGCGCGCAGCAAGACCTTGCAGCTCGATGCCGACTGGCTCAATGGGCTGGAACTGGGGGCCCTGAATATCTACGCCTACGACAAGCTCGACGTCAACGCGGACGTGCGCGTGGCCGATGGCGGCGACATCGCCCTGCACGCCACCGACGTGGCCATCAAGGCGAACGTGAGCGCGCGCAGCGGCAGCATCGCCGCCGGTGACATCATCTCGCGCTACCTGGCGAACGCGGGCGCCGTGTGGGTGGAAGGGACCGTGTCGCCGGAAGGGCGCGCCACGGGCCCGGCCGGCGTGCGCGTGGCGCCGGGCGTGCGTCTCGATACGCGGGGCCTGTGGAGCAACCTGGAACTGGACCCGGGCGCGGTCGCCGGCCTGCCGTACGTGAATGGCGGCAAGGTCACGGTGAAGAGTTCGGGCGGCATCGAGCTGGCCGGCGGCAGCGTCATCGACGTTTCATCGGGCGCGGCTTTGATGAGCAATGGCAGCCTGCAGGGCGGGCGCGGCGGCGACATCGCCCTGGCCGTCGACTTGCCGCGCGAAAAAACGCCGACGGGCGCCTTGCTCAAGCTTGACGGCGAGTTGCGCGGCCACGGCGTGAAGGGCGGCGGACGCCTGACGATCGACAGCGGCACGGCCGTCAGCATCGGCGGCAAGCTGCAGGACGGCGACGTGCTGCCAGGAGGAAGCAGCGCTCCCGTCGGCCTGCGCCTGGCCGATGAATTTTTGATTGCCAAGGGCGAGAAGATTCCCTTCGATTTCGCGCTCAGCACCAGCGTGATCAAGCCGGGCCAGACCTTGAGCATGCCCGTGACGGTGGACGTGTCGGCGCAGAAACCGTTGGTGCTGGAGAGTGATTTGCTGGTGCCGCCGGGCGCGAGCTTCTTCATCGACGGCACGACGTATGTCTGGGGCGGTTCCATCGTTCCCGCAGGCAGCGTGGTGACGGCCATCAATGGCCTCGCTACAGGCTTCGAGGTTTCGGCGGCGGCTTTTCCGAATGGCTTGCCCATCGTGCCGATGACGACCCAGTATGCGGCCGGCAGCATCGCCGCCGACGACGTGCGCGCGCCACGCGGCGCGCTGCTGCCGACCGGCACCATGCTGGGGCGCGACGTTGCCGTCCAGCCCATGCTGGCGCTGGACGCCAGCCTGTTCCAGAGCGGCTTTGCCGACTACGCCGTCACGGGCCGCGACGGCGTCGTGGTGGTCAAGGATGCGCGGATCGATGTGAAGATGCCCGTGCTGCGCTTCAATCCCGCCACCGGCCACACGGTGGCGAGCGGTACCGATCCTGGCGCCGCGCTGGAAGTGTGGACGCCGGAGCTGTACCAGGAAGATGCGCGCAAGGGCCGCTTGACGCAGCGCGCCGGTGCCGACCTGACGCTGACGGCCGGCAGCCCGTACGTGAAGGGCGCCCTGGCGGTGGCGCAAGGCGCCGTCGTCACGGTCGATCCTGGCCGCCAGATCAGCATGACGAGCAATGGCCAGGTCAGCATCGACGGCCGCCTTGACGCCTGGGGCGGCAAGATCGCCATCCTGCCCGGCACCTTGGGTACGGGCAGCGATGCCGATGTGCCGAACGGCAAGGGACAAGCCACGTCGATCTGGATCGGCGAACACGCGGTGCTTGACGTCGCCGGCCGCGCCACCGTCGCCACCGACATGCGCGGCGGCCGTTATGGCCGCGCCGACAAGGGCGGCAGCATCGAAATCGGCGCCCGCTACAAGGCCGATGCGGCCAGCGTCGACGCGGCCGACGCCTTTGTCGTCGTGCGCCCGGGCGCCCTGCTCGACGCCAGCGGCGCGCAAGCCACCTTGGACTTGCCGAACCAGGGCGCCGTCAACGTGGCCGGCAGCGGCGGCTTGATTTCGCTCAGTTCGTACAACGGCATCTTTGCCGACGGCACGCTGCGCGCGGTGGCCGGTGGCGCCGGGGCGGCCGGCGGCACCCTGGCGATGGCGCTCGACACGCCCAATTACGGCCAGGTGAACCGCCAGACGCTGGAAGGCGATAGCGTCGACAATGCGGTGCGGGTACCGCGCGAATTCGTGCTGGCGCAAGTGCAGGGCGACAGCGTCTTGCCGGTTGATTTGCGCGCCGGCCAGCAGGATGAGGCTTTGCGCTACGGCAGTGCGCGCCTGGGCGCCGACCGCGTGAAGGCCGGCGGCTTCGATAACCTGGCCATGCATGTGAACGGCATGCTCAGCGTCGATGGCGACGTCAGCCTGGCGCTGGGCCAGAGCCTGCGCCTGAGCGCCAGTTCGCTGGGGCTGGCGCAGCAGCCGCCGCAGACGCCGCCGCCCGATGCGGACGGCCAGGACAATGTGCCTAGCCTTGCCAGCCAGGTGCACCTGGCGGCGCCGTATGTGCGCTTGGGAACGGCCGCGCGCGCGCAGAAAGACAATTACATCGTGCCCAATGCCGTCAAGGGCTCGAAAAACTCGGGCAAGGGGCGCGGCATGCTGGGCGTGCCGCTGGTGGCCGATGGCTCGCTGCTGCAGATCGATGCGGGCATGCTCGATCTCGCGGGCGAGGTCAACATGGGCACGCGCGGCGAGATCGTGCAGAGCAGCGGCACGCCGCTGGCCGTCGAACGCGATGCCTTCGAGCAGCTGACCCTGAACAGCCGCGGCGACTTGCGCATGTCGAACAACGCCGCCCTGTACCAGCCGGGCAACGCGACCCTGGTCGCCGCGCAAATCTACCCGGCCACGGGCGACAGCGGCATGGTCACGGTGGGCCAGAGCAGCCGGGTCGATGAATACGGCAATATCCGCGTCACGCTCGATCCGCTGCGCACGCTCACTGTCGAGCGCAGCGCCGGCAGCGCCACGCCGAATCAGCCGTTTTCCGTGTTCGGCAGCCTGAGCCTGGTAGCGCCCACCATCAATCAGCATGGCGTGCTGCGCGCGCCGCTGGGCCAGATCACCCTGGGGGCCGAAGGCTTTGAAGCCAATACGGGCCATGTCAATCTGTTGCCGGGCAGCCTGACGTCCGTCAGCGCGAAAGGCTTGACGATGCCGTACGGCGGCACGCTCGATGGCCTCAGCTACCTGTATGACGGCAACGACGTCGTGTTCAAGGGCGTGGGCAACGGTCCCGAGATCGCCTTGGTCGGCGCCGCCGTCGACGTGCAAGCCGGCGCCGTGCTCGACCTGTCGGGCGGCGGCACCTTGACGGGCGCGGCCTTCCTGGCCGGACGGGGCGGCTCCACCGATGCGCGCCTCAATCCGCTGGTGCAGATGAAGCCGAATGGCGGCTTTACCTTGCCCGGCCTGAATACCAACCCCGTGTACGCCATCATTCCCGGCGTGCAGCCGGACGTGGCGCCTTTGACGGCCGAGCAGGGCGCGGGCAAGCCGGCCGTGGGACGCCAGATCACCATCGCCGCGGGCGTGCCCGGCCTGGCGGCCGGTACCTACACCTTGCTGCCATCGAATTTCGCTTTGCTGCCGGGCGCCTTCCGCGTGGAATTGAATGGCCTGGCCGGCGCCGTCGAGGCGGGCGGCACGGTGGCCATGCGCAATGGTTCGTACGCGACGGCGGCGCAGACGGGCATCGCCGGCACGGCCATCCGCGACGCCGTGCCGAGCCAGGCCATCCTGACGCCGGCCGACGTGCTGCGTACCTACTCGCAATACAATGAAACGGGCTATGCCGCCTTTGCCGTGGCGCAAGCCACGCGCGACGGCGTGCCGCGCGCCACGCTGGAACGCGACGCCAAGGGCGTGCGGGTGCAACTGATCGCCCCGTCCCTGCACAGCGTCGAAAATAACCACACGCCATTGATGATGGATGGCAGCGCCCTGTACACGCCGGCCGAGGGCGGCTTCGGCGGCTCGCTGCTGCTGGGCACGGGTGGCCATGCGGGTACCCGCTATCAAGTGCTGGCCGACGGCACGGCAGCGCAGGCGGACTTCGATGGCGTCTCCGTGCACGCTTCGCAGATCAACGCCTTCGGCGCCCAGCGCCTGGGCATCGGCGGCTTGCCGCGCGTCACCTACAGCGATTTCGCCACGGGTACCAATCAGCGCGCCAATATCGCCGCCATCAACGAATCGGCGGGCGGCATCGTGCTGCGCGACGGTGCCGTGCTGAAGGCGGCCGAAGTGTTCCTGGTGACCACGAAAACCGACGACGGCATCTTCCTTGAGCAAGGTTCCGGCATCAATACGCTGGGCCGCGGCAAGGCGGCCTGGGATTCGCGCGACGGCTTTGTGTACCAGCCGATGGGCAGCGTGCTGGCCGTCTCGAACGGCTGGCTGGACATGCTGCCGGCCGTGCGCACGCCGTCCGATTCGGGTGGCCCCGGCATCATCGACATCGGTACGTGCGCCAAGGCGGGCGGCGCCTGCGCGGGCACCACCTCGCTGTATTCGGAAGGCACCATCGCCGCCGTCACGGAGCGCGCGTTTACCCTGCGCGACAACGTGCGCTACGGCACGCGCAATCTGGTGCTGGGGATGGGTTCGATCAATATCGGCAGCACAGCCTCGCTGGCCGATGCCAGCGCCCGCGGCGCCCTGCCGGACGGCTTGGCGCTGAACCAGGACGTGCTCGACCGCCTGCTGCGCGGCGATACGAGCACGGGCGCACCGGCACTGGAAAGCCTGGGCTTGACGGCGCGCAATTCCTTCAACTTCTACGATTCGTCGCAGCTGTCGACCATCGATGCGGCGACGGGCAAGTCGTCGCTGTCGCGCCTGGTGCTCAACACGCCCGCCATCTACGGCTATGGCGGCACGGACGCGCTGGCGCGCATCCACACGGACACCCTCGTGTGGCAGGGCGCGACGAATGCGCCCGGCGCCGTCGTTGCCAACGGCCCCGGCACGGGCACCGGCCGCTTGCAGATCGACGCCAAGCGCATCGAGTTCGGCTTCACGCCGGACAGCCGTCCCGATACCATCCACAACCTCGACCGTTTGATACTGGGCTTCGGCCAGGTGGCGCTCAATGCCAGCGAGCAGCTGACCGCCAACAACAAGGGCAGCCTGTCCGTCTACCAGTCGCAAAGCGCGTGGGATACGGCCACCAATGGCTACCGCTACAGCGGCGGCGATCTGCTGATCAACACGCCGCTGCTGACGGGCGCGGCCGGTTCCGTCAACCGCATCACGGCGGGCGGCGACCTCAAGGTGAGCGCGCCGGCCGGCGCGGCCGCCGCCACGCCGACGAACGCGGCGCTGGCTGGTGCCCTGGGCGCGGAAGTGGCGCTGAACGGCAATAGTGTCAGCGTGGATACGTCCGTGGTTCTACCAAGCGGAAAACTGACCCTGTCGGCCGAGCGCGATGTGCTGCTGGGCGACAAGGCCAAGCTGGACCTGGCGGGCCGCAAGATCGATTTCTACGACACCAGCAAGTACAGCTGGGGCGGTGACGTGATCCTCGACAGCCGCGCAGGCGACGTGCGCCAGGCGGCCGCTTCCGTGATCGACCTGTCGGCCGTGAATAACCGCGCCGGCAAGCTGAGCGTGATCGCCACGGGCGACGCAGCGGGTACGGCCGATTTGCGCGGCGCCTTGCTGGGCGGCGCCAGCGGCCATTATGACGCGGGCGGCACTCTCGTGCCGTACGCGGCCGGCGGCGTGGAGGTGCGCGCCCAGCAGATCGGCGACTTCGCCGGCCTGAACCAGCGCCTGAACACGGGCAAGGTGTTTGGCAGCCGCAGCTTCCAGCTCAAGCAGGGCAATTTGACCATCGGCGACGAGGTCAAGGCGCGCGAAGTGAGCGTCTCCGTCGATGGCGGTAGCTTGACGGTGAGCGGCCGCATCGATGCCAGCGGCGAGCAGGTGGGCAGCATCCGCCTGGCCGGCCGCGACGGCGTCACCATCCAGTCCGGCGCCGTGCTCGACGCGCATGGCACGGTGCTGCGCACGGACAGCTACGGGCAAGCGATCGAGGCGCCGAACCGCGCCGTCATCGAACTGGCCGCGCCTGGTGGACGCCTGAGCCTGGAAAATGGCGCGCGGTTCGACTTGCGCAGCGGAGACAAGGGCGGCAACTACGGCAGCATCGACCTGAACGCGCGGCGCCTCGGTGGCGCCACGGGCGACGATATCGACATCGATGCGGCTGGCGCGCTGAACATCGCCGGCGCGCGCACCATCAACGTCAACGCTTTCTGGCAATACAAGGATGCCCCGGCCGGTACCGGCAAGGATGCGGACGGCCGCAGCTACCAGGGCATCAACCAGGCCTATCTGGACGAGAAACACGGGGACAGCCAGCTCTTCATGGCCCACGCGCTGGCCAACGGCAACTTGATGAACAACAAATTGCGCGGCTTGCGCGGCGATGCCAACGCTTTCCACCTGCGCCCTGGCGTCGAGATCGTCAGCGCCACGCCGGGCGGCGACTTGCACATCGATGGCGACATCGACCTGTCCGGCCACCGCTACGACGGCGTCAATCCGCTGGCGCGCCTGAGCGGCGTGTACGGCTCGGGCGAGGCGGGCGCGCTGGTCGTGCGCGCTGGCGGCAAGCTCAGCGTCTTTGGCAGTATCACGGATGGCTTCGATACCCGCACCTTGCCCGTCACGTCGGACGACAAGGGCTGGCAACTGGTGAAGGGCCGCCTGCCATGGGGTGGCGAGGTCGTTGTGCCGCAAGCGGGTCTGGTGACCCTGGCCGAAGACACGTATTTCCAATCGGGCACGAGCGTCAATTTCGCCGTGCCGATGAAGGCCATGCAGCTGCGCGGCGGCACCTTGCTGGCGGCGCGCGCCACCCTGACGGCGGAGTTGAACCTGCCTGCCGGTAGTGTGCTGGGCGGCGCCGTGCGCGATGCCGCCGGCAAGGTGCTGTACGCGGCCGGCACGGTCTTGCCGAAGGCGCTGGCCTTATCGAGCGGCATGCAGCTCGATCCCGGCCTGCGCCTGCCCGGCGCGGCCAGCGTGGCGGCCATGCTGTGGCCGGCGAATGTGGCTTTGCCTTTCCCCGAAGGCAAGCCGCGGGACACGGGCGATAGCGTCAATCCCGTCAACGGCGTGGTGCTGGCGGCGGCGCTGGCGCTGGACAAGGGCAGCGTGCTGCCGGCCGGCACGCTGGTCAAGCTGCCTGGCGACGCGACCATGGTGGCGCTGCGCGCCGAGGATGGCGCGGGCCGCCAGGGCCGCAACCTGGCGCTGGCGCCCATGCTGGCCCAGGGTTCGCAAGCGTGGTCGCTGCGCCTGGTGGGCGGCGCCGATACGGCCGCCGCCGATACGCGCGCGCTGCGCCCGCATGCGAAGGACGCCCATCTGATGCTGGCCGATACGCATTACGGCATGGAGGAACGGACGTCGGTCAAGCCGGGCACGGGCTTGCCAGGCACCTATATTTTCAACGAGTACGCCACCATGTTGGGGTTCCCGGAAGGCGAGGTCGATATCACAATGTGGTTTGGTACCGAAGCGAACATGCTGGAGAGTTATGCGGATCTGGTGACCAAGATTGCCGACGGCACGCCGCCCGAAATGGTGACCAAGGATGAGCCGGCGCGCCAGCTTCTGTTCAGCGTGCTGCGCACGGGCATGGGCGACCTCGATTTGCTCGCCGCCGGCGATTTCGACATGCGTTCGCTGTATGGCGTCTACACGGCGGGCACGCAGTCGGCCTCGCCGCTGGTCGATGGCAAGGATCTGTTCAACCTGCCGCGCGGCCTGAACGCCAAGGGCAAGCTGCTCGGCGCGCTGGGCGACGACAAGTTGACGCGTTTCGTCGATGGCGGCAGCGAGAGCCTGTACCGCGCCTGGTATCCCGAGCACGGCGGCAACCTGCTGCTGCGCGCCCAGGGCGACGTCAAGGGCGACACCGTGGGCACCGCCCTGCAGCGCCGCGAGGATGCCATCGGCACCCTGAGCGCGCAGCAGGATACCAGCGACATCGGCGCCTGGTTGTGGCGCCAGGGCAGCGGCAGCACGGGGGCGGGCGTGCCGACGGCATGGTGGATCAATTTCGGCACCTATGTCGCGCGTCCCGAAGGCGGCGACCTGTTTGCGGGTCTGCCGGTCGTGTCGGGCTTTACGGGCATCGGCACCCTCGGCGGCGGCAATGTGCTGCTGCAGGCGGGCGGCAACGCCGGCATGCTGACCTCGCGCGCCGATCCGGGCGGCGTGTTCGCGCCGCGCAGCCAGGGCCTGAACGTGGCCGTGGGCAGCACGGGCAGGGTGACGCCGGACGGCAAGCTGCTGCTGACGGGCGGTGGCGACCTCGATATCCGCATCGGCGGCGGGCTCAACCCTGTTGCCGAGGTGCGCAGCTTCGATGCCAACAGCGATGCCCCGAATGCCGACACGCGCTTCGAGCGCCAGTATCCGACGCTCAACAGCACCTTCACCAATCTGCGCGGCGCGCTGCGCATGGAGGCGGGCGCCGTGGGCGGCGTCGAACTGCGCTTCGACCGCGCCGATCCGAAGGAATCGCGGCCGTATGAAACCTATGCGGCGGGCACGGCCATTGCCAGCGGCGGGCCCATCCTCGTGCCGGGCGACAGCGGCGTGCGCATCGATGCGCGCGGCGACCTGGTGCTGGGCGGTACGGCCGATGCGGGCCGCGTCAAGCAGTTGGGCAATGGTTCGCCGTTCAACTACCAGGGCGTCGAGCGCCAGGGCGAGGGCTGGAGCTGGTTCTCGCTGTGGACGCCAGCCACCGCCATCGATCTGTTCAGCGCGGGCGGCAATCTGACGCCGACGTCCGCCTGGATACAATCGGACATGGGCGATAACCACGCGCCAACGGATGCACGTTTCGTCATGCCATCCGTGTTGCGCGCCGTGGCCGCCAGCGGCAGCTTGTATTACGGCAATGCCAGCCTGGGCAGGCTGGGCGAGGGCGGCAAGGTCGACATGCCGCAAAACGGCGTGATCCTGGCGCCGTCGCCGGTGGCGCCGCAATTTGTCAAGACGGGCACGGGCCAGCTGGAAATGCTGGCGGCCGACTCCATCCATGCGGCCGGCTATCCGATCACCGCATCGGGCGCCGATCCGCGCCTGTTGCCAAGTCCATTCAACCCGGGCTTCGTCGGCGCCCTGGACCCGGTCTGGTTCGGCCTGCTGCCCTTGCATAACGTCAGCGCCAACGGGCTGGCGCCCGGCGCGCTGAAATGGTTCGGTTCGTCGTCGAATGGCGCAAGCGATGCCTCGCAGCAACTGTATCCGCTGTTCAGCATGACGGCGCCGACGGTGTCGGATTACGTGCCGGTGGGTCAGCAGCCCGCGCATTTCTATGCCAACAGCGGCGACATCGTTGGCTTGCGCACGGGCGGCATCGTGTACCGGGGAACACTGAAGGGCGAAACGGGTCCGCTGGGCGTGTGGTACGAAGGCGGCGGCGCCGTGGCCGTGCGGGCCGGACGCGACATCGTCAATTCCGGCACGCCGCTCGGCAGCGTCGAAGGCGTGCCGGAAGGCGCGGCCGGATGGACCAGCCAGGGCTTTGTCGGCCGGCCCGATTTTCCGGACAAGCCGGTGGTCTCCGGCGTCTCGTCCGCGCGCGGCAATCTGTTCGTGCACCGCCATGCCGACGACGTTTCCGTCGTCAGCGCCGGGCGCGACATCCGCTACAGCACCTTCTATGTGGCGGGACCGGGCCAGCTGAACGTGAGCGCCGGGCGCGACCTGTACATGGCCGACAAGGCGGAATTGCGCAGCATCGGCTCCATCATCAGCACCGGCCCCGGCGAGCGCGGCAATGGCGCCGGCATCAGCGTGGCGGCCGGCGTGGGCCGCAATGGTCCCGACTATGCGGCTTTCGCGGCGCGCTACCTGGACCCGGCCAAGCTGGCCGATCCGGCCAAGCCGCTGGCCGACCAGGCCGGCAGCGCCGTGTACGTCTACGGCGGCAAGCTGACCCTGGCCGACTGGCTGCGCGGCCAGTTCGCCTACAGCGGCGACGAGGCGGGCGCGTCCGCCTTCCTCGGCACGAAGCAGGCGGAACTGGAAAAGGCCGGCCAGGCATCGGGCGCCGTGCGGCGCGACCTGGCGCGCGAGTATGCGCAGGTCAGCCAGCTGCACCTGGTGAACTGGCTGACGACGCGCTTTGGCGGCGACAGCGGCCTGGGCATCCGCTACGACCCGGCCACCGATGCGCGCAGCTTCTTTGCCGCCTTGCCGAAGGAACAGCAGCAGGTCTACCTGAGCAATGTCTACTTTGCCGAACTGAAGGCTGCCGGGCGCGAGTACAACGATCCGGACGGCATGCGCCGCGGCAGCTACCTGCGCGGCCGCGAAGCCATCGCCACCCTGTTCCCGGCGCAGGACAAGGCGGGCCAGAAGATCGAGTACCAGGGCGACCTGACGATGTTCAGCAGCGCGCTGTACACGGTCAACGACTACGACGGCGTTTACACGAAGCGGCCGGTCGCGGGCGTGCGCTACCTGAGCCCGCAGGAGTGGGCCGAAGCGGGCCGTCCGACCGTCAATGTGCCGCACGTGATCGTCAACGACGCGGGCATCCACACGGATGTCGGCGGCGATATCGGCATTACGGTGCCGGGCGGAAGGGCGCTGATCGGCGTCGATGGCGGCTATGCGCCGGGCGAAGGCTCGGGCGTGCTGACGCAGGGCGCGGGCGAGATCCAGATGTATGCAAAGGACAGCATCCTGCTGGGCCAGAGCCGCATCTTTACCACCTTCGGCGGCAACATCCTGGCCTGGTCGGCCACGGGCGACATCAATGCGGGCCGCGGCACCAAGTCCACCGTCGTCTACACGCCGCAGCGCCGCAGCTACGACAGCATCGGCCTCGTCAGCCTGTCGCCGAGCACGCCGGCCACGGGCGCCGGCATCGCCACCCTGAACCCGATCCCGGAGGTGCCGCCCGGCGACATCGACCTGATCGCCCCGCTGGGCAGCATCGACGCGGGCGAGGCGGGCATCCGCGTCTCGGGCAACGTCAACCTGGCGGCCTTGCAGGTGATCAATGCGGAAAACGTCCAGGTGCAGGGCAAGTCGGCGGGCCTGCCCGTGATCGCTACCGTGAACGTGGGCGCGCTCAGCAATGCCAGCGCGGCCGCCACGCAAGCCGTCACGGCGGCGCAAGACGTGCTGCAACGGGAACGGGCCGCCACGCGCCAGGCGCAACCGTCGCTGTTCACAGTAAAGGTGCTGGGCTTTGGCAACGAGCAGGCGGACGAAGCCGGTGCCGGCAAGCACCAGGGCGGCGAGCCGCAGGCGTCCAGCTACCAGCCGGCCGGCGTGGTGCAGGTGCTGGGCGCGGGGCCGTTGACGGCGCCGCAGTTGCAGGCGCTCACGCCGAACGAGCGGCGCGGCCTGCAGCCATGAGTTTTATGAACATTTGATGACATTCGGCAGTCGTCGCGCGCGGCGGCTGTCTAGGCATCAGTAGATCAGCATTAACAGAAAAAACGCCGGCCCAGCGCCGCAACACAGGGCAACCGTTTGATTTTAAGGTGAATGGAAGATGCGTGAAATGACAACCAAGGGCAGGGGCATGCCGCCAGCGGCGCCTGCAAGGGCCTTGACGATGCTGTGCCTGGCCATGCTGGCGCTGCCCGGCATGGCGCGCGCGCAGGACGCTGTGCCGGCCGCCGCCCCCGTGGCCGCGCTGGAACGGCAGGTGACGATCGAGGAATACCTGGTGCGCGGCAATACCGTGCTCGACGCGCGTGCCATCGAAGAAGCGGTCACGCCCTTCCTGGGGCCGGGCCGCACCCTGAAGGACGTGGAAGGGGCGCGCGACGCCCTCGTTGCTGCATATCAAGCCAGGGGCTATCAGTCAGTCTACGTGGACTTGCCGGAGCAGCAGGTGGAGCAGGGCGTGGTGGTGCTGCAGGTGAGCGAAACGAAGGTGGGACGCTTGCGCGTGGTCGGCGCGCAATACAACTCGCCGCTCGACGTGCGCCAGCAAGTGCCGGCCCTGACGGAAGGCAAGGTGCCTGATTTTACGCAGGCGCAAGTGGAATTGACGGCCCTGAACCGGGGCCCCAAGCGTCAGGTGATGCCCTTGGTCAAGCAGGGCAGCCTGCCCGGCACCATGGACGTGGACTTGAAAGTGGAAGACAGCAGCCCGTGGCGCGCCAGCGTCGGCTTGAACAACGATTACAGCGCCGATACCAAGAAGCTGCGCAGCAGCATCTCGCTCGGCCACGACAACCTGTGGCAGATGGGGCATAGCGCCACCATCAGCTTTTTCGGCACGCCGGGCGACTTGAACCAGACCAAGGTGTGGTCGGCCTCGTACGTGGCGCCGATCGGCACGCAGGGCTGGAGCGTGGAAGCGACCGGCTACCAGTCGAACAGCAACGTGGCCAGCACGGGCGGCACCAGCGTGCTGGGCAAGGGCCATGCGCTGGGCATGAAGCTCAATTACACGGTACCCAACAGCGGCATCTGGTGGCACAGCTTTAGCGGCGGCATCGATTTCAAGGATAACCAGGAAGCGCTGCAGCTGAATGGCGCCGGCTCCAGCGTTCCCCTGAAGTACGTGCCGCTCAGCGTGGCCTACAACGGCTTTGCGCAGACGGAGACGGCGACGTATGGCCTGGGCCTGTCGCTGGTGGCCGGCACGCGCGCCGCGTTCGGCTATGGCAGCAACAGCGCCGCCTACGACAACAAACGCTACAAGGCTTCGCCCAGCTTTCTCGTCCTGAAGGGCGATGCCAACGCCACCACCACCCTGGGCAGCGGCGCGCAGCTGTACGGCAAGCTGGCGGGCCAGCTGGCCGACGCGGCGCTTGTGTCGGGCGAGCAGATGGCCGCCGGCGGCGCCAATTCCGTGCGCGGCTACCTGTCGGCCGAAGCGACGGGCGACTACGGCGTCTCGGGCACCGTCGAATGGCGCACGCCCCAGCTGACGTATTTCAGCCGCCTGGAAAACTGGCGTCTGTTTGCCTTTGCCGATGGCGCGCGCCTGCGTCTGCGCGACCCGCTGCCGGAACAGAAAGACCTGTTCGGCCTGGCTTCGGTGGGCGTGGGCAGCAGCTTCCAGTTCCTGCGCTACCTGAATGGCCGCATCGATTTCGCCTACCCGCTGCGCGATGGCCCGCGCACGCACAAGCACGTGCGCCGCATCAATTTCAACCTGTCGGCCAGCTACTGACGGGCCAGCTCACCAGCACCGCACTTTTTTAGACTTTTCTTCGGAGAATCACTGTCATGCAACGTCTTTTTTTCCTGCTCACGATCCTGGGCACGCTCGTTCCCGGCCTGGCGCATGCCTGGTGGCAGCCCGACTGGGCTTACCGCAAACCCGTCACCGTCGACGCCGGCCCGAAGGCGGGCGCCGT
Organism: Janthinobacterium sp. NKUCC08_JDC; assembly: GCF_019345575.1. Classification (NCBI taxonomy): domain Bacteria; kingdom Pseudomonadati; phylum Pseudomonadota; class Betaproteobacteria; order Burkholderiales; family Oxalobacteraceae; genus Janthinobacterium; species Janthinobacterium sp. NKUCC08_JDC. Next base: position 183,824 of record NZ_JAHKQW010000008.1, on the reverse strand, counting down.
GGGCGGCGATCCCGGCCGCATTCCCGTGCTGCTGCGCTTGCATTCGGGTAACTTCAATTTCGAAGGCGTCAGCGACAACGGCGCCGACCTGCGCTTCGTGGCGGGCGACGATAAAACGGTGCTGAACCACCAGATCGAGCAATTCAATCCGCTCTTGGGCATCGCCCTGATCTGGGTCGACGTGCCGGCCCTGACGGCTGGTACGCCGCAGCAACTGTGGATGTACTACGGCAATCCAAAGGCGCCCGCTTCCGGCAATGGCCAGCGTACTTTTGATCCCGACTACAGCCTCGTGTACCACTTCACCGAGCCTGGCGTGCCCTCGCGCGACAGCACCGCCTATGGCAACCATGCGCAGACGGCAGTGCCGGCGCTCGACGGTTCCGTCATCGGCGCCGGCGCCCGCCTGGGCTCCATGCCGTTGATGCTGCCCGCCTCGCCATCGCTGGCGCTGGCCGCCGGTGCGCCGTTCACGTTTTCCGCCTGGGTGCGTCCCGACAGCCTGGGCGCGCAGCAAGTGCTGTATGCGCGCCGCGACGGCGCCAATGAATTGCTGATCGGCATAGACCAGGGCGTGCCCTTCGTGCAGGTGAATGGCCAGCGCAGCAAGCCTGGCCAGCCGATCCAGGCCGCGCAATGGTCGCACCTGGCCGTCAAGGCCGACAAAGCCAACGTGGCCCTGTACGTGGGCGGCCGTCCGGCCGTGTCGCTGGCCACCGCGCTGCCAGCGTTCAGCACGGCAGCCTCGGTCGGCGCCGATGCGCCGCCGGTCGCTTCCGGTACCGCCACCCTGGCCAACTTCACGGGCGCCATCGACGAGCTGCGCCTGTCGCGCACGGCCCGTCCCGACGCCCTGCTGCTGGCCGACGCCGTCTCGCAAGGTTCCGAATCGCGCCTGGCCGTGTTTGGCGCAGACGAACAGCAAGCGGGTAAAAGCCATTTCGGTTTCATCATCGCCGCCATGCCGCTCGACGCCTGGATCGTCGTCGGCGTGCTGGGCCTGATGATGGTCTTGTCGTGGATCATCATGATCGGCAAGGGCCGCAGCTATGGCGCCATCTCGCGCGCCAATGCGCAATTCATGCAGTCGTTCCACGAAGCGGCCGGCGCGCCGCTCGACCACTTGTCGCGCAACGGCAAGCTCAGCGCTTCCGTGAAGGCCGATTCCTCGCTGTGGCGTCTGTATGACGTGGCCATCGACGAGATGCGCCGCCGCCACGACCGCGGCTACGACCTGAACGCCGTCTCGAACGCGACCATCGGCGCCATCCGCGCCGCCATGGATGGCGTGATGGTGCGCGAAAGCGAACGCATGTCGAAACGCATGATCTGGCTGTCGACCACCATCGAAGGTGCGCCGTACGTCGGTCTGTTCGGCACCGTGATCGGCATCATGCTGGTGTTCGTCGTGGCGGCCATGGCCGGCGCCGTGGACATCAACTCCGTGGCGCCGGGCATGGCTGCCGCGCTGCTGTGTACGGCCGCCGGCCTGGGCGTGGCGATTCCCGCCCTGTTCGGCTACAACTGGCTGTCCTCGCGTTCGGACGCCATCGTTGCCGACATGGCCGTCTTCGTCGATGAATTCGCCACGCGCCTGGCTGAAGAGCAGGGCGACGGACGCCAGATGCGTCCCGTGCTGCAGCAGGCGTGAGGGGCGCATAACCATGGCCACCTCCGCCAAGTTTACCCCCCGCAAGCGTAGCGGCGGCATCAACATCACGCCCTTCGTCGACGTGCTGCTGGTGGTGCTGGTGATCTTCATCTTGACCAGCAACGCCAGCATTCCCGGCATCAAGGTCGACCTGCCCAAGGCCAGCTCGGCCATGGCGCTGGAAAAACCGAAGACCAAGGCCATCACCATCGACAACGCGGGCCAGGTCTTTCTCGACGCCTATCCCGTCACCCTGCCCGAGCTGGAAGAGCGCTTGCGCACGGAAAAGGCCCTGACGCCCGACTTTCCCGTGATCGTGCGCGGCGATGCCGCCGTGCAGTACGCGAAAGTGGTCGAAGTGCTCGATTTGCTGCGCCGCATCGACCTGAACCAGGTGGGCCTGGTGACCGGCAAGCCGGCATGAGGAGCGCAAGGTGAAGCGTGACGACATGATGAAGATGGCCGCGCCGGAATCGTCGGGCGCGGCGCAGTGGTGGCGCCGCTGGGGCGGCGTGGCCGGCGGCGTGCTGCTGGCCGCTGCGCTGGCCGCGCTGGTCTGGTATTTGCTGTCGGACACGGCCGCCACCAAGCGCGAAGTGGCGGCCCCGCCGATGCTGATGCTGCCCCCTCCGCCGCCACCGCCGCCGGAACCGGAAAAACTGCCGGAACCGACACCGGACAAGGTGGTGCCGGAAGTGTCGGAGCCGGAACCGACGCCGGCCGACAAGCCCATGGATGACGCGCCGGAAAGTCCGTCGCCGGACAAGGGCGACCCCGTCACGATCGACGGTGCGGCGCAGGCCGGCAGCGATGCCTTCGGCATCCAGGCCGGACGCGGCGGCGGCATGACGGGCGGCGGCGGTGGCGGCGGACTCGGCGCGGGATCGTATGGCCGCTATGTGGCCAACGCGCTGCAGCTCGCCTTTGCCCGCGATCCGCGCACGCGCCAGCTGGCGTTTAGCGATATCCGCGTTGACCTGTGGCTCGATGCGGAAGGCAGGACGACGAAAGTGCAGCTGGTGCAGGGCACGGGCAATGCGCAGACGGATGAACAAGTGCTGGCCATGGTGCGCGATTTCCGTGCCGATGAACGGCCACCGGCGTCCCTGCGTTTCCCGGCCCGCGTTTCCATTAAGGGCCGCCGGCCATAGCGTCCCCAAATTCATATTAATTTTTTCCGAAAGAAACAATGAATTCCTTATTCTCTCCCTCACAGCGCATGCGCCGCCTTCCGCTGGCGCTGGCCGCCCTGGCCCTGAGCGTGGCGGCAGGCGCGGTACAAGCGCAAGCACCGGCCGACAGCACCATGGTCAAGCTGATCCGCGGCCTGATCCAGAGCGGCGCCCTGAACAAGGATGCCGGCGAAGCGCTGCTGGCGCAGGCGCAGAGCGAAGCGCTGGCACAAGCGCAGGCCCGTCCGGCAGCCGCGCCGGCCGCCCTGGCGCAGGTGCAGCCGGGCGACGTGCGCGTGCCGTATATTTCGCAAACCGTGCGCGAGCAGATCCGCGACGAGATCAAGGGCCAGGTCATGGCCGAGGCAAAAGCGGGCGGCTGGGCGGCGCCGAATGAAACACCGGCCTGGACCAAGCGCATCCGCCTGGAAGGCGATGTGCGTGCGCGCTACGAGTCGCGCTATTACGACATGGCCAACAGCAATATCGAGATCGACTGGCGCTCGCTCAACAGCGGCAGCGGCTACGACGTCAATTCGAACACCAACCTGGCCCTGCCGGCGTTGCTGAACACGCGCGAAGACCGCAAGCACTTGCTGCGCGCGCGCGCCCGCCTGGGCATCCTGGCCGATATTTCCGAGACCACGCAGGCCGGCATCCGCCTGGCCAGCGGCAATGACGACAGCCCCGTGTCCACCACGCAAACCCTCGGTGGCGGCTTGGGCAAGAAAAACATCTGGCTGGACCAGGCCTGGTTGTCCTACCAGCCCGCTTCCTGGCTGAAACTGACGGCGGGCCGCTTCGACAATCCCTTCGTCTCCGGCGACGAACTGTTTTCCAGCGAACTCAATTTCGACGGCATCGCCGCCAAGGTGCAGCAGCCGGTGGGTGCCAGCAAAGACGTCACCGTCTTCGGTACCCTGGGCCTGATTCCGCTCGAATATTCGTCCGACAATGCGCCTAGCCGCAGCCAGGCAAAAATGGCCAGCGAAAACAAATGGCTGCTGGGCGCGCAAGTGGGCGCGTCGTGGAAGATCAATAGCGACCATCAGCTGCGCGGCGCCTTGGCCTACTACAACTTCCGCAACATCAGCGGAGAATACTCGCAGCCGTGCGCGTTGTACGCGGGCGCAGATGGCTGCAGCACGGACTGGTCGCGTCCATCGAGCATGCAAAAAGGCAATAGCTTGATGCTGCTGCGCAATATCGCCCTGAACCCGCTGGACCCGGCCAATACGCCGCAGCCGCAATTCGTGGGCCTGGCGTCGAAGTTCCGCCTGGCCAACCTGAATGCGCGCTGGGATAGCAAGGTAGCTGGCGGCACGGACTTGCGCATCGAAGGCGACTATGTGCGCAACATGGCCTACGACAAGAACGAAATGTGGGCGCGCGCCAAGGGCGGCATCATGAACAACTTCGGCGGCACGGGCGGCGTCTCGCAAGCCGATTTCAAGAGCGGCGGCAATGCCTACATGCTGCAAGCGACCCTGGGCAAGGCCAGCCCGGCCGCGCGCGGCGACTGGAACGTCTTGCTTGGCTACAAGCGCATCGAACCCGATGCCTTGCCTGACGCCTACAACGATTCGACTTTCCACCTGGGTGGCACGAATGCGCGCGGCTACTACCTGGGCGGCGCGTATGCGCTCGACAAGAATACCTGGCTGAACGGCCGCTGGACGTCGAGCCGCGAAGTGTTCGGTTCGGCACTGTCGATCGATACCTTGCAAATCGAATTGAACGCGCGTTTCTAAGGAGCCATGATGTTGATATCCAACAAAATGTGCCTGCCTTTGCTGTTACTGAGCTTGCTGGCCGCCAGCACGGTCCAGGCGCAGGCGCAAAAGGGGCAAAGCATGGAAGAGCGCTTGCGCGCCGAACTGCGCAACGTGACGGCGCAATTGCAGCAGACGCGCGGCGAGCTGGAAATGCTCAAAGCCAAGGGTGCCCCTGTCCCCAAGGCGGCGCCCGCTGCGGCCGAACCTGCCAGCGATGGCTTGAAAAAGGAGCTGGCGCGCAGCCAGTCGCAACTGGCGCACGAGCGCGCGCAGCGGGAAAAGCTGGGCGAGCAGCAACAGCGCAGCACGGCCGCCGCGCAAGAGGCGGCCGCCAGCCTGGCGCAGTACCGCCAGGCCAGCGAGAAATTGACTGCCACGGGCAAGCGGCTGGAGGCGGAGCGTGCGCGCCTGGACGGCGAAGTGACGGCCCAGCGGGGCGCCCTGGCGCGCTGCGAAAGCAAGAATGCCCAGCTGTATGCGGCCGGGCAGGACATCCTGCAAGCGTATGAAGGTCTCGGCGTGCTGGACGTCATGAAGGCGCGCCAGCCGTTCGCCGCACAAAGCCGGGTGAAACTCGAGCAAATCGCGCAGCAGTACGGCGACCAGCTGTACCAGGGCCGCTTTGATGCACGTCAAACAGAAACGCCGGCCCCCCAATAATTTTTTTGAAATGAATGGAATGACGATGGAAAACACCAACAACTTGCTGACTACCCTGAATGCGGAACAAACGGCCAACGCCATCAAGGCGGCCGGCTGCGCCGTGACCAGTATCGAACACGACGGCGTCGTGCGCCTGCACAGCGCCAGCCATGGCATCGGCTTTCAGGTGCTGTGGGGCAATGAAGCCGCGCCTGGCCAGTACGCGGATCTGACCCTGAGCTGCCCGCTGCGCGTGCAGGGCGGTGACTTGCCTGCCGGCTTGCTGGCCGAATGGCACCGCAGCAAGCGCTTCGCCCGCGTGGCCCAGCATGGCGATTTCGTCGTGCTGGAGATGGATGTGCTGGTTGCCGGTGGCGTCAGCACGGAGTACCTGAATATCAATCTGCAACTGTGGACGCAGATGATGGGCCAGTTCTTCTTGTTTTTACGCAACTTTACGCCGGCCGATACGAGCACGGCACCGATAGTCGAGGCCGCCAGCGTGGCAGAAGAAGAAACTGTGCCGGCCTGATAAGCCGTCCAGTGGAGGAAAAATGGCCCGCGACGGGCCATTTTTGCCGTCTGCGGGCCTCAAGTGTCGTATTAAATACTTATTTTTTAGGCATCGCGCATTAAAACTGCTCAAAGAGCGTGTGTGAATCAAGCCAGCAACGGCTGTATGGCGGATAATATTGCCTGTTGCCGATTTGGATACGACCTTTACACAAAAATGCGCCCCATGGATTTTACCCGCGACGAAACCAGTGAAACCCCAGTTGCCCCGGCCAGCGCGCCGGGAGCGCCTTTGCCGTATGCCGTCGCCACCTGGCTGCAGCGGGTGGAGGCTGCCGCCCATCCGAAGGCCGTGCTGACGATTGCCGAGCCTGATCCCAAACTCAACCAGCACCGATTGATCTACGTGCTGGCACCCACCAGCGGTGGCCGCCACGTGGCCCTGTGCCTGTACAAGGCGCGGCTGCGGCCGAATGGCGACGTGGCGGCGGCGTCGCCCATCAGCGAAATCTTCTCGCTGCTGTCGGCGCCCCCCACGTTTTTGACGCCGGCCGATGAAGACCTCGTGCGTTTCTTCGTGGCCATGCGCAGCGGACAGAATTCGCAGACGGGCAGCGCCACGGAGCCAAAGGGCAAGGTGGGCGCGGCCCTGCTGAAAATGCTGGCCGAGCAGGATAAACTGTTGTGGGCCAATTCCTGGGCCGACGTCGGCAATGGCCTCGTGTACCCGTTGAAGGAAGGTCCCGTGCGTCCCGCCCGCCTGTTCTGGCGCGACGAGGGAAAAACCATGCGCCTGGGCTGGCAAGTGGATCCGCCGGAAGGCGCGAAGCACCATGGCGCCGACCAGATCGACTACATGCTGCCCACCGATCCGCCGTGGTACATCGACAACCTGTCGTGCGGCGTGCTGGAACTGAACCAGGGCGGCTCCGACATTTCCCTGGCCGACTTGCAGGCATTGGTGGCGCAGGCGCCGCCCCTGAACGCGAACGACAAGGTGCGCGTGTCGCAACTGTTGCTGGCGCAGGGCTTGCAGCATTTGATGCCGCTGCCGCAGCCGTTGCCGCAGCGCTTGCGCAAGGACGTGCCGGCGCAACCGGTCTTGCTGCTCGATAGCGCCATGCTGGCCGATGGCAGCATCCAGCGCTGGAGCGATTTTGCCGTGTTGTCCTACGACTACGATGGCGAGCGCGTCTCGTTCGACCCGTCGCAGCGCGTGGTGCGGCAAGTGGGCGACGTGACGGAAATCATCCAGAGAAACACGGTCGACGAAGCGCGCGCGCTGGCCACCCTGGCCGAGCTGCAATTCAAGAAGCCGGGCTCGGCCCCCTTGAGCGGCTTGAAGGGTGCCTTGCAACTGCCTTCCCAGGCGGAATGGCTGCGTTTTGCCGAGTCCGGCATCGACGCCTTGCTGGAGCAGGGCTGGATCGTGGAAAAGACGGCCAAGTACCGCTACGACGTGAGCGACGTGGGCGACTGGTACGCGGAAATCGACGACCAGGACCCGGACAGCGGCAACGCCTGGTTCGAGCTGGAACTGGGCATCGTCGTCAACCACGAGCGCGTGCCGCTGCTGCCCGTGCTGGTGCAGCTGATCCGCAACGCGCCCAACGATTTCAATCCGAAAGTCATCGAAGCGCACGCGGACGATGACCAGATGCTGGCGACCTTGCCGGACGGCACGCGCGTGGCCCTACCGTGGGGCCGCGTGCGCCCCATCCTGAACACCCTGGGCGAACTGTATTTCAGCGACAAGATCAAACATGCCGTGCGCATGTCGACCCTGGACGCGGCGCGCCTGGAAGAGCTGGCACGGGGCCTGGATATGCAATGGACGGGCGGCGAGCAGCTGCGCGCCATGGGCCGCAAGCTGAGCCAGTTCGGTTCCGTGCAAAAAGTGGCGGCGCCAACCGGCTTGCAGGCGACCTTGCGCGATTACCAGGCCGATGGCCTGGCGTGGATGCAATTCCTGCGCGACCACGACCTGGCGGGCATCCTGGCCGATGACATGGGCTTAGGTAAAACCGTGCAAACCCTGGCGCATATCCTGGTGGAAAAGGAAGCGGGCCGTCTCACGCATCCGGCCCTGGTGATTGCACCGACAAGTTTGATGGGCAACTGGCAGGATGAGGCGGCCAAGTTCGCGCCTTCCCTGAAAGTGCTGCTGCTGCAAGGCAAAGACCGCGCCCAGCAGTTCGACCAGATCGACCAATGCGACCTGGTGCTGACGACCTACGCGCTGTTGCCGCGCGACGAGGAAACCTTGCGCGAGCATGATTTCCACCTGGTCATCCTCGACGAATCGCACTACATCAAGAATACGCGCAGCAAGGCGGCGCAAAGCGCGGGCCTGCTGCGCGCGCGCCACCGCCTGTGCTTGTCCGGCACGCCGCTGGAAAACCATCTGGGCGAACTGTGGTCGCAATTCCACTTCCTGTTGCCGGGCTTGCTGGGCGACGAGAAGACGTTCAACACCCAGTTCCGCCATCCGATCGAACGCCAGGACGACCCGCTGCGTCGCATGCTGCTAAACCGCCGCATCAAGCCCTTCCTGCTGCGCCGCACGAAGGACAATGTGGCCAAGGAGCTGCCACCGAAAACGGAAATGGTGCGCAAGGTGGAATTGACGGGGCCGCAGCGCGACCTGTATGAAACCGTGCGTCTGGCGATGGATCAAAAAGTGCGCGAAGAAATCGACAAGAAGGGCGTGGCGCGCAGCCAGATCGTCATCCTCGAAGCGCTGCTGAAACTGCGGCAAGTGTGCTGCGACCCGCGCCTGGTGAAATCCCTGCCGGCGAAGAAGCAATCTGCCGGTTCGGCCAAGCTGCTCGACCTGATGCAGATGGTGGAAGACTTGCTCGACGAAGGGCGTAAGATTCTTGTCTTCTCGCAATTTACCAGCATGCTGGAATTGATCGAGGAAGAGCTCGAATCGCGCGACATCCCTTATGCGCTTTTAACAGGCGAAACGAAGGACCGGGGTGCGCAAGTGGCGGCCTTCCAGCAGGGCGCCGTGCCGATTTTCCTGATCAGCCTGAAAGCGGGTGGCGTGGGCCTGAACCTGACGGCGGCCGACACGGTCATCCACTACGATCCGTGGTGGAATCCGGCGGCGGAAAACCAGGCCACGGACCGCGCCTGGCGCATCGGTCAGGACAAGCCCGTGTTCGTCTACAAGCTGATCGCGAAGGGCACGCTGGAAGAGAAAATCCAGCTGCTGCAGCAAAAGAAATCGGAACTGGCGCAATCGATCCTGGCCGAAGGCGAATCGCAGAAGATGGCCCTCACGCAGGAAGACTTGCAGCAGATTTTCGCCCCGCTGGAAGATTAACGCTGCCGCACGCTTATACTTGGCGATTCTTTCTTGCCAGGTATAACGCATGCTGCCCATTTTCTTACTGCTGCTTGCCGGCGCCATCCTCATGGCGCTGCGTTTCGTCCAGTTGCGCCGCGCCCTGCTGCGCGCGCGGGCGGGCGAAGCGCAGTTCCGCCTGCTGGCCGAGCACGGGCGCGACGCGGCCTTCCTGCTCGACGCCACTACCCTGGAATTGCTCTACATCAGCCCCGCCGCGCAGCGCCTGACGGGCCATGACATGCCTGCCTTGCGCGAGCATGCGGCGCGTTTGGCGGCCGATGTGCCGGCCCGTCTGCAGCGCTGGCGCGATGGCGACACCAGCCGTTTGACCCTGCTGCGCGAAGTGGAATTGCCGCACGCAGACGGCCACCTGCTGGCGCTGGAAATCAGTTCGACCATCGTGCCCGCGGCGGCAGGGAAGGGCGTGACCTTGGCGGGCACGGTGCGCGACGTCAGCGAGCTCCAGGCGCAGGAAGCGGAACGGGAAAAGGAGCAAAAGCGCTTCGCCTCGATGCTGTCGCATGAATTCCGTACGCCGCTGGCCACCATCGACGGCGCCATCCAGCGCCTCGTCTCGACATCGAAAGATGCCGACGAGGCCACGCGCAAGCGCTACGTAAAAATCCAGACGGCCGTCGACCGCCTGCTGGCCATGATCGACGACTATCTGTCGCCCGAACGCATGGCGGCCATCGGCCGCGAGCGGGCCGCCGACGGCATCGCGCCGCTGGCCTTGCTGCAGCAGGCGGCCGCCACCGTGCCTGCCAGCCACCCGGTGCAGCTGGAACTCGACGAAGACTTGCCGGCCCGGCTGCGCTGCGACGTGCCCGGCATGGCCCTGTGCCTGAAAATCTTGTTAGATAACGCCGTCAAGTTCAGTCCGCCGGGCAGCAGCATCACCTTGTCGGCCAGGCTGGTGCCCGAAGGCGGCGTGGCGCTGTGCGTGCGCGATGCGGGGCCCGGCTTGCGGGAAGAAGAGCTGGCGCAGCTGTTCGACAAAGGAAGCCGTGGAAGCGATGCCACGCATCCGGGCGCGGGCCTGGGCCTGTACATGGCGCGCGCCGTCGTCGACGTGCATGGCGGGAGTTTGCAGGGGCATAATCTGCCCGAAGGCGGGGCACTTTTCCGGATTTGGCTGCCGCTTCCTGGCTAGACTAGAAAAAAGTTGCTTCCGCTGAAGGCAACCGTGATAATTCCTTGACGTAAACCTATTGTGCCGTCCATCATGGTGTAGAAGTGAATGGCATGGTTTGCCCACGGTAGCTCACTAACGGAAGAATGGCGTTGCAATGACGAAAATACTGATCGTCGAAGACAATCTGGACTACGCCGAGGACATGGCGGAGTTTCTCGTTGAGCTCGAACACGAAGTTCATATCACCAGCTCTGCTGGCGGGATGTGGACGGCGTTGAGCCATGGCAATGTTGGCGTGGTCGTGCTGGACCTGGGCTTGCCCGATGAGGATGGCTTCAACGTCATCCCCCGCATGCGCCAGCTGTATCCGCAAATCGGCGTGCTGGTGCTGACGGGGCGCGTCGCTTTCGACAGCCGCATCCTCGGCTTGCGCCTGGGTGCCGACCACTATCTGACCAAGCCGATCAAATTCCCCGAACTGGCCGCCCACATCGAGGCGCTCGACCGCCGCGTCGGTCCGCAAGATCCCGTGCCCGAGCCGGGCAAGTGGACCTTGAAAGTAAGCGCTCGCCAACTTGAGCTGATGGGGGCCGTCATCGCCCTGACGGAAAAGGAATTCAACTTCCTGCACCTGTTGACCATCAATACCCGCCCCGTGCCGCGCGATGTCATCGTGGCCGGCATGGGCGGCGAAGATCCCGACGCGGGGCGCCGGGTCGACATGCTCGTGTACCGCCTGCGCAAGAAAGCCAAGACAGGTCTGGGCCAGGACTTGCCGCTGCGCAGCGCGTATGGCGAGGGCTACAGCCTGTCGGCCAGTTTCAACCTTTCCTGACACCTGATGCCAGCCGCCCGCACGAGGTGGCGGCATAAAAGGGACAGAGTCATCCGTTTTTTTCAGCATGTCAAATAAAACAGGGTCAGAGTCACGTCTTGTGCTCGCAAGTGTGTAAAATCAAGGCCTTAGCCTATCTTTGCCGACTCTTGCCATGGCCCGTTTGCCCCGCCTTATCATTCCAGCACTGCCCCATTACGTGATCCAGCGCGGCAGCAACCGCCAGCCCGTGTTCGAGGACGCGGCAGATTACGCGCAATTCCTCTCCTGGCTGAAAACAGGCGCGAAAATGTTCAAGGTGGCCATCCACGCCTACGTTTTATTGCCTGATCAGCTACATTTACTGGCCACTCCCGGCGATGCGACGGGTCTGGGGCAGCTGATGCAGTGGCTGGGACGCTATTACGTGCCCTATTTCAACCAAAAATACGACCGTGTAGGGGCATTGTGGCAGGGACGCTACAAAACTTCCGTCATCGATCCCGACAATTTCTTCCTCCTGTGCTGCCGCTACCTCGAATGCGTGCCCGTGCAAACGGGGCTGGTGGCACATGCCCTCGACCATACGTGGTCGAGCTATGCCCACCATGCCGGTGTGCGACCCGATCCCGTCATCACCGACCACGCGCTGTACTGGGCGCTGGGCAACACGCCGTTCGACCGCGAGGCGGCGTATCTGCGCTTGTTCGAGCAAGGCCTCGGTAGCAGCCAGGTCAAAACCCTGGAACAGGCTGTATTGAAGGGCTGGCCGCTCGGGTCCGACGCTTTCAAGCAGGCGCTGGAGCAGAAAATGCAGCGGCAAGTGCTGCCTGCCAAGCGCGGCCGTCCCCGCAAAATCGTGGCCGAAGCGGACGCCGTGAAACACATTCGCATTTAAAACAAAAAATGATTCCTTTCTGACGTTTTATTGAAATGCCCTTGACTATGTCCCTATTAAATTTTCGGGGAGACAGAATCAGATTTAATTCGACTCCGACCCTAATTGTTCTGGTTGAGTTTTTTGTTGCGTTGCACTACTCTAGTTTTTCGATAGTCATATGCAGCGGAGAAGCCCATGAAAGCGCAAGGCCTGTACGACCCAGCCAATGAACACGATGCCTGCGGCGTCGGTTTCGTCGCCCATATCAAGGGCAACAAGACCCATTCGATCGTCGAACAGGGTTTGCTGATACTGAAAAACCTCGATCACCGGGGCGCCGTGGGCGCCGATGCGCTGATGGGCGATGGTGCCGGCATCCTGATCCAGATTCCCGACCAGTACTACCGCGAAGAAATGGCCAAGCAGGGCGTGGAATTGCCGCCGCCTGGCGAATACGGCGTGGGCATGGTCTTCCTGCCGAAGGAACACGCATCGCGCATCGCTTGCGAACAGGAAATCGAACGCGCCGTGCGTATCGAGGGGCAAGTCGTACTGGGCTGGCGTAACGTGCCCATCGATACGGACATGCCGATGTCGCCCACCGTGCGCGCCAAAGAGCCCGTCATTCGCCAGATCTTCATCGGCCGCGGCCCGGACATCATGGTCACCGACGCGCTCGAGCGCAAACTGTATGTGATCCGCAAATCGTCGGGCCACGCCATCCAGGCCTTGAAACTGCTGCACGGCAAGGAATTCTTCGTGCCGTCGATGTCGGCGCGCACCATCGTCTATAAAGGCTTGCTGCTGGCCGACCAGGTGGGCGTGTACTACAAGGACTTGCAGGACGCGCGCTGCATCTCGGCCCTGGCCCTCGTGCACCAGCGTTTCTCGACGAATACCTTCCCGGAATGGCCGCTGGCCCACCCGTACCGCTTGATCGCGCACAACGGCGAGATCAACACCGTCAAAGGCAACTTCAACTGGATGCGCGCGCGCGAAGGCGTGATGAAGTCGGCCGTGCTGGGCGACGACCTGCAAAAGCTGTTCCCCCTGATCTATGAAGGCCAGTCCGACACGGCGTGTTTCGACAATGCGCTCGAATTGCTGCTGATGGCCGGCTATCCGATCGCCCAGGCGATGATGATGATGATTCCGGAAGCGTGGGAAAACCACACGACGATGGATGACAACCGCCGCGCCTTCTATGAATACCACGCCGCCATGATGGAACCGTGGGACGGCCCGGCTGCCATGGCGTTTACGGACGGCCGCCACATCGGCGGCACCCTGGACCGCAACGGCTTGCGTCCAGCCCGCTACATCGTCACGGATGACGACCTGGTGGTGATGGCGTCGGAATCGGGCGTGCTGCCGATTCCCGAGTCGAAAATCATCCAGAAATGGCGCTTGCAGCCTGGCAAAATGTTCCTGATCGACCTGGAAGCGGGCCGCATCATCGACGACCAGGAATTGAAAAACACCTACGCCAACGCCAAGCCCTATAAAGCGTGGATCAACTCGGTGCGCATCAAGCTCGACGAGATCAAGCTGGCCGAAGGCCAGGCAAAGCTGGACCGCGCGCAGGGCGAAAAAGCCCAGCCGTCCTTGCTCGACCGCCAGCAGGCGTTCGGCTATACGCAGGAAGATTTGAAGTTCCTCATGGCGCCGATGGCCGTGGCCGGCGAAGAGGCGACGGGCTCGATGGGCAATGACTCGCCGCTGGCCGTCATGTCGAACAAACTGAAGCCTTTGTATAACTACTTCAAGCAGCTGTTCGCGCAAGTGACGAATCCGCCGATCGACCCGATCCGCGAAGCGATGGTGATGTCGCTCGTGTCCTTCATCGGCCCGAAACCGAACTTGCTCGATACGAACAACGTCAACCCGCCGATGCGCCTGGAAGTGGCGCAGCCCGTGCTGGGCTTTGACGACATGGCCCGTCTGCGCAACATCAGCGCCCACACGGGCGGCAAGTTCAAGTCGTATGAACTGGACATCTGCTACCCGCTGGCCTGGGGCAAGGAAGGCGTGGAAGCATGCCTGGCCTCGCTGTGCGCGGAAGCCGTCGACGCCGTGAAATCCGGCCACAACATCCTGATCGTCTCGGACCGCGCCATTTGCGCCGACCAGGTGGCGATCCCTGCGCTCTTGGCCACGTCCACCGTGCACCAGCACCTGGTGAGCAAGGGCTTGCGCGCCTCCACGGGCCTCGTCGTGGAAACGGGCTCGGCCCGCGAAACCCACCACTTCGCCTTGCTGGCCGGCTACGGCGCGGAAGCCGTCCACCCGTACCTGGCCATGGAAACCCTGGCCGACATGGCGCATGGCTTGCCGGGCGATTTGTCGGGCGATAAAGCCATCTATAACTACACCAAGGCGGTGGGTAAAGGCTTGATGAAGGTCATGTCGAAGATGGGCATTTCGACCTACATGTCCTACTGCGGCGCGCAAATCTTCGAAGCCATCGGCTTGAACAAGTCGCTGGTCGACAAATACTTCAAGGGCACGGCCTCGAACGTGGAAGGCATCGGCGTGTTTGAAGTGGCGGAAGAAGCGCTGCGCCTGCACGCGCTGGCCTTCGGCAACGATCCCGTACTGTCCGACAAGCTCGACGCGGGCGGCGAGTACGCGTTCCGCGTGCGCGGCGAAGACCATATGTGGACGCCGGACGCGATTGCCAAGCTGCAGCATTCCACGCGCAGCAACAATTTCTCCAGCTATAAAGAGTACGCGCAAATCATCAACGACCAGAGCCGTCGCCACCTGACCCTGCGTGGCCTGTTCGAGTTCAAGCTCGACCCGACCAAGGCGATCCCGCTCGATGAAGTGGAACCGGCCAAGGAAATCGTCAAGCGTTTCGCCACGGGCGCCATGTCGCTCGGTTCCATCAGCACGGAAGCGCACGCAACGCTTGCGGTCGCCATGAACCGTATCGGCGGCAAGTCGAACACGGGCGAGGGCGGCGAAGATCCGAACCGCTACACGCAGGAATTGAAGGGCATCCCGATCCGCCAGGGCGACACCATGGCGTCCATCGTGGGCGCCGAGCAGATCGTCGTCGATATTCCGCTGCAGGAAGGCGATTCCATGCGTTCGCGCATCAAGCAGGTGGCGTCCGGACGTTTCGGCGTCACGGCCGCCTACCTGAACTCGGCCGACCAGATCCAGATCAAGATGGCGCAGGGCGCGAAACCGGGCGAAGGTGGCCAGTTGCCAGGGCATAAAGTGTCGGAATACATCGCCAGCCTGCGCTTCTCCGTGCCGGGCGTGGGCCTGATTTCGCCGCCGCCGCACCATGACATCTATTCGATCGAGGATCTGGCGCAGCTGATCCATGACTTGAAGAACGCCAATCCGCGCGCGTCGATTTCCGTGAAGCTGGTGTCGGAAGTGGGTATCGGCACGGTCGCCGCCGGCGTGACCAAGGCGAAAGCCGACCATGTGGTCGTTGCCGGCCATGACGGCGGCACGGGCGCGTCGCCATTGTCGTCCGTGAAACATGCGGGCACGCCATGGGAGCTGGGTCTGGCTGAAACGCAACAAACGCTGGTCTTGAACGGCTTGCGCAGCCGCATCCGCGTACAGGCCGACGGCCAGATGAAAACGGGCCGCGACGTGGTCATCGCCGCCCTGCTGGGTGCCGACGAGATCGGTTTCGCCACGGCGCCGCTGGTGGTCGAAGGCTGCATCATGATGCGCAAATGCCACTTGAATACCTGTCCGGTGGGCGTGGCCACGCAAGATCCGGTGCTGCGCGCCAAGTTCTCGGGCAAGCCCGAGTATGTCGTCAATTACTTCTTCTTCGTTGCCGAAGAAGCCCGTCAATTGATGGCGCAGCTGGGCATCCGTACGTATGACGAACTGATCGGCCGTGTCGATCTGCTCGATAAATCGAAGGCGATCTCGCACTGGAAGGCGCAGGGCCTGGACTTCTCGGCCATCTTCCACAAGCCGGAAACGCCAGATGGCCAAGCTTGCCGGCACGTGGAGTTCCAGGACCATGCGCTGGAAAAGGCGCTCGACCACAAGCTGATCGCGCAAGCGCGCGCGGCGCTGGAAAAGGGCGAGCGCGTCTCGTTCATCTCGCCCGTACGCAACCTGAACCGCACGGTGGGCACCATGCTGTCCGGCGAAGTGGCGAAGAAATATGGCCACGCCGGCTTGCCGGACGACACCATCCACATCCAGCTGCAAGGCACGGCGGGCCAGTCGGCCTGCGCCTTCCTGGCGCACGGCATCACCATCGACCTGGTGGGTGAAGGCAACGATTACGTCGGTAAAGGCTTGTCGGGCGGACGCATCATCGTGCGGCCCAATACCGAGTTCCGCGGCTGGGCCGTGGACAACATCATCATCGGCAACACGGTGCTGTACGGCGCCATCGCCGGCGAAGCGTTCTTCAATGGCGTGGCAGGCGAACGCTTTGCCGTGCGCAACTCGGGCGCCACCACGGTGGTCGAGGGCCTGGGCGACCATGGCTGCGAATACATGACGGGCGGCACGGTGGTGGTGCTGGGCAACACGGGACGCAACTTCGCGGCCGGCATGTCGGGCGGCATCGCCTATGTGTATGACCCGGCCGGCGACTTTGCCAGCAAGTGCAACACGGCCATGGTCAGCCTGGACAAGGTCGTGTCGGCAGCGGAACAGCATGTCGACCGCGATGCCTGGCATACCCAGCACCGCGATGGTGTGCCGGAAGCGGACGAGGTGATCCTCAAGCGCCTGATCGAGCGTCACTTCAAGCACACGGGCAGCACCCGCGCCCGCGTCTTGCTCGACGACTGGGCCGCGGCGCGCGGCAAGTTCGTGAAAGTCTTCCCGAACGAATACAAGCGCGCGCTGATTGAAATGGCAGCCGACGCCGCCATGGAAGTCCAAGCCGTCGCCGCCTGAGCCAGCCAAGCTCATTGCCGAATGAATGACCAGGGAGCGGCCCGGCCGCTCCCCGCCAGCCAAATACAAAGGAACTATCGTGGGTAAAATTACCGGCTTCATGGAATTCAAGCGCCAGGACGAACACTATCTGGAGCCTGCCGCGCGCCTGAAGAACTACAAGGAATTCGTGCTGCACCTGTCGGACGCGCAAGCGACGGTGCAGGGCGCGCGCTGCATGGATTGCGGCATTCCCTTCTGCACCACGGGCTGCCCCGTGAATAACATCATTCCCGACTGGAATGACCTCGTGTACCGCGGTAACTACCGCGAAGCGCTCGACGTCTTGCATTCGACGAATAACTTCCCGGAATTTACGGGCCGCATCTGCCCGGCGCCGTGCGAATCGGCCTGTACCCTGGGCATCCACGAAGATCCGGTCGGCATCAAGTCGATCGAGCATAAAATCATCGACATGGGCTGGGAGCACGGCTGGGTCACGCCGCAGCCGGCGGGATTCAGCACGGGCAAGAAAGTGGCCATCGTCGGTTCCGGTCCTGCCGGCCTGGCGGCCGCGCAGCAGCTGGCGCGCGCCGGCCATGCCGTCACCGTGTTTGAAAAGAGCGACCGGGTCGGTGGCTTGCTGCGTTACGGCATCCCCGACTTCAAGATGGAAAAGTCGCACATCGACCTGCGCGTGAAACAGATGGAAGCCGAAGGTGTCGTCTTCCGTACCAGTGTGCTGGTGGGCAAGGATTTCCCTGCCCACGTGAATAACTGGGCCAAGGAAACCATTTTCCCCGAAGACCTGGAAAAAGAATTTGACGCCGTCATCATGGCCGGCGGCGCCGAGCAGCCGCGCGACTTGCCCGTACCGGGCCGCGAACTGAAAGGCGTGCATTTCGCCATGGATTTCCTGCCGCTGCAAAACAAGGTCAACGCGGGCGACAAGCTCAAGGACCAGATCAAGGCGACGGGCAAGCACGTGGTGGTGATCGGCGGCGGCGACACGGGTTCCGACTGCGTCGGCACGTCGAACCGCCATGGCGCCGCCTCGGTGGCCCAGTTCGAACTGATGCCGCAGCCGCCGGAACAGGAAAACAAGCCGCTCGTCTGGCCGTACTGGCCGACCAAGCTGCGTACCTCGTCCTCGCACGAGGAAGGCTGCGAGCGCGACTGGGCCGTGGCCACCAAGCGTTTCGAAGGCAAGGGCGGCAAGGTGGAAAAGCTGATCGCCTGCCGAGTCGAGTGGAAAGACGGCAAGATGAGCGAAGTGCCGAACTCGGAATTCGAGATGAAGGCCGACCTGGTCTTCCTGGCCATGGGTTTTGTTTCACCAGTACAACAAGTGCTGGAAGCGTTCGGCGTCGATACGGACGCGCGCGGCAATGTCAAGGCGACAACGGATGGCGCCGGTTGCTACCAGACCTCGGTGCCGAAAGTCTTTGCGGCCGGCGACATGCGCCGTGGCCAGTCGCTGGTGGTGTGGGCCATCCGCGAAGGGCGCCAGTGCGCGCGCGCCGTCGATGAGTTCCTGATGGGGGCATCGCTGCTGCCGCGCTAAAAAACGAGCAATTGTTCGTTTTTTGCCAGGGCCACGGCGCGGATCGCGACGTGGCTTTTGTTATTTTTACTGGTCAAGTCAACAGGCGTGAACGTCATCGGGCAGGGACGCGATGTGGCGGCTGAATTTCCACTACAATATCTGACTTTCGATTCATTAGTGTTGTATTCTTCCCCTGTCCCGGGCTGTAAGCAGGGGTGTCTCAGCAGAGGTTGGCGTTTCTGCACTACAATACGCCATTAAAATAGTGAGCTTCGTCGTGCCAAATCTTGTTGAGATCCGTGATTTACACTTTGCCTATGGAGAACGTTCGATTTTATCGGGCCTTCAAATGGATTTCCCACGTGGAAAAGTTGTGGCCGTCATGGGTGGCTCCGGCAGTGGCAAGACGACCGTACTGCGCCTGATCGGCGGACAGCTGCGCCCCAGTTCCGGTTCCGTGAATGTGGACGGCCAGATCGTGCATACGCTGGGAACCGACGAGTTATACCAGCTGCGCCGCAAGATGGGCATGCTGTTCCAGCACGGCGCGCTGTTTACCGACTTGACGGCGTTCGAGAATGTGGCGTTCCCGCTGCGCGAACACACGGACTTGAATGAAGAGCTGATCCGCACCCTGGTGCTGATGAAGCTGCACGCCGTGGGACTGCGCAATGCGGCGCAATTGAAGCCGGCCGAGATCTCGGGCGGCATGGGCCGCCGCGTCGCGCTGGCGCGCGCCATCGCGCTCGACCCCGAACTGATCATGTACGACGAGCCGTTCGCCGGCCTGGATCCGATTTCCATGGGCGTGACGGCCAATTTGATCCGCAATCTGAACGATGCGCTGGGTTCCACGTCTATCCTGGTATCGCACGATGTGAAGGAGTGTTTCGCCATCGCTGATTACGTCTATTTTCTGTCATCGGGCAAGATCGTGGCGCACGGCACGCCGGCCGAGATGGCCGTGTCGACGCATCCGTACGTCAAGCAGTTCGTCAATGCCGAGGCCGATGGCCCCGTCCCGTTCCATTATCCGGGCAAGTCGCTGGCCGACGACCTGGGTCTGCAGGCGGGGGGCGGCCGATGATCGCGCGTTTCCTGGCGGCGATCGGAGCGTGGTTGCGTCGTTCGGTACAAGACCTCGGCTTTGCCGTGCGGTCGTTTTTCATCATCATCGCCTCGTCGGGCGGCCTGTGGCGCCGTCCGCGCCTGGTGATTGAGCAACTGTTTTTTATCGGTAACCGCTCGCTGGTGATTACCGCCGTTTCCGGCCTGTTTGTCGGCATGGTGCTGGGTTTGCAAGGCTATTACACCTTGACCACGTATGGCGCCGAGCAGTCGCTGGGCTTGCTGGTGGCGCTGTCCCTGACGCGCGAACTGGGCCCCGTCGTGACAGCGCTGCTGTTCGCCGGCCGCGCCGGCACGTCGCTGACGGCGGAAATCGGCCTGATGAAGGCGGGCGAGCAACTGTCGGCCATGGAAATGATGGCCGTCAACCCGATCCAGCGCGTGCTGGCGCCCCGTTTCTGGGCCGGTGTGATCGCCATGCCGATCCTGGGCGCCATCTTCACGGCCGTCGGCATCATCGGCAGCTACCTGGTCGGCGTGGTGCTGATCGGCGTCGATGAAGGTTCGTTCTGGTCGCAGATGCAAGGCGGCGTGGATGTGTGGAAAGAAGTGGGCAATGGCACCATCAAGAGCCTGGTGTTCGGCATCGCGGTGACCTTCATCGCGCTGTTCCAGGGTTACCAGGCACAGCCGACGCCGGAAGACGTGTCCGGCGCCACCACGCGCACGGTGGTTATTTCGTCGTTGATGGTGTGGTGGCTCGATTTCATGATGACGGCTTTGATGTTTAGCAAGTAATTGCCGATAGGCGACAAAATTATCGGCCTGGGCAGTGTTCTGCGCAGGTGGCGGCAAGTAAAAATTATTTAGGATTGTTTATGCAACGTAAATCTTTGGATGTCTGGGTCGGCTTGTTCGTCTTGCTCGGTGTGGCGGCATTGATGTTTCTGGCGCTCAAGGCCGGCAATATGAGCTCGCTGTCTTTCAGCAAGACGTATACCATTAGTGCGAAGTTCGACAATATTGGCGGCCTCAAGCCGCAGGCGCCCGTCAAGGGCGCTGGCGTGGTGGTGGGCCGGGTCTCGGAAATCGTCTTTGACGACAAGACCTACCAGGCGCTGGTGAAACTCGACATCGAAGATGGCTACAAATTTCCGAAAGACAGCTCGGCCAAGATTTTGACGGCCGGTTTGCTGGGTGAGCAATATATCGGCCTGGAAGCAGGCGGCGATCTGGCGAACCTGGCGGAGGGCGACAAGATCGCCCGTACTCAATCGGCCACAGTGCTGGAAGACCTGATCAATCAGTTCATCTACAGCAAGGCAGCGGAAGGAAAGGACAGCAAATGAGCGAGTCGACCAAACAATCCCAAGGCAGCCTGGCGCGTATCGGCCTGGCCCTGGCCATCGCCGCCAGCGTGAGCGCGTGCGCCACCGGCACCAATCCGCGCGACCCGCTGGAAGGGTACAACCGCGCCATGTTCAAGTTCAACGACACGGTCGACCAGGTAGCCCTGAAGCCGGTCGCCACGGCCTACAAGAAGGTCACGCCATCGTTCGTGCAAACGGGCGTGGGCAACTTCTTCGGCAACTTGTCCGATGTGTGGAGCGCCATGAACAACTTGCTGCAAGGCAAGGGCGAAGCGGGCTTGCAAGACGTCGTGCGCGTCAGCATGAACTCGACTTTCGGTATCTTCGGCCTGATCGACATCGCCTCGCAGGCAGGCATTCCCAAGCATAACGAAGACTTTGGCCAGACCCTGGGCTGGTATGGCGTCCAGTCCGGTCCGTACGTGATGCTGCCGCTGCTGGGCCCATCGACCGTGCGCGACACGGCGGCCCTGCCGCTCGATATCGCGGGCGACCCATGGCGCTACAAGGATCCGGCTTATGTGCGCAATATCGGCACGGTGACGCGCGTGGTTGACAAGCGCGCCGCGCTGCTCGACGCGACCAACCTGATGGAAGCGGCCGCGCTGGACCGTTATGAGTTCATCCGCGACGGCTTCCTGCAGGCGCGCGAAAGCAAGGTGTTCGATGGCGATACGGACCGCCGCGACCGCAAAGTGCCAAAAAACGACACCAGCGATTACGAGCCGGAGTACGAGGCAAAGCCGCAGCCTGCCAATGACGCGCCTGCGGCCACGGCCGCCGCCGATGTGGCGCCAGCGGACCTCGTAACATCTGGTAGCAATACCGTTGCTTCCCAGGCCAGGCCGCAGGAGTAAACTGGACGCAAGAACACCACGGCTGCGATCAACGCCAGCCGGTGCATAGCAACACCATGAAAGGTAAAACCATGAAATTGATGAAACAACTGCTGGCGATGGCCACCATCGCCTTTGCCACCGCCGCCCAGGCCGCCCCCGCTGTCGAAGCGCCGGACGTCCTCGTCAAACGCATCAGCCAGGACGTGATCGACACGGCCAAGGCCGACAAGGCCATCCAGGCTGGCGATATCAAGCGCGTCACCGAATTGGTGGAAAGCAAGATCCTGCCGTACGTGGATTTCCAGCGCATGACGTCGCTGGCCGCCGGCCGCCACTGGCGCGACGCCACGCCCGACCAGCAAAAGCAGCTGGCCGCGGAATTCCGCACCTTGCTGATCTACACGTACTCGGGCGCCCTGTCGCAGATCAAGAACGAAACCGTGGAATTCAAGCCGCTGCGCGCCGACCCGGCCGACACGGAAGTGGAAGTACGTTCGCAAGTGAACGTGGCGCGCGGCGAACCCGTGCCCCTGAACTACCGCGTGGCGAAAACCCCGTCCGGCTGGAAGATCTATGACATCAACGTGCTGGGCGCGTGGCTGGTGGAAACGTACAAAAGCAGCTTTGCCAGCGAGATCAGCAAGGGCGGCATCGATGGCCTGATCAAGACCTTGCAGGCAAAAAACAAGGCCCTGGCCAGCCGTCCCGCTGCCAAAGCCAAATAATCGGCTATCATATAGCTCCTGACCCAGCTCCAGACCAGCGCAGCCCGACGCCATGCCCGACTCTCTCGACACCTTGCAGTCCCTGACTTCCCTGACCGTGCACAATGCCACTTCGGCATTGGAGCAGGGTCTGGACGCCATCCGCTCGGGTCAGACGAAGTTCGACTTGCGCAACGTCAAGGCTGTCGATTCGGCCGCCGTTTCCGTCATGCTGACGTGGCAGCGCGCCGCGCAGGATGCCGGCGCCGTGCTGGAGCTGAAAAATCTGCCGAACAACCTGAAAAACCTCACCAAGCTGTATGGCGTCTGCTCGCTCGTCTCGAGCACGTTGACGGCTGACGACTGCGCCAGCGCCGGCGGCCACGCCGAACGCAGCCCGTCCGACCTGCATCATCATTGATCCTGTCCCACTCCCCGCATCAGCAGTAGCTTTCAAGCCGGCAGGCCAGCAGCGCCGCCGGATTGATCTCCAAGTGTTCCACGAATTTTCCAACTATAATTGACTGTTGCGCCGTCCTCGCCTGAAGGTGGCGCCCTGCACCGGCCTGCCGGCCTCGATGTCTCCGGCAACTGGCGCATCACACCAGACGCATTACACTTGAAACAAGCACATGACCGCAATTCAAATAACGAATGTAGAAAAGAGCTATAAATCGCTCAAGGCGCTGGGCGGCGTGTCGCTGGCCATCGAAGAAGGCGAGTTTTTCGGCCTGCTCGGTCCCAACGGCGCCGGCAAGACCACCCTCATTTCCATCATCGCCGGCCTGATACGCCCCGACGCGGGCACCGTCAAGATCCATGGCCACGACGTGGTCAAGGACTTCCGCAACGCGCGCCGCAACCTGGGCGTGGTGCCGCAGGAACTGGTGTTCGATCCGTTTTTCACCGTGCGCGAAACCCTGCGCCTGCAGTCCGGCTATTTCGGCCTGCCGAACAACGACAAGTGGATCGATGAGGTCATGGAAAACCTCGACCTGACCGGCAAGGCCGACACGAATATGCGCGCGCTGTCCGGCGGCATGAAGCGCCGCGTGCTCGTGGCGCAGGCGCTGGTGCACAAGCCGCCCGTCATCGTGCTCGACGAGCCGACGGCCGGCGTCGACGTGGAACTGCGCCAGACCTTGTGGAAGTTCATCTCGCGCCTGAACCGCGAAGGCGGCCACACGGTCGTCTTGACCACCCACTACCTGGAAGAGGCGCAAGCCATGTGCCAGCGCGTGGCCATGCTGAAGACGGGCAAGGTGGTGGCGCTCGACACCATGTCGGCCCTGATCCGCCGCATCGCCGGCTCGCAGCTGCAGCTGCACCTCAAAAACGGCAGCCTGCCGGACGACCTGCGGCACCTGGTGCTGCATGCGGAAGAACAGCAGGCGCCGAACAAGTTCAGCCTGCGCGTCAACGAATACAGCGAAGTTGAAAAAATCCTCGCCCGCCTGCGCGAAGCGGGCGCCGAGATCGATGAAATGCAATTGCAACAAGCCGACCTGGAAGATATCTTCTTGCAGATCATGGATAAAGGTACCGTATGATTTCGACAGGATTTCGCACCCTCGTCTACAAAGAGACGCTGCGCTTCTGGAAAGTGGCGACGCAAACCGTGGCCGCGCCCGTGCTCACGTCGATGCTGTACCTGCTGGTGTTCGGCCATGTGCTCGACGGCCGCGTCGAGCCGAGTCCCGGCGTCAGCTACACGGCCTTTCTGATTCCCGGCCTGGTGATGATGAGCGTGCTGCAAAACGCGTTCGCCAATTCCTCGTCCTCGCTGATCCAGTCCAAGATCACGGGCAACCTGGTGTTCGTGCTGCTCACTCCCCTGTCGCACTGGGAAATCTTCTCGGCGTATGTACTCGCTTCCGTCGCGCGCGGCCTGGCCGTGGGCTTTGGCGTGTTCGCCATCACGTGCTGGTTCGCCGACCTGTCGTTCGTCGCGCCGCTGTGGATCGTCGTCTTCGCGTTCCTCGGCGCCGCCATGCTGGGCACCATGGGCCTGATCGCCGGCATCTGGGCCGAGAAATTCGACCAGCTGGCCGCCTTCCAGAACTTCCTGATCATGCCGGCCACCTTCTTGTCGGGCGTGTTCTATTCGATCCACTCGCTGCCCGCCTTCTGGCAGACGGTATCGCATTTGAACCCCTTCTTCTACATGATCGACGGCTTCCGCTACGGCTTCTTCGGCGTGTCCGACGTCAGCCCGTGGCTCAGTCTTTCCATCGTCGCCGGCTTCCTCGTGATCCTGGCGCTGGCGTCGATCCGCCTGCTGAAAAGCGGCTACCGACTGCGACACTAATTGCGCCGTTGATTGCGGCATATCACATCACTACATTATTCAATATCAAGGACTTATCGTGACCACCACTCCAGAACTGATCCACGGCTATCTGTCGGCCGGCCTCGAATGCACGCACCTCGAAGTGGAGGGCGATGGCCAGCACTTCCAGGCCGTGATCGTCTCGCCCGCGTTTGCCGGCAAGCGTCTGATCCAGCGCCACCAGATCGTCTACGCGGCGCTGGGCGACCGCATGCGCGAGGAAATCCACGCGCTGTCGATGAAAACCCTGACACCTGAAGAATTCCAAGGATAAGCACATGGACAAGCTCCTCATCAACGGCGGCAACCGCCTGAACGGCGACATCGCCATCTCCGGCGCGAAAAACGCCGCCCTGCCCATCCTGTGCGCGGGTCTCCTGACCGCGGGCGACCTGGACCTGACCAACGTGCCGCACCTGCACGACGTGGCCACGATGTTGAAACTGCTGGGCCAGACGGGCCTGAAAGTGCGGCAGGACGGCGACCGCGTGGTGCTCAACGGCAGCGCTATCGACACCCTGGAAGCGCCGTATGAACTGGTGAAAACCATGCGCGCCTCGATCCTCGTGCTCGGTCCCATGCTGGCGCGCTTCGGCGAAGCCAAGGTGTCGCTGCCGGGCGGCTGCGCCATCGGTTCGCGCCCCGTCGACCAGCACATCAAGGGCCTGGAAGCGCTGGGCGCCGAGATCCGCATCGAGGCGGGCTACATCTACGCCAAGTGCGCCAAGCTCAAAGGCGCGCGCATCGTCACCGACATGATCACCGTCACCGGCACCGAGAATTTGCTGATGGCCGCGACCCTGGCCGAAGGCGAGACCATCCTGGAAAACGCTGCCTGCGAACCGGAAGTGACCGACCTGGCCCACCTGCTGGTGGCCATGGGCGCGAAGATCGACGGCATCGGCACCAGCCGCCTGGTGATCCAGGGCGTGGACGCCCTGCACGGCGCCTCGCACGCGGTGATCGCCGACCGTATCGAAACGGGTACCTTCCTGTGCGCCGTGGCGGCCACCGGCGGCGATATCACCCTGCGCAACGTGCGCACCGATATCCTCGACTCGGCGCTCGACAAGCTGCGCGCCATGGGCCTGACGATGACCTTCGGCGCCGACTGGATCCGCGCCGAGATGTCGGCCCGCCCGAATCCCGTCAGCTTCCGCACGACGGAATACCCGGGCTTCCCGACCGACATGCAGGCGCAGTTCATGGCCGTGAACACGATCGCGAACGGCGCCAGCCGCGTCACCGAGACGATCTTCGAGAACCGCTTCATGCACGTGCAGGAAATGAACCGTTTGGGCGCCGACATCACCATCGAAGGCAACACGGCCATCATCGCGGGCGTCAAGCAGCTGCGCGGCGCGCCCGTGATGGCGACCGACCTGCGCGCGTCGGCGTCGCTGGTGATCGCGGCCCTGGCCGCCGATGGCGAAACGCTGATCGACCGCATCTATCACCTCGACCGCGGTTACGACCGCATGGAAGTGAAGCTGTCGGCCGTCGGCGCGAATATCGTACGCATCAAATAACAAGGAACGAGCATGAACGGATCGAACAACGGTGACAGCTCCCAGCTGATCCTGGCGCTGTCGAAAGGCCGCATTTTTGAGGACACCATGCCGCTGCTGGAAGCGGCCGGCATCAAGGTGCTGGAAAACCCGGAGACCTCGCGCAAGCTGATCTTGGCCACCAACGATCCGAACGTGCGCGTCATCATCGTGCGCGCCAGCGACGTGCCGACCTACGTGCAGTACGGCGCGGCCGATTTCGGCGTGGCGGGCAAGGATGTCTTGCTCGAACATGGCGGCGAAGGCCTGTACCAGCCGATCGACCTGAATATCGCCGCCTGCCGCATGTCGGTGGCGGTGCAGGCCGGTTTTGACTACGAAAAGGCCGTGCACCAGGGCGCGCGATTGCGCGTGGCCACCAAGTTCGTGCACACGGCGCGCGAGCACTTCGCCGCCAAGGGCGTGCACGTCGACCTGATCAAGCTGTATGGCTCGATGGAGCTGGCGCCTTTGGTCGGTTTGTCCGACGCCATCGTCGACCTGGTCAGCACGGGCAGCACCCTGCGCGCGAACAACCTCGTCGAAGTCGAGCACATCATGGAAATTTCGTCGCGCCTGGTGGTCAACCAGGCTGCGCTCAAGCTCAAGCGCGAGCGCTTGCAGCCGATTATCGAGGCGTTTGAACGCGCCTCGCAAGCCTAGACTTATTCAGTAGCAGAAAGCCGATTATGCCGATACAGATACGCAAGCTCGATTCAAGCCAGGATGGTTTCCAACAATCGCTCGACACCTTGCTGGCGTTCGAGGCGGGTACCGATGCAGCGATTGAAACGTCGGTCGCAAAAATCCTGGCCGACGTGAAAACGCGCGGCGACGCCGCCGTACTGGAATACACGAACCGTTTCGACCGCATCCCGCATGGCGGCGCGGCGGAAATGGCGGCCTTCGATATTTCGCAAGCCGAATTGCAGGCGGCCCTGAACGGCTTGCCGTCGGCGCAGCGCGAAGCGCTGCAGATCGCCGCCCAGCGCATCCGCGCCTTCCACGAACGCCAGCGCGAAGAACTGCGCGGCTTTACCTACACCGAGCCTGATGGCACGGTGCTGGGGCAGAAAATCACGCCGCTGGACCGGGTCGGCATCTACGTCCCGGGCGGCAAGGCCGCGTATCCGTCGTCCGTGCTGATGAACGCCATTCCCGCGCACGTGGCGGGCGTGGGCGAAATCATCATGGTGGTGCCGACGCCTGATGGCGTGAAGAACCAGATGGTGCTGGCCGCCGCCGCGATCGCCGGCGTGACGCGCGTGATCACCATCGGCGGTGCGCAAGCCGTCGGCGCGCTGGCGTATGGAACACAGAGCATCACCGCCGTCGATAAAATCGTCGGCCCCGGCAACGCCTACGTGGCCGCCGCCAAGCGCCGCGTATTCGGCATCGTCGGCATCGACATGATCGCCGGGCCTTCCGAAATCCTCGTGCTATGCGATGGCACGACGGACCCGGACTGGGTGGCCATGGACCTGTTTTCCCAGGCCGAGCACGACGAACTGGCGCAGGCGATTCTGCTGTGCCCGGACGCCGCTTACATCGCGCAAGTCGAAGAGAGCATCGCCAAGCTGCTGCCGACGATGCCGCGCCAGGCCACCATCAGCACCTCGCTGGCGGACCGCGGCGCGCTGATCAAGGTGCGCAGCATGGCAGAGGCCTGTGAAATAGCCAATGCCATCGCCGCGGAACACCTGGAAATCTCGGCGGAAAACCCGCAGCAGTGGGCCGAGCAGATCCGCCACGCGGGCGCCATGTTCCTCGGCCGCTTCTCGTCCGAATCGCTGGGCGACTATTGCTGCGGTCCCAATCACGTGCTGCCGACGTCGCGCACGGCGCGCTTTTCGTCGCCGCTGGGCGTGTACGACTTCCAGAAGCGCTCGTCCATCATTCACGTCAGTGAAGCGGGCGCGCAAACCCTGGGCCGTGTCGCCGCCACCCTGGCGTATGGCGAAGGCTTGCAGGCGCACGCGCGCAGCGCCGAACTGCGCCTGAAGCCGCAGCCATGACGAAGTTGGCGGAGCAGCCGGACTGGGTCAACCGGGTCTATTGCGAAGATGCGCTGGCGGGGCTGGCGCGCATTCCCGATGGCTCGGTGGACCTGATCCTGACGGATCCGCCGTACAACCTGGGCAAGGATTACGGCAATGCCTCGGACCAGCAGTCGGTGGCCGACTACCTGCGCTGGACGGAACAGTGGATCGATGCGGCGCTGCCCAAGCTGAAAGCCAACGGCAGCCTGTATATCTTCCTCACCTGGCGCTATTCGCCGGAGATCTTCGTCATGCTGAAACAGCGCATGGCGATGATGAATGAAATCATCTGGGACCGCCGCGTGCCGTCCATGGGCGGCAGCGTGCGCAGCTTTTCATCGGTGCACGACACCATCGGCTTCTTCGTCAAGCGCAAGGATTACTACTTCGACCTTGACGCGGTGCGCATCGCCTACGACGCGGCCACCAAGAAAGCCCGTTCGCGCTCGATCTTCATCGGCGCCAAATGGCTGGAAGTGGGCTACAACCCGAAAGACTTGTGGAGCGTATCGCGCCTGCACAAGGAACACCCGGAACGGGCCGACCACCCGACGCAAAAGCCGCTCGAAATCATCGAGCGCATGGTCAAGGCGTCGTGCCCGCCCGGCGGCGTGGTGCTCGACCTGTTCATGGGCAGCGGCACCACGGCCCTGGCGGCGAAGCGCTGCGGGCGCGATTTCGTCGGCTTCGAATTGAATCCCGACTACTGCGCCATCATCGAACAGCGATTGGCGGCGCTGACGCAGGAGCTGGCAGCACCGCCCGCGACCAAGCCCGCCAAGGCGGCAGCGAAGAAACCGGCGGCGGCCAAAAAGCCGGCCGCCGTGAAGAAACCGCCCGCCGTGAAAAAAGCGCCGGCCCGCAAGGCGCGCAGCGCCGCCGTGCCGGAAGACGTATCCATTTAATTCCATCAGGAGTGTTTGCAGCATGTCTTTCCTCGATCAGTTAATCAGCAACACCGTGCGCGCCGATGTGCGGGCCGTCAAAAGCTACCAGGTAGCCGATGCCAGCGGTTACATCAAACTCGATGCGATGGAAAACCCGTATCCGCTGCCGCCGCATCTGCGCGAGGAACTGGGCGCGCGCCTGGCCGGCGTGGTATTGAACCGCTATCCGCCGTCGTACGCCAGCCTGCAAGCGGCTATCTGCGCCAAGCTCGGCGTGCCCGCCGGCTACGACGTCATGCTGGGCAACGGCTCCGATGAACTGATTTCCATCCTGGCCATGGCGTGCGCGCATCAGGAGCCGGGCAAGCGCGCCGTGCTGCTGGCGCCCGTTCCCGCCTTCGTCATGTATGCACGCTCGGCGCAGTTTGCCGGCATGGATTTCGTCGGCGTGCCTTTGCAGGCCGATTTCAGCCTGGACATGCCGGCCATGCTGGCGGCCATCGAAGAACACCGCCCGGCGCTGGTCTTCCTCGCCTATCCGAACAACCCGACGGGCAACCTGTTTGCCAGCGCCGACATCGAGCGCATCCTCGCGGCGCTCGGCGACACGGGCATCGCCGTCGTCGACGAAGCGTATGAACCGTTCGCGCAGCACAGCTTCATGGGCCGTTTGCCCGAGTTCGAGAACCTGGTGGTGATGCGCACCGTGTCGAAACTGGGCCTGGCCGGCATCCGCCTCGGCTACATGTCGGCCGCGCCGGCCCTGCTGGCGCAATTCGAGAAAGTGCGCCCGCCGTACAATGTGAACGTGCTGACGCAGGCGGCGGCCGAATTCGCGCTCGATCACCTCGACGTGCTCAATGCCCAGGCGGCCCTGCTCAACAGCGCGCGCGACGACCTGGCACTGCGCCTGGCGCAGCTGCCCGGCGTGACGGTATTTCCCTCGAAGGCAAATTTTCTTCTGAT
Organism: Janthinobacterium sp. NKUCC08_JDC; assembly: GCF_019345575.1. Taxonomy (NCBI): domain Bacteria; kingdom Pseudomonadati; phylum Pseudomonadota; class Betaproteobacteria; order Burkholderiales; family Oxalobacteraceae; genus Janthinobacterium; species Janthinobacterium sp. NKUCC08_JDC. The sequence goes on along the minus strand of NZ_JAHKQW010000008.1, from coordinate 153,717 downwards.
TCGTGTGGCTGATTCCGACGATGTTTGCGCAAAACTGCTTGCCCGCCGGGTTTTAATTAAAAATATGAGTAAAATGCATGCTGCGTTGGCCAATTGCCTGCGCATCAGCGTCAGCACCCCGGAAGAAAATTCCCTTTTTTACGATGCCTTCAAGGCATCCCTCGTTTAGCCTACCGCCAGAGCCTCCCATGAACCGCACCGCAGAAATCACGCGCAACACCAATGAGACGCAAGTTCGCGTCGCCCTCAACCTCGATGGCACCGGCCAGCAAAAGCTGAACACTGGCGTGCCCTTCCTCGACCATATGCTGGATCAGATCGCCCGCCACGGCTTGATCGACCTCGATATCGAAGCGACGGGCGACGTGCATATCGACAACCACCATACGGTGGAAGACGTTGGCATCACCTTGGGCATGGCCGTGGCCAAGGCCATTGGCGACAAGAAGGGTATCCGCCGCTACGGCCATGCGTACGTGCCGCTGGACGAGGCGCTGTCGCGCGTGGTGCTCGATTTCTCGGGCCGCCCTGGCATCGAATACCACATCCCGTTTACGCGCGCCATGATCGCCGGCTTCGATGTCGACCTGACCCTGGAATTTTTCCGCGGCTTCGTCAACCATGCGGGCGTGACCTTGCATATCGACAACCTGCGCGGTACGAATGCCCACCATCAATGCGAAACCGTGTTCAAGGCCTTTGGCCGCGCGCTGCGCATGGCTGCCGAGCTCGACGAGCGCGCGGCCGGCATCATTCCATCGACCAAGGGTAGCCTGTAAGCGCCCGCGAACCACTGTAGATTCCGAGATCAAACATGAATAAAATTGTGGTGGTGGATTACGGCATGGGCAATTTGCGCTCGGTGGCGCAAGCGCTGCGTGCCGTGGCGCCCGAAGCCGATGTGCGCATTTCCGGATTGGCGCAAGACATCGACAGCGCCGACCGCATCGTCTTGCCGGGCCAGGGCGCCATGCCCGACTGCATGCGCAGCCTGCGCGAATCGGGCGTGCTCGAAGCGCTGCTGCGCGCCGCCGATAGCAAGCCCGTGCTGGGCGTGTGCATCGGCGAGCAAATGCTGTTCGACGGCAGCGAAGAGGGCGACGCGGCCGGTCTGGGCTTGCTGCCCGGCAAAGTCGTGCGTTTCCAGCTCGACGGCCAAATGCAGGAAGATGGCTCGCGCTTCAAGGTGCCGCAAATGGGCTGGAACCAAGTGCGGCAAACGGCGTCCCATGTCATGTGGGATGGTATCGCCGACAACGCCTATTTTTACTTTGTGCACAGCTATTTTGCTCAACCTCAAGAGGCGTTGCACACGGTGGGCGAGACTGTCTATGGTGCGCCGTTCGCTTGCGCCGTCGCCCGTGATAATATTTTCGCCACACAGTTCCACCCTGAAAAAAGTGCTGCCGCTGGCTTGCAGCTGTACAAGAACTTCGTTCACTGGCAACCTTAACGTTAGCTCTCCGGCTTTTTTTCCGCCTCTCACTCACTTTTAAATCACACTGACCATGCTGCTCATTCCCGCCATCGACCTGAAAGACGGTCACTGCGTACGCCTGAAACAAGGCGATATGGAACTTGCCACCGTATTTTCCGAAGACCCGGCCGACATGGCCCGCCATTGGCTGATGCAAGGCGCGCGCCGGCTGCACCTGGTCGACCTGAACGGCGCCTTTGCCGGTAAGCCGAAGAACGAGGGCGCCGTCAAAGCCATCCTGAAGGCCGTGCAAGATTTCGCCGTGGAAAACGACATCGAGGAAATCCCCGTGCAGCTGGGCGGCGGCATCCGCGACCTCGACACCATCGAGCGCTACCTCGACGCCGGCATCACCTACATCATCATCGGCACGGCGGCCGTGAAAAGCCCCGGCTTCCTGCATGACGCCTGCAGCGCTTTCCCCGGCCACATCATCGTCGGCCTCGATGCCAAGGATGGTAAAGTGGCAACGGATGGCTGGAGCAAGATGTCGGGCCACGAAGTGATCGACCTGGCGAAAAAATTCGAAGCCTACGGCGTCGAATCGATCATCTACACGGACATCGGCCGCGACGGCATGATGGGCGGCATCAATATCGACGCCACCGTCAAGCTGGCGCAAGCCGTCAAGATCCCCGTCATCGCCTCGGGCGGCCTGCACAATATCGGCGACGTGGAAGCGCTGTGCGCGGTTCAGGCCGAAGGCATCGAAGGCGTGATCTGCGGCCGTTCCATCTATGAAGGCACGATCGACCTGGCGCAGGCGCAAGAACGCGCCGACGAACTGACCGACGCCGCCGTTTAAGCCTGCCCGGCCGGGAGCGTGCCTGCGCACGCCCTGGCCTGGCGACAATCTGGATACCATCATGCTTGCAAAACGTATCATCCCCTGCCTCGACGTGACCAATGGCCGCGTCGTCAAAGGCGTCAATTTCACGGAATTGCGCGACGCCGGCGATCCGGTGGAAATCGCCCGCCGCTATGACGAGCAGGGCGCCGATGAAATCACTTTCCTCGACATTACCGCGTCCAGCGACAACCGCGGCCTGATCTTCGACATCATCGAAGCCGTGGCGTCGCAAGTGTTCATTCCGCTGACGGTGGGCGGCGGCGTGCGCGTGGTGGAAGACGTGCGCCGGCTGCTCAATGCGGGCGCCGACAAGGTCAGCATCAACACCTCGGCCGTGACGAATCCCCAGCTCGTGTACGAGGCCTCGCAAAAGCACGGTTCGCAATGCATCGTCGTCGCCATCGACGCCAAGCAGGTGTCGCCCGGCAAGTGGGAAGTGTTTACCCATGGCGGGCGCACTGCCACGGGCCTGGACGCGTTCGAATGGGCGCGTAAAATGGAAAGCTTGGGCGCCGGTGAAATCTTGCTCACCAGCATGGACCGCGACGGCACCAAAGTCGGCTTCGACCTGGGCCTGACGCGCGGCGTGTCCGACGCCGTCAGCATCCCCGTCATCGCCTCGGGCGGCGTGGGCGGCTTGCAGGACCTGGTCGACGGCATCAAGGTGGGCCGCGCGGACGCCGTGCTGGCCGCCAGCATCTTCCACTATGGCCAGCACACGGTGCAGGAAGCCAAGCGTTTCATGGCGCAGCAGGGCATCCCCATGCGCCTGGCGTAAATACAAGCAATAAAATCAGCAGGATAGAAGAACATGCAAAACGGAACCATCGTAGCAAGCAATGCCAAGTGGCTGAAAAAGGTCAAATGGGACGAGCACGGCCTCGTGCCCGTGATCGCGCAGGAAGCGGGCAGCAACGACGTGCTGATGTTCGCCTGGATGAACCGCGATGCGCTGGCGCGCACGGTGGAGCTGGGCGAAGCCGTATACTGGAGCCGTTCGCGCAAGAAACTGTGGCACAAGGGCGAAGAGTCGGGCCACACGCAAAAGGTGCTGGAAATCCGCCTCGATTGCGACGAAGACGTGGTCTTGCTGAAAATCGAGCAGGCGGGCGGCATCGCCTGCCATACGGGCCGCCATTCGTGTTTCTTCCAGAAATTCGAAGGCGACGAAAAAACGGGCGAATGGCAAGTCACCGACCCCGTCCTGAAAGACCCTGAGACGATTTACGCGGAAAGCAAGAGCAAATGAGCGAAACCCTGAAGCGCCTGGCCGCCGTGATCGAATCGCGCAAGCTGGCCAATGGCGGCGACCCGGCCACGTCGTATGTCGCGCGCCTGTTTGCCAAGGGCGATGACGCGATTTTGAAAAAAATCGGCGAAGAGGCCACGGAAACCGTGATGGCCGCCAAAGATGCGCGCCGCGACAACGACCCGTCGAAGGTGCTGTATGAATGCGCCGACCTGTGGTTCCACTCGCTGGTGATGCTGGCGCAGTTCGACCTGACGCCGCAGCAGGTACTCGACGAGCTGGCGCGCCGCGAAGGCCTGTCCGGCCTGGAAGAAAAGGCGGCACGCAAGGATGAGCTGCGCGACGCCGGCGAAACAGACAAACACTGACCTACTGGAGCATGCGTGGATAACTGTATTTTCTGCAAGATTGCCGCAAAACAAATTCCCTCGAGCATCGTGTATGAAGACGAGGACTTGCTGGCCTTCAAGGATATCAATCCGGCCGCCCCCGTGCATCTGCTGCTGATCCCGAAGCGCCACGTGGCCAGCCTGTCCGATTGCGACGACAGCCATACGGACATGCTGGGCAAGCTGCTGCGCCTGGCGCCGAAACTTGCTGCCGAGTTCGGTTGCGCCGTCACGTATGAAGCCGATGGCGCGCCCGCCGGCGGCTTCAAGACCATGATCAACAGCGGCCCGAACGGCGGGCAAGAGGTGTATCACCTGCACATGCATGTGTACGGCGGTCCCCGTCCCTGGCGCGGTCAACACTGATTTCGCTGCGCGCCGGGTTCACGTGTATACTACCGGCATTGGTTGACGCTATTCGGGCACCGTCCCGCAAGGAGAATGTGATGGGTTCATTGAGTATTTGGCACTGGGTGATCGTTCTGGTCATTGTGATGCTGGTCTTCGGCACCAAGAAACTGGGCAATATCGGCGGTGATATCGGCAAGGCCGTCAAAGGCTTCAAGGATGGCGTCAAGGGCGAAGATGACGCCCCGGCAGCCAATACCCCTCCTGCTGCGCCATCGCAAGTGGCCGACAAAAGCACCATCGACGTCGAGACGAAAGAGAAAAGCAAGTCCTGATAGCGTGGCGGGGCGCTTGCCTCGTCCGGTAACGGCCCTTGTCCGCTTATGATCGATCTCGGTCTCTCTAAAATCGCCATCATCGGCGTGGTTGCGTTGATAGTTATCGGCCCTGAAAAGTTGCCGAGAGTGGCGCGCATGGCCGGTACCCTGTATGGCCGCGCGCAACGCTACCTGAACCAGGTGAAATCCGAAGTCTCGCGCGAAATTGAAATGGAAGAGCTGAAAAACCTGCAGAAGGAAGTGCAGGATGCGGCCCATTCCGTCAAGCAAAGCGTGGAGAAATCCATGCATGGCGTGGAAAATTCGATCTCCGGCAACCTGGCCGAGGTGGAAAACGCCTGGCGTGGCGATTCGAGTTCGTATGATGAGCATCACGATGCCCATGAAGCCATGCTGCGCGCCACCAATGAAGACCTGGCTCGCAAGGCGCGCGAATTCCGTCGCAAGAAGCTGGTGCGCAATTCCGCCATCCCTGGCTGGTACAAGCAGCGCCATGGCGGCAAGCTGCACGTGCAGTCGGCCGCCGCTCGCGTGGCGCGCTTCCGTCCGCGCACCAGTTCCTCCTCCTTTTACTCATGAGTAGCAAATCCCCGGTGGAAGAAACTTTTATCTCGCATCTGGTCGAGCTGCGCAACCGCCTGGTCAAGGCGTCGATCGGCATCGCCGTCGTCTGCGCCGTGCTGTTCTATTGGCCCGGCCCCTCGCAGATCTACGATTTTATCGCGGCGCCGATGATCGCCTCGCTGCCGGCCGGCTCGAAAATGATCGCCACCGGCGTCATTTCACCGTTCCTCGTACCGATGAAAGTGACCCTGGTGATCGCCTTCATCGTCGCCTTGCCCTGGGTGCTGTACCAGATGTGGGCGTTTATCGCCCCCGGCCTGTACACGCATGAAAAGCGCCTGATCGCACCGCTGGTCATCTCGTCTTCCCTGCTGTTCATGGCCGGCGTGGCCTTCTGTTATTTCTTTGTGTTTGGCCGCGTCTTCCACTTCATCAGCGACTTTTCGCCATCGTCGATCGCGGTGACGCCCGATATCGAAAATTACCTCGATTTCGTCATGTCGATGTGCCTGGCCTTTGGCGCCACGTTCGAAGTGCCCGTGGTGGTGGTGATCCTCGTGCGCATGGGGCTGGTTAGCATCGCGAAACTCAAGGAAGTGCGTCCCTACATCATCGTCGGCGCCTTCGTGATTGCCGCCATCGTCACGCCGCCGGACGTCGTCAGCCAGTTCTCGCTGGCCATCCCGATGTGCCTGCTGTTCGAGCTGGGCCTGCTGGTAGCGCCCATCTTCGTCAAGGCCACGCAAGCGCCGGAAGAAGTGTCCTAGACGATTGACTACACGTACAGGCAAAAGCCGCTGACCTCCTTCGGGAGCAGCGGCTTTTTTATCGTCCGGAAAGTTGGTGGGTGCTTACTGCAGCATCAGTTTGCTGAGGATGCCCAGATTGAGCAGGATCAGGGTGCTCATCATCCAGTACACGTGTTTCATGTCCGCGCCATGGCGCAAGTCCAGGCGTTCCAGGCGGGCGTCGAATTTGTGCTCGAATGCGTCAAATTTGGCGTCGAATTTGTGTTCCAAGGCGTCTAATTTGGTATCGACTTTGTGCTCCAGCGCATCGATCCTCGTATCGAGTTTCAGGTCCAGTGCATCGATCCGGGTATCGAGTCTGAGCTCCAGTGCATCGATCTTCAACTCCAGCGCGCCCACCTTGGTATCGACGTTGTGCGACACCAGCTTGATTTCCCCCAGCAGATTGCGCTCGAGCGCCGCCAGTTCGCCATGCACGACGACGGCCGAACCCAGTACGTCGCCCAGCGCCGTCGCATGGGCTTCCGCCTGCTGCGTGGGCACGCCGGCCGAGGCAAGGCGTTTGGCGTAATCGAGGGTGTCGAACTGGATGGGCATATGCATGGACGCTCCTGTATCCAGCCTAGCAGGAAAATCGGCAATTGCCAGTGAGGAGTGCGGTGGCGCCTGCCTTCCCGTCAGCGTAATGGACAGGCACGCCGGCGGTTTGCGGTGGCGCAAACGCATGCAAAAAGGGCGCCGGGGCGCCCTTTGCAAGGAGAGGATGCGTACAAGTTAATTCATCAGTTCCTTGATGACTTTCACGGGCGCGCTGCCGTAGCTGAGGAATTGCTCGTGGAAATCCTTCAGCACGAATTTGCTGCCCAGCGCTTGCTTGCGCTGTTCGCGCAAGTCCATGATTTCGCTGTAGCCGCTGAAATAGCTGGTCAGTTGCACCGAGCTCAGCTGCACACGGCGCCATTTTTCCTTCGCTTCACGCTGGGTCTGGAAAGCCTGGCGCGTCAGCAGGTCGAGCGCTTGCGCTTCCGTCATGCCCAGCACGTGCACGCTGTAGTCGAGGATGGTGTTGGTGACGCTGCGCAAGTTCCACTTCGAATACATCAGCCACATTTCCGGCGCGTTGTTGCCATAACCCGATTCGAGCATCATGCGCTCGCCATACACGGCCCAGCCTTCGATCATGGCGCCGTTGCCGAAGATGGACTTGACCAGGGACGGCGATTTGTTGGCATACACGAGCTGCGTGTAATGGCCGGGGATGGCTTCATGGATGTTCAGGATCTGCAAGATCCAGTGGTTGTATTCGCGCAAGCTGCTTTCCGCCTGTTCCGGCGTTTCGCCATCGAGCGGCGTCACGTTGTAATAGGTACGGTCTTGCGGGCGGTACGGGCCGGGCGCCTCGATGCTGGCGCCGGCCACGCCGCGCTGGTAAGCGGGCGTTTCACGCACGACGAGGGGCTTTTTCGGGTCCATCGTCAGCAGGTTGTGGCTGGTCACCCATTCCTGCAATTCCGGGATCTGGCGGCGGATTTCCGGCACGAAATCGGCGGCCGCCACGTGGTTGCTCGACAGCTTGTCGATCACCATGCCGATCTTTGCCGTGCGGTCCGCCGGCTTGGCCGTGGCGCCCATGGTTTTCACCCACAGCTCGTCGGACAGGCTATCCATGTGCTCGAGCAGCTTTTCGCGCGCGGCCAGGGCTTTCTGGTACATCTGCTCGGCGCTTACGCTGGCCTGGATATCGTAGGCGAATTTCTGTTCGTACAAATCCTTGCCGATGCGGAAGGAGCGCGCATTGCCGTTCTGCGCCAGCGCCGCATCCTGTTCCGTCAGCCAGGCCGCATAGCCTTGCACGGCCGTGCGGGCCGCAGCGATGCGCGCGTTGTACAGCTGCTTTTCCGCCGGCGTCAGGATGGAACCCTGTGCCGTCTTGTTCAGGTCGTCAAGCACGCTGAGCACGCCTGCGCTCTGGGCAATGGCCAGCTGCGTGTGTTCGCGCGTGGGATTGACGATGCTGGCGCGCGCGGCCGCATAGTATTGCGGCACGGTGGCGATGCGCTTGAGCAAGGTGCGCAGGCGCTGCGGCTGGGCCGCGTATTCCGTGTTCAGGATGAAGTCGATGGAACCGGCCACGTTGTACTGGGCGGGATTCCATTCGAATTCGCGGAAGGTGGTCAGATACCAGCGGTCCGATTGCAGTTTATTGGTCAGCAAGGCCAGGTCAGTACGTTGCTTGTCCGACATTTTGCCGGCATTGAGCTTGCCGAACTTGCCCAGCCATTCTTCGATGAAGGCCAGTTGCTTCTGGCGGCTGGCCGCGTCGGGAATGCTCAGGTTGGCGGCACCATCGTACTTGCCGACGGAAATCGCGCTTTCCGGGTCCAGGCGCCACAGGGCCGTGAGGAACTGGCCGCTCAGGTTATTCATTGAGCGGTCGCTGCTGTTCTCGCTGGCGACGGCCGCGACCGTGGCTGCCGTGGCCGCCGTGACGACGGCCGCTTTCTTGGCGACGGTTTTCTTCTTGCTGCTGCTGGTGCTGGCCTTGCCGTTTTTCTGCGGCTTCTTGGCGGCGCTGGCCGGTGTCAGGGTAAAGGCCATCATCAATGCGGCGAGCGCAACTTTATTTTTTATCAGCATAGTTTATCTCTTGAATATTTTGTCGTTTGCCATCATCAGGAAATAATAAACTGATAATATAAGTAACAAACAACTATTGAAAGGTTGGCCTTGCTTGCCTGGGCGGCCCAAAGATTAGCACTAATTGCCCCTGCGGCGCTAGACGACGATGGCGCTGCCGTGCAGCAGTTCCTGGTGGCGCGCATTGATGGCCGCCACGGCATCCTTGCCGCGCGCCATGCCGGTGGCGTGGATTTCCGTTTCCTGCGTGTAGCGCTGGCTGACGCGCACCGTGTAGGACTGGAACAGCCAGCTCCAGAAGTTCGTTTCATAGACGGCTTCATCCATGTCGCGCCATTTGACGCCCGTGAGTTTCTTTTTCCACGGCAAGATGCCGGATGCCAGCCACACGCCCGCCTCATCGTAGTACAGCTGGTAGCTGCGTATCGTCAGCAGGCGGTAGCCGACGATCAGGGCCGAGCCGACCAGCACGATGAAGGCGGCGCGCGTGTTGTACTTGAAGGCCAGCGGCAGGGCGGCAAAAAATAGCAGCACGGCAATGAGGAAGGTGCTGACATAGGCGGTCCAGGATTTGCCGCACAAAAAGGTGGCGCGCTGGCCGGCGCTGGTGGCGATGTAGTCGGTCATGGCGTGGGAGGGCAACAGGGAAAATGGATCATCGCATGGAACGCGGTGGCCCCGCTCATTTTTTCAATCTCATCGCTTCAACCCTTCCTGCAGCATGCCCAGCATGTCATTGGCCGACATGCGCGCGGCCGCATCGCTGCCTTCCAACAGACTGTCGGCCAGGTCGCGCTTGTGCTGGTGCAATTCGACGATGCCTTCCTCGATCGTATGTTTCGCCACCAGGCGGTAGATGGTGACGGGGCGCAATTGCCCCATGCGGTGGGCGCGGTCCGAGGCCTGGTCTTCCACGGCCGGGTTCCACCACGGATCCATGTGGATCACGTAATCGGCCGCCGTCAAATTGATGCCCATGCCGCCCGCCTTCAGGCTGATGAGGAAAACATCGCCGTCGCCCGCCTGGAAGGCGTCGACGCGGCGCTTGCGCTCCTGCATCGGCGTACTGCCGTCGAGATACTGGTAGCGCACGCCATGCTGTTCCAGATGCTGGCGGATCAGGGTCAAATGGTCGACGAACTGGCTGAAGACGAGCACCTTGTGGCGGTTTTCTAGCAAGCCCGACAGCAGTTGGGCGAACGCCGCCAGCTTGCTGCTGGCCAGGCCCAATTCCGGCGCCACCAGTTGCGGATTGCAGCAGGCGCGGCGCAGCCTCATGATCTCGGCCAGGATCTGGATGGCTTTCTTGGATGCCGGCCCTTCCACCATGGCCAGCTTTTCCAGCGCTTCGCGGCGCAACGATTCGTACAGCGCCGTTTCCTGCGGCGACAATTCCACTTCCAGCACGATTTCCGTGCGCGACGGCAATTCCGACAGCACTTGCGTCTTTGTCCGGCGCAGGATGAACGGCGCGATCAAACGGCGCAGCCGCAAGCGCGCACCGGCCGCCGCCCGCTTGTCCTGATCCTTCTCGATCGGCCCGGCGAAGCGCAGGTTGAACTGGTCGAGGGTGCCCAGCAAGCCGGGGTTGATGAAGCGGAACAGGTTCCACAATTCGCCCAGGTGGTTTTCCAGCGGCGTGCCGCTGGCCACCATGCGGAAGTCGCCTTGCAGGGCCATCACGGCTTGCGAGCGCTTGGTCGCGCCATTCTTGATCGCCTGCGCTTCGTCGAGCACGATCGTATGCCAGTGCACGCCGGCAAACATGGCCGCTTCCTGCTGCAGCAAGCCATAGCTGGCCACCACCACGTCGAACGGCTGCAATGTTTCCAGCATGTCGGCGCGGTCGCCGCTGCCGAACAGTTTGATGTTCAAGGTGGGCGCGAAGCGCTGCGCTTCGCTGATCCAGTTCATGCACACGGACGTGGGGGCGACGACGAGGGTGGGGCCGTTCGGCGCGCGCGCCAGGATCAGCGCCAGCGCTTGTAACGTCTTGCCGAGTCCCATGTCGTCGGCCAGGCAGGCGCCCACGCCCCAGTGCGCCAGGCGCGCCAGCCATTCGTAGCCGGCCAGCTGATAGTCGCGCAAGTCCGCCTGCAGTGTGCTGGGCAGTTGCGGTTGATAGTCGTCGAGGGCGCGCAGGCGCAGCAAGTGTTCGCGCCACAATTTGTCGGCGTTCACGCCGCCCGCATCGTTGGCCAGCTCTTCCAGCGCAAACGCGGCCAGCGGGTGGATGTGCACGCCGTCGGCATGCGCCTCGCCATACGCGGCCAGTTCCGACAGGCGCCGGTGCAGCTCGTCGCTGAGGGCCAGGAACTGGTTGTCGCCCAAGGCCACGAAGCGGCTTTTATTGTTCTGCATCAAGTCGAGCAGGGCGCGCAAATCCATCACCTTGTCTTCATCGATCTGCACCTCGCCGCTGGCGGCAAACCAATCTTTTTCACTCTTGATATTCAGGCGCATCTGGCCGCTGTCGATGCGTTTCGACACGCGCATGGTTTCGCCCTCGGGCCACGCCAATACCATGCCATTCGGGTCGAGCGCTTGCAGCTCGACCAGCAATTGCAGGCCCAGCGCTGGCTGGCCCAGCAGCCACTCGCCATGCTCTTCTTCCGCCTCTTCCAGCACCAGGCATTTCCCGATCAGCTGGCGCTGCGCTTCGCGTTCCGCGTTCAGGTCGCGCCGCGCTTGCACGGCACGGCCTGCCACATCGGCAAACACGCTTTCGGCGCCGCTGCCGGGCGCATAGTAGGCGCCGTTGTCGAGCAGTGGGCGGACTAAAATCTGCATTTTCAGGCCCTGCTGGTAGGGCAGCAAATGCACGTGCAGGCGGTGGTCGGCCGTGATCGCTTCCGCGTCGCCGGCGCCGCCGCCGATGTCCGATTGCACGGTGACCATGGACGAGATGGCGCCGATCGCCTGCATCACTTGTTTTTCCGCATGCAGGGGCACGGACAGGCCCAGGCCCACGATGGCGCCGATGCGCCGGTGCTCGTCGAGGATGTGCACCACGCGCAGGCGCGTCGGCGTTTCCCTTTGCACCACGACATTGCTGCCGCTGTCGGGCAGTGGTGGTTGCATGCCCAGCCACAGCTGCCCCTCGTGCGACTTGATCAGCAGCTCCGGCGCGCCGGCGATCAGTTCCACTCTCGTGTCGGGATTATCGAGCCAGAACACGAGCGGGTGGCCGACGAGCAGGACGGCGGCCTTGTCGAGCTCGACTTCATAGCGCGGCGCCGATGAATAGTATTGTTTGAACGGCGCGATGCTGCCGGCCGCGCGCGCGTCTTGCGGCGTGAGGAAATCGATGTCGCCCGCTTCCTCGGCCAGGCGTTTCAGGCCCATGGCGCGGCCCTTGCTCCAGCCGCCGCGTGCGTCGCGTTTCTGCTCGCGCACTTCCACTGCAGTGAGACCAAAGCGAGGATCGAACGCCACCAGCCATACGAGCCGCGACACGCCGCCCAGCGCTTCGGCGGGCGCGTTCTGCTGCAGGTTGATGAGCGCACTCAGCTGGCGCTGCCACGCTTCCTGGCGTTCGAACCACGGCGCCATGTCCGTCAATCCATGTTGCGCCCGCTTGGCCGTGGCATAGCGCTCCTGCTGCGGCTCGCCCATCAAGCCCAGCAAGCCGGCCGCCTGCGCGGCGATCAAATCGTAGCCGGCGGCGTCCGCTTGCTGCACCAGGGCTCGCAACTGGTCCTTGCGTTCGGCCAGTTGTGGTAGCGCCAGCCAGTAGTACAGCAAGGCCTGGAACAGCTGCGGCTGCAGTCCCGTTTCCCAACTGCGCGTGGAAATGCTTTCCGCCTGCTGCACGCCGGCGCGCACGAGGCGCAAGGTGTTCAGTTGCTGGTAGACGATGCTGTCGTGGTTCGGCTGCGCGTGCAGCGCGATATCGAGATAGGTTTCCGCGTTTTTCAGCAGCTTGGCATCGTTGCCGCGCAATAGCGCCAGCACGTACAAATGGCCGCCGATGCCGGTGAAGCACAGCTTGCGCTTGCCCGCCTCCTTGCGCAGCCCTTTCAAGGCCGTTTCAAAGCCGGCCACGGCGTGCGCATGTTCGCCGCGCAACAGGGCGATGCTGCTGTCGACAAACAGCGCCTGCGGCCCCTGCTGGCCCGCCAGGTAACGGGCGGTCGCGTCGAGTTCGCCGCACAGCAGGGCGTCTTCTGCCAGGGCCAACGGCAGGGCGGCGCCGATATGGTCGCCGGCGGCCGCCTGGCGCGCATGGTGGGCGCGCGCATACGTGCGGATGGCGTGCGCCGTGGCCGGTTCGCGCGGAGCGTTGCCCAGCAGCACGGCGAGGATGTCGTCCTGCAGCTGCGGCATGACGAAAGACAGCATTTCCGGTTCGAACGGGCGGCCGAAAATCTCGATCAGCGGATGCAGCTGCTGCGCTTCATAGCAGGCCATGCAGGCGGCCAGGATGGCGGCCACGTGGCGCACCTCGTCGTTGCGCAGCAGGGCGATGCGCAAGCGCGCCACGCCTTGCCGGTAGCTGCGCAATTCCACATAGCCATCCCAGTTGCGGCGCACGGGGTTGATCAGCTCGATGGCCTGGCACAGGTCGCGAAACACCAGGTGCTCGATGGCGGCGCGCATGGCGGGCCAGCGCAATTTCGCTTCGCAGGCAAAGCCCCGTCCCACCACTTCGGACGCCAGCGCGTGCCGCGTCAAATGCTGCAGCATGTTCGTGACGGTGAGCAGGGCGAACGGCGTGCCATCCGGCTCGACGACATTGGCGCGCTGCAAGTGTTCATACACGGCATGCTTGCCCACCGGTTCGCCCGCGATGGCCAGCAGGGCCAGGATCATCTGTTCGTGCTGCTCCAGTGCGGCAAATTCGTCAAGCAAGAGCTGGTCTGTCATGCGGGCAAATTGGCGATGTGGACAGGGGCTGTGCCGGCCGCCACTGGCAGGCCGAACACGCGCTGGTAGAAATACAGTTCCGCGTCCAGGGTGCGCACGATGTTTTCCGCCTTGCGGAAGCCGTGGCCCTCGCCTTCGAGCGGCACATACGCGACAGGCACGCCGCGCGCCTGCAGGGCGTCGACCATCAGCTGCGACTGCTGCGGCGGCACCACCTTGTCGTCGAGGCCCTGGAAGAAGATCATCGGGCGCGACAGTTTATCCGTGTGGTGGATGGGCGAGCGCTCAAGGTACAGCGCCTCGGCTTGCGGCTGCGAAGCGATCAGGTAATCGGTGTAGCGCGATTCGAACTTGTGCGAATCGTCATCCAGGCCCTTCAGGTCGGACACGCCATAGTAGCTGGCGCCCGCCTTGAAGACGTCGTGGAACGTCAGTGCGCACAGGGTCGTCAGGCCGCCCGCGCTGCCGCCGCGGATGATCAGGCGTTCCGGGTCGGCCAGGCCGTTGGCGGCCAGGTAGCGCGCGCCGGCGATGCAGTCTTCCACGTCGACGATACCCCACTGGCCGCGCAGCGCGTCGCGGTATTCGCGGCCGAAGCCGCTGCTGCCGCCATAGTTGACGTCGAGCACGCCGATGCCGCGGCTGGTCCAGTACTGCGTCGCCAGCTTTAATGTATTGCTGGCCATGCTGGTGGGTCCGCCGTGGCTGATGACAATGACGGGCGGCAAGGTTCCCGCCGGCGCCTGCACGTCGGTGTTGTGCGGCGCATAGAAGAAGGCGTAGGCCGTGCGGCCATTGCTACTAGGGAAACTCAAGCTGCGCGGCACGGACAAATACTCAAGCGCGGGCAAGTGTGCGATCGATTGCGCCAGCACTTCCAGCTCATGGTTGGACAAATCGATGCGCGCCAGTTCCAGCGCGATGGTCGGGCTGCCGCCCAGCAGCGCGACGAAGCCGGGGCCCACGCGCAGTTCGCGGATTTCCTGGTATGGGTGCGGTATCGGCTCGAGCTTGGCCGCCGCCACGTTCAATTGCGCCAGGTAGCTGACGCCGGCCTGGATATACGTGCAGACGATCTCGTCGTCGGAAAGGAAACCGTACATGCTGCCGCCGAAGGTCCAGTGCGGCGTGGCAAATTCCGCTTCCATCGGGCACAGCGCCTCGATGTCGGCGCCGTGCAGACGGTACAAATTCCACCAGCCGCTGCTGTCGGAAACGAAGTGCAGCAAGCCGTTCGGCGACCATTCCGGCTGGCAAATCGACTCGCGCGCGCCGCCGGCGATCAGGCGTGGCGACCCGAGGCTGCCGTCCGCCTGCACGTCGGCCAGCCACAGTTCCGTGCCTTGCCACGGCAGGCGCGGGTGATCCCAGCTGATCCAGGCCAGCTGGCTGCCGTCCGGCGACAAACGCGGCGCCGCATAAAAATCGTGACCGCGCGCCAGCACCGTTTCACGCCCGTCGAAGCCGACGGCCGCCAGGCTGTTTTCCGGATGCGCATGGCCTTCCGCCGGGTGCTGTTCGCGCACGGCGATCAAGCGGGAACGGGCCGCATCGACGACGAAGTCCGCATGGCGCGTGTTGCCGCCCGTGGTGAACGCTTCAGGCGCGCCGTCGCCGCTCACGCGGTACAGGCAATTGTCGGCGAAATGCGAAAAATACACGGTATCGCCGGCCACGGCATACGCGCCGCCGCCGTATTCATGCACGCGGGTGCGCACATTGAACGGCGCCGGCGTCAGTTCATCGACACGCGCGCCGCGCTGGCGCAGCAGGGTATTGCGGCCCGCCTCGCTGGCGCGCCCGGCCAGCCAGAACACGTCGGCCCCATCCGCACCGCCCAGGGCCAGCTGCGTCAGCGGCGAGGCGCCGGCGGCGACGATGGCCGCGCTGATCGGCGATGGCCAGATGCCATAAGGGGTGCTGGATGCGGTCGAGGTCATGCGGGCTCCGTGTAGTGAGGGGATCAAGGGTCGCCAGGCAGGGTCAGGGCGCGCGGCGGCGTGCATCATCATAATGGAAGGGCTGGCACAACGAAAGTCATCGGTGTGCGTGGCAAATGCTGCAAAGCGGCACCGGAATCAATGATTTGGCGGCGATTGGATGCGATAATACCGCTTCTTCAAGCTCGATTGCCTGCCATGCCACAATTTGCTCCGCTCCAGAATGATACTTTCCTGCGTGCCCTGCTGCGCCAGCCAACCGAGCACACCCCTGTCTGGCTGATGCGCCAGGCGGGCCGCTATTTGCCCGAATACCGCGCCACGCGCGAGCGGGCCGGCTCCTTCCTGGGCCTGGCAAAGAATCCCGATTACGCCACGGAAGTGACCTTGCAGCCGCTGGAGCGCTTCCCGCTCGATGCGGCCATTCTGTTTTCCGACATCCTGACGGTGCCCGACGCCATGGGCCTGGGCCTGTATTTTGCCGATGGCGAAGGGCCGAAGTTCGAGCGTCCGCTGCGCACGGAGCAGGACGTGAAGGCGCTGCAAGTGCCGGACCTGGAGTCGCTCGACTATGTTTTCAAGGCCGTCACGCAAATCCGCACGGAACTCAATGGCCGCGTGCCGCTGATCGGTTTTTCCGGCAGCCCGTGGACCCTGGCGTGCTACATGGTGGAAGGCGGCGGCTCGAAAGAATTCCACACCATCAAGAAGATGCTGTACAACCGCCCGGACCTGATGCACCACATCCTGGCCATCAACGCCACCTCCGTGGCGCAATACCTGAATGCGCAAATCGATGCCGGCGCGCAAGCCGTGATGATTTTCGATTCCTGGGGCGGTGCGCTGGCCGACGGCGCCTACCAGGAATTCTCGCTGGCCTACATGCAGCAAGTGGTGGCACAGCTGAAACGCGACAAGGATGGCGTCAAGATTCCCGCCATCGTGTTTACCAAGGGCGGCGGCCAGTGGATCGAGCAGATCGCCGACATCGGCGCCGATGCCGTGGGCCTGGACTGGACCGTCAACCTGACGCGCGCGCGCCAGCTGGTCGGTCATAAAGTGGGCTTGCAGGGCAATCTCGACCCGGCCATCCTGTTCGCCAGCCCCGAGCAGATCCGCGCCGAAGTGGCGAAAGTGCTCAACGCCTTTGGCGCGCCATCGGCCGGCACGGGTCACGTATTCAACCTGGGCCATGGTATTTCCCAGTTCACGCCGCCGGAATCCGTGGAAGCCATGGTGGAAGCCGTGCACAGCATGAGCCGCGCCATGCGCAGCGGCCAGTAAGTATTCGCTTCCCCCTGGTTCAGGGACAAGAAAAGGCAGGCTTTCCAGCGGAAGCCTGCCTTTTTCTTTGCTGCGCCCTAGCAAGAAATACCGACTTATGCACAATTTTTTTTGCTGCGGAAATAAGAGGCACCCTAAAAGCCATGCCCGGGGATGCTCTGCAAGTGCTTGATTATTAAGACATAAAAAATCCATTGTTCGGCGGACTTTGTTGCTATTGATAAGGTTATTCTTTCGTTCGCTTGCCTTATTCCTTCATTGTCCACAAAGTTATCAACAGATTCTGTGGATAAAATTGAAAAGTATTTTGTTAACCGATACTTAGCGCCGATGTTCAGGTTTCACCTGAAGTGCATGTTGCAGTGCATGATAATTGAACAATGTTTCGCCGCTCGTCAGCTAAAAACGAACGCTTGCCCGGCAATTGTCAACTTTGCTTCATTCCTCCCGTATTTTTGCGGATCGCATGCATCAAAACGGTGCTGATTTCTGTATAAATACATTACAAATGGTTCAGTTATGCACAGCGGCGGAAATGCCCTGTGGATTTATGGCTTCCCGGGCATCAATTTTTAAGCCATTGATTTTAAAAGGGTAATTTTTCTTGCGTGCCGCTCTTGACGGCGATCGAAATTTTCTGTCCACATTTTTCTGAAAGTTAATTTTGCTTTGTCCACAAAGTTATCCACAGAATTTTCTTCAGGCACGATGACACGCTGTCCTGCCTGCCGTTAGGTGTTTGATGGGCGAAACAAGTATCATGGCCCGCTGGCTTGATGCCGGACATCCCGCGCGCCACCGACCCTGCGGCGCGCTTTTTTATTGAGATAGGCCCACCTCCCATGTCGCAGTGCATTTTGACGTCGTGCATCCTGAAAATCGCGCTCGACACGCCCTTGAACGCCCTGTTCGACTACCGCTGGAACGCGGCGGCCGATGCCGGTGCGGACGCTGCCGCACCGCAGCCGCAAGTGGGACAGTTGGCGCTGGTGCCGTTCGGCCGGCGCGAAGTGATGGGGCTGATCGTCGGCGTCTCCGACAGCACCGACGTGCCCGCCGCGAAATTGAAGGACGTGCTGGCCGTGCGCAGCCAGCTGGCGCCGCTGTCGGAACAGTGGCTGGCGCTGGCCGCCTTTGCCGCCGATTACTACCAGCGCCCGCTCGGTGAAGTGGCGCTGCCCGGTTTGCCGAAGAATTTGCGCGTGCTCACCACCGTGGCGCTGGACCGCGCCATCAAGAAGCTGGGCAAGCTGGCCGACGCGCACGACGGCACGCCGCTGAACATGCCGGCGCTCAACCCGGCGCAGCAGGAAGCGGCGGACGCCATCGGCGGCGCCCAGGGTTTCAAGCCCACCCTGCTGTACGGCGTGACGGGCAGCGGCAAGACGGAAGTGTATCTGCAAGCCTGCGCCCAGGTGCTGGCGCGCGAGGACGATGCGCAAATCCTGATTCTGGTGCCAGAAATCAACCTCACGCCCCAGCTGGAAGGCAATATCCGTGCGCGCTTTCCCGGCGTCATGCTGGCGACCTTGCACAGCAGCCTGTCCGAGGGCGAGCGCATGCTGCACTGGCTGGCTGGCCACCAGGGCCAGGCGCGCATCGTGCTCGGCACGCGGCTGGCCATCCTGGCGTCGTTGCCTAAGCTCAAACTGATCGTCATCGACGAAGAACACGATCCTTCCTACAAGCAGCAGGAAGGCTTGCGCTATTCGGCGCGCGACCTGGCCGTGTGGCGCGCCTGGCAATTGCGAATTCCCATCGTACTCGGTTCGGCCACGCCCTCGCTGGAAAGCTGGCACCACGCACAGACGGGGCGCTATCGCAAGCTGGAATTGCGCGAACGGGCCGTCAGGAATGCGGTGTTGCCGCGCGTCAAGATCCTGGACATGGAGCGCGACAAGCCGAAAGATGGCCTGACTTCGCATCTGGTAGCCGCCTTGAAACTGCGCATGGAGCGCGGTGAGCAGTCGCTGCTGTTCCTGAACCGGCGCGGCTATTCGCCCGTCATCTGCTGCGAATCGTGCGGCTGGATCAGCAATTGCACGCGTTGCACCTCGTTCATGGTGCTGCACAAGCCAGAACACCGCTTGCGTTGCCACCATTGCAGCCTGGAACTGCGCATCCCCCGCCATTGCCCCACGTGCGGCAACGTCGACTTGCAGCCGCTGGGACGCGGCACGCAAAGGGTGGAAGAGGGCTTGCAGCAATTGTTTCCCGAGGCGCGGATTTTGCGCATCGACGCCGATTCCACGCGCAAGAAAGGCAGCGCGCAGGAAGCGTTCGACACTGTGCACCGGGGCGAAGTCGATATTCTGATCGGCACGCAGATGGTGGCCAAGGGCCACGATTTCAAAAAACTGACCCTGGTCGGCATCTTGAATCCGGACACGGCCCTGTTTTCGCAGGATTACCGGGCCAGCGAACGGCTGTTCGCGCAATTGATGCAGGTGGCGGGCCGCGCCGGGCGTGCCGCGCAGACGGAAGGGGGCAGCGTCAGTGAAGTGCTGATCCAGACGCGCTATGCGCGCCATCCGCTGTACGACGCCGTCGTCAACCACGATTACGACCACTTCGCCACCACCTTGCTGGAAGAGCGGGCCCAGGCGGCGCTGCCGCCCTACCTGTTCCAGGCCCTGCTGCGCGCCGAGGCGCCCGAGCTGGCGACGGCCATCGAATTCCTGCAGGCGGCGAAAGAGTGCATGGAACACCCGCAGGTGACCATCAATGACCCGATTCCCATGAGCATGACGCGTGTGTACAACGTGGACCGCGCCCAGCTGCTGCTGGAATCGCCCTCGCGGCCCGCGCTGCAAGCGTTCCTGAAGGAATGGTTAGCGGAGCTGCGCGCCATGAAGACGCGCGTGAAATGGTCGCTGGAAGTGGACCCGCTCGATATCTGAATTACTGCAGGTAATCGCGTGCCGACTTGACGATCTGTTCCGACAGCAGCTTGGTAAACGGCGTGTCCAGGGTCCAGGCATGCCAGCTCAGCGGCACGTCCAGGGTGCTGCCCGGCATCAGATCCACGAGACGGTCCGCCGCCAGCGCTGGCGCGGCCAGGCGCTGCGGCATCAGGCCGTAGGCGAGGCCATCCTGGACGCAGCCGCGGCGCGCCGCTTCCACCGGCAAGGTGTGGTGGGGGAATGGTTCACGCATGCTCAATTGTTCAGCGAGGAAACGCGCCAGCAAGCTGTGCTGGCCTACGACAGCTGGTGCCAGTTGCACCGCTTCGGCAATAAAACCGTCGCCAAACCAATGGCCCGCAAACACGGGTGTTGCCACGCAGACATAGCGCAAGGTGCCCAGCGGCGTGACGCTGGTGGCCGCCGCCGCGTCGATCGCTGTGCCGGACCCGGCCGCCACGCAGCCAAACACGGAGCCGTCGCGCACCATTTGCAGGGCGCTGTCGCTGTCGGCCAGGCGTACGTCGAGCTGGCAGCGCGGCGGTGCCAGCAGGGCGGACAAGGTGTCGGGGAACCACGTGGCCAGGCTGTCGGCATCGATGGCGATGGCGATTTCCGGCATGCTGACGCTGTTGCCCAGGTCGATGTCGAGCGATGCTTCCATCAGCTTGACGTTGCGGTGATGCACGATCAGGCGCTGGCCCAGGCCCGTCGGCACGGCTGGCTGGCCACGGATGATCAGCAATCGCCCGCTGGCGTCTTCCAGCGCCTTGATCCGCTGCGAGACGGCCGACTGGGTGATGCCCAGCGCCAGGGCGGCCTTGTCGAAACTGCCATGGCTGGCCACGGCGTCCAGCACGGCCAGCGCGCGATAATCGAGTGATCCCATTAGCTCAGCTTATAAATTTTGAAAATTATTAGTTATACTAATGCATGTATTGCTGCAAAGTAAAACCTTATTTTCGGCAAACGGGTAGTATCGAACGCTGTGAGCAACCTCAGTGGATGGATAGCACCATGAAGACGATACAAGTGGATGTGGCCGTGATCGGCAGCGGCACGGCCGGCATGACGGCGCACAGGGCGGCGCGCATGCATGACAAGCGTGTGCTGATGATAGAAAGCGGACCGTACGGCACGACCTGCGCCAGGGTGGGCTGCATGCCCAGCAAACTCCTGATCGCGGCGGCCGAGGCGGCCCATGCGGTGGCTGCCGCGCCCGCTTTCGGCGTGCATCCGGGGCCTGTGCGCATCGATGGCCGGCAAGTGATGGCCAGGGTACGGAGCGAACGCGACCGCTTTGTCGGCTTCGTGCTCGACGGCGTCAATGCCATTCCCGACGACGAAAAACTGCGCGGCCATGCACGCTTCATCGCCCCTGGCAAGCTGCAGGTGGATGAGCATACGATCGTCGAGGCCACCAGCGTGGTGATCGCCACCGGTTCCACGCCCATCGTGCCGCCCGAGTGGCAGGCGGCGGGAGAAAGAGTCATCACCAGCGACGCCGTGTTCGAGTGGACGGATTTGCCCAGCTCGGTGGCCGTGGTTGGCAGCGGCGTCATCGGCCTGGAGCTGGGCCAGGCGCTGGCACGGCTGGGCGTGCGCGTGACCCTGTTTGCGCGCGGCAATAAAGTCGCGCAGCTGACGGATCCGCTGGTGCTGCGCGAGGCGGACGCCGTGCTGGCGCGCGAACTCGATATCCGTTTCATGACCAAGGTCGCGCACATGGCAAAAGCGCCGGACGGCAGCGGTATCGTGCTGACCAGCCGCGATGACGCCGGCGTGGAAAAAACCGAGCAGTTCGAGTATGTGCTGGCCGCCATCGGCCGCGCGCCGAACGTGGACAAGATCGGCCTGGAAACGGCGCAAATCGAGCTCGACCGTCACGGTATTCCCTTGTACGATCCGCACACCATGCAGTGCGGCAAGAGCGCCATCTTCATCGCCGGCGACGCCGACAACGAGTTACCGCTGCTGCCCGAAGCGGCCGACGAGGGCCGCATCGCGGGCGACAACGCGGCGCGCTTTCCTGACGTCAAACCGGGCTTGCGCCGTACGCCGTTGACGATCGCCTTCACGGAACCGCAGATCGCCACTGTGGGCGCGACGTACCAGCAATTGTGCGTGAGCCACGCGGGCCGCTTCGCCGTCGGCGCCGTGTCGTTCGGCAACCAGGGCCGCAGCCGCGTGATGCTGCAAAACCAGGGCTTGCTGCGCGTATATGCGGAGTTCGGCAGCAAGCGTTTTCTCGGCGCCGAGCTGATCGGCCCACGGGCGGAACACCTGGGCCATCTGCTGGCCTGGGCATGCCAATCCCAGCTGACGGTGCCGGCCATGCTCGACATGCCGTTCTACCACCCCGTCATCGAAGAAGGCGTGCGCACGGCCTTGCGCGAGCTGGCGCTGCACCTGGAAAAAGACCCGGAACACGCGCCCGGCTGCGCCGACTGCACACCGGGACCTTGAAGGCAACTTTATGATTTACATAATTTTGTAGACAAGCTCACATGATTGCGCGATCATCGCTGCCACATTGAAATATTGATTAAAAGCAAAAAACATTTCAATTGGCACATGCCGCCCATGCCGCAATGGTAAAAAGGGTGGCGGCTGGCGATGACACGGAGACGATGTGAAAATTCGGCGCATTTACGCGGGAGAACTCGCCCTGGGCGTGGCCCTGCCCTGGGACGTGCACGGCGAAACGGGCAGCTTGCTGGCCAGGCTGGGCCATGTCATCAGCAGCGAGAACCAGATCGCATTGCTGCTGGCGCACGGCGTCATCGCCGATACCAGCGCGGACGTGCCGCGCACGGCCACAGAAGCACCGTCGGCCCTGCGCATGCTCAACCTCGTCACGGCGGGCCTGGCCCTCGTCTTGCCGGCCATTGCCGCCGGGCAGGCGGGCAGCCATGCATCCCTCGCGCCGCTGGCGCAGCTGGTGGAAGAGGCTGTTGTTCTGGATGCCGACGTGGCGCTGGCCTGCATCCTGCACAACCAGGGCGCGGGCGACTTTGCCGTGCGCCACAGCGTCGATACGGCAGTCATCACGGCCTTGCTGGCGCGCGCCCTGAAACTCGATGATGGCGTGATCCGCAGCGTGCTGCTGGCCGCGCTGAGCATGAATGTGGGCATGCTGGAACGCCATGCGGATTTCCAGCACAAGGCGGGGCCGCTGGACGCGCAGGAACGCGCCTATTTGCGCGCCCATCCGCAAGCCGGTGTCGATTTGCTGCGCGCGGCTGGCGTGACGGATGCCGTCTGGCTGCAAGCCGTGCTGCAGCACCATGAAAATATCGATGGCAGCGGTTATCCGCTGGGCACGCAAGGCGAGGCGATCGGCATCGGCGCGCGCCTGATCATGCTGGCCGACCGCTATTGCGCGCGCGTATCGAAGCGCAGCTACCGCCAGCCTTTGCTGCCGAACGTGGCCCTGCGCGAAATGCTGATGGCCGACAAGGCCACCCTCGATGCGCCGCTGGCCTCGCTGCTGGTGCGCGAGCTGGGCATCTACCCGGTCGGCACCTTCGTCAAACTGTTGAATGGGGAAGTCGGCGTCGTCACGCGCAAGGGGCTGAATGCCACCACGCCCCATGTGCAGTCGCTGGTCGGCCCCCGCGGCGCGCGCCTGGAAGTGCCGCTGCGGCGCGATACGCGCGTGGACTTGCATGCGATTCGCGAAGTGCTGAGCGCCGAGCAGGCGGGACTCCAGTTTCGCCCCGATCAGTTGTGGGGCCGCAGCGCGCGAATTTGATTTAGTTCAGCAAGCCCGCATCGAGCCGTCCTTCAAGCGCCAGTTCGCGCATGATGCGCACCGTGTCGATGTCGGACTCCTTGTAGGCCGAGCGGCGGAAGTCGTCGTACAGGGCATTGGCCGCGTCGGTGGCCGCGTCGTGGCCGTCGTCGTACTGGAAGCGCACCCACATGCTCGCTTCGTCGGGCATTTCGATGGTCATCACCAGCGAGGACGCGCTGATATCCTGTTGCGCCGGCACTTCGTAGCGCACCTGCAGTTGCGGTATCAGCACCACCTTGTCGTTGATGACCAGCTCGCCATAGCGCAGGCTGCGCGCGAAACCGGCGTCGCTGCGTTCGCTGATCTGGCATTCGTCGAGGTGCGGCACGAACAGCTTCGGCGACTCGGCGCGCAAGACCAGGCCGCGCCACACCTGTTCCAGAGTCAAGGTGTCGATCAGCGGGTTCAAGGGATCGTTGATTTCAATCAGGTGTTCAAATTTCATGGGACTGCCATTCGGTAAGTGGGCGCGCACGGGCGATATAGGCGGAATGGTACTCCAGGCGTGGCATCGCCGCACGCATTGAATCGGCCAAGATGGCGGCATATGGCGATATATCAATGACTATGCCTGTTTTTCAGGCAGGGTCCGCCATGCAAATAGCCCATGCGACGCTGTTACAATGGGCTGCTGTTCCCTGCGGAAATACCCTGATGTCCAAAGCACCACAGTTCGGTCTGAATGCGCCCCAAAGTGAAGCGGTTACCTACCTCGACGGCCCTTGCCTCGTGCTGGCGGGCGCCGGTTCGGGCAAGACGCGCGTGATCACGCAAAAGATCGCCCACCTGATCGAAGACCGGGGCTATGACCCGCGCACCATCGCCGCGCTGACCTTCACCAACAAGGCGGCGCTGGAAATGCAGGAACGCATCGCCAAGCTGTTGAAACAGCCGCGCCAGGCCAAGCAGTTGACAGTGTCGACCTTCCACTCGCTGGGCGTGAAAATCCTGCGCCAGGAAGCCAATGGCGTGGGCTTGAAGGACCGCTTTTCCATCATGGACAGCGACGATTGTTTTTCACTCGTGCAAGACCTCGCCATTACCACCGATAAACAGGTCATTCGCGGCATCCAGAATGCCATGTCCCTGTGGAAAAATGGCCTGATCGATCCGGACATGGCGCTGGCGCAAGCCAAGGATGAGGACGAAGCCAACGCGGCGCGCATCTACCGCAGCTATGTCGCGACTTTGTCCGCCTACCAGGCCGTCGATTTCGACGATCTGATCCGCTTGCCGGTGGAACTGTTCCGCAACAACGGCCCCGTGCGCGACAAGTGGCAGCGTCGCCTGCGCTACCTGCTCGTCGACGAATACCAGGATACGAACACTTGCCAGTACGAGCTGGTGAAACTGATGGTGACGGGCATCGGCAAGAAGCCGATGTTTACGGCCGTGGGCGACGACGACCAGGCAATTTACGCGTGGCGTGGCGCCACCGTGGAAAACCTGAAGACCCTGGAAACGGATTTTCCCGATCTGCGCGTGATCAAGCTCGAGCAGAATTACCGCTCCACCATGCGCGTGCTCAACGCGGCCAATGCCGTCATCGGCAACAACCCGAAACTGTTTGAAAAGTCGCTGTGGTCCGAGCACGGCCTGGGCGAACCGATCAAGGTGCTGGGCATGCAGACGGACGAGCAGGAGGCGGAGCAGGTCGCCATCATGATTTCGGCCGACCATTTCGAGCGCAAGAACAAATTTTCCGACTACGCGATTTTGTACCGGGGCAACCACCAGGCGCGCATCATCGAGCAATGCTTGCGCAAGGAACGCATCCCGTACACGATTTCGGGCGGCCAGAGTTTCTTCGACAAGGCCGAGATCAAGGACATCATCAGCTATCTGCGTTTGCTGGCCAACGAAGATGACGATCCGGCTTTCATCCGCGCCGTGACGACGCCGCGCCGTGGCGTGGGGCAATCGACGCTGGAGGTGCTGGGCGCATTTTCGGGGCAGTGGCAGTGCTCGCTGTTCCAGGCCGTGTTCAAAGGCGGCATCGAGGCCAAGCTGACGGACCGCCAGCTGGGGCCGCTGCGCGACTTCTGCAACTTCATCAACGACCTCGAATCGCGCGCCAGCCGTCCCGGCGCGGCCGGCAGCGGCGACAACGCGGCCGAAGTGCTGGACGACATGATGAAGGAAATCCACTACGAATCGTATCTGTACGATGCTTTCGAGGAACGCCAAGCGCAAAGCAAATGGCAGAACGTGCTGGAATTCGTCAACTGGCTCAAGGAACGGGGCCGGGGTGGCAAGGACCGCGACGGCGAAGAAAAGAACGTGCTGGAACTGACGCAGATGGTGGCCCTGATGACCATGCTCGAAGGCAAGGACGAGGAGCAGGACGCCGTGCGCATGTCGACCCTGCACGCGTCGAAAGGTCTCGAGTTTCCGCACGTGTTTCTGGTGGGCGTGGAAGAGGGCATCTTGCCGCACAAGGGCGACCCTGACGCGCCGGCCGAAACCATCGCCGCGCGCATCCAGGAAGAGCGGCGGCTGATGTACGTGGGCATCACGCGGGCCCAGCGCACCTTGCACATCACGTGGTGCAAGAAGCGCAAGCGGGCTGGCGAGCAAGTCCATTGCGACCCGTCGCGCTTCATCAAGGAAATGGAACTCGACGTGGGCGACGCCGTGCCGACGGAGGCGGAAGTGATTTCGCCCAAGGAGCGGTTGGCGCGCATGAAGGCCTTGCTGGCCGCGCCGAAGGGCTAAGCGGCGTTCACGCTTCCACGGCGCCGTCTGGCGTGGTTTTCGGCACGATGGCCAGTTGCATGCCCAGCGCATCGAGCATCTTTAAAATGGTTTCAAAGCGCGGCTTGCTGCCTTCGCGCAAGGCTTTATACGCGCCTTCACGCGTGATGTCGGCCCTGGCCGCCACCTTGCCCATACCGTAGGCGCGCACCACGTCGTTCATGGCGGACTGGAATAGTTCGGCGTTGCCGGTGGCGACGATTTCGCTCATGTAGGCAGCCACGGCTTCCTTGCTGGTCAGGTGTTGCGTGGGATCAAATTTGCTCAGGTCTAATGCGTCCAGGTCGTCGAGGTCAAAGCCGTCAGCGTCAGTATGGTCGTTCATTTTTTTCGTGCTCCTGTCGATGGGCTGGCCACCGCTTTTTGTTTCCGGATGGCCGCCTGTTGGGCCTTCAATGTTTGCAGTATCGCTTGCGCGTGCTTGATGTCGCGCCGCTGGCTCGACTTGTCGCCACCGAGCAGCAGCAAGATCAGGGTGCCCAGGTTGGTTTCGTGAAAATACACGCGCCAGCCGGGCCCCGTCTGTAAAAAACGCAGCTCGCACACGCCTTCGCCCACGGGCCGCCAGTCGCCCTTTTTTCCGTGCTGCAAATGCTTGATGCGTGCATCGATGGCTGCGGCAGCCACGTCGTGCAGGGAGTCTTCCCAGCGCCGGTATTCAGCCGTCTTGCGCGTATCGATCAGGTCAGGCAAAGTGGATACGTCCATTGTAATCGTTTGTTCTCATTCGTCAAGCGGTTTGATTCAGCCATACGGGGAGAATAGGCAGAAATCGGCACCGCTACAGGAAGAATGCCGCTTGTTTGTCCTGGCTCACGCCGTGACGGCGGTAGAATGCCGCTTTCAGTGAGAAATGATCGTGAGCACCATGGACAATGCAGAACAGATGGAAGTACGTTTCGTCGATATCGAAATCAAGCTGGCGCAGCAGGAAGACCTGGTCGAATCGCTGAACCAGATGGTGTACCAGCAGGGCAAGCGCATCGACCAGCTCGAGGCGATGCTGCACAAGCTGGGCGAACACGTGCGCGACGGCGCGCAGCAGGCAAATGGCGGACTGGTCAACGAACGCCCGCCGCATTATTAAATCAGCATCGTGACGCGGGACACATGAAAACCGTTCATCAAAGGCGGGCGCGTTACCATCGGTAGTTGCTGGTGACGCAAGTGTTTCAGGCTGTTATTATTTCAGGCTGGCCCGCGACACAATCGCGGCTCTCTTGCGTTTCTTGAAAGAAGACATGACCCGTCCAACAATGCTCGTCATCGCCGCCAGCCTGATGCTGGCGCCAGCCGCCGCTGTTTTTGCCGCCACCGCGGCGCCAACCACCACCGCTACCGCGGCGGTAGCCTTGCCTGCCTCTAACCCGTTTGCGCAAGCGAGCAGCCTGCCATTCAACTATCCGCCGTTCGACAAGGTGCAGGACGCCGACTACGCGCCCGCCTTTACGGCAGGCATGGCCGCCAACCTTGCGGAAATCAGTGCGATTGCGAACAACAAGAAACCAGCCACGTTCGACAACACCATCGTGGCCATGGAGCGCTCGGGCCAGTTGCTGAGCCGTGTACGCACCGTGTTTTCCGTGATGTCCGGCTCGAATACGAATGACACGATCCAGGGCCTGGAACGCGAACTGGCGCCGAAAATGGCGGCCCATAGCGATGCGATCATGCTCAATGACAAATTGTTCAAGCGCATCGATACCTTGTACGCCAAGCGCGACAAGCTGGGCCTCGATGCCGAATCGAAACGCTTGCTCGAGCGCTATCACACGGACTTTGTGCGCGCCGGCGCCAAGCTGTCGGCGGCTGACAAGGAAAAGCTGCGCGCCTACAACGGCCAGCTCGCTGCCCTGTCGACCAAGTTCGCGCAGAACGTGCTGAAGGAATTGAACGCGTCGGCCGTCGTCGTCGACACGCGCGAGGAACTGGACGGCCTGTCGCCGGCCGCCATCGAAGTGGCTGCCGGCCTGGCCAAGAAGCGCGGCCTGGACGGCAAATACGTGATCGCCCTCGTCAACACGACGGGCCAGGCGCCGCTGTCGCTGCTGACCAACCGTGCCTTGCGCGAACGCATCATGGCCGCCTCGCAAGCGCGCGGCAGCCGTGGCGGCGAGTTCGACAATACCCAGGAAGTGCTGGAACTGGCGAAACTGCGCGCCGAACGTGCCGCGCTGATGGGCTACCCGAACTACGCGGCATATTCGCTGGAAGACCAGACGGCGCACGACACGACCGCCGTGAACGCCCTGCTGGGCGAGCTGGCGAAGCCGGCCGTCGTCAATGCGCGCCGTGAAGCGGACGATATCCAGAAAGTCATCGATGCAGGAAAAGGCGGCTTCAAGGTGGGCGCCGCCGACTGGGCCTTCTATAGCGACAAGGTGCGCGCCGAACGCTACAACTTCGATGAAACGCAGTTGAAACCGTACTTTGAAATGCACAGCGTGCTGACCAAGGGCGTGTTCTTTGCCGCCGGCAAGTTGTACGGCTTGACCTTCAAGCAGCGCACCGACTTGCCCGTCTACACGTCCGACATGCTGGTCTACGACGTCTTCAATGAAGACGGTACGCAGCTGGCCATCTTTACTCTGGATCCTTACGCGCGCAGCAACAAGCGCGGCGGCGCCTGGGCGAATGCCTACGTGGGCCAATCGACCTTGCTGGGCCGCAAGCCGGTGATCGCGAATAACCTGAACATTCCGAAGCCGGAAGCGGGCCAGCCGACGCTGATGACGTTTGACGAAGTCAACACCATGTTCCACGAATTCGGCCATGCGCTGCACGGCATGTTTTCGAACGTGACATACCCGCGCTTTGCCGGCACCAGCGTGCCGCGCGACTTCGTCGAATACCCGTCGCAAGTCAATGAAATGTGGGCGCTGTGGCCGGAAGTGCTGCAAAACTATGCCAAGCACTACCAGACGGGCGCGGCGATTCCAGCCGAGCTGCTGGCGAAAGTGACGGCGGCCGACAATTTCAACCAGGGTTATAAAACCACGGAATACCTGGCGTCGGCCCTGCTGGACCAGCGCTGGCACCAGCTGACCCCGGCGCAAATCCCGACCGACGTGCTGGCCTTTGAAAAAACTGCCTTGAGCGACGCCGGCGTCGATTTCGCCCCGGCGCCGCCGCGCTACCGCACCACGTATTTTTCGCACGCGTTCGCGGGCGGCTACTCGGCCGGCTACTACGCCTATCTGTGGTCGGAAAAGCTCGACGCCGACACGGTCGAGTGGTTCAAGGAAAATGGCGGCCTGACGCGCAAGAACGGCGACTGGTTCCGTAACAAACTGTTGTCGCGCGGCGGCAGTGCCGATGCGCTCGATATCTACCGCAACTTCCGCGGCCGCGATGCGAAGATCGAGCCGCTGCTGCAACGCCGTGGCTTGAACGGCAAGTAATCCTCGTACCCGTCACCGGCCTGGCCGGTGATGAACATCAGTGGCCGCCATGCAATGGGCGGCCATTTTTATTTGGCGAATCGCCACGCAAACCGTGGTAAACCGCGCAGTTGGCGCGATGCACCACAGGATTGCCCATGTTGGATGACGCCTGTGTGACAGGCTGCTATGATCTGTCACTGGCCCGCGACGCGATCGCGGCTCTTCCCCGCGCTTTCAGAAAGATGTCATGATCCGTCCACAACTGCTCGTCATCGCCGCCAGCGTCATGCTGGCCCACGCCGCCCCATCCGCCATGGCTGCCGCCACTGCAAAATCCGCGCCCGCCGCCGCCGTCAGCGCCCAGAACCCTCTGCTGAAAGCGAGCCCGCTGCCATTCCAGATGCCGCAGTTCGGCCTGATCAAGGATGCGCATTACGCGCCGGCGTTTGCCGAAGGCATGAAACGCCAGTTGGCCGAAGTGAACGCGATTGCCAACAACCGCCAGGCGCCTACGTTCGAGAACACCATCGTGGCCCTCGAGCGCACGGGGCAGCTGCTGCACCGCGTGCAAAGCATCTTCAGCAACATGACGTCGACCAACACGAACAGCGTGCTGGAAGCGGTGGAAGTGGACGTGTCGCCGAAACTGGCCGCGCATGGCGATGCGATTACCCTGAATCCAAAACTGTTTATCCGCATCGACACCCTGTACGCCAAGCGCGACAAGCTGGGCCTCGATGCCGAATCCTTGCGCTTGCTGGAACGCTATCACACGGACTTCGTGCGCGCCGGCGCCAAGCTGTCCGATGCGGACAAGGAAAAATTGAAAGCCTACAACGCCGAGCAGGCTGGCCTGGAAACGGCCTTCGCGCAAAACGTGCTGAAGGAAACGAATGCCAAGAGCATCGTCGTCGACACGCGTCTTGAGCTGGCCGGCATGACGGACAGCGATATCGATACGGCCGCCGCAGCCGCCAAGGAGCGGGGCTTGAGCGGCAAGTTCCTCATCGCCCTGGTCAACACCAGCGGCCAGCCGCCATTGGCCGTATTGACGGATCGCAAGACGCGCCAGCGCCTGATGGATGCGTCGCTGAACCGCGGCAGCCAGGGCGGCGAGTTCGACAACCGCGCCATCGTCTTGAAACTGGCGAAACTGCGCGCCGAACGGGCCACCTTGCTCGGTTACGCCAACTACGCCGCGTACTCGCTGGAAGACCAGACGGCCAAGACCACGACGGCCGTCAACACGCTGCTGTCGGAACTGGCGAAACCGGCCGTCGCCAACGCGCGCCGCGAAGCGGCCGACCTGCAGCAAGTGGTCGATGCGGAAAAAGGCGGTTTCCAGGTGGCGGCGGCCGACTGGGCCATCTACACGGACAAGCTGCGCAAGCAGCGTTTCAACTTCGATGAAAACGAGCTGAAACCGTACCTGGAATTGAACAGCGTGCTGAACAACGGCGTCTTCTTTGCCGCCAATAAACTGTACGGCATCAGCTTCAAGCAACGCACTGATCTACCGGTGTACAACCCGGACGTGCGCGTCTACGATGTGACGGACGCCAACGGCAAGCCGCTGGCCCTGTTCATCGCCGACTTTTATGCACGCGGCAACAAGCATGGCGGCGCGTGGATGAATGAATACGTGTCGCAGTCAATGCTGATGGGTACGCATCCAGTGGTGGCCAACCAATTGAACATTCCGAAGCCGCCGGCCGGCCAGCCGACGCTCTTGACGTTCGATGAAGTGACGACCATGTTCCACGAATTCGGCCATGCGTTGCACGGCATGTTTTCGAACGTGAAATATCCGCGCTTTGCCGGCACCAGCGTGCCGAGCGACTTCGTCGAATATCCATCGCAAGTCAATGAAATGTGGGCCGTCTGGCCGGAAGTGCTGCAAAACTATGCCAAGCACTACCAGAGCGGCGCGGCCATGCCGCAGGAATTGCTCGACAAGGTGACGGCGGCGAAGAAATTCAACCAGGGTTTCATGACGACGGAATACCTGTCGGCAGCGTTGCTGGACCAGCGCTGGCACCAGCTGGCGCCGAGCCAGATCCCGACCGACGTGCTGGCCTTTGAAGCGGCGTCGCTGAAAGACGCTGGCGTCGATTACGCGCCCGTGCCGCCGCGCTACCGCACCAGCTACTTCTCGCACAGCTTCTCGGGCGGCTATTCGGCCGCGTATTACGCCTACCTGTGGTCGGAAAAGCTGGATGCGGAATCGGTTAACTGGTTCAAGGAAAACGGCGGCCTGACGCGCAAGAATGGCGACTGGTTCCGCAGCAAATTGCTGTCGCGCGGCGGCAGCGTCGATGCGCTGCAACTGTTCCGTGACTTCCGCGGCCGCGATGCCACCGTGGAACCGCTGCTGGAACGCCGCGGCTTGAACGCGAAGTAAGACGTCCTCGTCAGAAGCTTGCGTTGCGTTGACATGGCGCACGCAAGCTTTCCGTGCCGGCGGCGTAGAATTGAGTAAGATGTAAACAAGAAGGCAGTCGAAAGAGTATATGAGTCAGCAAGATTTGAATGGCATCACCCTGGAAGGTATCGTGACGCGCCTGCACGCCCACTACGGTTGGGACGGCCTGGCCAAGCACATCGATATCAATTGCTTCATCAGCGATCCCAGCATCAAGTCGAGCCTGAAGTTTTTGCGCAAGACCCCGTGGGCCAGGAGCAAGGTGGAACAATTGTTCCTGGACACGCAATTTACTGACTGACAGGAAAAAACATGGATAGCAAACTCAAGGAATCGCTGCAACAACTGCATTCGACACTGGAAACCAGCGGCCCCGTCGATGAAGAACTGCATGGTTTGCTGCAAAAACTCGATGTCGACATCAAGTTGCTGATGGAAAAGCGCGCCGCGCAAGAGCAGGAAGAAGAGTCGACCACCTATGGCCTGGCCGAGCGCAGCCAGGAATTGTCGGCCAAGTTTGCCGTCAAGCACCCGAAATTGGAGCCGGCGTTGCGGGAACTTGGTGAGATTCTGGCGAATATGGGGATTTGATCGGGGTCCGACCCGCCGGGTCGTACCCCAGCAGTCAAAAATTCTGGGGTCAGACCCAACGGGTCTGACCCCAAGTGATTGAAAAATAAACGTTTTTTGTACTGAAATCCAACAGTAAAAAGCAGGCCATCAGGTTGGAAATGGCCAATTCCGGTACAATCCGTACCCTATGAGCTCCCCTACCAATTTATTTGCGACCGTTCCCAAGCGGTCTGCCCGCGCTGCCGTGGCGCCTTTCCTGCCGATGTCGCGTGCCGAGATGGACGCGCTGGGCTGGGACCAGTGCGACGTCATCCTCGTCACGGGCGACGCCTACATCGACCATCCGAGTTTCGGCATGGCCCTCGTTGGCCGCCTGCTCGAAGCGCAAGGCTACCGCGTCGGCATCATCAGCCAGCCGGACTGGCTGTCGGCCGACGCGTTCCGCATCCTCGGCAAGCCGCGTTTGTACTACGGCATTACCGCCGGCAACATGGATTCCATGGTCAACCAGTATACGGCCGACCGCAAGATCCGCTCCGACGATGCCTACACGGCGAATGCGGAACCGAACAAGCGCCCGGACCGCGCCGTCACCGTGTACGCGCAGCGCGCGCGCGAAGCGTATCCCGACGTGCCCATCGTCATCGGCAGCATCGAAGCATCGTTGCGCCGCATCGCCCATTACGATTACTGGTCGGACAAGGTCCGCCGTTCCGTCTTGCCCGATTCCAAGGCCGATCTGCTAATCTTCGGCAATGCCGAGCGGGCGCTGGTCGACCTGACGCACCGTCTGTCCGCTGGCGAATCGATCAAGGATATCCGCAACTTGCGCGGCACGGCCTTCATGGTGCCATCCGGCTGGCTGCCCGGCGACGACTGGGGCGTGCACAACTCCACCCGCGTCGACGTGCCCGGCAAGATCGATCCGCACTACAGCCCGTATGAGATGGTGCAGGAAGACAAGACCGCCTGCGCCACGGAAAATGCGTCGAAATCGGCCGAAGTCATCAAGCCGATCCGCATCATGAGCCGCGAAGAGCGCCTGGCCATGGCCAAGGAAAAGCACGACAAGACGGTCGTGCGCCTGCCCGCCTACGACGTCGTCAAGGATGACCCCGTCATGTATGCGCACGCGTCGCGCGTGTTCCACCTGGAATCGAATCCCGGCAATGCCCGTGCCATGGTGCAGGCGCATGGCGAACGCGACGTGTGGCTCAACCCGCCGCCGCTGCCCCTGGCCATGGACGAGATGGATGGCGTGTACGACATGAACTACGCGCGTGCGCCCCACCCGAGCTATGGCAAGGCGCATATCCCGGCCTGGGAAATGATCCGCTTTTCCGTCAACATCATGCGCGGCTGCTTCGGCGGCTGCACCTTCTGCTCGATTACCGAGCATGAAGGCCGCATCATCCAGAGCCGTTCGGAGCCATCGATCCTGCGTGAAATCGAGCATATCCGCGATAAAACCAAAGGCTTTACGGGCACCATTTCCGATATGGGTGGCCCGACGGCGAATATGTACCGCCTGGCCTGCAAGGAAAAAGAGATCGAAGTGTCGTGCCGCCGCCTGTCGTGCGTGTACCCTTCCATCTGCGTGAACCTGGGCACGGACCACAGCAAGCTTATTTCCCTGTACCGCAAGGCGCGCGCCATTCCCGGCATCAAGAAAGTGCTGATCAGCTCAGGTCTGCGCTACGACCTGGCCGTACGTTCGCCTGAATACGTCAAGGAACTGGTCACGCACCACGTCGGCGGCTTGCTGAAGATTGCCCCTGAGCACACGGAAGAGGGGACTTTGTCGAAGATGATGAAGCCCGGCATCGGCGCGTATGACGAGTTCAAGGAAATGTTCGACCGTTTCTCGCTGGAAGCAGGCAAGAAGCAGTATCTGATCCCGTATTTCATCGCCGCCCATCCGGGCACGACGGACGTGGACATGCTGAACCTGGCCCTGTGGTTGAAGAAAAATAATTTCAAGCTGGACCAGGTGCAAACCTTCATGCCCACGCCGATGGCCATGGCCACGACGATGTATCACACGCGCAAGAATCCCTTGCGCAAGGTCACGGCGGATTCGGAAGTGGTGGAAACGGCCCGCAGCGGCAAGATCCGCCGCACGCACAAGGCCTTCCTGCGCTATCAGGATCCGGCCAACTGGCCGATCCTGCGCGAAGCGCTGGTCAACATGGGCCGGGGCGACTTGATCGGCAATGGCGACAAGCATCTGATTCCGGCCTGGACCTCGTCCGAGTCGGGCGGACTGGCCGCAGGCGAACGCAGCCGCCAGACGCATGGCGCCGGCACGCCGGACAAGTTCAAGGTCACGCCGGGCAAGAACCGCATCGCCCTGGGCGGCACGGCCGCCGCGCCGAAGGCGACAGCCGTCGAATCGAAAGTGCGTCCATCGATCTTGTCGACCATCAAGACCAAGGCCAAGCCGGCCGCCGTGCCGATGGGCCGTGGCGGCAAGCCGCCAGCCAAGGGCGGCCATGCCGCACCGGCACGGGGCGGACGCAAGTAAGCCAGCGTCACGGCCCCCGGCATCGGCTGAAACCCGGCAACGCATACAGCGTTGCCGGGTTTTTTGCCATCTGCGCACCAACATGGGGCGCAGCACGCCATGCTGGCAGGATTTTTACCAATATTTAAAAATTGAATAGAGCAAAAGGCAATTTTCCCTTGTGGCAACTTGGTATTTGAAAATATACTCGTTGAACATTTAGCCGTACGTCAACAATACTGCCATTCTGGCAAGCGCCGGCGTACGCGGCTCCCAGCGTTGATATGAAAAGAGATGCCAATTGAAATGCCTTTCCTGCCAGGCCGAGAATAAGCCGGGCGCCAAATTCTGTTCTTCCTGCGGCACGACGTTTGCCGTTGCCACGACCGTTGCCGCCCCGGTGCCGGGAAAATCCTGTGGCCAGTGCGGCCATGACTGCAAGCCGGACGCCCGGTTCTGTCCCAAGTGCGCGTTCAGCTTTGCCGTGGCGCCGGTGGCCGCAGCGATGCCGCCGCCGCTGCCAGAGCCGGTCATCGCGCCGGAGATTGCGCCCGTCATTGAACCCGTCATTGAACCCGTGTCCGTGCCTGAGCCTGCCCCGGCACCGGTGGCGGAACCGGTCGCGCCACCTGCGCCACCGCCCGTGCTGGAAAAGCGCCGTGCCGATCCGGTCCCTGCGCCCGCCCCTGCACGGGAACCAGAAACCGCTCCCGCAGCAGTGACAGACAGCGTTCCCGACACGCCGGCTGACAGCCCACCGGCTGGCAAGCGCATGAAACTGATCGCCGCGGCCGTCGCAGCGGTGGTGCTGCTGGGCGGTGCGGGCGCTTACTATTTCTTGTCAGGCAAGCCGCCTGTCTCCGTGCCTGAACCGGAGGCAGCCTTGCCGGTGCAGGAAGACCCTGCGCCGGCCGCCGAGCAGCCGCTGGCCATCGATGACGCTGCGCTCGATGGCGGCACGGCGGGCGACCTTGCCGCGACACCTGCTGCCGAGCCTGAGCCTGAGCCTGAGCCAGCGGCAGCGCCTGCTCCGGCACCCGAGCCGGCTCCAGCAGCGCCCCCGGCCCCTGTCGTGGAAAAACCGGCCAAGCCCGTCAAGGTGACCCCGCCACCGGCGCCTGTCAAACAGACGACGGGCCTGGAAAGCGTGATCACGGACAGCCTGTCGGAAGCGAGCCACTGCATGAGCCAGCGCAAATACGACTGTGCCATTGCCAATGCGAATGCCGTGTTGCGCATGGACAAGGGCAACCGCCATGCGCAGGACATCAAGCGCAAGGCGAAGGAAGCGCAAGACAAGGCGCTGTCGCAAATCCAGATCGAGTAAGCCCTAGCTTGCCTCCCATTCCTATTTTGATTCTTTCGGAGAATAACGTGAAAAACTTGAAACAAATGGCCAAGCCCCTGGTGGCGATGCTGGTCGTGTCGTCGATGCTGGCCGGCTGCGCCGCGCCGGGCGGCCCTGGCGCCACGGGCAATACCACCACCGCAGGCACGGAAGCGGCCAGTGGCGAATGCAATACGGCCATGCTGGCCGGCATCGGCGCCGTCGTCGGCGGCTTGCTGGGCGGCGGCAACAACACCGTGCGCGGTGCGGCCCTGGGCGCCAGCCTGGGCGCGCTCGCCTGCGTGGCCTTGAATTATCAAAGCCAGCAAGTCAAGACGTCGCAGCAGGTGCAGGCCGATTACAAGGTGGCCAACAAGGGCAAGCTGCCCGAGCAGTCGACCCTGGTGAAATACGAGACGGGCTTTACGCCGTCGTCCGTGCGTCCGGGCCAGAAGGCGCAGACCAATTCGTACATCGAAGTGGCGGCCGGCACGCGCGATCCGAACCCGCTGGTGGAAGAAGAATTGAGCCTGTACAAGCCCAATGGCGAGCTGATCAAAACCGTGCGCAAGGTGGTCAGCAGCAATAACGGCAGCGGCGCCTACAAGGGCGGCTTCTCGATTCCCATGCCTGAAGGTGTGCCGCAGGGCATTTACCCGGTACGCACGGCCCTGTACCTGAATAGCAAGCGCGTCGGTGGCCAGGACGTCAAGCTGCAGATCGTCCAGCGCCAGGCGCCTGCGAGCGAGCTGCAACTGGCGCTCGCCTACTGACACAGCATGACCATGGGACGGCCAGGCAGGCCGTCCCCTCCCGATTCACCCCTTCCAGGCCAGACATGACCATTTCCACACAAACACATCAACCTCTTCCCTTTTCCTCCGCCGTGGGTTCGCTGATCGAAGCGACCGACGCCATCAGAAACTTTCGCGCGATTGCGCTGCTGGCCCTGACCTTCATCAGCGCCGTGCTCGTCGGTGGCGTGCTGACGATGCTTGCCGGCGGCATGAGCAGTCCGCTGCTGGTCTTTGTCGCTGGCCTGATGGCTTTCCTTGTGATGTTTTACGGCTCCAACGCCGTCGGCATCATGCTGATGCGCGACGCGCAAGGCCAGCCTGGCATGAGCCTGGTTGATGCCATGCTCGTTTCGCTGTACACGAGCCACCGCCTGATCGCGGTCGTCTTCCTTGAATTTTTGATCGTGCTGGCGGCCATGATCACCATCGCCATCATCTTGTTTGTCTGCAAGATTCCCGTGCTCGGCCCCGTGCTGTACACGGTCGTCTTCCCGCTGTCGGCCATCGTGCTGGGCGTGCTGGTGTTTGCGCTGTTCTACGTGATGCTGCCGCTGGCCGGCCCTGCCGCTTGGTCGGGCGCCACCGTGTTCCAGATCATTGCCCGCCTGAACCTGATCGTGCGCACCAAGCTGGTGTCCGTGATCTTGCTGGAAGTGCTGCTGTTCCTGATCACGACGTTTGTGGCGCTGCTGATCTTTGGCGTGGTCGGGACCGGCGTGTCGCTGACCAGCGGCATGTCGGCCGGCATCCTGGGCCTGGGCGGCCAGATGAATATGTATACCCTCGCTTCGGGTCTGAATGGCGGTTCCGGCTACATCATCGCAGCGGGCCTGGGCGGCGGCTTGCTGCTGGCGGCCGCGGCCGTGGTACCGGGCCTGATCTTCACCAAGGGCGTGTGCATCATCTACCTGAACGCTACGCGCAATGTCGATTTCAGCGCCTCGGAAGCGAGCCTGAACGACGGCCTGGCCACGGTCAAGAAGAAGGCCGAGGAAGCGCGTGAACGCGCGCGTGCCCTGGCCGAACAGGCGGCTGCACCGGCCGCACCGGCCACGCCGGCTGCCGCGCCCGTTGACAGCCTGCATTGCCCAAGCTGCAAGGCACCGGTCGCGTCCGATGACGTGTTCTGCGGCGAATGCGCGCATAAACTCAAGTAAGGCACACCATGGCTCACTTCTGCACCAAATGTGGCACCGCCCATGTCCCCGGCGCGCGCTTCTGCGATGAATGCGGCAAGGCTGTCAACGCCGCAACGGCGCCCGCACCAGCCGCGACGCCGGCGCTGCCCGGTGTGAAGCGGCGCCACGTCATGATCGCCGGCGGCGTGCTGGCGGTGGTCGTCGTGGCTGGCGGCGCCCTGGCGTGGCTGCTGAAGCCAGAGGCGGCCTCGGCCAGCAGTTTCAGCCGCGCCATCGATGCCCACCTGGCCGCTGACGAGGCGGTGCGCGACAAGCTGCTGTGCCTCACCAACTTGCCGTACCAGAAGGAAGAGATCCGCGTGGCGTCGTACGACAGTTCCACTCGGCAATGGCTGGATATCCTTGTGCGTGGAGGCCTGTACAACGCTCCCGTCGAGCAAAGCAGCGGTGGTTGGGTTGCGCAATCGCAATTTGTCTACGCGCTGGCCGCGCCGGGCAAGGCGGCCTTGCATGGCGACAAGCTGTGCGTGGCTAAGGGCGTGAAAGTGGCCAAGGTCAGCGGCTACGATCAGGTGCGCGACCTGGGCGTCCAGCAAGTGGCGATGGCCAAGGCCACCCTGACGCTGACCGATGAGGCGGCGTGGTTCTCCAAATCGCCGGACCGCGCGCTGATCCTGCAGCGCTTGCCGGACGGCGATCTGCAAGTGCGACTGCCGATGGCGCTGGTTGACAAGCAATGGCAAGTCATCGACGAAGCGCAGATGAGCCAGGCGGCCATGACCGGTGCGATAGGCAAATCGTCGGCCGCGCAGGGTGCGGGCATGCTGGACAAGCTGAAAAGCGTGTTCAGCTTTGGCGGCCATCCGGCGGTGGGGAAATGGCAGGCGGCGATGGGCAACGTCCTGGAATTTACAAGTGACAGCGTGATCAATAACGGCACCTCGACCAAGGCCACCTTCACCACCAAGGGCAATACCGTGACGATCGCGCCGGAAGGCGCGGGCGAAGCGGCCATGGATATTATCGTCAGCGACGATGGCAGCACGGCGCAGATCAGCATGGGCGGCATGCGGGTAACGACCCTGCGGCGCGTGCGCGATTAAGTATCTGTCAGACAGCGCGGCTTTCCGCCTGACATGGTTCCCCGCAGCCCGGCCATGCCGGGCTTTTTTACGTCCGCCCGCCACGGTGCGCTAGCCAATTTATCTTGACATCAAGATAGTTCGCGCCCACACTGGCTTTTTATCTTGATGTCGAGATAGTGCATGCCTGCCTCTCCTGTCCGCCCCGCCTGGGGCGATATCGTGCTCACGGCGCTGGCGCCCCTGATCTGGGGTTCCACGTATATCGTCACGTCCGAACTGCTGCCGCCCGACCGGCCTTTCACTGCGGCCCTGATCCGCGTGCTGCCGGCCGGCCTGCTGTTGCTGCTGGTCATGCGGCGCCTGCCCGCGCGGCGCGACTGGAGCCGCGTGCTGATCCTGTCCGCGTTGAATATCGGCGTGTTCCAGGCGCTGCTGTTCGTGGCCGCCTACCGCTTGCCCGGCGGCTTGGCGGCCGTGGTGGGCGCTATCCAGCCGCTGCTGGTGATGGGTCTGGCATGGGGCGTGGAAGGGCGCCGTCCGTCCCGCATGGCCTTGGGGGCCAGCGTGCTGGGCGTGGCGGGCATGGGTGTTTTATTGTTGTCGCCACGCACCGTGTGGGAACCGATCGGCATCGCCGCCGCGCTGGGCGGCACGGCCTGCATGGCAGCCGGCACCTATTTGACGCGGCGCTGGAAGCCGGACTTGCCCGTGCTGGCGCTGACGGGCTGGCAATTGCTGCTCGGCGGCCTGATGCTGGCGCCCGTCGCCTGGCTGGCCGACGCACCGCTGCCGGCCTTGTCCTTGGCGCAAATATTGGCCTACGCCTACCTGTGCCTGGCCGGCGCCCTGCTCGCATATGCGCTGTGGTTTCGCGGCATCGCCAGGCTGTCGCCCGTGGCCGTCTCCTCGCTGGGACTGCTCAGCCCCCTGATGGCCGTCGTGCTGGGCTGGGCATTGCTGGGCCAGGCCATGACGGGCTGGTCGATGCTGGGCTTGCTGCTGGTGCTGGCCAGCGTGCTGGCCGTGCAGTGGGCCAGCGCCCGTCCCGCAACAAACGCCTGACTTCCGCGCATTTCCCCTCGGCAGGCTGATCACATCGGCCTGCCCCTTTTCCTCTGGGCGCGCCCTTTTTGCTGCACCGCACATACAGTTTTGCTTGCACTGTAATAGGGCATTGAGGCACTATTCGCTTCGCGCAAACGTTTGCGCGCCGTAAAATTTCATAAAAGCATGGTGTAGACGTGCTTGACCAACAACTCTGGAGACGCTCATGACATCCCGTATTCGCCTGAAAATGATTGCCGCCGCTGTCCTGGTGTGTGCCTTGCCCGCCGTGCCGGCGATGGCGCAGACACCTGCCAAACCGAAGGTGGCGCTGGTGATGAAGTCGCTCGCCAATGAATTTTTCCTGACCATGGAAAATGGCGCCAAGGCGCATCAGAAGGCCAATGCCGCCAAGTACGACCTGCTGTCGAACGGCATCAAGGATGAGACGGATACGTCGAGCCAGATCAAGCTGGTCGAGCAAATGATCGTCTCGCGCGTCAACGCGCTGGTGATCGCCCCGGCCGACTCGAAAGCGCTGGTGCCGGTCCTGAAGAAAGCCATCGACGCGGGCATCATCGTCGTCAATATCGACAACAAGCTCGACGAAGGCGCCCTGAAAGAGAAGGGCATCAGCGTGCCGTTCGTCGGCCCGGACAACCGCAAGGGCGCCAAGGTGGTCGGCGACTTCCTGGCCAAGCAGATCAAGAAGGGCGACCCGGTCGGCATCATCGAAGGCGTGTCGACGACCTACAACGCGCAGCAGCGCACACTGGGTTTCCAGGACGCCATGAACGCGGCCGGCGCGAAAGTTGTCAGCGTGCAGTCGGGCCAGTGGGAAATCGCCCCGGCCAACACGGTGGCGGCCGCCATGCTGAACGCGAACCCGAACATCAAGGCTTTGCTGTGCGGTAACGACAACATGGCCATCGGCGCCGTGTCAGCCATCAAGGCGGCCGGCAAGACGGGCAAAGTCATCGTCGTCGGCTACGACAACATCAACGCCATCAAGCCGATGCTGGCCGATGGCCGCGTGCTGGCTACCGCCGACCAGTTCGGTTCGCAGCAAGCCGTGTTCGGCATCGAGACCGTGCTGAAAGCCCTGGCACAGAAGAAGAAACAGGCCGAGCTTGGTGGCGTCATCGAAACCAAGGTCGAACTGGTCGCCAAGGCCGCCAAGTCCTGATCGTTTGATCCCGCCGGGGCCGGCGCCTGCCTACTCATGCGAGCAGGCGGCGCCGGCCCCGCCGCCACTACCGCGGAGTTTTATCATGCCCATCGACATCCCCCCGGCGCCATCAGCCGCCATCCCTCTATTGACCCTGGACAACATCGGCAAGTCCTATGTCGGCCCCGTGCTGGGCGGCGTGGGCTTGCGCTTTGCCCCCGGCCAGGTGCTGGCGCTGACGGGCGAAAACGGTGCTGGTAAAAGCACCTTGTCGAAGATCATCTGCGGTCTGGAGCAAGCCACCACGGGCACGATGCTGCTCGACGGCAAGCCTTACCAGCCCGCCTCGCGCGGCGCCGCCGAGGCGCTGGGCATCCGCATGGTGATGCAGGAACTCAATTTGATTCCTACCCTGTCGATCGCGGAAAACCTGTACCTGAAAAACCTGCCGCAGCGTTTCGGCTTCATCGACCGCGGCCGTCTCGAACGCGACGCGCGCGAACAGATGGAAAAAGTGGGTTTGGGCGGCCTCGATCCGTGGACCCTCGTGGGCGAACTGGGCATCGGCCACCAGCAAATGATCGAAATCGCGCGCAATTTGATCGGCGCCTGCCGTTTGCTGGTGCTCGACGAGCCGACGGCCATGCTGACGCACCGCGAAGTGGAATTGCTGTTCCTGCAGATCGAACGTCTGAAGGCCGAAGGCGTGTGCATCATCTATATTTCCCACCGCCTGGAAGAACTCAAGCGCGTGGCCGACCGCATCGCCGTGCTGCGCGATGGGCAACTCGTGTGCGACGACGATATCGCGGGCCATTCCGCCTCCGATCTGGTCAGCCTGATGGTGGGCCGCTCGGCCGATGACGCCGTCGACCTGAGCGGGCGCACATTAGGGGCGCCGTTGCTGCGCGTGCGCGGCCTGGCGCGCGGCAAGGTCGTCAACCCGACCTCGTTCGACTTGCGCGCCGGTGAAATCCTCGGCATCGCCGGTCTGATCGGCTCGGGCCGCACGGAATTGCTGCGCCTGATCTTCGGCGCCGACCGTGCCGACGCCGGTGAGGTGTTCCTTGGCGACAGCGAAACACCGGCCGCCCTGGCCTCGCCGCAGGCAGCGGTGAAAGCGGGCATCGCCATGATCACGGAAGACCGCAAGGGACAAGGCTTGTTGTTGCGCCAGTCCATCGCCGTCAACACGACCCTGGCCTCGCTCGACACCGTCAGCGGCGCCGGTTGGCTCAACGATGCGTCCGAAGCGTCGGTGGCCGACGATTACATCGAGCGCCTCGGTATCCGCTCGCGCAACAGCGCGCAAACGGTGGCGGAACTGTCTGGCGGCAACCAGCAAAAGGTGGTGATCGCACGCTGGCTGTACCGCGACTGCCCCGTGATGCTGTTCGACGAGCCCACGCGCGGCATCGATATCGGCGCCAAGTTTGATATTTATCAGGTGCTGGCCGAACAGGCGCGCCAGGGCAAGGGCCTCGTCATCGTCTCGAGCGACTTGCGCGAGCTGATGCTGATCTGCGACCGCATCGCCGTCATGAGCGCGGGCAGCATCGTCGAGACCTTCGAGCGCGGCGCCTGGAGCCAGGACGCGCTGCTGTCGGCCGCCTTCTCCGGCTATTTGACCCCCACTTCCACTCCAGCTGCGGCCTGATCCGCCGGAAAGATTCCCATGACCACCAATTCCTCTCCTTCGTATCTGCAGCGCAGCCTGGCCGACCTGAAAAACTATGCGGGCCTGATCGGCGCCCTGGTCGCCATGTGCGTGCTGTTCTCGTTCGCCAGCGAAAACTTCTTCACCCTGGCCACCTTGAGCACCCTGTCGAACAATATCCCGACCCTCGTCGTGATGGCTGTCGGCATGACGTTCGTGCTGATCATCGGCGGCATCGATCTGTCGGTCGGTTCCGTGATGGCGCTGGCCGCTTCCGTGCTGTCCTTGGCCGTCGTGCACTGGGGCTGGCCCGTATGGAGCGCGGCCCTGCTGGGCATGTTCGTCGCCGCCCTGTGTGGCGCCACCACGGGCCTGATTTCCGTCGGCTGGCGCATTCCCTCGTTCATTGTTTCCCTGGGCGTGCTGGAAATGGCGCGCGGCATGGCGTATCAGGTGACGAACTCGCGCACGGAATACATCGGCAGCGCCGTTGACGGCATCAGCTCGCCGATCGCGTTCGGCCTGTCGCCCGCTTTCATCGCCTCGATTGCCATCGTTGTCATCGGTCACCTCGTGCTCACGCGCACGGTGCTGGGCCGCCACTGGATCGGCATCGGCACGAATGAAGAAGCCGTGCGTTTGTCCGGCATCAACACAAAACCGTCAAAAGTACTGGTGTTTGCCTTGATGGGCTTTCTCGCCGGCGTGGGCGCCTTGTTCCAGGTGTCGCGCCTGGAAGCGGCCGACCCGAACGGCGGCGTGGGCATGGAATTGCAAGTGATCGCCGCCGTCGTGATCGGCGGCACGAGCCTGATGGGCGGACGCGGTTCCGTCATCAGCACGTTTATCGGCGTGTTGATCATTTCCGTGCTGGAAGCGGGCCTGGCGCAAGTGGGCGTGTCCGAACCCTTGAAACGCATTGTCACGGGCCTGGTGATCGTTGCGGCCGTGGTGCTCGATACCTACCGCCGCCGCGGCGAGCGTTCATAATACTGGCCCATGGCAACCATCAAACAAGTGGCGCAGGCAGCGGGGGTGTCGTTTACCACCGTGTCGCACGTCCTCAACAATACCCGCCCCGTCAGCGACGAGGCGCGCCGCGCCGTGCTGGCGGCCGTGGAACAATTGCATTACGTGCCCAGCGCGCTGGCGCGTTCCTTGCGCAGCCGCAGTACGGGCACCATCGGCCTGATCATTCCGAACAATACGAATCCGTATTTTTCGGAGGTGGCGCGCGGCATCGAGGACAGCTGCTACGCGGCCGGCTACAGCGTGATTTTATGTAATTCCGACGACGACCCCGTCAAGCAGCGCGACTATTTAAATGTGCTGCTGACCAAGCGCTGCGACGGCCTGATTTTGTCCGCGC
Organism: Janthinobacterium sp. NKUCC08_JDC; assembly: GCF_019345575.1. NCBI lineage: Bacteria > Pseudomonadati > Pseudomonadota > Betaproteobacteria > Burkholderiales > Oxalobacteraceae > Janthinobacterium > Janthinobacterium sp. NKUCC08_JDC. The sequence goes on along the minus strand of NZ_JAHKQW010000008.1, from coordinate 109,106 downwards.
TGGCCGACAGCGATGGCGAATTGCTGCGCAAGATGAAGGTGCCGGCCGTGCTGCTCGACCGCGCGCCCAGCGACCTGTCCATCGATGCCGTGGCCGTCGATAACCGCGCCGGCGGTGCCTTGGCCGCGCGCCATCTGCTGGGTCTGGGGCGCCGGCGTTTCGCCTGCATCGCCGGTCCCCGCGAAGTGAGCATTTCCAACGAGCGCATCGACGGCGTGCGCAGCGCTATGGCGGACGCGGGCGTGGCCCTGGACGACGCGCTGTGCCGCCATGGCGATTTTACGAGCGCGGGCGGCTATGCGGCCGCGCTGGATCTGCTGGCGCTGCCGCCAGGCCAGCGCCCCGACGCCTTGTTCTGCTGCAATGACTTGATGGCCTTTGGCGCCCTGCGCGCCGCCGCCGAGCGGGGCATTGCCGTGCCGGGCGAACTGGCCGTCGTCGGCTTCGACGATATCGACCTGGCCAGCTTCGTCCATCCGGCCTTGACCAGCGTGGCGCAAAATACGCGCGAGCTGGGCCACATCACGGCCGCCTGCTTGCTGGCGCGCATCGCCGACCCCGCCTTGCCGCGCCAGCAGCGCAGCATCGCGCCGGCACTGCACGTGCGCGGCTCCAGTGCCGCCGCAGTGCCTTCTTCTGTACCTACTTCTTTACCTGCAACTGAACTGATGGGAATGACATCATGATCGTGGTTATCGGCAGCATCAATATGGACCTGGTCTTGCGCGTGCCGCGCATGCCCCTCCCCGGCGAAACCCTGACGGGCGGCGCGTTTAGAACCATTCCTGGCGGCAAGGGCGCCAACCAGGCCGTGGCCTGCGCGCGCCTGAGCGGCAAAGTGGCCGGTGCCCAGCAAGTGGCCATGGTCGCTTGCGTGGGCGACGATGCGTTTGGCGCGACCCTGCGTGCGGCGCTCGTCGGCGACGGCATCATCGACAGCCACATCACGACCTTGCCCGGTGTCGCGTCCGGCATCGCCTCGATCCTTGTCGACGACAACGGCCAGAACAGCATCGTGATCGCAGGCGGCGCCAACGATTTATTGAGCCCCGCGCACATCGACGCGGCGCAAGGGTTAATTGAGCAGGCCGACATCGTCGTGCTGCAGCTGGAAACCCCGATGGCCACCGTCGTGCACGCGATCAAATTGGCCCGTTCGCTGGGCAAGACCGTGGTGCTGAACCCGGCCCCGGCCGCCAGCTTGCCGGAAGGCGTGCTGGAACTGGTCGATTACCTGATTCCGAATGAAATCGAAGCGGCCATGCTGGCCGGCGTCAGCCCGGAAGGCGCGGATGTCAAGGCGCTGGCCGCCGCGCTGCAAAAGCTGGGTAGCGACAACGTCATCATTACCTTGGGTTCCAAGGGCGTGCACGCGGCCCTGTATGGCGGCGATTACACGTTCCCGGCCGAAGCCGTGAAAGCCGTCGACACGACGGCCGCGGGCGATACGTTTATCGGCGGTTTTGTGGCGGGCCTGGCGTCCGGCATGGACGAGGCGGAAGCGATTCAGCAAGGCCAGCGTGCGGCCGCCTGGAGCGTCACCAAACCCGGCGCGCAAACGTCGATCCCCCACTTGCACGAGCTGTTCTGAGACCATGAAAAAATCACCGCTGCTTAATATCGCACTGTCGCAACTGATCGCGTCGCTCGGGCATGGCGACATGCTCGTCATTGGCGACGCGGGCTTGCCGTCGCAGCCGGGCGTGCCCCTGATCGACCTGGCCCTGACGCGCGGCATCCCCGGCTTCATCGATACTGTCAACACCGTGCTGAGCGAAATGCAGGTGGAATACCATTTGCTCGCCAGCGAGTTGCCGCAGCATAATCCGGCCATGGCGGCGCAGGTGGCGGCCCTGGCCTTGCCCGATGCGCGCCAGGTGACGCACGACGAGTTCAAGCAATTGTCGAAGGGCGCGCGCGCCATCGTGCGCACGGGTGAGTGCAGTCCGTACGCCAACATCATTTTGGTGGCTGGCGTCGTGTTCTAACGCAAACAATGGCGCGATTGTTTGCTAAAAACATCAACGCTATTGTCCGCATTGAAATAATTATCCATCGGCAAAAGGGGCGGCTACAATAGCCTTACCCCTGCCAACGCGGCAGCTTCCTGTGGTGTCCCGCCATGCCGATGAAAGCCTCCGACGCTTTCCGCTGCTGTTTCATTCTGCTGCTGTGCCTGGCCACGCCCGTCCGGGCGCTGGAAGCCGTCTCCCTGCACCTCAATTTCACGCACCAGTTCCAGTTCGCCGGCTATTACGCGGCCATCGAGCAAGGCTATTACCGCGAGGCGGGGCTCGAGGTGACATTGGTCGAAGGCAGCGGCGTGCCGCCTGCCGAGGCGGCCGTGCTGTCGGGCCAGGCCGAATATGGCGTGGGCAACAGCACCTTGTTGCTCAGCCGCCTGGCGGGCAAGCCCGTGGTGGTGCTGGCCGTGGTGTTCCAGCATTCGCCCAGCGTGCTGCTGATGCGCCAGCAGGGCGGCGCGCCCGACGTGCGCAAGCTGGTGGGGGCGCCCGTGATGATCGGCGCGGCCGTCAATGTGGCGGCCGCCTCCGATGAAGTGTCGCTATTCCTGGGAAAAATGGGCGTCGCGCCGCAGCAGATGCGCCACTTGCCGCCCAGCTACCGGATCGAGGATTTGATCGATGGCAAGGTCGATGCGATTGCCGCGTACTCCACCAACGAACCGGACTACCTGGACCGGGCGGGATTTTCCTATTACCAGTTTACGCCGCGTACGGCCGGCATCGATTTCTACGGCGACAACCTGTTTACCAGCGAGCAGGAACTGCGCCGCCATCCCGAGCGTGTCAAAGCGTTCCGCGCGGCCAGCCTGCGCGGCTGGCAATACGCGATGGCGCACCGCGAGGAAATGGCGCAACTGATCCACGTCAAATACAGCCAGCGCCACGACCGCGCGCACCTGCTGTACGAGGCGCAGCAGATGGAATTGCTGCTGCAGCCCGTGCTGGTGGAGCTCGGCTACATGAATCCCCAGCGCTGGCAGCATATTGCCGACACGTACGCGGCCATGGGCGTGCTGCCACCCAAGGCCACGGACAGCCGCGCCTACAAGGGTTTCCTGTACCGCCCCGTGCCAGGCGCCGACCTGGGCTGGCTGTATTTGTCGCTGGGCCTGGCGGGCAGTTTGCTGGCCGTGTCGGCCGGCTTCCACTTCAACAACCTGGCGCGCGAGCGCCGCCGCACGGAGGAAACCATCCGCCAGGGGGAGTTGCGCTTTCGCACCATGTTCGAGGAAGCGCCCATGGGCATCGCCCTGATCGATACCGTGAGCGGACAGTTTCTCGATATCAATCCGCGCTATCTGGCCATCGCCGGACGCACCCTGGAGCACATGAAGCAAACGAGCTGGATGGAGATCAGCCATCCCGACGATGTGGCTGGTGAGCAGGCGCACGTGGCGCAGTTGCTGGCGCGGCGCCTGCAGGGCTTTCGCCACGCCAAGCGCATCGTGCGTCCCGATGGCGGCGTCGTGTGGGTCGATGCTTCGGTGACGGCCATCGCCACGGCGCGCCATGGCGGACCGCACCATTTGTGCATGCTGGAAGACGTGACGGACAAGCGGCAAACGGAAGCGCTGATCTGGCAGCAAGCCAATTTCGATACCTTGACGCAATTGCCGAACCGCCGCATGTTCCACGAGCGTTTGCGCCAGGCGCTGGCGCAGGGACGGCGCGATGCGAACCGCGTGGCCATCCTGTTCATCGACCTCGACCATTTCAAGGAAGTCAACGATACCCTGGGCCACCACCAGGGCGATATCTTGCTGATCGAAGCGGCGCGGCGCATCCGCGTGGGCGTGCGCGAGACGGACACGGTGGCGCGCCTGGGCGGCGATGAATTCACGGTGATCCTGTCCGACATCGACGACCTGCAGCAAGTCGACCGCATCGCGCGGCAGATACTCGACGGTTTGCTGGCACCGTTCCTGCTGGGACAGGAGCAGGCCTTCGTTTCGGCCTCGATCGGCATCACCCTGTATCCCGATGACGCGGGCACGATCGAGGATTTGCTCAAGCAGGCGGACCAGGCCATGTATGTGTCGAAAGGCGCGGGGCGCAACCGCTACAGCTACTTTACGCCCGCCATGCAGGTGGCGGCCGTCAACCGCATGCGCATGGGAGCGGACTTGCGCACAGCCCTGCGCGAACAGCAGATGCAGCTGTATTACCAGCCCATCGTCGAACTGCATAGCGGCAATATTGCCAAGGCGGAAGCCTTGCTGCGCTGGCATCATCCGCAGCGGGGCATCGTGTATCCACCCGATTTCCTCGCGCTGGCCGAAAGCAGCGGCCTGATCGTGGAGATCGGCGACTGGGTGCTGCGCACGGCGGCCACGCAACTGCTGCACTGGCGCGCGCAGGGCCAGGCCATCGGTTTGCCGGGGCTGCAGCTGTGCCTGAACCAGTCGCCGCTGGAATTGCAGCGCGAAATGGAGGCGCCCGGCACCTGGCTGCGCCAGCTGATGGCGCTCGATGTGCCGGCCTCGGCCATTGTGCTCGACATGCGCGAAGATGTACTCTTACCCAACGGCAATAGCATGGCGCCACGCCTGCAGCACTTGCGCGAAGCGGGCCTGCAGATCGCCCTCGATGATTTTGGCAGCGGCCATGCCTCGCTGACGCAGCTGCAGCAATGCGGTATCGACTACCTGAAGCTCGACGGCGTGCTGGTGCGCAAGCTGGCGGCCGGCGCCAGCGAACTGGTGCTGTGCGAAGCCATCGTCACCATGGCCCACAAGCTGGGCTTGCAGGTCATCGCCGAAGGGGTGGAGACCGAAGAGCAGCGCGCCCGGCTGCTGGAGATCGGCTGCGATTTCGCGCAAGGCGAGCTGTTTGCGCCGCCGCTGGCCATCGAAGCGTTCGACGCGCTGCTGCACGCCCGGCGGCCCTTGCGCCCTTGAAACAGGCCCAGCCTGCCACCAGATTTCATCTAGGCCTGCGGGACGGGGCTCCCGGCTTGAACGGGCTTATACTCGATGGGCTGGCGCCTGCGCCCGGCTTTGCTGTCACCGGTACCTACACCGGGTGCGCAGGCAAACTTCTTCCATTCACTCAACTCGAGGTGACCTCATGGGCATTTTCAGCAATATCTACAACAAGATCTTCCACCATTCGTCCGACGCCGCACCGGCTGCCACGCCGGCCGCCGCCACGACAGCACCTGCTGCAGCACCGGCCGCTCCTGCTGCCGCTCCGGCCGCTGCGGCGCCCGTGGTGGACGTGGAAGTGGTGCTGGTCGACCTGGCCAGCAAGAACGCGGAAAAACTCAATTGGCGCACGTCCATCGTCGACCTGATGAAACTGCTTCAACTCGACAGCAGCCTGGCCGCGCGCAAGGAACTGGCGCAAGAGCTGCACTTCACGGGCGACACCAACGATTCGGCCAGCATGAATATCTGGCTGCACCGCCAGGTGATGATCAAGCTGGCGGAAAACGGCGGCAAGGTACCGGAAGAACTGAAGAACTAAACACCTGGCGGCGGCAGGGGTATCCACTGTCACCGCTATCCAATCCTGTGGGAACTGCCTATCATGGAGTTCCCATAGTGTCATGATAGCTAAAACCAATTGAAACTATTGTGACAATCAATTTTGCATATGGGTTAAAACCCCTTACACTAGAGTCTTACTGATTCACCACACGAGAGGAAATGAAATGTCGCTGATCAATACCCAAGTTAAACCATTCAAGGCAACCGCATACCACAATGGCAAATTCGTCGACCTGACGGAAGCGTCGCTGAAAGGCAAATGGTCGGTATTCGTCTTCTACCCAGCCGACTTCACCTTCGTTTGCCCAACCGAACTGGAAGATCTGGCCGATCACCACGCTGAATTCCAGAAACTGGGCGTCGATGTCTACGGCATCTCGACCGATTCGCACTTCGCGCACAAAGCATGGCACGACACCTCGGACGCGATCAAGAAAGTGCAATACGCACTGATCGGCGACCCAACCGGTACCCTGTCGCGCAATTTCGAAGTCATGATCGAAGAAGAAGGCATGGCGCTGCGCGGTACCTTCGTCATCAATCCAGACGGCTTCATCAAAGTGCTGGAAGTGCATGACAACGGCATCGGCCGTGACGCATCGGAACTGTTGCGCAAAGTTAAGGCAGCTCAATACGTTGCCGCTCACCCAGGCGAAGTTTGCCCAGCCAAATGGACGGAAGGCGCAGCAACCCTGACCCCATCGCTGGACCTGGTTGGCAAGATCTAAGTCTCGATGCAACACGTAGCAAACAAGTAGTTACCGCGATGCCGGACCGGGCGTCCGGCCCGGCATTCGCCTAAATATTTGTAAAGGAAGAAAAAATCATGTTAGACGCAACCCTCAAAACCCAACTGAAATCCTACCTGGAAAAAGTGGTGTATCCGCTTGAGCTGGTCGCTTCTCTCGATGACAGCGCAAAAGCCCGCGAGATGAAGGAATTGCTCCAGGAGATAGTCCTGTTGAGCGACAAGATCACGCTGGTCGAGCGCCTTGACGCTGGCGTACGCGCCCCGTCGTTCAGCATCAACCGTGCAGGCTCCGACATCGGCGTGCGTTTCGCCGGTGTGCCGCTGGGCCACGAATTTACCTCCTTGGTGCTGGCGCTGCTGCAAGTGGGCGGCCACACCATCAAGTTCGACGAGGCCGTGATCGAGCAGATCCGCAACCTCGACGGCGACTACGAATTTGAAACGTTTATTTCGCTCTCCTGCCATAACTGCCCGGAAGTGGTGCAGGCCTTGAATGCCATGGCGGTGATCAACCCGCGCATCAAGGTCACCACCATCGATGGCGGCGTGTTCCCGAAAGAAGTGGAAGAGCGCCAGATCATGGCCGTACCGATGATGTTCCTCAATGGTCAGCATTTTGGCCAGGGCCGCACGAATGTCGAGGAAATCCTCGCCAAGCTCGACACCAACGCCGGCGCACGCCAGGCGGCAGCGTTGTCGAAAAAAGACGTGTTTGATGTGCTGATCGTCGGCGGCGGCCCTGCCGGCGCGGCAGCGGCCATCTATGCGGCCCGCAAAGGCATCAAGACGGGCGTGCTGGCCGAGCGTTTCGGCGGCCAGGTGCTCGACACCCTCGCCATCGAAAACTTTATTTCGGTCAAGGAAACCGATGGTCCGAAGTTCGCCATGGCGCTGGAACAGCACGTCAAGGAATACGAAGTCGACATCATGAACACCCAGCGCGCCGCGAAACTGACGCCGGGCAAATTGGTGCAGATCGAGACGGCCAATGGCGCCGTGTTGAAAGCCAAGACCGTCATCCTGGCCACCGGTGCCCGCTGGCGCGAAATCAACGTGCCGGGCGAGAAGGAATACCGCAACCACGGTGTCGCCTACTGCCCGCACTGCGATGGCCCGCTGTTCAAGGGCAAGCGCGTGGCCGTGATCGGCGGCGGCAACTCGGGCGTGGAAGCGGCGATCGACCTGGCCGGTCTCGTGAAACACGTGACCCTGATCGAGTTCGGCGCGGAATTGCGTGCCGATGCGGTGCTGCAACGCAAGCTGCACAGCCTGCCTAACGTGACCGTGATTACGTCGGCGCAAACGACCGAGATCCACGGCGACGGCAAGATCGTCAATGGCCTGAGCTACACGGACCGGGTTAGCGGCGAGTCGAAAAAGGTCGAGCTGGAAGGCGTCTTCGTGCAAATCGGCCTGGTGCCGAACACGGAGTGGCTCAAAGGCACGGTGGCACTGTCGCGCCACGGTGAAATCGAAGTCGACGCCCGCGGCCAGACCTCGATCCCCGGCGTGTTCGCGGCCGGCGACGTCACCACGGTGCCGTACAAGCAGATCATCATTGCCACCGGCGAAGGCGCCAAGGCAGCTTTGTCCGCCTTTGACCACCTGATCCGCTCGGACGACGAGGAAGTAGTGGAAGAGTCCGCGTCGAAAGAAGCATTGACTGCGTAAATCTTTACGCTGCAAAAAAACCGGAACGGCCGCGAGGTGGTTCCGGTTTTTTTGTGCGTAGAAGAAACTTAGCTGCCCGCGTACAGGGGATTGGCGGCCACATACACTTGCACGCCGTCGACGGGCATGTCCTTCGGCGCGATCTCTGCCAGGGCGAAGACGGTCTTGTTGTTGAAGGTTTGCACGTGCCACGTAAAACGCTGGCCGGCGCGCGCGATGGTGACGGTTTCGCCGCGCGTGACGTTGATGTGGCGGGTATCGGGTTGCAGCTCGATGCTGCGCTGGGCGGCCGCGTGCGGGGCGCTGCTGCCATAGTCGGCGGCCGTGCCCGTGGGGCCGGCCGCGATGGCCGAGGCGGCAAGGACGGCGCACAAAATCGCCAGGGCGCTGCGGTGGGTGTTCAACATAATTTCTCCAAGAATAAGCCAGGCGCAGCGAGTAGCCGCGCCATATTGTCGTTGTGGCTGCACCGGGATCGCCGGTTTTTGCAACACGGCATCCTAAGCGTTTCTTGTCGGATCTGCAAAGTCCTATTTCACAATTGCACCGTCGCCTCCAAGGGCACGAGCAAGGCCAGGGCCTGATCGCTGCCCGGATACAGGGCCAGGCTGGGGCAAATTGCAGCAAAGCATGATGGGCCAGAGGACGAGGTAGGGAGAAAACTGCGGGGGTAGGGGCGGAGCCGGGGTAGCGCTGATTCTAGAGCATTTGCGGTCCCACAATGGGAAAAGCCCTTCGGTTCAGAGAACCAAAGGGCTTTTCTTTTATTGGCGGAGCGGACGGGACTCGAACCCGCGACCCCCGACGTGACAGGCCGGTATTCTAACCAACTGAACTACCACTCCAAGCTCGTATGATCTGTGTTGCTGATCCATGAAGCACTGGATAATTTTCTGTATTGGTGGTGGGTGCTGAGAGGCTCGAACTCCCGACCTACGCCTTGTAAGGGCGCCGCTCTACCAACTGAGCTAAGCACCCGCATACCCAGAAAACTATCCCGACGTTTGTCACCACGTCTGGAAGAGGCACTATTATAGGGGGCGCATTCGTGCTTGTGCAACTATTCTTGAGGGTGAACAGCAGTTTTTTTGCTGAAAAGCGCAAAAATAGTCAGGGACGGGGGGAGTGACGTGTTTTCTGCTTCTGAAATGGGAAAAGCCCTTCGGTTCAGAGAACCAAAGGGCTTTTCTTTTATTGGCGGAGCGGACGGGACTCGAACCCGCGACCCCCGACGTGACAGGCCGGTATTCTAACCAACTGAACTACCACTCCAAGCTCGTATGATCTGTATTGCTGATCCATGAAGCACTGGACAGTTTTCTGATTTGGTGGGTGCTGAGAGGCTCGAACTCCCGACCTACGCCTTGTAAGGGCGCCGCTCTACCAACTGAGCTAAGCACCCGTTGCTTGTCTCAGAAAACCATCCCGACGTTTGTCACCACGTCTGGAAGAGGCGCTATTATAGGACGGACAAAATCCTTCTGCAAGCGCTTTTTTCACTTTACTCCGTAATACCCCACTGCGACAGCATCCACGCCATATTGAATGCGTTTTCGGCAATGGCGTTATAGCGGCCCGAAGCGCCGCCATGGCCGGCGCCCATATTCGTTTTCAGCAGCAGGGGATTGCCGTCCGTCTTGTACGCGCGCAGCTTGGCCACATACTTTGCCGGTTCCCAGTACATGACCTGGCTGTCGTTCAGGCCCGTCGTCACCAGCATGGCCGGGTAATTCTTGCGCGCAATGTTGTCGTAGGGCGAGTAGCTGAGCATGTAGTCGTAGGCCGTCTTCTGGTTCGGGTCGCCCCATTCCAGGTACTCGCCCGTCGTCAGCGGCAGGCTGGCGTCCATCATGGTGTTCATCACGTCGACGAAGGGCACGGCCGCGTGCACGGCGTGGAACAGCTCGGGACGCATGTTGACGACGGCGCCCATCAGCAAGCCGCCGGCGCTGCCGCCCTGGATGATCAGGCGGTTCGGGCTCGTCCATTTTTCACGCACCAGGTAGTCGGCGCTGTCGATGAAGTCATTGAAGGTGTTCTTCTTCTTCATCAGCATGCCGTCTTCATGCCACGCTTCGCCCATGTCCGTGCCGCCGCGGATATGCGCTTGCGCATAGATGACGCCACGGTCCAGCAGGCTGATGCGGCTGATGGCAAAAGTGGCTTCCGTCGAGATGCCATACGAACCATACGAATACAGCAGCAGCGGCGCGGAACCGTCGAGCTTGACGCCTTTCTTGTAGACGACCCACAACGGCACCTGCACGCCATCGCGCGCCTTCACCCACAAGCGCTGCGTCGTGTAGCGGCTGCCATCAAAGCCGCCGACGATTTCCTGCTGCTTGAGCACCGTGCGCTTGCCGTCTTGCATGCTCATGTCGATGACGGTGGGCGGCGTGACGGGCGACTGGTAGGACATGCGAAATTGCGTGGCGGAAAACTCCGGCGTACCGGCCGCCGTGGCCAGGTAGACGGGGTCGTCGAACTGCACCGTTTTCCAGTTCTTCCGCGCGAAATCATGGATGCGGGCGCGGTTCAGGGCGCGGGCTTTTTCCATCACCACCAGATAGCCCTGGAAGACGTCGATGGACTGGATCACGGCATCCTTGTTGTGCGGCACGACGCTCTTCCAGTTCTTCGGCTGCGGGGCGGTCACTGGCGCGCTGACGACGCGGAAATTCTTCGCCTCTTTGTTGGTCAGAATAAACAGCTGGCCGTCGCGGTGCTCGATGCCGTAGCGGTGGCCTTTTTCACGTTTCAGCACGCTCTGGAAACTGCCTTCGGGCTTGCTCGTTGGCAGCAGCAGCACTTCGCTCGTATCCGTGCTGCGCGCAGTGAGCACGAAGTAGCGATGGTCGCGGGTGCGGCTCACGCCGATGGCGAACTGTTCCACTGGCTCGTGGTAGACCTGCTGCAAGGTGCCGCCCAGGGGCAGGCGGAACAAGCGGTCCGCGCGCTTGGTGGTGGCGTCTTCCTGCGTCAGCATCAGGGTGGCGTTGTCCGCCGCCCACGCCAGCGAGGTCACGCGCGGCATGGTGTCGCCCAGCAGCTTGCCCGTCTTCAAATCCTTGACATGCAGTTCGTACTGGCGGAAACCCGTCGTGTCGGTGGTGTAGGCCAGCAACTGTTCATTCGGGCTGATGGCAAACGCACGTACGGCAAAGAATTTGTGGCCTTCGGCCAATTGATTCTGGTCCAGCAGAATTTCTTCAAGCGCCTGCACATCGTAGGCGCCGTTCTTGCCGACAGGACGGCGGCAGTGAATCGGGTATTGCTTGCCTGCTTCCGTGCGCGTGTAATAGTAGAAATTGCCTTGGCGCGCAGGCACGGACAGGTCCACTTCCTGCATGCGTCCCTTGACTTCCGCAGTCACCTTGTCGGCCAGCGGCTGGATCGGGGCCGTGACGGCGGCCGTGTAGGCGTTTTCCGCATTCAGGTAATCGATCACGGCAGGATCGGTCTTCTTTTGCAGCCAGCGGTAGTCGTCCGTGACGACCGTGCCGTGGCGCGTTTCCTGCCAGGCCGTCTTGGCGGCAACGGGCGCCGACATGGTGGCGACGGTAGCGGTGGCGGCGTCGGCGGCCAGCGCGGATGGCGCCAGCGAGGACAGCAGCAGGGCCGGCAGGATGGATAACCAGGCGGACCGGCGGCGCGCAGCGTGATGGGCGATAGACAAGGCGACTCCTTTGAATAGTTGTGTCAGGATTGTAATCTTGCTATTGAGAAAAGCAACCGCCTTGCGCGTGCGTTTCAACTTGCATCCATGGGCATTTCCAGCGATACTGTATATAACTACAGTATCCCGCCGCGAGGTGTCCTTGACCACATCTGCCTCCCCCTTTCCCGAGCCACCCGCAGCCCGCCGCTGGATAGCGCATCTGGACATGGACGCCTTCTTTGCCTCCGTGGAACTGTTGAAATATCCGGAATTGCGCGGCGAAGCCGTCGTCATCGGCGGTGGGCGTCTGCAGCAGCCCGTGCTGCAGGAAGACGGCACGCGGCAATTTGCGCGCATGCGCGACTACGTGGGGCGCGGCGTCGTCACCACGTCGACGTATGCGGCGCGCGTGTTCGGCGTGTTTTCCGCCATGGGCATCATGAAGGCGGCCAAGCTGGCGCCCGACAGCATCCTGCTGCCGGCCGATTTCGAGGCCTACCGCGACTATTCAGCGCGCTTCAAGCAGGCCGTGGCCCAGTTGTGCCCCATCATCCAGAACGTGGGCATCGATGAAATCTATGTTGATCTCACCGAATACGGCGAGCAGGCGCCGGCCATGGCGGCGCGCCTGAAGGCGGCCGTGTTCGAAGCCACGGGCCTGTCGTGCTCGATCGGCCTGGCACCCAACAAATTGCTGGCGAAAATCTGTTCCGACCTGGAAAAACCGGACGGCCTGACCATCCTGAACCCGGAGGATATTGAAACGCGCGTGTGGCCCTTGCCGGCGAAAAAGATCAACGGCATCGGTCCGAAAGCCACGGCCAAGCTGGAAGCGCTGGGCATTGTCACCATTGGCGAGCTGGCCCGGGCCGACATGGCCATGCTGCGCACGCAGTTCGGCGACCTGTACACGGGCTGGCTGCGCCAGGCGGCGCTGGGCATCGATGACCGGCCCGTGCAGACGAGCCGGGAAACCAAGTCCGTCAGCCGCGAAACGACGTTCGAGCGCGACTTGCAGGTGGTGCGCGACCGCGCCACCCTGTCGGAAAAACTGGAAAGCCTGTGTACGCGCGTGGCGGGCGACTTGGATAAACAGTCGCTGGCGGGGCGCACGGTGGGCATCAAGCTGCGCTTCGAGGATTTCAGCACCGTCACGCGCGACATCACCCTGCCCAGCGCCACGGCGGACGCCGCCGCCATCCTGCGCGCCAGCCGCGATTGCTTGCGGCGCGTGCCATTTGACAAGAAAATCCGCCTGCTGGGCGTGCGCATCTCGACCTTGTCGGACCCGGCCATCGTGACGCGGCAGGCACCGGCCCAGGCGGAGCTGTTTCCCGCCCTGTAGCGGCATTCCCCACGCAGCAACAACACCGCGCCAGTCCGCGCTTTTGACGGCATTCCCGTGTCGAAAGTGTAGAATGGCGTTCCCCTGGCACTACTGAAACAAACGGAAGACAAAAACTATGTGGTTCAAGAATCTTCAGATTTACCGCCTGCCCGCACCGTGGGCTTACACGCCAGAACAACTGGAAGAGGCGCTGTCCTCGAACAAATTTACGCCGGCGACCAGCATGGATCTGATGCGCCAGGGCTGGGATACGCCACGCCCGAACGGCGGCCTGGTCCACGTGGTCAACAAACAGATGCTGATCCTGCTGGGCACGGAAAAGAAACTGCTGCCAGCGACCGTCATCAACCAGGTGGCCAAGGCCCGCGCCGCCGAGATGGAAGAAGCGCAAGGCTTTGCGCCTGGTAAAAAGGCCATGAAGGAATTGAAGGAACGCGTGGCCGACGAGCTGCTGCCGCGCGCCTTCAGCATCCGCAGCAACGTCTGGACGTGGATCGACCCCGTCAATGGCTGGCTGGTGGTCGATGCCGCCAGCCCGGCGAAAGCCGATGAAGTCATCAAGCTGCTGTTGAAAGCCGTCGACAAACTGCCGCTGGAAAGTCTGCGCGTGCAGCGCTCGCCCGTGGCGGTGATGACGGAATGGCTGCAGGCCGACGATGCGCCGGCCGGCTTCACGGTCGACATGGATACGGAATTGCGCGCCACGGGCGAAAGCAAGGCCACCGTGCGCTACGTGCGCCACACCCTGGAAGCGGACGACGTGCGCCGCCACATCGCGGCCGGCAAGCAGTGCACGCGCCTGGCCATGACGTGGAACGACAAGATCTCATTCGTGCTGACGGAGTCGCTGGCCATCAAGAGCGTCAAGCCGCTCGACGTGATCAAGGAAACGGAATCGAGCACGAAGAACGACGAAGAGCGTTTCGACGGCGACGTGATGCTGATGACGGGCGAGCTGAGCAAGCTGATGGCCGACGTGGTCGAAGCATTGGGCGGCGAAGCGACGGCGTAACAGCCGTCATGCCGGTACAAAAAAGGAGCTGCGGCTCCTTTTTTTCGTCTGCGCAATATGTCGCGCCATAAAAAAAGCGCCTTGCACGGTGAAGTGCAAGGCGCTTTCGGACAAGCTAATTCACAACGTCACATTAGAACTTGTAGTTGCCGGTGATGTAGAACGAACGCATCATTGGATCGGCGTAGCGTGGGTCGAAACCAACCTGGTGGCCCGACGAAGCGCGCAGCGACAGCGGTGGTGCACGGTCGAACAGGTTTTTGATACCTGCGCGGATCGTGGTTTGCTTGTCAAAGGCGAAACGTGCTTGCCAGTCGAACGTGGTGTACGACGGTACTTGCAGGCGGAAGTTTTTCTCTTCCTGCTGGGTCGCCAGGTTGTACACGGTAGCGGCTGCATCGGTGTAGCCGTTACGGTAGTTGACCGTTACCGTGTTGCTCAGGCGGCCCGTATCCAGGGTCGTCGTCAGCTTCATCAGGTTGCGGAACGTGACTTCGTTGGTGTCGCCGAAGAAGTTCATGTTGCTGGTGTAGATATTATCGCTACCGGCTTTGGTGTAGTTGGCGTGCAACATGTGCGTACCGCTCAATTGGGCGGTCAGCTTGCCGAAGGAGAACTTGTGGTTGGCCGACAGATCCCAGTCGATACCACGGTATTCCTTCTTGCCGATGTTGACCGACAGTTTCTTGAACGAGTAGTAGGTGATGCCGGTCGATGGTTCGGTATAAGTTCCGAAGCTCGACGCATACTTGATCGGATCGGCAAATGCTTGCTCTTCGGAAACTTCCGACACGGCATTGCGCAGTTTCACATCCCACAGGTCGGCGCCGAACGAGAAGGCCGAGCTAGGTTCGACACGGAAGCCCAGGGTGAACTGTTTCGACTTTTCCGATTGCAGATCCGGATTGCCTTGCGACACGGCGTTGTATTGCGTTGCTTCCGCGCGGCACAGTGCGTTACCTGGGTATGGGCAGTCAAATTTCTTGGCGGTAAAGCCGGCGTTGACCAGTGGCTGTGCAATTTCCAGCATGCTTGGCGCCTTGAAGCCCGTGCCGTAGGAACCGCGGATCAGCACGGTCTGTACTGGCTGCCAGCGTGCCGATACCTTGTAGGTATTGGCGCTGTCTTTTTTGCCGACAGTTTTGTTGTTCAGCTTGTCATCGATCGCCTTGACGGCGTCGTGACGGCCACCCACGGTCATTTCGAACGACTTGGTCAACGGTGCCAGCAACTCGACGAATGCGCCGTAGGTGTCGCGGCTCATGTCGTAGGCGGCCTTGGTGTTGAAGTTGTAGATATCGTCGCCGGTGGCATTGCTGCCTGGCGATTGCTCATAGGTATAGGTGCGGTAGTCGCCACCGATACCGAGGCTGGCTTTGCCGCCTGGCAGGCTGAACAATTCACGCGAGCCGTGCGTATCGACGCCGCGCATCGTGGTCGATGCGGTACGCACGGAGCCAACGAACTGCGCACCAGCGATTTGCGCTTGCACCGATGGTTTTTGCGTCACTGCGAACGGGTTGAAGTCCGGATTGGCGAGGATGTTCTTGAACTCCTGGCTCTTCTGGTAACCGCCCGTGTAGCGCTCGTCAATCGAGTTTTGCGACCAGGTCAGGCCGCTTTCGAAGTTCCACGCGCCCAGTTCGCCTTCCACACCAACGACCATGTGTTTGGTTTCGGTGATGGTGTTGCTGGCGCGCAGACCGAAGTCGGTGCTGCGGTAGTTGGCGGTGATCGACTTGACGTCGGCACGTTGCGCTGGCGTCAGGTACGGCGATACATAGGTGTTGTACAGCGGGCTGCCCTTGGCGATCGAAATCGGGATTGGATTGGCGGCGATACGCGCCGTCAGGTCGTAGCGCGAGTAGGCCAGTTCGGCGAACGCGTTCAGGTTGTCGTTCAGCTTGTACGTAGCTTTGGAGAACAGGCTGTCGCGTTTCGATTGCGGTACGACTTCCACGGTGGAGCCCGTGTCGAAGCCGCAAGCGCGCGCATTGCTGGTCGTCTTGTAGGAGTCTTCAGGGCACTTGCCATTCATCGCCAGGTAAGGCGTAAAGGCTGTCGATTTAGCACCGCTATTGTAGGCAACTGTGGCGCCTGCTGGCGAAGCCGAGGTGCTGGTGCGGTCCCATACATAGTTGTTGCCGTTGCGGCTGAATGGCACATACGAGGTAGCGGCGAAATCGCGGTCAGTGGCGCGCAGTTTCGATTGCTCATCGTGGCGGTACGACAGCAGCACGTTGAAGCGGTCTTCGTCCAGGTCGCCGAAACCGTAGGTGACGCTGGTATTCCAGGCGTTGCCGCCTTTGTCTTCCGGACCGCCATAGGTGGCTTCCAGAGTGGCGCCTTGCTGGTTTTTCTTCAGGATGAAGTTCAGTACGCCGGCAATGGCGTCCGAGCCGTACAGGGCCGAAGCGCCGTCGGTCAGGATCTCGACGCGCTCAACGGCGCTCATCGGGATGGCGTTCAGGTTGACCGTGGTGCCGGAGCCTTGTGGTGCGATGCGGCGGCCGTTCAGCAGTACCAGGGTGTAGGACTCGCCGATACCGTGCAGCGATGCACTGGTATTGCCGCCCGAGTCGGAACCGGCAGCAACTGCGCCGATGGTGAAGCCTTGCATGGCTGGCAGGGCCTGGATCAGGTCGGCTACCGAAGTGGCGCCCGATTTGGCGATCGCTTCTTGCGACAGGCGCTGTACAGGCAGTGCGCCTTCGACAGCGATACGCTTGATACTCGAACCGGTAATTTCAACTTTTTGAATTGCTTCGTCCGCCATGGATTGGCCGGAGAACAAGACGCTGCCTGCCAGGACGGTCAGGGCCAGGCGTACGCTGCGCACGCCAATTTTTTCTTTAAATGCCATTGTAACAATTACTCCGTAGTAGTTTTAATAACGACAAGCGGCACACGAGCACCGATATAGCCATCGGGTAGATGGTCTGCGGTGCTCGTGTACGGTAGGCGGAACCACGTCGGTGGGAGGTGGAAGACTACTTGGTGCAATATTGTTATAAATGCACTTTTGACTTGTCGAGGCAAACATTATGTCGTCTCAGCAAGAAAAAATGCACCTCAACCGTGTCGGATTTGGCAATAAATTCGAGATACTGAAGAATATTTGATTTAAATGTTAAATATAGATTTTATATTTATAAATATCTACGTTTTTAAAAATGATCAATGGCGTTTTTTTGCAACATAAAATTATTGTATTGGCAATTCGATGTTTTACCAGCAATAATTAGACGAAAAATGTTGTATTGCGGAATTTATGCAAAGTAAAAAAATGTAAAAAAGCCCGCTGAAAGCGGGCTGGTGGAATTGTGACAGAGTGTCAGTCAGAGCGTTAGTCGTTCTGCTTGTGCGCCCTGTCCCGCCATCGACTTACAAAGGCTGGAACACGCCGGCGGCGCGGTTCTTTTGCACATTGTCCCAGGCGAAGATCTGGCCGTTCATGGCCACATACACGCCGGCTGGCAAGGTTTGCGCCACGCCGCAGGCAAAGCCCAGGTTGAACAGGGCATCGGAGTTGTCGATTTCGTAGGGAATCATGGCGCCCGTCAAAATCACCGTTTGCTGCAGGTTCGCTGCGCCCAGCACTTGCGCCGTTTCGCGCATGGTGTCGGTGCCGTGGATGATGACGATGGCTTTCTCGTGCGCCGCGCGGCACGAAGCGAGCACGCGCTGGCGGTCCGCATCCTGCATGTCGAGCGAGTCGAGCAATGGCAATTGCTCCAGCGCCACGGGCGCCGTCATGCGCGCGCGGGCAATCGCTGCCGGCAAATGACTGTCGGAAAAGCCCAGGGTACCGTTCAATTCGTTGTAGTGCTTGTCGAAAGTGCCGCCGGTGGCGAGTATGCGCAATGTCATGATGTGGTCACGATGTCAGTGGAGAATGACGCGCATGATATCGTGGATTGATGCCCTTGCGTGAATGGCGCTGCGGATGGGGCAGCGTGCTTGCCGCCTGCGCTTGCGCCGCATCTGGAAAATTTGGCCATCTGTGAGTACACTGGTTTCTTTGTTTGCCTGCCCCCCGACTCCGTATGAAAGCGCTCGCTCCCGGCACCGTCATTTTTCACCGCCACCGCGGTTACGGGGTGATCACGTCCGTCAATTTGCTGACGGGCTGGATCGCCGCCCGTTTCGGCAGCGAAGCGCGGACCCTGGACCTGAACCTGTCGACCGACGACGTGCAGTTTGCCGATGGCGAAGCGATCCTGTTTCGCCGCGCGCCGCCGGACCGCATGCCGCACGCGCGTCTGATGGCCATGGTGCGCGAGCTGCACCAGGCCGGCTATCAAAAGCTGTATCTGTATGCCTGGCCCAAGCCGTCGGGCTTGCACTGGCGCTGGCATTTGTTTACGGGGCCGCGCGACTGGATGCAGCGGCCCTGGCGCGAAGGCTGGTATGGCTCGGGCGCCGATTACAACGTCAACCCCGTGATGGGCTGGGGCGATTCCCCGGGCGCCACCACTGGCGAGCTGATCGATGCCCTGGCCCGCTTCGACCCGCAGGGGCTGGCGCAGGCGCTGGGCCGCGACGACGACCATAGCGACTGGTTTGGCCGCGTCTGCGACGCTTTATTGCCCAATTACATGTACAGCCTGGATATGCAGCGCACCGCAGGCGAGCCCCTGCAAGACATGCCGCCCGTGCCGGTCGTGGCCGTGCGCGCTGGCGTGGCGCCGTACAGTGGGCCGGACATCGCCTGGCCACCCGGCTGGGCCGGCCTGTGGCGGGGCCGGCACGTGCTGCCCGCGCCCGCCATCGGCATCACGGGCGAGCCGGACTTGCTGAAGGGTTTTCAGCGTTCCTGAGGGCTTTGCCGCGCATGTTGCAACACCTCGGGATTGAGCAGGCGCGTGCATTGGCCCTGCGTAAAATCGACGATGTTTTGCAAGGCATAGCGGAAATACAGTTCATAGCTGTCACGCTCGACGTAGCCCAGGTGCGGCGTGGCCAGCACGTTCGGTAGCAGCAGCAATGGCGAGCCTGGCGGCAGCGGCTCGTCCGTAAACACGTCCAGCGCGGCGGCGCCCGGGCGCCCCATCTGAAGCGCCGCTTCCAGCGCGCCATCGGCCACCAGCTCGGCACGGCTGGTGTTGACGAACAGGGACGCGGGCTTCATGCGCGCTAGGTCCTCGCTCGTTACCAGGCCGCGCGTCTTGTCGGACAGGCGCAGGTGCAAGCTCAGCACGTCGGCCTGCTCAAAGAAGGCCTCGCGCGACTCTGCCGCCGTATCGCCGGCCGCCACGGCCGCCGCGCGGCTCGCTTCGCTGCCCCACACGAGGATGCCCATACCGAAAGCGCGGCCGTAGCCGGCGATCAATTGCCCGATCTTGCCGTAGCCCCAGATCGCCAGGGTGCGCCCTTTCAATACCGTACCGAGCGTGTTGCGTGCCGGTTCCAGCGACGACGTCTGCCACAGTCCTTCTTGTAAATGTTGCGCGTACGGCACGATCTTGCGCTGCGCCGCCATGATCAGCGCCCATGTCAGTTCGGCCGGCGCCGTGGGCGAGCCGATGCCTTCCGCAATGGCGATGCCCAGCTCGGTGGCGGCCGCCACATCGATGTGGCCGCTGACCTTGCCCGTTTGCGAAATCAGTTTCAGATTCGGCAGTTTCGACAACAAGGCCCGGTTGAAACTGCTGCGTTCCCGGATCAGTACCAGCGCGTCGAACGGGGCCAGCCGGATCGCCAGCTGGCCCAGGCCCCGCGCCGTATTGCTGAACACTTTGACCTCGTGGCCGGCAAGCAACTGGAAGCAATCGAGGCCGCGCACGGCATCCTGGTAATCATCGAGTATGGCAATTTTCATGGTGGATGGCCGATTTTAGTGAGGATTTGGTAGGGAAATAACAGGATACGGGAAATGCTGAATAGCCTACTACATTAGTCAAGCTATTCTCCTACATTTTTGCGAGAATAGCTGTTACACGGGTGTACAATCGCCGGCACTTTTGAAGCTTCCTGATTATAGTGATAGCGCAAACTGTTCCTGCAGCCCGGGAGCATGATCCAGGTAAATGCCGCTGGCGCGAGCGCCGCGGCGGACACGACACCAGAGCCCTGCCCGCGTGAACACGCCGCCCGCAGTGAGCCGCAGCCACCTCTCAACGATGCTGCCTGTCTTGCCGGAACGACCAGAATTTCTTTTATTGGTATTGGAGGTAATATGAATCAGCCCGTCATGGGTGGCGTCGCCGCACTCAACGTCCCAGCTTATATTAAACAACAGAAACTGATCAACTGGGTGGCAGACATTGCCGCGCTGACCAAGCCAGATCGCATCTACTGGTGCGATGGTTCGCAAGAAGAGTACGAGCGCCTGTGCGCCGAAATGGTTGCCAGCGGCACCATGAAAAAACTCAATGCCGAAAAGCGCCCGAATTCCTACCTGGCCTGCTCCGACTCGAGCGACGTGGCCCGCGTCGAAGACCGCACGTATATTTGCTCGGCAACGAAAGAGGCGGCCGGCCCGACGAATAACTGGACCGAGCCTGGCGAGATGCGCCACACTCTGAACGGCCTGTTCGATGGCTGCATGCGCGGCCGCACCATGTATGTCGTGCCATTCTCGATGGGCCCGCTGGGCTCGCCAATCGCGCACATCGGCGTGGAACTGTCCGATTCGCCGTATGTCGCCGTCAACATGAAGATCATGACCCGCATGGGCCGTGCCGTGTACGACGTGCTGGGTACCGATGGCGCATTCGTGCCATGCGTGCACAGCGTGGGCGCACCGCTGGCTGCCGGCCAGGCCGACGTGAAATGGCCGTGCAACAGCACCAAGTACATCGTGCATTTCCCGGAAACGCGTGAAATCTGGTCCTTCGGTTCCGGCTACGGCGGCAACGCCTTGCTGGGCAAGAAATGTTTCGCCCTGCGTATCGCCTCGAACATGGGCTACCAGGAAGCCCAAGCATCGGACAACAACCCGGGCTGGCTGGCCGAACACATGCTGATCCTCGGCGTGGAATCGCCGGAAGGCAAGAAGCATTACGTCGCGGCAGCGTTCCCATCGGCTTGCGGCAAGACCAACTTCGCCATGCTGATCCCGCCGGCAAGTTTTAATGGCTGGAAAGTGACCACCATCGGCGACGATATCGCCTGGATCAAGCCAGGTGCCGATGGCCGTTTGTATGCGATCAACCCGGAAGCAGGCTATTTCGGCGTGGCGCCAGGCACCAACGAAAAAACCAATTACAACTGCATGGCGTCCATGCGCGACAACACGATTTTCACCAACGTGGCGTTGACGGACGACGGCGATGTCTGGTGGGAAGGCTTGACCAAGGAAGCACCTAGCCATTTGATCGACTGGCAGGGCAAGGACTGGACGCCGGCGTCCGGTACCAAGGCGGCGCACCCGAACGCCCGCTTCACGGTGGCGGCAACGCAAAACCCCGTGATCGACTCGGCCTGGGACGATCCGGCCGGCGTGCCGATCTCGGCCTTCATCTTCGGCGGCCGCCGCTCGACCACCGTGCCACTCGTTACCGAAGCGCGCAACTGGGTCGAAGGCGTCTACATGGCGGCCACCATGGGCTCGGAAACGACGGCCGCGGCCGTGGGCCAGATGGGCGTCGTGCGCCGCGATCCATTTGCCATGTTGCCGTTTATCGGCTATAACATGAGCGATTACTTCCAGCACTGGCTGGACATGGGCGTCAAGGTGGGCAAGGTCAACCCCGCTGCCCTGCCGAAGATCTACTGCGTCAACTGGTTCCGTACGGACGAGGCTGGCAAGTTCGTCTGGCCTGGCTTTGGCGACAACATGCGCGTGCTGAAATGGATGTTGGAGCGTATCGAAGGCAAGGCGGGCGGTGTGGAAAACCTGTTCGGCACGACACCGCAGTATGGCGACCTGAACTGGGATGGCCTGCCATTCACGCAAGAACAGTTCGACACCATCACCTCGATCGACAAGGCCGCGTGGGTGGAAGAGTTGAAATTGCATACGCAGTTGTTTGAAAAACTCGCGTATCATCTGCCGCAGGAATTGGCAGATAACAAGGCTGCGCTGGAAAAGCGGCTGAGTGCATAACTAAGTTAGCGTAAAGCGGCATCTGACAAGCGTAGCGAGCGGCAGTGATTTGTGGCTAAGAAGCGCAACCGTGCTGAAGCACGGTGAGCATCGCAGGCCGCAAAGCGCGCCGCGCAGTAGCTTGTCAGGTGTTGAGAGTTGTAGTGGGGGAGAAACACGCCAGCAAAGACTGGCGTGAGATAAATGACACGCCGGCAATGACTGGGGTGCTATCAAAAAGAGAAACGGCGCGGATTGCATGAGCAATCCGCGCCGTTTTTTATTGCGCTGCCGTCGTTATTGCTTCAGCAGCGGCCCCAGGTATTTACCCGTCACGCTGGCCGGGTTCAGTGACACGTCTTCCGGCGTGCCCGTGGCGATGATCTGGCCGCCGCCTGCGCCGCCTTCCGGACCCAGGTCGACGATCCAGTCGGCCGTCTTGATGACGTCGAGGTTGTGCTCGATGATCACCAGAGTGTTGCCCTGGTCGCGCAGGCGGTGGATGACTTTCAGCAGCAAGTCGATATCGTGGAAGTGCAAGCCCGTCGTCGGTTCATCGAGGATGTACAGGGTGCGGCCCGTGTCGCGCTTGGACAATTCCAGCGACAGTTTCACGCGCTGCGCTTCGCCGCCGGACAGGGTCGTGGCGCTCTGGCCCAGCTTGATGTAGCCGAGGCCCACGTCGAGCAGGGTTTGCAGCTTGCGTGCGATCAAAGGGACGGGCTTGAAGAATTCATGCGCTTCTTCCACCGTCATGCCCAGCACTTCCGTGATGTTCTTGCCCTTGTATTGCACTTCCAGTGTTTCGCGGTTGTAGCGCTTGCCGTGGCACACGTCGCACGGCACGTAGACGTCAGGCAAGAAATGCATCTCGACCTTGATCACGCCATCGCCCTGGCACGCTTCGCAACGCCCACCCTTGACGTTGAACGAGAAGCGGCCTGCGCTGTAGCCGCGTTCCTTGGCCGTCGGCACCGTGGAGAACAGATCGCGGATCGGCGTAAACAAGCCCGTGTACGTGGCGGGATTGGAGCGCGGCGTGCGGCCGATCGGCGCCTGGTCGACGGAAATGACCTTGTCGAAGTGTTCCAGGCCGCTGATCGACTCGTGCGGCGCCGGTTCCGTCTGCGAACCATACAAATGGCGCGACAGGGCCGGATACAAGGTATCGTTGACCAGCGACGATTTGCCCGAGCCGGACACGCCCGTCACGCATGTCATCAAGCCCACAGGCAAGCTCAGCGACACCTTTTTCAGGTTGTTGCCCGTCGCGCCAGTAATGACCAGCTGCTTTTCCGGATTGCTGGCGTGGCGCTTGGCCGGCACGGCGATTTTCAGCTTGCCGTTCAGGTATTGCGCCGTCAGCGATTTCTTGTTTTTGAGAATGTCTTGCAGGGTGCCTTCGGCGATGATCTCGCCGCCGTGCACGCCCGCGCCGATGCCCATGTCGACGATGTAGTCGGCCGTGCGGATGGCGTCCTCGTCATGCTCGACCACCAGCACGCTGTTGCCGATGTCGCGCAAGTGTTTCAAGGTTTCGATCAGGCGGTCATTATCGCGCTGGTGCAAGCCGATCGACGGCTCGTCGAGCACATACATGACGCCCGTCAAACCGGAGCCGATTTGCGACGCCAGGCGGATGCGCTGTGCTTCGCCGCCGGAGAGCGTGTCGGCGCTGCGGTCCAGCGACAGGTAGTCGAGGCCCACATTGTTGAGGAATTTCAGGCGTGAAATGATTTCCTTGACCACGCGGTCAGCGATCTCTTTCTTGGCGCCCGTCAGTTTCAGCTTTTCAAAGAATTCCAGGGTCTCGCGCAGCGGTTTTCCCGCCACTTCATAGATGGCGCGCTGCTGTTTGCCCGTGCCGACCTTGACGAAGCGCGCTTCCACGCGCAGGCGTGCGCCATCGCATGAGGGGCAGCATTTTTCATTGATGAACTTGGCCAATTCTTCCTTGACGGCCATCGAATCCGTCTCGCGGTAGCGGCGTTGCAGATTGTTGACCACGCCTTCGAACGTGTGTTCCTTGATGACGGTGCGGCCCCGTTCGTTGACATAGGTAAACGGAATCACTTGCTTGCCGGAACCGTACAGCACGGCTTGCTGTGAATTCAAGTCCAGCTGCTCGAACGGCATGTCCAGGTCAAACTCGTAATACGCGGCCAGGTTCGACAGCATCTGGAAGTAAAACTGGTTGCGGCGGTCCCAGCCCTTGACGGCGCCCGAGGCAAGCGACAGGTTCGGGAACGCGACGATGCGTTTCGGGTCAAAGAATTCAATGTGTCCCAAACCGTCGCATTCCGGACAGGCGCCCATGGGGTTGTTGAACGAGAACAGACGCGGTTCCAGTTCCTGCAGGGAATAGCCGCACACATTGCAGGCGAACTTGTTGGAATACACGTGCTCCTGGGCCGTATCCATTTCGTAGGCAATGGCGCGGCCATCGGCCAGGCGCAGTGCCGTCTCGAAACTTTCCGCCAGGCGCTGCTTGATCTCCTGGTTCACCTTGACCCGGTCGATGACGACGTCGATCGTGTGTTTTTCCGTTTTCTTCAGTTTCGGGAGGTCATCGACTTCATAGATCTTGGCCGCATGCGTGCCGCTCTGCACGCGAAAGCGCACGAAGCCCTGCGCCTGCATCTGCTCGAACAGGTCCACGTGTTCGCCCTTGCGGTTGGCAACGACGGGCGCCAGTATCATCAGCTTGGTGTCTTCCGGCATGGCCAGCACGGCATCGACCATTTGCGACACGGATTGCGCGGCCAGCGCGTTTTCCGGATGGTCGGGGCAGTAGGGCGTGCCCACGCGCGCATACAGCAGGCGCAGATAATCATGGATTTCCGTCACGGTGCCCACGGTCGAGCGCGGATTGTGCGACGTTGCCTTCTGTTCGATGGAGATGGCCGGCGATAGGCCCTCGATCAGGTCGACATCGGGCTTTTCCATCAACTGCAAAAACTGGCGTGCATAGGCCGACAGCGACTCGACATAGCGGCGCTGGCCTTCAGCGTACAAGGTGTCGAAAGCCAGCGACGACTTGCCGGAGCCGGACAAGCCGGTAATCACGATCAGCTTATTGCGCGGCAAATCGAGATTGATATTCTTGAGGTTATGCGTGCGAGCGCCGCGAATGCGGATCTGTTCCATGTGATTGCCTTGCTTTCAGTGAGTGGTGCGGCCGGCGCATTGTGCCTGGGTGCGGATGAGGAGCCACAACGGGTCAACCTGTAACTATAGCCGGGTTTTGCTCTGCATGCCTGAGGCGTCCATGGGCGGATTGCGCCGCCGGGCGAACGTGCCCTGACAAAGTTTGATGCAGATGCGTACTGACGTTTGAATACTGTATATAATACCAGTATTCAAGTTTCTTGTTTTCACCTGCCGTGAAAAAAACGTGCTGCCGCACGGGAGAGGGCGTCCGCCAGAAAGCGGGTGCTTTGCGCCGCGTGGTCGCTTATAATCCTCGTTTAGTACACTAAACTAACGCGCGGGACACCGGCTCCCGCTGCAGTTCATCAGGAGTTATTCATGGCATCAGTCAACAAAGTCATCATCGTCGGCAATCTGGGCCGTGACCCGGAAATCCGCTACATGCCTAGCGGCGACGCGATCGCCAACATCGCCGTGGCCACTTCATACAAATCGAAGGACCGCAACACGGGCGAACAAAAAGAATTGACAGAGTGGCACCGTATCTCGTTCTTCGGCCGTCTGGCGGAAATCGTCGGCCAATACCTGAAAAAAGGCTCGTCCGTCTACGTCGAAGGCCGTCTGCAAACCCGTAAATACACGGACAAGGACGGCGTCGAGAAGTACGCAACCGACATCATCGCGGAACAGATGCAAATGCTGGGCGGCCGTTCCGGCATGGGCGGCGACGCCGGCGGTGGCGATGACAGCTACGGTGGTGGCGGTGGCGGCGGCTACGATGCCCCGGCCCCGCGCCAGGCGCCAGCCCCGCGTCCAGCTCCGGCACCGGTGCCACGCCCGGCACCGAAGCCAGCGCCGAACTTCTCGGATATGGATGACGACATCCCTTTCTAAGCACGCCATTCTGACGCCTGCCGTCAGACACTGCCGATAAAGAGCCTGCTTCCTCCGTGAAGCAGGCTTTTTTTATGCGCACGGGCGCTAGAAGGCACTCCGTGACGCATGGTCACATTCCATAGCAAGAAGCGGATGGCGGCGCCGTCCCCATGCTGGTCTGATGGTGGTTTTGACGACACCGGAGAACAGTATGGATTTTCGTATTACGGGGCTGTCGCCCGAACCTTTTCTGCCCTATTTTTCCTTGTCCGATGCCGAGTTAACGGCGTTCGGCATGCGGCGCCAGGTGGTCGACCAACACCCCGGATTTCCTGACCGTGTAACGCTGATGGACGCCGAACTGGGCGAGACCGTGCTGTTATTGAATCATGTGTGCCAGCCCGCCATGACGCCTTACCGGGCTTGCCACGCCATTTTTGTCCGCGAGGGCGCCACGCAAGCGTACGATGCTGTCAACCAGGTGCCGGAATCGATGCGGCGGCGCATGTTGTCGCTGCGCGCCTATGCTGCCGATGGCATGATGCTCGATGCCGACGTGGTGGACGGCACTGCCGTGGAAGCCGTCATTGCAGAATTATTTGCCAATGCGGACGTCAGTTATATTCACGTCCACAATGCCAAGCGGGGCTGTTACGCGGGCCGTATCGACCGTGTTGGCAGCTCCCTTGTTTAATCGCGCAAGCCGATATCGAGCGTGTATGTCGCCACCGCATTCCTGCGCGCCGCGTTGCGCATCAGGTAAACCTGTACCGTGTACTCGCCATCGGCTGGCAGTTTTGCCTGGTAGCTGTTGCCGCCGGATGAACCGATGAACAGGGCTTCATCCTGGCCTGGCTGGCGGATGTTGAAGTAATTCGACGGTTGGTTGGTCTTCAGCTTGAGGCTGAGGGTCTGGCCGGCCTTGCCTGTCACCGTGTATTCGGCCGTGGCGTAGCCCTTGATCTTGCCTTTCACGCTGTGCACGGTTTTTCCTGCCGTCAGTTCCACTGTTTCCTTGTGGACCGGGTCGGCGCTCCAGGCGGGCATGGTGAAAACGAGGGCTGCCAGCAGCAGGCTGGCGCGAATGGGCAGATGGCGACGCGGCATGGGGACTTCCTCTTGAACGTGGTGCCAGCGCGCTCGCCGGCGATGCTGGCCATGTTACGCCAGATGCCGCGATTGGCCAGTACGGCAGCGCTCGTATAGCGTGTGCCGGTGCGTTTTTTCCTCCTTTCTTGACCTGTGCGCTTTTTCCGGGCGCGCACGTTTCAATACGCGGAAAAAGACGAAATTCAGGTAGGCTGAAGCGTCTCTTCTCACTACTCTGAAAGGAACGCAGCATGGGTATTTCCGGAAAAGTCGCGCTCGTCACGGGGGCCGCGCAAGGTATCGGCAAGGCGATCGCCTTGCGCCTGGCCAAGGATGGCGCCGATATCGCGCTGGTGGATCTGAACCAGGAAAAGCTGGACACGGCCGCCGCTGAAGTGCGCGCGCTGGGACGCCGCGCCGTCACCTTCATTGCCGACGTGTCGCAGCTCGCTCAGGTCACCGAAGCGGTGGCGTTTGCCGAGCAGGAGCTGGGCGGCTTCGACATCATCGTCAACAACGCCGGTATCGCACAAGTGCAG
This sequence comes from Janthinobacterium sp. NKUCC08_JDC, assembly GCF_019345575.1. Lineage (NCBI taxonomy): Bacteria > Pseudomonadati > Pseudomonadota > Betaproteobacteria > Burkholderiales > Oxalobacteraceae > Janthinobacterium > Janthinobacterium sp. NKUCC08_JDC. The sequence continues at coordinate 81,468 of NZ_JAHKQW010000008.1, read as the reverse complement.
CCGCTGCTCGACGTGACGCCGGAAGAGGTCGACCGCATCATGCGCATCAATGTGCAAGGGACGCTCTGGGGCATCCAGGCGGCCGCCAAGACCTTCAAGAAGCGCAAGCAGAAAGGCAAGATCATCAATGCCTGCTCCATCGCCGGTCATGACGGTTTTGCCTTGCTGGGCGTGTACTCGGCCACCAAGTTTGCCGTGCGCGCGCTGACGCAGGCGGCGGCCAAGGAACTGGCGGCCGACGGCATCACCGTCAACGCGTATTGCCCTGGCGTCGTCGGCACGGACATGTGGACCGAGATCGACAAGCGCATGGCTGAAGTGACGGGCGCCGAGCTGGGCGCGACGTATAAAAAATATGTGGACGGCATCGCGCTGGGGCGCGCCGAGACGCCGGACGACGTGGCAGGGCTCGTCTCCTTCCTGGCGGGGCCCGATGCCGATTACATGACGGGCCAGGCGCCGCTGATCGACGGGGGATTGGTGTACCGTTGATGGCGTGATTGGGGGGCTGGCGGGGAATCGGCGTCCCCGTCAGACCCCCATCGATTAATTCACGCTGACTTCCTTGCGATTGTCGCGCGGAACCCTGTCGATCATCTTGTTGTACGGATCGACGCCCACTTCAAACGGTTTTTCCTTCACCGTGATGGTGATCACGGGGTCGCTGCCCGACAACACGCGCTTGTCGGTGAACAGGACTTTTTCATCTTTTTCCTTGCCGCCCGCCGGGCGCGCGAAGATGGCGATTTCCACCGGCTCGTCGTAGGCGCGTGGGCTTTCCTTGCCCTTGCCGTCGGACTCCAGTTTGGCCAAGTGCAATTGCATGGTGACATCCCACTGACCGTCCTTGCGCTGCACGGCGCTCGCTTGCGTGACGCGGTTGTCGTAGAAGACGATTTTCTCGAACAGGTCCGTGATCAGCGCCTGCTTGTCCTGCGGCGCTTCGGCGCGGATGTAGGCCAGCAGTTCCGACGACGTGGTGAACGGCGCCTGCTGGTAGCCCTTGTCCTGCAGATAGCGTTTCAGCGCACGGTTCAGCGCTTCCTCGCCGATTTCATCGCGCAGGCGGTAGAACACCAGGCTGCCCTTGTTGTAGTGGATATATTGCTGTCCCTCCACGCGCGCCAGCGGCAGTTCCTCGATGGCTTCACCGCCGCGTCCGCTCAGGTAGCGGTCCAGTTCATAGCGCAGGAAGCGGCGCATCTTGTCGCGCCCGTATTCCTTTTCCATCACCATCAGGGCCGAGTATTGCGCCAAGGACTCCATCAGCATGGTGGCGCCCTGCACGTTGGCGCCGATCACTTGATGGCCCCACCACTGGTGCGCCATTTCATGCGCCGTGACGTAGAACACATAATCGATGTCATCCTTGTCGCGCAGGTCGGCGATGAAGCCGATGCCTTCCGAATACGGGATCGTATTGGCAAACGACTGCGCGAAGCTCTGGTAGCCGGGGAATTCCAGGATGCGCACCTGCTTGTGCTGGTAGGGCGTGAACTCGGTGGTGTAATAGTCGAGCGACTTTTGCACGGAGGTAATCATGCGCTGCGTATTGTAGCCATGCTTTTTATCGAAATAAATTTCGATCGGCAAGCCTTTCCACGCATCTTTCTTGACTTCCCAGCGCGCCGACAGGTAGGCGAAGAACGGCATCATCGGCTGGTCCATCTTGTAGCGGTAATAGCGGCGGCCATCCTTTTCCCAGCTCTTCTGCAGGTAGCCGGGCGCCAGGGCGATCTGCTCGCCGCTGGTGGACACCGTCGTGTCGAAATGGATCCAGTCCGCCTCGCCGCCAAAGACCGTATTGCCATACGCCGAGGTGTCTTCCAGCTTGGCCATGCGCTGCGGTTCGCCTAGTCCCCGCTTGCGGCGCTCGTTGCGATCCGTCAGCTCCATTTCCTTGGCATAGCCGAAGTGCGGGAAATACGCCTGGTTGTTAAAGAAACTGCCGTTCAGGTTGACCTGGTCAGGCGCGCCGCTGTTGGTAAAGCCCGCATGCGTGACGGCCACCGTGAAGTCGAGCGGAAGGGTAGCGCCAGGCGCCACGGGACGGGCCAGCTTGAGGATGCTGAAGCCCACTTCCTTGTCGTCCAGCGCCACCTTGTGCTCAGGCAAGTTCAACCAGTGCGTGTCCAAGTCCGGATTGAGTTGGATGCGCAAGGTGTCGAGCGGCTGCTGCGTCTTGTTTTGCAGCACGTAGTGGCCCTTGATCAAGACTTTGCGTTGCTCGGGATAGATATCCACGTCGGCCTGGATATCGGTGATCTTCAGCTGCGGCAAGTCCTTGTACTGCTTGTACAATTTTTCGTAGAGCGCCTGCTTGTCCATGCTGACATTCGCCGTTTCGTACTGGTTCAGCACATTCGTGTTGTAGAAGATCCAGCCGCCCGTGCCGGCCCAGCATAGCAGCACCAGGGCCAGCGCGGCGCCAGCTTTGCCGCTCAGGCGTTGGCGGGCCAGGCGCACGCGCGCACGCCAGTCGGCGGACAGGCCGCGCACCCAGAATGCCTGCGCCAGCATGACGAGGGCCACCGTGAACAGGCTCCAGTACAGCGCGAACCAGGACCAGCCGGCCAGGAAGTGGCCATAGCCGTTCATGTCCGAATACTTGATGGCCGGCGTGCCGCCGAACGCGTACAGATTGTGTTCGAAGTGCAGCATGCCCAGCACCATTTGCGCCACCATCAGCAGGATCACCAGCAGGTAGCCGATGAACTTGTTATTTGACAGCACTTGCAGGGTGAGGGCGCACAAGGCCATCAGCACGAAGAAGAGGGCCCCCAGCAGGGTGCCTTTCAGGTACAGCCCCAGTTCCACGGGCGCGCCGCCCTTGTAGAGCTGGAAACCGATGGCCGCGATGACGCCCACCAGCAGGTAACCGGCGATGACGCCGACCAGGGCCGTGCATTTGGCCAGCAGAGGGACCCAGCTGGGCACGGGCATGGCATCGCTGACGTCGGCGATCCTGGCTTGCCGCTCCTTGAAGATCAGTTCGCCTGCGTAAAAGGTGACGATGATGATCAGCATGAAGCTGAAGCTGTTGTTGATATTTTGCAGCATCAAATGCGTCATCGGATACACGGCCGTGCCGTACATGTTCTTGCCGATATTCGCTCCGGCGATCAGGTTGATTACGGCGAACAGCAGCATGACGAGGAAGGGCACGCTCTTGAACACGCCGACGGCGTCGAAGCGCAGGATTTGCCACCACTGGCGCCAGGCTGTCGCGCCCGTAAAGGTGGGGACGCTGCGCGGCAGGTGCAGCGGCGCCGCCACGGCCGGCGCGGTGGCCTCTGCCTTGTGCTTGCCGAACAGGCGCTTGCCCGTGCCCGTGCGCTGCGGCTTGAACAGGATCACGGTGGCGGCGAACAGCACCACCGTGATGGCCAGCCACAGCAAGCGGTTGGCCAGCAGGAAGCCGGAAAACGGTGGCAGGCCCGCGTTCGCTTCGGCGGACGTGAAGTAGCGCGTCATGCGGCCGAACGCGCGCATGCCGAACGGGTCGAGCAGGACGGCGATCCATTCGTTGTTGATGTCGCGCGTAAAGGCGCCGGCCATGCCCCACAGCACGAAAAAGCCCAGCACGCCCACGTAGACGAGCAACATCGAGCGCGTCGTGGCTGCCAGCAGCATCAGCAGGGCGCCGATGAAGAGCAGGTTCGGGATTACCATCACGCCGAAGCTCCACGCGTACGCATGCAGCGAGAACGCGCCCACGCGCTGCGGGTCGACCCAGGGCATGAGAGGGCCGAGCATGATGGCCAGGGCGATGGCGGCAAAGATCACCAGGCAGGCGACGAAGCCGGCGGCGAAGCGGCCGAACAGGTAATCCCACTTGCGCATGGGCGTGGCGAACAGCATGTCGGCCATGCCCACTTCGCTGTCGCGCAGCACGGCGCCCGCGATGAAGATGGTGATGAGCAACATCGACAGCAGGCTGAACATCGTCAGCAACTGCGCCACCACGGTGGGCGCATTGCGGTTGATGTTGCCGATGGCGCCGCCGACCTGGATCGAATCGCTGCTGCTGGCGCCAAACGCCATCAAGGCGAGGATGACGGCAAATATCCACAGCAGCGGCTGTTTCAGCTGATAGCCGAGGTCAAACTTGAAAAATTCCTTCCACATGGCGGCCCCTTACGCTGCGGCTGCGGCTGCGGCCGGCGCGGCGGCGCCGTTGCGGGCGGCGTTGCGCACGTGCAGGAAGTACACGTCTTCCAGGTCCGGGGCGATCTGCGTGAAGCCGCTGTCGGGCTGGCTGTCGGCAAACACATTGATTTGCGGCTTGCCGCCCACCAGGCGCGTCGACAGCACGTGCAAGGTTTGCTGGTACTGCGCCAGCTCGTCCATGCTGACGCTGCGGCGCCAGACCTTGCCCAGCAGCGTATCGATGGCCGCCTGCGGCGCGCCCTGCACCAGCACCTGTCCCTTGACGATCATCGCCATGCGCGGGCACAGATCCGTCACGTCGTCGACGATGTGCGTCGACAGGATGACGACCACTTGCTCGCCGATCTTCGCCAGCAGGTTCAGGAAGCGGTTGCGCTCGTCCGGATCCAGGCCGGCCGTCGGTTCATCGACGATCACCAGGCGCGGCGCGCCCAGCAGCGCCTGGGCGATGCCGAAGCGCTGGCGCATGCCGCCCGAATACGTGCCCAGGTTGCGCTTGCGCGCTTCCCACAGATTGGTTTGCTGCAGCAAGGCTTCCACGGCCTCCTTGCGCGGGCCCTTTTCCGTCAAACCTTTGAGCACTGCAAAGTGGTTGAGCAGGGTTTCCGCGCTGACCTTCGGATATACGCCGAAATCCTGCGGCAGGTAGCCGAGCTGGCGGCGCAGGCCGGCCTTGTCCTGCAGCACATCGACGCCATCGAAATGGATGCTGCCGCTATCGGGATCTTGCAATGTCGCAATGGTGCGCATCAGCGAGGACTTGCCCGCGCCATTCGGTCCCAGCAAGCCGAACATCCCGTTGGGGATTTCCAGGCTGACATTGTTGATGGCCTTGACGCCATTGGCATACGTTTTGTTCAGCTGTTTGATCGATAGCATGTGCAGCATTCTCCAGAGCTTGGGTATGAAAGCCGGCAGATGCATGCCTGCCGGTCTGTGGAAGGGGATCACCCTTGTTTTTCAGCCGCGATGGCGGATGTTACTTAAAAACAATAATATATAACCAATTGGAAGGAAATTAATATTTTTGCGACCAAAGGTGGAAATGCAGGGCTGGAATGCAGGAGGAAGCGATGAGCGACGTGGTGCTACACTCGCCATCTCAATGACGCCATGCGGCGGAAAGACGGGACCATGACGGTAATACAGAACATGACATTGCGCGCCGTTGCGCCCGGCGAAGAGGGGACGCTGGCGCGGCTGTTCCAGCTGTACTGCTACGACAATACCGCCTGGAGCGGCGAAGATGTGCTGGCCGCCGGCCGCTACGATGTGTGCGATGCCGGGCTGGCCGAGTATGTGCATGCGCCCGGGCATACGGCCGTCTGGATCGAGGTCGGTGGGGCGCTGGCGGGCTTTTTCATCACGGAGCCCGGCATGGCGGGCGAGTTGCCGGTGCAGGAGTTCAGCGACTTTTTTATTTTGAAGAAGTACCGGCGCCGGGGGCTGGCGCTGGAAGTGGTGCGGAGAGTGCTGCTGGGCAGCACGCAGACGTGGATGGTGGCGACGTTCCGCGCCGATGCGGATGCCTGCGCGTTCTGGCGGCAGGCGTTTGCGCGCCTGCCGTTCGCCAGGATCGAGGCGTGGGACGATCCGGACTTGCCGCAGTTCCAGCTGACGTTGCTGAAACCTGCGGCCTGAGCTGGATTAGAAGCGTACTTTCACATATGCCGACGGTCCCGTCAGGCGGATGTTCAGGTCGGCATCGCGTTCGCTGTCGCGGTGCAGCTTGATTTTCGAGATGCCGTAATCGGCCACGAAACCGATATTTTTGAACGGGAACCATTCCACGCCGACATTGCCGCCGTAGATGTGGCCATTGATGCGTCCGCCGTTTTTCTTGATGCCCGACGCTTCCGCATACATGCGCAAGTCCGGCGTGAAGGCGTGGCGCCAGCCCACTTCCAGCAGCGGCGCAAACGCGTGCTCGCTGATGGAGTCGCGTGCCGTGGCCGTTTCACCATTGACGACGCCGGTGGCCGTGCCTTTCAGGTTGGCGTGGTAGTAGGCGGCGCCCAGGCCGATGCCGAAGGTATCGTTGCCGCTGCCCAGCCACCATTTATAGGCCAGCTTGGCCAGGTCCAGCTTCAGATCGGCATTCGCCGTGGCCGTGCCCGTGACGGGCTGGCCATTGATGATGGTTTCGCCTGTCAGGCTTGGCGTGTAGGATTTGTCGTAGCGGTAGTAGTCGAATGCCAGGCCATGGCGGTCGCCGATCAGCAAGTCCGCCTTGACGCGCGGGATGGTGGTATGGCTTGGCTTTGATTCGGGCGCGTCGATGCGGCCAAATTGCGTGTCGGCGCCGATATTGATGCGTGGATCGGCGGAAAACGCGCCCACGGAAAGGCTGACGCGGTCCAGGGTGGGCGACGGTTCAGCCCGCGCCGTGGCAGCCGCCGTGGCAATACCCAGCACGCCCAGCATCATGGCGCCGCGCAAGGCAAGGTGGTGCGGGCGTGGTGGGGACAGGCGGGTGAACACGGACATGGCAGACATGGGGCAACTCCTCAAGATAAAGTGAAAACTGTCGCGACGTTTTGGGCAACAGTGCAATAAGGAAATGGTAGCAACTGTTACATTTAGATCACGTAGCCGCACGGCGCAACTGTCCGTCGGACTTGTCCTACCGCTGGTCAAGCAACTGTAAAAACTGGTAATGAAGGGATGTCAACGATGCAGGAAATCATGGAACTGGTGACGCCGCGGCTGGTACTGCGGCAATGGCGCGACAGCGACTTCGCACCGTTCGCGGCGCTGAATGCCGATCCCCGCGTGATGGCCTATTTCCCCGCGGCCCTGTCGCGCGACGCCAGCGACACCATGGCGAAGCGCTGCAGCGGCCTGATCGCCGAGCGGGGCTGGGGCTTGTGGGCCGTGGCCTTGCGAGAAAACGATGCATTCATCGGCATGACGGGCTTGCATATTCCCGCTGTGCAACTGCCATGTTCGCCGTGCGTGGAAATCGGCTGGCGCCTGGCGTTCGATTACTGGGGGCAAGGTTATGCACAGGAAGCGGCACGGGCCGCCCTGCAGGCAGGTTTTGAACGCTTGCAATTGCCGGAAATCGTCGCGTTCACGGCGTTGCCCAACTTGCGCTCGAGCACGCTGATGGCGCGCCTGGGCATGCGCCGCGATGCGGACACGTTCGAGCATCCGGCCCTGGCGCCAGGACACGCATTGCGCACGCATTGCCTGTATCGTCTGACGCGCGCAGAATGGTGCGCACAGGAGGAAACATGAGAATCGCCGCCATATCCGATATCCACGGCAACCTCGACGCGCTTGACGCCGTGCTGGCCGACATCGCCCTGCGTGGCGTGGACGTGACCGTCAACCTTGGCGATATCGTCTCGGGCCATCTGCAGCCGCGCGCCACGGCAGCACGCCTGATGGGGCTCGGCTTGCCGACCATCCTCGGCAACCACGAACGCCAGCTGCTGGGCGATCCGGCCCGCATGGGTGTGTCGGACGCCTATGCGCGCGCGCAATTGTTGCCGGAGCAACTGGATTGGATTGCGGCGCTGCCCGCCACCTTGCGCCTGCGGCACGATGTGTTGCTCGTGCATGGCACGCCCGCCAGCGACCTTGTGTATTTTCTCGACAGCGTCACGCCGCAAGGCAGCCGCGCCGCCACGCCGATGGAAGTGGCCGAACGGGCCGGCGAGACGGACGCCGCGCTGATCCTGTGCGGCCACACGCACATGCCGCGCCAGGTACGCCTGGCCGACGGGCGGCTGATCGTCAACCCGGGCAGCGTCGGTTTGCAAGCCTATGACGACGACCATGGTTATCCGCACGTGATGGAAAACGGCACGCCGCACGCGCGCTATGCGATTGCCGAACAGGGAACCGATGGCCGCTGGACGGCGCAGTTATATGCCGTGGAATATGACTGGGAAAAGGCGGCCCGGATGACGCTGGCCAACGGCCGGCCCGACTGGGCCACGCCCTTGCGCACAGGATTCGTCGGCGCCGCCTGAGCGCTTTAGCAGCTTGGGGCGCGCGTGACGGGCACGGGCACCAGTTCCGTCTTGCCGTCCTTGGCGATCACCTGGTTGATGCTGATGCTACAGCGCTTGCCTTCCCACGAGAACGCCGCTTCGTAATCTTCGCCGGCGCGCGGCGTGAAGGAGATGTCGCCATGGCAGCTGGGTGATACGCTGTCATAGCGCAAGCCGTTGGCCACGTAAAACGAGGACACGTCCTGGAAGCCCAGGCGCAGGCTGCTGGGCTTGTCGGCGGGAACTTCATATTCGCGGAAATAGGCTTTCGAGAAAAAGCCGTCCTTGCGCGCCAGGTTTTGCGATGTTTCCGTTTCCGCGATGCCCAGGCTGGTATTGCTGACAGTGCCGATCAAGGAACCGAAGGCGGAACTCATGCCGCCGCTGGCCTTTTCCACGCCATCGCTGAACATGCCGCGGATGCATCTGCTGTCGCGGTACAGGAAAGCCGTGGCGCCGTTCTGGCCGAACAGGCGCAGGCGGCTGATGGCCGATGTTGCCGGTGCGGCTGGGGCGCTGGCCGCTTCGGCGGCTGCAGCTGCGGGGGCGTCGGTGGTGACGGCATCCTGGGCAAAACCGGAGGCACTGAGTAACAGGGAAAACAGGACGGCAGGGTTTTTCATTGTGAATTTTAAATTATCAAAAAGATACAATATATACCATGCGGCAATATATTGCTGCTCTTTTTGATAAGTTTCCCCGCGCCGCTCCCTAGCGGAACTCTTCCGCCACGAGGTTGTACTTCTGCATCTTGTGGTACAAGGTCTGTTTCGGCAAGCCGAGCACCGCACTCACTTCGCTGACGTTGCCCGCATATGCGCGTAGTTCCTGCTCGATCAGCGCGCGTTCGAAGCCGTTCACCTGTTCCGCCAGCGACAAGGGGCTGGCCTGGCCGCTCGCCAGCAGACTCGATGCGCCACCGGCGATGCCCAGCACGAAGCGGTCGGCGATATTACGCAGTTCGCGTACATTGCCGGGCCAGGAATGGGCCATCAGGTTGCGCATCTGCGCGCTGGAAACGACGGGCGCGGCGCGGTTGTAGCGGGCGGCGGCGGCCAGCACGAAGTGTTCGAACAGGATGGGAATATCCTCGCGCCGTTCGCGCAGCGGCGGCAGGTGCAGCACGATCAGGTTCAAGCGGTAGTACAGGTCGCTGCGGAATTTCTGCTGCTGCGACAAGTCTTCCAGGTCCAGCTTGGCCGCTGCGATGACGCGCACGTCGACGGGCGTGGGCACGTTCGAGCCGAGCCGCTCGATATAGCGTTCCTGCAGCACGCGCAGCAATTTCACTTGCAGCGACAGGGGCAGCGATTCGATTTCGTCGAGGAAAAAAGTGCCCTGGTCCGCGTGCTCGATCTTGCCCACCTGCCGCTTCGCCGCGCCCGTAAACGCGCCCGGTTCGTGGCCGAAGACTTCGCTCTCAAAAATGCTTTCGGGAATAGCACCGCAGTTGACGGCGACAAAGTTGTGCTTGCGGCGGTGGCTGAAGTCGTGCAGGCAGCGGGCCACCATTTCCTTGCCCGTGCCCGTGTCGCCATAGATCAGCACATCGGCCGGTTCGTCGGCTACGTCGAGTATCAAACGCCGTATGTCGCGCATCGCCACGGAATTGCCCAATAGCCGCGCTTCAATGCCGCCGCCGTCCTCGAGCTGGCGGCGCAGACTGTGCACTTCCAGGGTCAGGCGCCGGGTTTCCAGCGCGCGCAGGATGACGTCGACCAGCTGGTCGGACGAATATGGTTTTTCGATGAAATCGTAGGCGCCCGTGCGCATGGCGTGCACGGCCATGGTGATGTCGCCATGGCCCGTGACGAGGATCACGGGCAGGTTGGCATCGAGCGTCTTGACCGCTTGCAGCAATTCCAGGCCGCTCATGCCGGGCAGGCGCACGTCGCTGACGACGATGCCGGGGAAATCGGGCGTGAGCAGTTTATAGGCCAGCTCGGCCGAGTGGAAGGCCAGCACGTCCAGGCCGGCCAGTTGCAATGCCTGCTCGCTGCCTTCGCGTACGGTGGGGTCGTCTTCGACCAGCAAGACCTTCAAGCCGTCAAACATGTTTTTCCTCCTGCGTTGCTATCTGTAGTTCGATGGTGAAGATGGCGCCGCCGCCGGGGGCGTTTTCGGCGCGCAGCACGCCGCCGAACTGGCGCGTGATCTGTTCGGAAATGGCCAGTCCCAGGCCCAGTCCCAAGCCTTGCGGTTTTGTCGTGAAGAACGGTTCGAACAGGTGCTCATACACTTCCGTCGACAGGCCCGGGCCCGTGTCGGCTACATGGATCAGTACGTGTTCGGGCGTGCATTCGACGGACACGCGCAGGCTGCGCACGTCGCTGCCATTCATGGCGTCGAGCGCATTCGCGTACAGATTCACCAGCACCTGTTCCAGGCGGTTGCTTTCGCACATGGCGAAGATGTCTTCGGGCGGCAGTTGCAAGGTAAAACGCACATTTTCCACCTGCAGCCGGCGTTCGACGAGGAACAGGGCATTGCTGATGGCCGTGGGGATCGACACGGAGGTCAGGCTGGTCGTCGACTTGCGCGCAAAAATCTTCAATTGGCCCGTAATGGTCCCCATCCTGGCCGCAATTTGCGATATCTTCGCCAGGTTGCGCCGCGCGTCGTCGAGCCGTCCCCGCTCGAGCAGGATGACGGCATTGTCGGACATGGTGCGCAGCGCCGTCAGCGGCTGGTTCAGTTCATGCGTGATGCTGGCCGACATTTGCCCCAGCACGGCCATCTTGCCGGCCTGAAACAGTTCGTTTTGCGTGATGTGCAGCTTTTGCTCGGCCTTGCTGCGCACCTCGATTTCCTGGCTCAAGCTTTGCGTCATGGCATTGAGTTCCGACGTGCGTTCCTCGACCATGGCTTCCAGGTTGTCATAGGCATGCTGCAGATCTTCGCGGGCGCGCAATTTTTGCGCCACGGCCGCGCGGCGCTGACGCAGGTAAAAGAACAGCAGCATGAAAAAGCCCAGCAGCACGCAGGAGAAGGCGGCCGCCGCGCGCGCGCTGGCCTTGGCCTGCGCCAGGTCGGACAAATAAATGAAAGTCCAGCCTTGCGGCGACTTGAGCTTGATCTGCGTCATCACGCTCGAACTGATCTTCGGCGGCGTGTCGGCGTGTTCCTGCTCGCGCACGCTGATCACGCGGGCGCCATTGCCCAGCTGGCGGTCGGAAACGAAAGGAATGGCGGCCAGCTGCTTCGAATAGTACTGGCGCGTGCGGTTGAGTTCTTCGACGATGGCGGGCGACAGCGGCGCCAGGGTCTTGTACTTCCAGTCCGCCATGGAACTGAGGAAGATCACGCCGTGCTCGTCGGCCAGCATCACCTTGTCGGCGCCCTGCACCCAGCGTTTTTCCAAGGTTTCCAGGTTCACCTTCACCGTTGCCAAACCCAGCATGTGGCCATTCTGGTAGATGCCGTGGGCAAAGAAGTAACCGGGTTCCAGCCGTGTCGTGCCGACGCCATAGAAGCGGCCCGGCGTGCCGCGCAGCGCATCCTGGGCGTAGGGGCGGAACGAGATATTGTCGCCAATAAAGCTGTCGGGCTGCTGCCAGTTGCTGGCGGCCCGCGTGTTGCCGTCGAGGTTGCTGATGAAAATCGTCGACGATTTCGCCTGCGCATTCATCTGCTCGAGGTAATGGTTGACCGTATCGACCAGCACAGGGTCTTCGGGATGCTGCAGCAGGCGGATCACGTCGCGGTTCAGCTCCAGGGTCTTGGGCAGGAAGTCGTATTTCTCCAGCGCATTTTCGAGGCTGCTGACATACACCTCCAGGCGCTGCGCGCCACTGGCCTGCAGCTTGCCGATGGCGATGCGTTCGGTCCAGAAATACACGAGCCAGACGGTGGCCAGGCAGGCGGCCAGCACCACGCCCCAGGCCAGCGTTTCGCGGCCCGACCGTTGCGACAGGCGCTGGCGCCAGGAAAGGGAGGGTTTGGTAGTACTGCTATTCATAAAATCAGCTGCCAACTTGCAAGAACCCACAGTATCGCATTTAAATATTGCGTAAAAAGAAAAAGCCGCCGGATATGCATCCGGCGGCCCACACTTCTATTTTACGGACATCTCAACGTCCGACAAAATCGTAGCGAGCGGCAGTGATTTGTGGCCGAGAAGCGCAACCGTACTTTAGTACGGTGAGCATCGCCGGCCGCAAAGCGCGCCGCGCAGTAGATTTTGGCCGACGTCCTTAGAACGTGTGGCGCATGCCGAGGTTGAAACCGCTGTTGCCGGTGCCATCGTCCGTGGCATTGCCAACCTTGTAGGTAGCGCCGTTCTTGTTGCTGATGTGGCCGTAACCGGTGTACAGGTCGCTGCGCTTGGACAGTGCATAGAAGGCGCCGATGGCCCACTGCTGGGCGTCACGGTTGGCATTGCTCTTGTCGTTGTGGCGGATGTACGACGCGACCAGCTTGGTGGCGCCGAACGGGGCGCTGAAGCCGACGAGGATGTCGTTGCTCTTGCTGTCGTCGAGGGCACGGTTGTCGGCGTAGCCGAAGTTACCTTGCACCACGCCAAAGTCGTAGCGCGTGGCCAGCAGGGTGTTGCGCGTTTGCTGGGTCGCCAGCGCATTTTCCTGGCGGTGGTGCGTCAGGGTCACGTTCAGCGGACCGTCGATGTAATGCACGGCGCCGCCCATGCTGCGGTTTTTCGCATTGTCGCCGGCCACTTCGCCAAAGCCATACGCCAGGTCGGCCGACAGCTTGCTCCAGGTCGGCGTGCTGTATTGCACCATGTTGTCGATGCGATAATTCGTCGCCATAATGTTCGATGCCGTGCCGGCCAGGCCGATGACAAACGGATCGGCCACGTCGCGCAGGGCCAGGTAGTACGGCGTATATTGGCGGCCCAGGGTGAGGGCGCCGGCGCTGCCGGTCAGGCCCACATACGCCTGGCGGCCGAACAGCCGGCCGCCCTGGCCCGAGGTACCGGTGTCGATATTGAAACCGCTTTCCAGCACGAAGGTAGCGGCCAGGCCACCACCGAGGTCTTCCTTGCCTTTGAAGCCGATGCGCGAGCCCGAAGCGACGCCGGAAGCGACGCGGTTCAGGCGGTCTCCGGACGCATCCTTGTCGAACACCAGGCCGGCGTCAGCCACGCCATACATGGTCACGCTCGATTGGGCCATGGCGCCGGTGGAGGCTGCGCCGAGGGTCAGCAGGGTAAACAGGACTTTTTTCATGAAAATCTCTCTAATAAGTTGGAATGACTACTGATCGCACTACCTGACTGCTTGTTACTCAACATCGACAACAAATAAATGGCCCGCTTGTGGCGGGCCATGGCGCTATCAGGCTTTGCTAGCGTGATCCGCTTCGCCCCAATGGCTTTCCGTGTTCTGGCTGGCCGCGTTGGCCGCGGCTGCTTCTTCCTCGGTGGCCAGGCCACCTTCCCACTTGGCGACGACAGCCGTGGCGACGGCATTGCCGACCGCGTTGGTGGCCGAACGGCCCATGTCGAGGAATTGGTCGACGCCCATCAGCAGCAGCAAGCCCGCTTCCGGAATATTGAACTGGTTCAGGGTAGCGGCAATCACCACCAGCGAGGCGCGCGGTACGCCGGCCATGCCTTTCGAGGTCAGCATCAGCAGCAGCAGCATGGTGATCTGCGTGCCGATCGACAGGTCGATACCGTAGGCTTGCGCGATGAACAGCACGGCAAAGGTGCAGTACATCATCGAGCCATCGAGGTTGAAGGAGTAGCCCATCGGCAGCACGAAGCTGGAAATCTTGCGGTCCACGCCGAACTGGTCGAGCGCCGTCAGCAGTTTTGGATAGGCCGCTTCCGAGCTGGCCGTCGAGAATGCCAGCAGGAACGGTTCGCGGATCAGGCCGACCAGTTTGAAGACGCGCGGGCCGATGACGACGAAGCCGGCGCCGATCAGCAGTGCCCACAGGCACATCAGGCCCAGGTAGAAGCCACCCATGAACTTGGCAAACGTGACCAGCACGCCCAGGCCGTGCGTGGTGATGACGGAAGCCATCGCGGCGAACACGGCCAGTGGGGCCAGGTTCATGATGGTGCCGGTGATGCGCAGCATGACTTGCGCCAGCTGATCGACGACGGCCGTCAGGGTCTTGCCCGATTCGCCCAGGCCGGCCAGTGCGCCGCCGAAGAAGATCGAGAACACCAGCACTTGCAGGATTTCATTGTTGGCCATGGCCTCGATCGGCGACTTCGGCACCAGGTGCGTGAAGAAGTCTTTCAAGGTGAAGGCGGCCGTTTTCAAATTCGTCGAAGCGTGTACGTCCGGTAATGGCAAGCCCAGATTGGTACCCAGCTGCATCAGGTTCGACAGCACCATGCCCAGCGCCAGCGAAACCAGCGAGGCAACGACGAACCAGCACATGGCTTTCAGGCCGATGCGGCCGGCCGTCTTGCCGTCGCCCATGTGGGCGATACCGACCGTCAGGGTCGAGAACACCAGCAGCGCAATGATCATCTTGATCAGGCGCAGGAAGACGTCGGTGACGATGGAAATATTGCCAGCGATCTGAGCGCTGAGCTTGGCATCAGGGAAAGCGGTGTTGCATCCATAGCCGACAATAATGCCGAGGACCATGGCAATCAGGATGTACAGGGTTAATGGCCGTTTCTTTTTCATTTTGACTCCTCCGGTGAAACGCCGCTGTGAGCGGATTATTGATAGCGAGCAACTCAAGCTTGGAGTCAATATTTCTCAAAAACAAGCCCTTGCGTGCTAGCGATTATTTGCAGCAAAACCTGTACATAGCAAAGGATATGCCTGAAATTGGGATTTGGCGCATAACTTCTTAAGTTGTTGATTTAAGGAAGCTTTTTTGTTGTTAGGATGTTGCAACTTCGCGTGCTTGCGCGAAATATTGGACGCGGCGGGCCATCGCTGTATGACTTTTCATACGCTAGTCGCGGCAGGGCGGCAGTGCGTCAAAAAGGCAAGATTATCAGGACAATAAAAAAGCCCCTCCGAAGAGGGGCCGATGTTACGTAATGCGTGTTCTATTGATGTTAGAACTTGATATTGGCCATCAGACTGAACGAACGGGGCTGGCCTGGCGTGTAGCGGAAGCCGGACTTGTTGATGGCCGCCACATAGGTCTTGTCGGCCAGATTGTAGGCATTCAACTGCAGGTCGAGGTTCTTGTTGACGGTGTAGCTTGCCATGGCATCGAAGACCCAGTAGGCATCCACGCGTGCCGGCGTGCCGACGGCGCCATCGGTGCCGCGCAGCATTTCACCCACGTAACGCGCGCCGCCGCCGATCTTCAGGCCGAATGGCAGGGTGTACGAGGTCCAGCTGGTGAACGCCTGTTTTGGCGTGTAGCTGAGGTTGTTGACGCCGCTGGCCGTGACGACCTTGCCCGACTCGACCTTGGTATTCATGCGCGTGTAGCCGGCGCTGACCAGCCAGTTCGGCATGATCTCGCCCACCACGCCCAGTTCCAGGCCTTCCACGCGTTTCTTGCCGGTCTGGTAATAAATGGTCGGGATCACAGGATCTTGTTCCACTTCATTCTTGACGGTGGTCTGGTAGACGGCGGCCGAGAACGACAGTTTTTGTTTCAGGAAGTCCCACTTGGTACCGATTTCCTTGGTAATGGTTTCCTGCGGGTCATATTTTGGATTTTGCGCGCTGTTGGCGCCCGCGCTCAAGGCGAAGTTGACGCCCGGCGGCGCTTTCGACGTGGCCAGCAAGGCGTACACGCTGCTGTCCGGCGTTGGCTTGTACATGGCCGAGATCTTGCCGTTGGCCAAGGTGTCGCTCAGGGTCAGATGCGTCGGAATCGGCGTGCCGACGGGCAAGGGCTGTACTGCGGGCGCAGTCACGGCCCCTTGCAGAGCGACGGCATCATACGTGGTGTTGAAATGGTCGAAACGCACGCCGCCGTTGAACAGCCACTTGTCGCCGAACTTGATGGTGTCGAACACGTACAGGCTTTGCGTATTGACTTCGCCTTCGGTGAAGGCGCCGCTGCGTACGGGGTTATGGCCGGTGACGGTGTCACGCGGGTTCGGGTTGTACAGATTGGCATCCTGCAAAGTGCCCAGGCTGGCGGGCACATAGCTGTAGTTGGTCTGTTTTTCGCTGGTGAACTCGGCGCCGGCCACCACGGAGTGCTTCAGCACGCCAGTGTCGAATTGTGCGCTGACCACGGTCTGGTTGGTCAGGATCGTGTTTTCCTGGTCTTTCACGGTGCGCAACGAGCGCGCCATGGTCCAGGTCGACGGATCGGTGGCGACCGGTGTCTTCAGGTTGACGGTGCTGCCCATGAAGGCCGTCAGCAGGTAGTCCTGCTGGGTCTTGCCATAGCGCGTGGTGTTCTGGATTTGCAAGGTTGGCGAGAAATCATGGTCGATGCGCAAGGTGCCCATATCGGCCTTGACCTTGTTGTAGTCCGCAGTGGAGCCGTAGAAATTCTTCGGATCGACCTTGGCCGCGCCGTTCAGGAAAGTGCGGATGACCGGGTTTGTCTTCGTGATGGTGTCCGGCGTCGAGTAGCCAGGCAAGCCGATGGTCGGCACGCCGCCGTCGGGTACGTTGTCCTGATCCACATGCAGGTAGCTGGCCGTGATGCGCGTCGGTTTGCCGATGCCGAAGGTGACGGTGGGCGCGAAGGCCCAGCGCTTGTTCTTGACTTCGTCGCGCGCCGGATCGCCGCTGTCCTGCGTCATCAGGTTCAGGCGCAATGCCGTGCCGGTATCGCTGTCGAGAACGCGGTTCCAGTCGGCCGTGGCGCGTTTCTGCTTGCCGCTGCCCACTGTCAGCAGCGAATTGAATTTGTTTTCCATGGTCGCCGTCTTGCTGACCAGGTTGATCGAGCCGGTCGGCGAACCGCGGCCGCTGTCCGTGCCCGCCGGGCCCTTCAATACGTCGATCTGTTCGATGTTGAAGACGTCGCGCGAGATGGAGCCCACGTCGCGCACGCCATCGACATAGATGCTGCCCGACGAATCGAAACCGCGCATGTAGACGGCGTCGCCCGTGTTCGTGTTGCCGTTTTCACCGAGGAAAAAAGTACCCACGCCTGGCGTGTTGCGCAGCGCGTCCGTCAGGGTCAGCGCACCTTGCTGCTCGATCAATTCCTTCTTGATCACGACGATGGTTTGCGGCGTATTGACCAGCTCTTCCGTGTATTTCGGCGACGAGGCTTTTTCTGCCTTGAAATCATTTTCCTTGGAGCCCACGACCTTGATTTCGTTCAGGGTTTGCTGCGATGCGGGCGCGCTTTGGCCGGCCGGGTCGGCCGCCTGGGCGGCAACGGGCAGCAGCATCACGGCCAGGGCGGCGCCGATGTGCTGGTTGAAACGGGTGGGGGCGTGTTTGCGGCTCTTGATTGCCATCTTGCTCTTTCGAAAAGGTCAGGGTAGTGGTTCCTGGCTGGCTCTGCGCCGCAGTGCTTGGGCACGCGGGCAAGTGGCTGGCGATGGAGACGGAATAGGCCGTATTGTAATAACTGGGCGCTATTTCGTAAATGAGAATCGTTATCAGTATCATTTACGCAACGGATTGGGCGTGCCGCAAAAAAAACACTGTCATGGCTGATGAATGCTTGCTTTGCGGCCCGGCCGCTGCTATGCGCGCAAGCGTCCGCCGGCGGGAGTATGATGAGCAACCTTTACAAATTTCCTTTCAGAATGCTGCAGACTCCCGATGCCTTTGTCCCCCTGATCGATGCGCCCGAACCGGCCCCGGCCGCCACGGATACGCTGACGTTTGTCTTTCACCGCGGGCGTTTGTTGTTGCGTACGCCAGAGCTGACCTTGCCCACGGCCGCCGAGGTAGCCGCGTACGATATCGATCTGAGCCGCGCACAGCCCGTGGGCTGGTGGCAGGGCCGCTATTGCCAGACGGTCTGGGCCGACGAAGAGTTGCCGCCGGGTGCCGGCCTGGCCTGGCACGGCATGCGCTCGCTGTTCAATGCCGTCGACGATGCTTTCCTGGGCTTGGCCAGCCGCGCCGTGCAACTGGCCGAGTGGGCGCGCACGCACCGCCATTGCGGCGTGTGCGCCACGCCCATGCAGCGCACGCGCGGCGAACGCTGTTTCACCTGCGCCGCCTGCGGCATGCTCGCGTATCCGCGCATTTCGCCGGCCATGATGGTGCTCATCCGCAAGGGCGAACAGGTGTTGCTGGCCATGCACAAGCACTCGCCATCGCAGCGTTTCAGCCCGCTGGCCGGTTTCCTGGAAGCGGGTGAATCGATCGAGGAAGCCGTGCACCGCGAAGTAATGGAAGAGGTGGGCTTGCGCGTGCACAATCTGCAGTACTTCATGAGCCAGTCCTGGCCGTTTCCCCATTCGCTGATGATCGCGTTTACGGCCGATTACCTCGACGGCGAGATCCGCCTCGACGAGAACGAGATCGCCGAGGCGCGCTGGTTCGGCCCCGGCGATGCGTGGCCGGAGGCGAGTTCGAGCGTGTCGATTTCCGCGTTGCTGGTGGGCGCCCACCGTCCGTCAACGGCATAGAAAGCCGGGGCTGCTCGGGCAGCCTGCCGCATTTTCTATATACTGGCGGCAATTGAAAATTTTAGGGTGGTGTAGCATGTCTCAAGAAGAATTCTCCGAAAACGACTGGCGCCGGCTGATCAGCAGCTTTGGTGAAGATCCGCAGCGTCCTGGCTTGCTGGAAACGCCGGCACGCGTGGCCAAGGCGTGGAAGCACTGGACGTCCGGCTATGGCCAGGATCCGGTGGACTTGCTGAAAGCGTTTGAAGATGGCGCGGAACAGTACAACGAGCTCATCGTCGTGCGCGGGATTCCCGTCTACAGCCATTGCGAACACCATCTGGCGCCGTTCTTCGGCAAGGCCACCATCGGTTACGTGCCAAACGGCAAGATCGTCGGCCTGTCGAAACTGACGCGCCTCGTCGATTGTTTCTCCAAGCGCCTGCAAGTGCAGGAACGCATGACGATGCAGATCGCCAATGCCCTGATGGAAGTGCTGGAACCGAAATCGGTGGGCGTGGTCGTACGCTGCCGCCATCTGTGCATGGAAAGCCGCGGCATCCGTACGCCGGGCGAAGAAACCATCACCTCGGCCATGCTGGGCGAGATGCAGCCGAACCTGGCGCTGCGTACGGAATTTCTGGCACTGGCGCGCGAAAGCTGATTGTTCGGCGATGATGCGTGACGAAGGCGGCAGATGCCGCCTTTTTTTATGCTCTTCCCGATTCCCGTTCCGCCAGGTAGCGCGCTGGCGGCTTGCCCGCCGCCTTGCGGAACATGGTGACGAAACCGCTGGTATTTTCATAACCGAGTTCCAGCGCCACCGCTTTTACGCTGTGGCCTTGCGCCAGCCGTCGCAAGGCCAGGATGACGTGCAATTGCCGGCGCCAGCGGCCCACGCTCATGCCCAATTCCTCCAGTGACTGCCGGGTCATGCTGCGCTCGCTCATGCCGATGCGGCCGGCCCACTCGGCCAGGGTGCTTTTATCGGCGGGCTGCGCCAGCAGCAGGGCGGCCAGGCGGCGCAAACGCGCATCGCGCGGCATCGGCAGATGCAAGTCTTCCACGGGCGCGGCCGCCAGTTCGTCGAGCAGGGTGAACACCAGGCGTTCCTGCGCGCCATGCAGCGCGGCCAGGGTAGGAAAACCGGCCGCCTTGGCGATCAGTTCGCGCAGCAGGGGCGAGACGGCCACGGTACAGCAGACGGTGGGCAAGGCCGGCGCCATGGCCGGTTCGACAAACAGGCAATAACATTGGGCCTCGCCCACGCCCTGCGCGGAATGCATCAGGCCGCCCGGTATCCACACGGCGCACTGGGGCGGCACGATCCACACGCCGCTGTCCACCTCGCAATGAATCACGCCGCGCGTGGCATACAGCAACTGCCCCTTGCGGTGCTGGTGCGGTGCCTGCTCGGCCTCCTCGGGCACGCTGGCCAGGCCCACGGCCAGCAGCGGGCGCAACACGCCATCGACGTCGAAATCCATGAGGGAGGCGCTGGCGTCAAGGCCCAGCTCGGTGGTGAGCATGTTGGGCTGCAATGGATGGGACATGGGTGGATTCTGGCTGGATTGAATAATATTGTGGCTATTTTATGCAATGACGCGCGGTACCGCCAACGGTATTGTATGGAGATCCGCAGCCCCGCTTCAACGGCAACCGCCGCCGCCAGTGTTCTGATGAAGGTAAGGAGGAACGGCAACCCCTTGAAGGAGTCATCACCATGCAGCTTGATCTATCCACTTTTCCCCTCGTCTGGATGCGCCGCGAGGCAGCGCCTGCCCAGCCCGATATGCTGTTTGCCCAGTTTGACGCGCTGCTGGCGCGCCGCCAGGCGTTTGTCATTCTCAGCGAGGAAGGCTTTGACGAGGATGGGCACGAACACCCGCAGGAAGAGCGCAAGCGGGCGTCACTCTGGATGAAGCAGAACAAGGCGGCCATCCGCGCGTATATCCAGGGCATGGTGCTGGTCGAACCGAGCGCCGCCAAGCGTCTGGCGGGCAAGGCCTTTGCCGTGATGTTCGGCAAGTTCTGGGGTTATCCCCTGCATTTCGGCACCAGCCGCGACGACGCGCTCGACATCGCCCAGCATTTGCTGCACGCGTGGCTGCCGCCCCAAAAATGATCTGACAAGGCTACACAACGCCTGACAAAACCGACGCGCAGCAGGTTTGGTCAGGTGTTCCTAATAGCGATAGTCGTTGATAAAGTGTTTTGTAAAATTGTACTTGCTGCCGCCGTCGAGCAAGTCGACCAGGCGTTTCGGCGCCGAGGCCGACATGAAGGCGTCGGCCGCGCCGCCCGTGCTGCGAAACTTCATGCCGGGGCTGAGGATCTGGTTGGGGCCGATTTTCAGGTGCTGGAAGCTTTTCGTTTTCTCATTGTTGAGGATGAAATGCAATTCCTGCTTGAAGGTCAGGAAGGGGATCTTCAGCCACCAGCCTTCGTCCGTGCCATAGCTGGCGACGCTGGCAAAATGCGTGTTCTTGTCCGTCAAGGTGGGTTTGCCCAGGCGGTCGTTGATGCGTTTCATGGCTTCATTCTTGGTCATGCTGTGCTTTCGTGATTCATCTTATATCCGGCGTGCATTTTGACACAGGCACGCCACCCCCGCCTGCCTTGCCACCCCCTATCTGCATGCTTTTTTACTGCAATGCAGCATCAATTCTCATCAATTGTCGCAACGCATTAACAACACCAAGCAAAAATCATTGCCTCCCGGCATTGTAAATACCGGTATTTCGAGCGTATGCTGGTGTCGTCTGAACGGTGCCGCCAGAGCATCGTCGCCGCCGCATTCCTGGCCTGTCGAGCAGGAAGCGGGCCACGCCCCACCGCCGCAAATAGATAGTTGGAGACACAGCATGAAGAAATTGACGTTCCAGCAGAAGTTATGGATTCCCCTGATTTGCAGCCTGTTGTGCATCACCGTTATTTTTGTCTATAACGCCCTGGAAGTGCGCAAGATCCGCATCGAAGAGCGCAGCGCCGACCTGAGCAATGCCGCCGACCTGGGCCTGGGCGCCGTCAAGATGTTCGGCGACCTGGCCGCCAGCGGCGCCTTGACGAAGGAAGAAGCGCAGAAGCAGGCCACGGCCGTTATCAAGAGCATGCGTTTCGGCGAGACCGGTTATTTGTCCATCATCAACCTCGACGCCGTCGTCGTGATGAATCCTGCCGCACCGCAAACCGATGGCAAGAACATGTCGGATTTTAAGGATGCCAACGGCACCTATCTGTACCGCGACATCGTGGCCGTCGGCAAGAGCGATACGGGCAAGGGCTTCGTCCACTATTATTTCCCCCGTCCCGGCCAGAAGACCCCCGAACCGAAGATGAGCCGCGTGGCGGCCTACAAGCCATGGGCCTGGACCCTGGTGGTGGGCGTGTACATGGACGATATCGACGCGGCCTTCCGCCAGTCGCTGCTGACCTCGCTGGGCGTGCTGGTGCTCGTGTGCGGCTTGCTGGCCGCCGTCGTCGTGGTGATCAATCGCAGCTTGCGCCATGCGCTGGGCGGCGATCCCGAGTATGCGGCCGACGTGGCGGAAAAGATCGCGAATAACGATTTGAGCGGCGTCGTGCGCACGCATGCCAACGATCGCCACAGCGTGCTGTACGCGATGAAAACCATGCAAACCAACCTGGTCGATGCGATCAGCGAAATCCGCCATAGCGCCGAGACGATCGCCACGGCGTCGAGCGAGATCGCCAGCGGCAATATGGACTTGTCGGCGCGCACGGAAATGCAGGCCAGCTCGCTGGAAGAAACGGCGGCCTCGATGGAGGAGCTGACCTCGACCGTGACACAAAACGCGGGCAACGCCGTGCAGGCAAATGAACTGGCGCAGTCCGCTTCTGCCGTGGCCCGCCAGGGCGGCGCCGTGGTGGCGCAAGTGATCGGCACCATGGACACCATCAACGCTTCGTCGCGCAAGATCGTCGACATCATCGGCGTCATCGATGGCATCGCCTTCCAGACGAATATCCTGGCCTTGAACGCGGCCGTGGAAGCGGCGCGCGCCGGCGAACAGGGTCGCGGCTTTGCCGTCGTGGCATCTGAAGTGCGTAATCTGGCGCAGCGCTCGGCCGGTGCGGCGAAGGAAATCAAGGAGCTGATCGGCGCTTCCGTCGACAGCATCGCGGCCGGCAGCACGCTCGTCGCACAGGCGGGCACGACCATGGATCAGGTGGTGGCCAGCGTTTCGCGCGTGACCGACATCATGGCCGACATCACGGCCGCCTCGCACGAGCAAAGCACGGGCATCGGCCACGTCAACCAGGCGATCACGGAGATGGATAGCGTGACGCAGCAAAATGCGGCACTGGTGGAAGAGGCGGCGGCAGCGGCGTCGAGCATGCAGGACCAGGCGGCCGTGCTGGCGCAACTGGTGGCGCGCTTCAAACTGTCGGCGCAGGAGCCGGGCACGTCGCCGCGCCTGGCGGCCACTTCGGCTGGCGCACCGCGCGCCGCGGCGAAAAAGCCGCTGCGCAGCCTGGCGGCGCGCTAGGGTTCTACTGGGCTGGTGCCGCCGCTGGCGGCGCCGGTTCGAATTCCAGCTTGTCATCGACGACCACGAATTGCCCGACCGGCTGGCCCAGGTCGGCTTTCGGGTCGTTTTCCATTTCCGTCAGTTCATTGCAGGTATTCGTTTCCGCCTGCCACAACTGCTTGCCCATGCGGATATTCCACAGGCCATCGCCGGCCGCGAACAGCTCGACGGTGATGTCGGCCGGCGCATCGGTAGACAGGGTATGCAAGCGCTGGCATTGCGGCAGATTGGTCGCCATCAGCTGCACTTCCACGGTATCTTGCCAAAAATAACGTTGCTGGCGGCGCACGGTCAGGGAATGGTCTTGCCCATCGAACATGTAGATGGCGAAGTCCTGGACACAGCCTGACAGCAGGACGGACAGCGTGACGATCAGGAGTTTGCGCATGGTCGGCTTTCTTTGTTTGTGCTCGGGAATGTCGGGATGCCTGCGTGACGGCGCTAGTGGGTGCTTGCGCCGCCTTGTTTTTCGCTTACGTGGCATTATATCCATGCATATCAGTTGCGGCGCGACAATAGTTATGCCAAGTTCGCCTGCCCCTACTTATCTACCTGGAAAGACCACGATGATCGACCTGTATTACTGGACCACGCCCAACGGGCACAAAGTGACGATGTTCCTGGAAGAAGCGGGCATCCCCTACAACCTCATTCCCGTGCATATCGGCAAGGGCGAGCAGTTCAAGCCCGAGTTTCTCGCCATCGCGCCGAATAACCGCATTCCCGCCATCGTCGACCAGGCGCCGGAAGATGGCGGCGCGCCGCTGTCGCTGTTCGAGTCTGGCGCGATTTTGCAATACCTGGCCGAGAAAAGCGGGCAATTCCTGCCGATGGATGTGCGGGGACGTGCCGAAGTCATGCAATGGCTGTTCTGGCAAATGGGCGGCCTTGGCCCCATGGCGGGACAGAATCACCATTTCGTGCAATATGCGCCCGAACCGATCGACTACGCCATCACGCGCTACGTCAACGAAACGAACCGGCTATACGGCGTGCTGAACAAGCGCCTGGCGGACCGTGCATTCGTGGCCGGCGACAGCTATTCCATCGCCGACATGGCGATCTACCCGTGGATCGTGCCGCACGAACGCCAGCGCCAGAAGCTGGAAGATTTCCCGCATCTGGCGCGCTGGTTCGCGGCGATTGCCGCCCGTCCCGCCACCGTGCGTGCGTATGCGCGGGCGACGGAGATCAATGTGCAGCCGACCGTCAGCGGCGATGCGAAAAGCGTGCTGTTCGGGCAGACGGCGAAGACGGTGGCTTGAGCAACGGTTAATTGCCCCGGTACGTGGAAAAGCCGAAAGGGCTGAGCAGCAGCGGAATGTGATAGTGCTGGTCAGTCTTTTCCAAGTGAAATTGCACGGGGATTTCCGGGAAAAAAGTTTCCTGTTTCAGGCGCGCATAGTGCTCGCCTGTCTTGAACACGATGCGGTAATCGCCCGCCTGCATGGGCGCATCCACCGGATACATGGCCGCGATGCGTCCCTGCGCATTCGTCACGGCACTGCCCAGTTGTTGCCAGCCTTCACCGTTCTTTTGCTCCAGGGTGACAGTTACGCCCGCCGTCGGCTGTCCGCTCTGCAAGTCGAGAATGTGCACGCTCAAGGGATTGGCGGCGGCCAGGGCCATGCTGGACAGGCTGGCGAAGGCCAGGGCGGCGGTGATTTGTTTCAGTGTGCTCATCGTCGTATCTTTCAGTTTAAAGGGTAGGGGAATCGAGTTCAGGGATGGCGGCCAGGGCGGCATGGGCGCAGGCCCGGTCTTGCTGCGCGCCACCGCCACCGGCCACTCCGATGGCGCCGACTACTTCGCCCTTGCTTCGCAAGGGCAGGCCGCCGCCCAGCAGCAACAGTTCCGGCACGGTGGTCAGATTGGCCATGTCGGGATTGCCGCGCGCGGCCACGGTCAGCGCCTGGGTATCATTCTTGGTGGACAGGGCCGTGTAGGCCTTGCGCCGGCTCGCATCCGTGTTGTGCGGCCCGACGCCGTCGGCGCGCTGCACAGCGACAATATTGCCGCCACGATCGAGCACGGTGACGACGATGTGCCGTCCTTGCGCCTGGCATGCGGCCATGGCAGCATCGGCCAGCTTGTTGGCCGCCGCCAGCGAGAGGTCATCGACCTTGCGCAAGTGAGCGTGGGCTGGGCTGGCCAGCAGGCACAGCAGGGTACTGCCGAGTAACAGGGTTTTCATGTGGCTGTCCGTTGAGTAAAGTGACGCCAGTATGGCCAGTGTTGCCCTACGAGAAGATGATCGCCGCATGACATTTTTATCATCCGCAGCGGTCCGCGCGCGGCGTAGAATGGTTCAACTTCCCACAAGAAAGCCCCTACCCATGCGCATCCTGGTCATTGAAGACGAACCGAAGACGGGCGACTATCTGCTGCGCGGCCTGGCCGAGTCCGGCTTTACGGTGAGCCTGGCGCGCAATGGCCGTGACGGCCTGCATATGGCCAGCAGCGAGGCGCCCGATCTCATCGTGCTCGACGTCATGCTGCCCATCATGGACGGCTGGCAAGTGTTGCGCGCGCTGCGGCTGCAGGAGGGCGGCGCCGACGTGCCCGTGATTTTCCTCACGGCGCGCGACGAAGTACAGGACCGGGTCAAGGGGCTGGAACTGGGCGCCGATGATTACCTGGTGAAACCGTTCGCGTTTGCCGAACTGGTGGCGCGCATCCGCACCCTGCTGCGCCGCGGGCCGCCGCGCGAAGACGACGTGATCCGCATCGGCGACATGGAAATCGATGTGATGAAGCGCAAGGTGAGCCGGCAAGGCCAGCGCATCACCCTGACGGCAAAGGAATTCGGCTTGCTGCATTTATTGGCGCGGCGCCAGGGCGAAGTCTTGTCGCGCTCCATCATCGCCTCGCAAGTGTGGGACATCAATTTCGAGAGCGATACCAACGTGATCGACGCGGCCATCCGCCGCCTGCGCAGCAAGCTCGACGACCCGTTCGAACCCAAGCTGATCCACACTTTGCGGGGCATGGGCTATGTCTGCGAATTGCGCTCTCCCACGGTCCCTGACAGTGGCGCGCCCGCATGAAATTGGCGCAACTTCGCCGCTCGCTGACCCTGCGCGTCACGCTCGTGTTCGTACTGATCGTGGCGCTCGTGTCGGCCGGGCTGGGCATGCATTTGTACCGTTCATTTGTCGCGGAAATCGAGCGCCGCGACGATATTTTATTGCTGGGGAAACTGCGGCAGATCCAGCAGCTGCTGGGCAATGCGGGTACCCTCGACATCATCCGCGAACGGCCCCAGTATTTCCGCGACACCATGAGCGGCCAAGAGAATTCGCTGGTGCGCATCGTGCGTGCCGATGGCACGCGTTTGATCGACGTCAATCCGAACGGCGAGACGGTGGCGCATGCTGTTCCCGTTGCCGTCGATGCGCCCGTGACAAACAGCGACATCGTCAGCTGGACCAGCCGCGACGGCTATCCGGCCAGGGTCGTGGCGGCCAGCGCGCGCATTGGCGACCCGGCGCAGATGGCGGACATTTCCGTCGCCCGGGTCTATGGTGATCGCACGGCCATGTTTGCCGCCTACCGCTGGCAGATCGTCGTCTCGGTGGCCGTCAGCGCGCTGGTGGCGGCACTGTTGGCGAGCTTGATGCTGCTGCGGGGATTGCGGCCGCTGCGCAATATCGCCGCCCATGCGGCCCTCGTGCGGCCTGGCAAGCTGGAGCAGCAACTCGATGCGCGCGGCGCGCCCACGGAATTGCTGCCTCTGATTCAGGCGCTCAACGCCATGCTGGCGCGGCTGCAGGAAGGCTATGCGAGGCTGTCGCAGTTTTCCGCCGACCTGGCGCATGAATTCCGCACGCCCGTCACCAATCTGCTGGGGCAAAGCCAGGTGATGCTGGCCCGCCCGCGCAGCGCGCACGAGTATGAACAGCTGGTGTCATCGAATGTGGAGGAGCTGGAACGGCTGTCGCGCATGATCGACAGCATGCTGTTCCTGGCGCGTGCGCAGCAGGATGAAATGGTGCTCGTCAAGCAAGTCTTGCCCGTGCAGGACGAGTTCTTGCGCCTGGCCGATTTCTTTGAGGGACTGGCCGAAGAGCGCGAGCTGGCGCTGGCTTGCCATGGCAGCGGCACGGTGACGGCCGAGCCGCAACTGCTGCGTCGTGCGCTCGGCAATTTGCTGTCGAACGCGATACGCCACGCGGCGCCGGGCAGCACGATACTGCTGCGCTCGCATGCGACCAACGAGGGTGTGGAACTGAGCGTAAGCAACCTCGGCCCCGCCATCCCCGCGCGCCACTTGCCGCACCTGTTCGAGCGTTTCTACCGCGCCGACCCGGCCCGCAGCGACTCGGCCGCTTCCACAGGCTTAGGGCTGGCCATCGTCACGGCCATCATGCAGTTGCATGGCGGCAGCGCGACCGTGGCATCGGACGCGGCCG
This sequence comes from Janthinobacterium sp. NKUCC08_JDC, assembly GCF_019345575.1. Taxonomy (NCBI): domain Bacteria; kingdom Pseudomonadati; phylum Pseudomonadota; class Betaproteobacteria; order Burkholderiales; family Oxalobacteraceae; genus Janthinobacterium; species Janthinobacterium sp. NKUCC08_JDC. Next base: position 53,900 of record NZ_JAHKQW010000008.1, on the reverse strand, counting down.
CCACGACGTTTACTTTAGTGTTTCCGCTCGAGGACCGTAGGTCGGATTAGCGCGCAAGCGCGTAATCCGACATCACGCGCCAACCATATTGTCGGATTACGGTCCTGCGGACCTAATCCGACCTACGCCGTAAAGCATGGTCATGGGGCCGTCAACCCATCTCCACCAAAAACTCATGCATGCCCGTATGCGGCAATTGCGCACACGCGGGCGCGAAATGCGGCAATTGGCCCCACAGCAGCGGGTTGCCTACGATATACACATGGTGCTGCGCGCGCGTGAGGGCCACGTTGAGCAAGTTCGGCGTGGCTGCCGCCCACTGCGCGGCACCGGCCGTGCTGTCATCGGCGCCGAGGACCAGCATCACCACGCTTTGCTCCTTGCCCTGGAAGGTATGCACGGTGCCCACCATCTGGCTGCTCCACTGGCGCAATTCGCGCGCCGTCGGCGCCTTGCCGTAGCCGAGGCGGCGGTCCCAGTCCATGTCGACGATGCGCGAACGCAATTCGTTGCGCACGGCCTTGAATGGCGTGATCACATACATGTCGGGCAGCTTGCCGTCGCGGCGGTACAGTTTCAGCAGCACCTCCAGCACGAAATCGAGTTGCACGGGCACGACCTGCTTGTAGCTGACAGGACCGGCGGCGTCGATCCAGCAGCTGGGGCCACGCGTGAGTCCGCGCGCGCCGGCCGGCGGCGTGCGCTCAGCCAGCCCATAGACCATCTTGTCTTCGTAGGCGATGCTATTGGCCAGCGAAAACATCGGTTCCACGCAGCGGCGGTGCACGCGCAGGGGGCTGCCGATCCACAGGGGCTGCGCGCTATTGGCGCCGACAGTCGCACCATAGCGGTTGGCCTTGTCCGCCAATGTCTGCACGGAAACGGAAGTCGGCGCATAACTGCCATCCTGCGTGTGCGGCGACAGGGCGGACAAGGTTTGCACGAGGCGGCCCGGCACCGTGAACACGGGCTCGATCTGCAGCGGGTCGCCCACGACGACAGCACGCTTCGCGCGCCACAGGCTGCCCAGCGCCGCTTGCGGCACGGCCTGGCCCGCCTCGTCGATGAACAGCCAGCCCAGCGATTCGGGGCCCATGCCCTGGAACTGGCGCGCGAACGAGGCAAACGTCGTCGACACGACGGGCACCACCATGAACAGGCTGTGCCAGACCATGGCGATGTGCGACTGGTCGTAGGCGCGCTTGTTTTTCAGCAATTTCGACACGGCCAGCAAGTTGCCGCCAAAGCCGGGGCCGCCTTTCTTTGCCACTTCCGCCAGCCATGCTTCATGCAGGGCCAGGGCCTTGGCAAACAGGCGCGAGCGCAGGCGGGCCAGGGCCGGTTCATGCCACAGGCCGCCAATTTGCAGGGCGTCGCCATCGAGCTCGTCCAGGGTTGCCGGTGCGGCGATGGTGGGGAAGCGCATGCGCGCGCGGCGCAGCAGTTCCGTGCTGTCATCCCATTCGCGCTGGCGCGATTGCGCCGTGCGCAGGGCGATGTGCAGGCTGTTGCGGGCCCGTTCGCAACGCGGCTCCAGCTCGCCCTTCAGCAGCAGCTTGATGGCGGACACGTCGCGCGCAGCCTGGCGCTGCGCTTCGGCGTTGGCGACGACGGCATCCTTGTAGGCGCGCGCCGGTGCCGTGCGGAACAGGCGGGCAAAGAAGCCGGGCTGCGTCAGCGCCACCAGGCGTTCTTCTTCCAGCAATTCCTTCTTGCTGGCGAGCAGGGTGTCCTGCTGCGCCAGCGCGCCGGACAGGGCGCCATTCGCCGCATCCATCTCTTGCTCGGCAGCGATCAGCGCCTGCTGGCTGCTGTGGATGAATTCGGCTTCCGTGCACGTACCCACGGCTTGCCACAGGGCCGCGTACTGGGCGTGCTCGGCCAGCGCCTTTTCGACCACGTGTTCCGTCTCGCGGAATTCGCGCGCGGCCTGGGCGAAGCTCACGCCCTGGTGGCTGGCCAGCCACTGGCGGATATTTTGCGCATTCGGCGTCTTGCGCGCCGTGGTCTTGTCCCAGTCGTCGTCATAGAAATTGCTGACGAAGCGGCGGCGGTTCGCGCTATTGCCCAGTGCACAGGACATCAAGCCCCATGGCGCTTCCGCTTCGCTCAGCGCGCGGTTGGCGCCATTGCCATCGGCCACGACCCGGCGCGCCACGCTTTCGAAATAGCGCGTGCGCGCCCATTCCTTGCCCAGTTGCTTCGGTTTTGGCAGGTCGCCGGAAATGTTTTCCACCGCCGCGTTATTTGACGAGGCGACGACCATTTCAAAGCCCGTCAGTTCCGGGCGCAAGCGGGCGATGGTGATCGGGTCGCGCACGCCTTCAAAGGCGACGGCCACCTTGCCGATGAAGGCGTCGCCGGCGCGATCGAGGCAGGACAGCACGCTGGCCCGGCGCACGATGTTGTCGGCGAACAATTCGCGCAGCAAGGTCGTCTTGCCCGTGCCCGGCGGGCCATTGACGGAAAAGATGCCCCGCTCGTGCAAACCCGTGCGCGCGCCGTGGATGGCGAACTGCTGCATCAGGCTCATGGCGTAGCTGGCGTCTTCCAGCCAGTGTCCCCGGTTCATATTGGCCGGGTTGAGCATGGCGGCCAGCGCCTGGCGTCCGGCCGGGCTGTACAGGTCGATGCGCTCATCCTGCGCCAGCGGCGTCAGATAGGTGGCGACCGTCGCGGGCAGCTTGCCGCCACGCAAGGCGCGAATGATCTGTTCCAGGTCATCGAGGTAAAAACTGTTGAGGATATCGATCGATGGCTCCACCGCGTCGCCAAAGTCCAGGCTGCGGTTCTGGCTGGATTCAAGCGGATCGGTTTCCGTGGCCGTTGCGCGTTTCTTGCGCGTACGCAATTCCAGCACGGCCAGCGGCTGGCCGGCGGACGGGTGGAAGCCGGCCCAGTCGCGCAGCAGGTCGGCCAGGGCTGCGATTTCCATGCCGGACAGGGGAGAGGAGACATTGCCGGCCTCGTCCGTCACTTGCTGTGGCGTGCGGCTGGCCGCGAAGTTGCGCAGGCTGTCCTGCAGCGCCAGCTGGCTGTCGCTGAAGGCGTCCAGGCTCAGGCCAGACCAGTCCGGCGTGCGGGCGCGGCCCAGCGCCCACGGCAAGGTCGACACGGACACCGGATCGAACTGCGGCTCGCCCAGCGCATTGAGATTAAGGCGGGCAAAGCACGAGCGTCCCAGCAGTTCTGTTTTTTCTGTTTCGGCAATGTTTTCCGGGCCAGTGGCTGGCGGACAAGCCTTGTTGATTTCCGCCTTGTCGAACACGCCGAGGAACAATGAAAAGCCGTCGATCTCGCGGTCGGACGCTACTTGCCATTGCGTGGCGAACTGCGGCGGCAATTGCGCCAGCTGTTCGCGGTGCAGGAGACGCACGGTGGACTGGTCTTCAACATCCGTGATTTGATTCAGGTCAAACGGGATAAAAAATTCGATCTTGTGCCAATACTCCAGGATAGCCAGGAGGCGCTGCTGTTCTGCCTGATTCATGATGACCAATATTTTGTAAAGCGAGCGAGGATTGTAAAGCGTATGCGCTGTGCACGTTTTGCACTTTTGTCTATTGCGCGGGCTTTGCGGCAAAAAAAAGTGGTATTGGCAGACGAAAAAAAGCCAGGCAGCAACTTCCTGCCTGGCTTTCTCCCGTTGGGATGTTGCTGAGGGTTAAAACTCGTGCATTAAAACTCTTCCCATTCGCTCTCTGCAGCCGCATTGCTGCGGCGTGCCGGCGCGGCCGCGACGGCCTTGCGCGCTGGCGCTGGCTTGGCCGCGGGGCGCGCGATGGCGGCCGCGGCCGGTGCCTTACGCACAGGCGCCAGCTTGGGTGCGCTGGCGACATGGTTGCCGGTTTTAAAGAAGCCGACCACGTGGGCCAGTTCGCCCGCCTGGTCCTGCATGCTTTGCGAGGCGGCTGCCGCTTCTTCCACGAGGGCCGCGTTTTGCTGCGTCACTTCATCCATCTGGGCAATGGCCATGTTGATCTGCTCGATGCCGATGGTCTGTTCGTGCGTGGCCGACGTGATCTCGCCCATGATGTCGGTCACGCGCACGATGCTGTCGACGATGTCGCCCATGGTCTGGCCCGCTTCATTGACGAGGCGCGAACCCGTGTCCACGTTGGCGACGGAGGCGGCGATCAACTCCTTGATTTCTTTCGCCGCGCCAGCCGAGCGCTGCGCCAGGTTGCGCACTTCCGACGCCACGACGGCAAAACCGCGGCCCTGCTCGCCGGCGCGCGCCGCTTCGACGGCCGCGTTCAAGGCCAGGATGTTGGTCTGGAAAGCGATGCCGTCGATGACGCCGATGATGTCGACAATCTTGCGCGACGAGGCGTTGATGGTGCCCATGGTGTCGACCACTTGCGAAACGATGCTGCCGCCGCGCACGGCCACTTCCGATGCGCTTTTCGCCAGCTGGTTAGCCTGGCGCGCATTGTCCGCGTTCTGCTTCACGGTCGAGGTCAGCTCTTCCATGGCCGACGCCGTTTCTTCCAGCGAGCTGGCTTGCTCTTCCGTACGGGACGACAGGTCGAGGTTGCCGGCGGCAATTTCGCTCGATGCCGTGGAGATCGCATCCGTGCCGTTGCGCACTTGCGCCACCACGCCCAGCAGGCTGGTATTCATGGCTTTCAGGGCGCCCAGCAGGCGGCCCGTTTCATCGCTGGAATTGACGACGATGTGCGACGACAAGTCGCCCGAGGCCACGGTTTCGGCCACGCTGACGGCCGCATTGATGGGCTGGGTGATCGAGCGCGTGATGATCCACGCAACAAAAGCGCCCAGGAGCACAGCCACGCTGCCCAAGGTAATCATGGAGGCGCGCGCGCTGTTGCTCAGCGTTTCGGCTTCCGTTGCCGCTTGCGCCGCCTGCTCGCCTTCATACGCGACCAGGCTGTCGAGCGCGCCCAGCACGCGTTTCAGGCTCGGTGCCGCCTGCTGCGTCAGGAAGGCGATCGCTTCGTCCGTCTGGCCCGCATTGCGCAGCTCGATGACCTTGTTGTTCAGCGGCGCGCCCGATTTCAGGGCCGCATCGAGTTCGGCCATCAGCGCCGTTTCCTTGTCCGTCGAGATTTTCTTTTGCAAGGTTTCCTTGGCGGCGCCGTATTTCTTGCGCGACTCGCCGATCTTTGCCAGTTCCGCCTGCACCAGCGCTTCCGTCGGCGCCACGACAATGCTCGTGATCGCCAAGGTAATGTTGCGCACGTTGTCGCTCATGGTATTGGCTGCCGCCATTTTGACGTTCTTGTCGGCTACGATGTCGTGCGTGCGCGCGCTCAGTTGTCCCATGGAATACAAGCCGACGAGCAAGACGGCCACCAGCAGGCCGAGGACGACAGCAAACCCGATCCCGAGCCGGGTGCCGATTTTGAATTGTGTGAGTGACATGATTGCTTTCGTATTGCGGAAGTGAGGGAAAACATCGGACAGGCCGGGGCTACGGGTTTATACGTAGCGGCGGCTAGCCTGTAATTGTTCCTCAAAATTCCGCACTGCAATACAAAAACTTGTATCAAGTCCGTGAAAAGCTGAAAAACTGGTAGCAACTTGACTAAGTTGTCGTGTGGAAACAACGAGCGCGGTGCTGATGCGGGTTCAGCTTTCCGGAAACACGTGGGTGGCGAGGAAATCGATGAAGGCGCGCAGTTTCGGCGTCAGATGGCGGCTGCTGGGCCACAGGATGCGGAAGGCGCCGTCGTGCTGGCGGTGCGCGTCCAGCACCGGCTGCAAGCGGCCCGCAGCGAGTGCGGCGCGCACGGCAAAGTCGGGCAGGGCGGCGATGCCCAGGCCGCTTTCCGCAAAGTGCAGCAAGGTGTCGACATTGTTGCAGTGGAGCAGGGCTGGCAAACCGGCCGCATGCAGGGCAGGCCACTCGGGCAGGGGCCAGGCCTCGACCTTGCCGCTGCTGGGAAATTTGTACAGCAGGCAAGTGTGCTGCGCGAGGTCGGCGGGAAGCAGCGGCGTGCCGTGTTGCGCCAGGTAAGCGGGCGCGGCCACCAGCTGCAGCTGGAACTGGCCCAGCTGGCGGCTCATCAAACGGCTGTCGGCGCTCTCTCCCGCGCGCACGACGGCGTCATAGCCTTCCTCGATCACGTCGACCCGGCGGTCGCTGAAGTCGAGGTCGAGTTCCACCAGCGGATAGGCGCGCGCGAACGCGGCCAGCACGGGATTGAGCAAGCTGCCCACCTGCGGCAAGCTGACGCGCAGCCGGCCTTGCGGCGCGCTCTTGCTGTTCGATAACTCCAGCTCGGCCGCTTCGATCTCGCCCAGGATGCGCCGGCAGCGTTCCAGGAACACGGTGCCTTCGCTGGTGAGCGCGATGCTGCGCGTGCTGCGGTGAAACAGGCGCACACCGAGGCGCTCTTCCAGCCGCGCGATGCTCTTGCCCACGGCCGAGGCGGAAATACCGAGCACGCGGCCTGCTGCCACAAAACTGCGCGTTTCGGCCGCCTGTACGAAGGCCGTGAATCCCGCCAGGTTATCCATTTTTTACCTTTGATTGCGGATGCCAACGTCCGCACAGACAGAAACTATAGCCTGTTTTTCTTTGATCGCGCCTGCCTTACCTTGGCAGCCTGATCATTTGAAAGGCTACGCCATGATGTACAACTTCTCTCCCGCGGCCCTGTCCGCCCGTATCGATCCCTTGCTGGACGCAGTCTTGCAGCAGCAGCGCCTGGCGGGCGCCGTCGTGCTGGTACGCCAGCGCGGCAAGGACGTGTACCGCCGCGCGGCCGGCCACCTGGACCGCGAGGCGGGCACGCCCATGGTTGAAGATGCCGTCTTCCGCCTGGCGTCCGTCAGCAAACCCATCGTCTCGACGGCTGCGCTGGCGCTGGTGGGGCAAGATAGGCTGGGTCTGGACGATCTGGTGACGCGCTGGCTGCCGTATTTTGCGCCGCGCCAGCCGGACGGGATGGTGGCGGCCATCACTGTGCGCCACTTGCTTACGCACACGGCCGGGCTCGACTATGGCTTTTTCCAGCCGCCGGGCGGCGCGTATGCGCAAGCCGGGGTGTCCGACGGTATGGATGCGTCCCGCATTTCCCTCGAGGACAACCTGCGCCGCCTGGCCACGGTGCCGCTCGCGTACGCCCCCGGCGAGCGCTGGGCGTATTCGATCGCCACCGACGTGCTGGGTGCCGTCATCGAACAGGCGGCCGGCATGCCGCTGGCGCACGCCGTGGAATATCTGGTGACGGTGCCGCTGGCCATGCGCGACACGGGTTTTGTGGCTGCCGACCCGGCGCGTCTGGCCGTCGCGTATGCGGACCGCGCAGCGGGAGAATCCCTGCCGCGCCTCTTGCGCGATGAGGGTGAAGACCATCTGCCGTTTCTCGATGGCATGGCAGGGTTTGTGTTATCTCCGGCGCGCGCCCGCGATGCGCAGGCGTATCTATCGGGTGGCGCCGGCATGGTCGGCTCGGCATCCGACTTCATGCGTTTGCTGGAAACTCTGCGCCTGGGTGGCGCGCCCTTGCTGCCAGCCGATCTGGCGCAGCAGATGGGCACGAGCCAGACTGGGGCGTTCGATTTGCCGTTCTGGCCGGGCCGCGGCTTTGGCCTCGGCTTTACCGTGTTGACGGACCCGCTTGCTGCCGCCACGTCGGAGTCCGTCGGCAGCTGGCGCATGGGCGGCACGTATGGCCATTCGTGGTTTGTCGATCCGGCGCAGGAATTGTCCGTGGTGGCGTTTACGAATACGGCACTGGAAGGCATGGCGGGACCGTTCGTGACGGAACTGTGCCAGGCGGTGTATGGCGTGATGGAGGCGCCATGACACGGCCGCACCCGATCGTCTTCCTCGCGCTGGGCCTGTTCGGCGTGTATTGCATCGAGTTTGGCGTGGTCGGCATCTTGCCGATGATCATGCAGCGCTACGGCGTGACGGCCGCGCAGGCGGGTTCCTTGGTGAGCCTGTTCGCCCTCGTGATCGCCGTGGGCGGCCCCTTTCTCGTGCTACTGGCTACGCGCTGGCGCCGCAAGCGTGTGTTGATCGTTTCCCTGCTCGTGTTTGCGCTGGCCAGCGTGGTGTCGGCGTATGCGCCCCGCTTCGAGCTGCTGCTGGCGCTGCGCATCGTGCCGGCCCTGTTTCATCCTGTGTATTTCTCGTTGGCGATGGTGGCGGCTGCCGCCCTGTACCCGCCGCAACAGGCGGCGCGGGCCGGCGCGCACGCGTTCACGGGCACCAGCATGGGCATGGTGCTGGGCATCCCGCTCACCACGTGGATCGCCGCGCAATATGGTTATGAGGCATCGTTCCTTGCCTGCGCCCTCGTCAATGCGCTGGCGGCGCTGGGGCTATATCTGTTCTTGCCTGACACGCCGCAGGAAGCGCCGATGGCGTATGGCCGCCAGCTGGCCGTGCTGCGCAAACCGGCCCTGTGGTTCACCATTGCCGCCGCCGTGCTCGTGTTTGCCGCCATGTTTGCCGTGTATGCCTATGCGGCCGCGTATCTGCAGCAGGAAGCGGGCTTGTCGGCGCGCCAGACGGGGCTGGCGCTGGTGGTGTTTGGTATCGGTGGCGTGGCGGGCAATCTGTTCGCGGGGCGCCAGCTGGGCACGCACGTGCTGCGCACGGTGCTGCTGCAGCCCGTGCTGCTGGGCTTGGCGTACTGGCTGCTGTACCGCTATGCGGGCAATGGTATCGGCTGGGCGCCCATGGCGGTGCTGTTGCTGTTCTGGGGGGCCGCGCATACGAGCGGGCTGATCGTCACGCAAGTGTGGCTCAGCAGCGAAGCGCGCGAGGCGCCCGCGTTCGCCATCGGCGTGTATATCGCCGCCATCAACCTGGGCGTGACGGTGGGCGCGCTGGCTGGCGGCCAGGCCATTGCGCACTACGGCATGCCGGGGGCGCTGGCGTGCGGCGCGCTGCTGGGAGCCTTGGCGCTGGCGGCGATTGCCGGGAAAGCGTGGTTGTACCGCGCGCCGTCAGTCGGCAAGATGGTTGGGGATGCGAAACAGTAAATCCGTGTCGCCAATGTCCACGCCCGCTTGCGACAGCAGGGTGCTGGCCTGGCCCCGGTGATGCGTCTGGTGATTAAAGAAATGCGTGAGCAGGCTGAAAAATTCGCGCCGGTTCGGCCCCTTGCTGTTGCGGTAGTCGAGCAGGTGGTCGAGGTCGGCTTCCGTGATGGAGGCGGCCCAGTCGACGATGAGCTGGTCCAGCCACAGCCGGTGCGCGTGCATGGCGGCAAAATCCTCGGCCGCGAACAGCGGGTGCGTGAGCGAAGCGGGCGGCGTGATGGCGCGGATGGGGTCGAGCAGGGGGAAGCCGGCCGGGTGCTTCGCATAGCGCTGAAGCCACAGAGTGTCGCCCACCATCACGTGATTCAGGGTGGCCAGCAGGGAACCAAAAAAGGCACCCCGCTCGCGCTCCAGCTCGCCGGGCGGCAGGCCTGCCGCCGCAGCATAGACCTTGGCATTCATCCACTGGTTGTAATCGGCCATCAGGCAAATGTGGGCGCAACGGCTCATGCTGGACTCCTTCAGTGGATGAATGCTGATGTTAAACGGATTTCAGGAATGCGCGTATGCCGGCGAGCAGCATTTCAATGGCCATGGCCGTCAGGATCAAGCCCATCAGGCGCTCGAATGCCGTCATGACCCTTGGACCAAGCGCTCGCTGCAGGCGTTCGGCGCACAGGAAGACGGCCAGCCAGACGACGGCCACGGCCGTCAGCCCCGCCACGTGGGCGATCACTTCGTTCATTTCATGCGAGGAAAACAGCAGCACGGTCGCCAGCGCCGACGGGCCGGCCAGCGCGGGGATGGCCAGCGGCACGATGAACGGTTCGCCGCCCATCTCGTGGTCGCTATTGCCCGCGTTTGGCTGCGGAAACACCATGCGCATGGCGATCAGGAACAAAATCACGCCGCCGCCGATGCGCAGCGCCACTTCCGACAATTGCAAGGCGTTCAGGAAATGGCGGCCGAAGAACATGAACAACAGCAAGATGCCGAAGGCGATCATGCACTCGCGTACCACCACTTTCCAGCGCCGCTCGATGGGCACCCGTTTCAGGGCATTGACGAACAGGGAAACGTTGCCGAACGGGTCAGTGACGAGCAAGAGCAGGATAAATGTCTGGAAGAAATTCTGTGTCATGGTGGCGTGGAGATGAGGTCAACACCGTTGCCAGGATGGGCGCGGTGCGATAAGGCTTGCGATGATAACAAGCCTGCTCCCAATCGCCCATGATTATTGATGCATAGCAGCATTTTTTTTTACGCCGCAATGACTTTAGCCTGGTAAAACGCGGTCGGCGTGGTGCCGAAATGTTTTTTAAACATGGCCGTGAACGCGCTTTGGCTCGTGTAGCCGTTGTCCATGGCCACGTCGATGACCTTGACGCCTTGCGCCAATTGCTCGAGCGCCCGCAGCAATCGCGCCTGCTGGCGCCACTGGCCAAAGCGCATGCCCGTCTGTTTCTGGAACAGACGGTGCAGGCTGCGTTCGGTGATCGCCAGTTCCAGCGCCCAGTGCGCCACCGTCTGCTGTTCACCCGGCTGTTCCATCAGCCGTGCGCAAATGCCGCGCAGGCGCGCATCTATGGGCAGCGGCAGATACAGGGGCAGCACGGGCAGGCTGTCGAGCTCATGCAACAGCAATTGCAGCAGATGCCAGTCGCGGCTGCCTTCCGTGAAATCGGGCGCGATGTCGACGGCCGCCACGATCAGTTGCCGCAGCAGGGGGCCGATCTCGAGCACGCAACTGTGGCCAGGCAGCAATGGCGAATTGGCGCAGTTGACGAACACCGTGCGCATCTTGACGGCGCCGCTCATGCGCACCTTGTGCGCGATGCCCGGCTGCAGCCACACGCCGCGCGTGGGCGGCACTACCCAGCGCCCGCCTTGCGCTTCGATGGTCATCACGCCCTCGATGGCGTACAGCAATTGCGCATGCGTGTGGCGGTGCGCGGAAATCACGTGGCCGTGCGCATAGTCGACGGCCAGCGCCATGGCGCGCGCCGTGACGGGCAGCAATTCCTGAAAGGCCGGAGAGGAACAATCCATCAAATAAGGTCAGTTTTGCGATAGGTTCGGACATCTTAGCGCGAGAAAGCGCGACGCGCCTGCGGCATGATGGTTTCCCGTAACTATTCCCGGAGTTTCGCATGCCTGTGCGCGCCTATCTGTATCCGTTTCTGGCCATGTTGCTGTGGGCCGGCAACGTCGTCGTGTCCAAGCTGGCCGCGTCCAGCATCGCCCCCACGGCCATCACTTTTTACCGCCTGGTGCTGGTTTTGCTCGTGATGACACCGTTTATCGTCCGCCCCCTGTGGCGCAACCGCGCCGCCATCCGCCGTCACTGGTGGCAGCTGGCCCTGTGCGGCCTGATGTCGATGGCCCTGTTCCAGAGTTTGTCCTACCGGGCTGCGGAAAGCACCACGGCGACGAATATGGCCATCGTCACGGCGCTGGCGCCCCTGATGACGGCCCTGCTCAGCGTGCTGCTGTTGGGCGAGCGTCTGACGGTCGGCATGGCGGCCGGCGGCGTGCTGTCGTTTGGCGGCTTGCTGTATCTGGTGGGGCGCGGCGACGTGCTGGCCTTGCTGCAGCAAGGCGTGCATGCGGGCGATGCGCTGATGCTGCTCGCTTCCCTGAGCTTCGCCCTGTACGGCGTGCTGCTGCGCCGCTGGCGGTTGTCCGTTCCCGCCTGGCAAGCCATTTATTGCCAGGCGCTGGCGGCCCTGGCGTGCATGCTGCCGTTCTTCCTGCTCTTGCCGCCCGGCAGCGCCAGGCTGGACGCCACCACCTTGCCCCTGATCGGCTATGCGGGCATTGGCTCGTCCATCGTGCTGTCCTACCTGTGGATCGAAGGCGTCAAACTGCTGGGGCCGAACCGCTGCAGCATCTACGTCAACCTGCTGCCCCTGCTGACGGCCCTGCTGGCCATCGTCTGGCTGCACGAAAGCATGCATGTGTACCACTTGGTCGGCGGCGGCATCTCGCTGCTGGGCGTGCTGTTGGCGCAGACGGTGCAGCGGCCCCTGTTCGGCCGGCGTCCTCGCGTGTCCGGTCTTGCCTGAACGGCCATGCATAATGGCGGTTTTCAGGCAGTGGAGTGGGCATGCGGCAAACATTTTGGATGAGCACGATGGCGGCGCTGCTGGCGCTGGGCACTCTGGCGCCAGCGCAGGCGGCGCGGTTCTACGACGGTAAACCGATGGCCACCACCAGCACCGTCGAGCGCGGCGCGAAAACCATGGACGAGGCGCAGGTGCGCACGGCGCTGGCCCATGTGCCGCAGATCGACGACAGCATAGCCTACGCACCCACGGGTGTGGCCGAGTTCGACGCCATCGAGCATGGCCATGGCAAGCTGGTCGGCTATTTCAATATCGATGGCGATTTATTGCCCGGCAAGCCGGCCGATGCGCCGGCGTTTGCCTATAAAAAAACCTTCGTGGAAAAGGATGGCCATTTCCTCACGGTCACGTATCTGCTTGGCAAGGGCCGGAAAGGGAACCGCGCACCCAGCTATCACATCAAGTGGATCACATGGGAAACGCAGCCGCAGCGCTTTGCCGCCAGCCAGGACGGGCTATTCATCGAGTACAACGTGAGTTGCTGCGTGGGCAGCGTGTATGCCCGTGGCCAGTATGCACAGGGCAAGCGCACGGGGCAGTGGCACTACGAGGAGCCGAACACCATCCGCTCGTTTGGCGCCTTTGTCGATGACAAGGCCGAAGGGCCGTGGACGTATGAAAGCGGCGATGAAACGACGACGGGCATGATGCAGCGTGGCCAGCGCACAGGCCGCTGGGAAGTGAGCCCGGGCGTGGACGAATGGCGCGAAGTGGACATGCACAGTTTCACCGGCTACGACACGTTTGTGAAAGACCGCTTGAACGGCCCCAGCGAACGGCGCATCGACGGCGTGGTGCAATGGCAGGGCAACTATGTCAACGGCAAGAAGCAGGGCCAGTGGGTGGAACCTGGCGGTGGCGGCATGTATGTCGATGACGTGAAACAGGGGCCGTAAAGGCGACGCCGGACGGTGGCTGGCAAATGCTGAGCATGCTCGATTGCAGAAACCGTCTATTAACATAACTGGCATTCCCACGCGACCGCGCACGATTGCGGAATGCCAGTTCTGCGCAAAAAACATCATCTACTTGTTACAAAGCGTGAAAATCCATGCTGGATGTTGCTACTAGTAATCTTTCCCTGTATCTTGCAGTCAGGAAATAAAAGTACAGGAAACCTCGACCTCGTTGCCCTGTCTTGCACTCCTGACGATATGCGCGGGCCGCCTTCCCCCCTGCCGCCGCACACGCCGTATCGATCTGTCCTGAACAATTCACGTGACCCGCCCATCAGGCGTTTGCTGCTATCCCGTTTGGCGGGCGCAGGCATGGTTGCGCCCCTACCAAGGAAAATTGCATGCTGTCGAACATAACAATAAAGATGCGCCTGATTGCCACCATGAGTGTGCTGGGCTTGCTGATCGCCGTGCTCGGCGTCATGAGTATCATCAGCCTGAAATCGGCCAACAACAGCCTCAACGAGGTCTACAGCAATCAGCTGGCATCGACGCAAGCGATCGGCGAATCGCAGATTCTGCTGGGCCGCGCCCGGTTCACAATGGACCGCGTGATGGTGCATCCCGATGCAGCCGACGCCAAGGATATCCTGGCCCGTGCCGAACAATTCATGGAAGCGTCGAACAAGTCCTGGAAGGTGTATTTGGCCTTGCCGCAAAGCGCGGATGAAAAGCGCCTGTCCGACGACATGGACAAGAAGCGCAGCGATTACATGAGCAACGGCTTGCTGGTCATGAGCAAGGCTTTGCGTGAAGGCAATGTCACACAAGCGGACGGTTTGATGATGACGGGACTGACGCCGCTGTACCGCAGCCTGGACCAAGCCGCTGAAACATTGACGCAGTACCAGGCCACTTCGGCCGCCCGCATGTATGCGGAAAGCCAGTCCAGCTATCGCACCCAGTTGGCCATGGCCATCGGCGGCGTGCTGGTGGGTGCATTGCTGACGATTATTTCCAGCATCTTGCTGCTGCGCGCCATCTTCGGCCCGCTGGACCAGGCGCTGCGCCATTTCGGCGCCATTTCCGACGGCAATCTGGCCAATGACATCGTCATCACACGCAACGACGAGATGGGCGCCTTGCTGACGGGCTTGCAGAAGATGCAGGAACGCCTGTCGACCACCGTGCGCGGCGTGCGCGACGGCAGCGGCGCCATCGCCACGGCCAGCAATGAAATCGCTTCGGGCAACCTGGACCTGTCCAGCCGTACGGAGCAGCAAGCATCGAGCCTGGAAGAAACGGCCTCGTCGCTGGAAGAGCTGACCTCGACCGTCAAGCAGAATTCCGACAATGCACGCCAGGCGAACCAGCTGGCCGTGTCGGCCTCGGACGTGGCGGTAAAAGGCGGCGCATTGGTGGCGCAAGTGGTCGATACCATGGGCACCATCAGCGAATCGTCGAAAAAGATCGCCGACATCATCGGCGTGATCGACGGCATCGCCTTCCAGACGAACATCCTGGCCTTGAATGCAGCCGTGGAAGCGGCGCGCGCGGGCGAACAAGGCCGCGGCTTTGCCGTCGTCGCCACCGAAGTGCGCAACCTGGCGCACCGCTCGGCCAGCGCCGCCAAGGACATCAAGCTGCTGATCGAAGCGTCGGTGCAGAACGTGGGCGCCGGTAGCGAACTGGTCAGCCAGACGGGCACGACGATGGACGAGATCGTGGCCAGCATCCGCCGCGTGACGGACATCATGGGCGAAATCAGCGCCGCCGGCCGCGAGCAGGAACTGGGCATCGGCCAGATCAACCAGGCCGTGGCAGAAATGGATACCGTGACGCAACAGAATGCGGCCCTGGTGGAAGAAGCGGCGGCTGCCTCGGAAGCCATGCAGGAACAGGCGGCGGCGCTGGCCGAAATGGTCAGCATCTTCAAGCTCGATGCCAACCATAGCGGTCCTGCCGCCAAGCCTGCCTTGCGCAAGCCTGTCGTGGCCGCCGCCAGCACGGCCTTGAAACGCCCGGCGCTGCGTCTGGCGCCAACCCGCGCCGCGGCAGCACCTGTCGCTGCCGCAAAACCGCGTTCCGCCAAGCCTGCCGCCGACAATAGCGGCGAGTGGGAAGAGTTCTAAATTACTGCGCCGGCAGGGTGGCCTTGCTGCCCTGTTCCTGCAGCAGCGCCGCCTCGGCCAGGGCCTGGGCGCGCGCTTCTTCCGCGGCCTGTTCCGCTTTCTCCAGTGCATCGTGGCGCGCCTGCAAGGCTGCACGCGCGCGCACGAAGACGATCTTGATGGCCGCCATCACGGGCACGGACAGGAAGATGCCGACCACGCCACCCAATTGGTCGCCGGCCAGCAGGCCGACGATCACCATCAGCGGACTCACTTCCACGCCTTCGCTCATCAAGTACGGGTTGACCACGTAATCCTGGAACAAACGGTAGGCGGCGATAAAGCCGATCAGCCAGAACACGTGCTCGAAGCCGCTGAAACCGGCCACGACCACGGCGATGACGGCCGCCGCCAACGGGCCGGCAAACGGGATGAATTCCAGCAAGGCGGCAGCACCGGCCAACAGCAGGCTGTACGGCACGCCCATCAGCGAAAAGGCGATGCTGTAGGACACAAACGTGGCGATCGACAACAGCAGCAGGGCGCGCACATAGCGCGACAGCAAGATGTCGAGGTCATCGATGATGGCGCCCCAGAGTTTCTTGTTCGGGCGGTTCAGCAGGGACAGCAAGCCGTCGCGCATGTCCGGCCCTTCCTTGATCAGCAAAAAGCTCAGCACGGGCACCAGCACCAGATAGATCAGGTTGCTGGCCGCATGCATGACGGTCAAGCCCAGTTCTTTCGCCAGCGGCATCGCTTGTCCCGTACCGCTGCTCAGCTGCGACTGCATGAACGACAGCAGGCGCGCACGCAACGGCTCCATGAATTCCGGCAACGGGATGCGCTCGGCAAAGTTATTGCCCTTGAGCAGGGTCGGCAATTGATCGCTGAGCTTGATCGCTTCTTCCTCGATGCGCGCGCCGAAGATGGAGCCCAGTATCGCCACCAGCAAGATCACCACGAGGAAGACGATGCCGATGGCGGCCGTGCGCGGCAAGCGTTTCGGGCCATGGCGTTCGAGCAGGCCGATCAGCGGATACACGAGATAGCTGAAGAAAATGGCAAAGACCACAACGATCAGGGTCGACGAAACCTTGTAGGTGAGAAACAGCAGGAAGGCGATGAGGAAAGCCGTCCACACCATCTTGGCAACGCGCAAGTTAAAACCGAACATATGAATTCCTTAGGGGCAGGATGCGACGCAAGCGTGACTGGCTTGAAAGGCAGGGTGGGCAAGGCAGGGACAGGGCCGCGCCGCACGGCCGGAAATCATACCGCAAAATGCCAAAATGCCATGTTCTTGTGCGTAATGGCAATGCTTTCCCTATGCGCCTACCTTATTTTTCCCGCCAGCTGGCCACGGTGATGAGCACGCCATCGTCCTTGTTTGGTTCGCGCAAGGTCACCGTATAGCGGCCGCTCGCATCGTTGCCCGTAAACACCACCTTGTCGTCATGGCCCTTTACTTGGGCGCCCTTGGCCAGTTTGGCGTAGGTGTTGAGCACCCAGTGGAAATCGGCATAGCTGCGCAAGGTGATGTCAGCATCGGGCATGGGCTCGTCGCCGGCCTCGGCCGCTTCCGTCGGCGTGCTCATGGGCAAACCGGCCAGGCCCGCCGGTGTGACGATCTTGCCGCCGCTGGAGCTGCTGTTCAATTCCGCATTCGGCAGCAGCAGGTGCAGCAGGCTGGCGGGAAAGCCGGGCGGCACGTCGCGCTGTTCCCAGCCGGGCTGGCCGGGGCGGGTCGTGATGTATTCCACCGCAGCAATGCTTTGCCGCTGTTCCGGCGCAGCCTGTGCCAGTGTGGTCGGCAACTGCCGTGCCCACACGAGCAGCGGTGCGGCCATCTCATCCTCCGCGCCCGGTGGCAGGAACACCGTCAGCACGGCATGCGTGGATGGCAGACAGGCGGGGGCGGCGTCGCCGATGGCGGCCTGGCAATGGCTGTTGACCAGGCCCAGCGCCAACAGCTTGCGTTGCGGATCGAACAGCATGGCGGCGCGCCGTGCACCGTGCGTGCCGGCATCGATGGAGGCCAGCACGGAACGCCCGTCGGGCAGCATGGTGCGCGTGATGTCGTCGAGTGAATACATGCTGTCGAGCACCTGGCGCGCGATCAGGGTGTTGCCCTGCGTATAGCTGCCGCGCGCATAGCCGAGCAGCTTGAAGATGTCGGCGCGGATCTCCGGATGCGCACTCAGGCGCAGTGGCGGCGATGGCACGAGCACGGTGGCGGCCACGAAGGCGGCATCTTCGGCAGAAATGGCTTGTGCCATGCTGGAAAGCGGCAGGCACAGCGCGGCGCACAGCGACAGCATGCGTAGAGTGATTTTTCCTGGGGTGTTCAATGGCCATCCTTGTCGAGACGCCATGCCGGACCGGTTGCCGGCATGCGCGGGCCGCGATCTTAGCATTTCAGGAATAAATCCCTTTCTGCCAAGCTTGGCTATTGAATCACTGTCCCGCTTGCCATGGCCCAGATCTCGTGTGTCGGCGCGGCCAGGAAATTGCGCATGGGAGAGAAGGGCTGCTTCTATACCAGTTCGTTGTACCGAGAAGACCACGCCAAGGTGAGCCGTTTGATCCGCCGCATGCTGGCATTCTTCGAGAGCAAGGACATTCCCTTGACCATCCTCCAGATCGGCGCCCAGGACAGCTGGTACGAGGTGGACCCCGCGCAGCGCGATCCCTGGAAGATTTCTCCGCAAGCCTTGCTGGCGCTGCTCGACGCGACTTCGGACAGCGGTGTTCAGGCGGCGTTCAGCACGTAGCGGTTCTTGCCGCTTTTCTTGGCCTGGTACAAGGATTCATCGGCGCGCCGGTAGCTGTGCGACAAGTCCGCTTCCTTGAGCAGCTCTGCGACGCCGATGCTGACGGACACCTTGCGTTCCGGCACGAAGGCCGCCTCGACGCTGTCGACCAGCTGCGCGGCAAAGGCGCAGGCCGCGTTTTTTTCGCCCAGGTAAATGACGGCAAACTCCTCGCCACCGAGGCGCCCGCACAGGTGCTCGCCAGACAGTTTGGCGATCACGTCGGCGATTTTTTTCAGTACTTCATCGCCCACGTCATGGCCGTACACATCGTTGATCTGCTTGAAGTCGTCGATGTCGATCATCAGGAAATAGGCGGGCGTGCGCGCCGTGCGCTGCAGGGTGCGGGCGCCCTGCGTGAACATGCGGCGATTGTTGAGCCCGGTCAAGCCATCTTTGTAAGCCATCGTCGCCAGCTCGCGCTGGGCACGGTAGTTATGGATGCGCAGGACGAGAAAATAGATATTCAGCGCCAGGCCGATGATGACGCTGATGGTGACGGCCAGCACGGGCCAATGCTGGTCAGCCTGGCCCGCATGCACGGGAAATTGCCCCAGTCCCAGCATGGCCCACACGCACAGGGATACACCGAGGTAATACGCGATGCCGCTGAAGATGGGCGCCGTCGTCAGGGTGATCATCACCCCCAGCGGTAACACCCAGAAAGCAGGGTCTTCCGTGCTCAGCATCAGCACGCGAAAGCCGAACGCGATGAACAGCACACTGATGGTGCCGCTGGCGATAATTGCCTGCAAGGACTTCGCATACACGGTCAGCAGCAGCCCGCCCAGCATGCCCGTCACGCCCAGCGCCGCCTGCGCATGATCGAACGTAGCGCGCGGCAAGGTCAGGCTGAACGTGACCAGCCAGCAAGCCAGGCCAAACGTCAGGATGGCTATCGAAATGAAATGCAGTTCCTTGAAAAAGCGCTGCTGCTGCTCCCGTTCTCCTGAAAAGAACAGGTAATAGAAGGCAGGAGACAGGCTGCGCGAAGTGAACATTCCATTCGTCCAGGCAGACAACAGGCCTTGCGGCAGGGACGCCTCCCGCAACGGCAGGCGGCATGGCGCGCGTACAAAATTAGTTGCGCTCAGGAACTAGTGTACTGGTTTCTTGGGGGGAGTGGGCACGGAGAGCGTGGAAATGCGGCGGTATGGATACAGGTACTGTGAGCGTGATCGCTGCATCCCCGAAGGGCACGGTCTGGACGTTGAAAAAGGAAGCGGCCCTACAAGAGGGCCGCCATGGCAACATCTCGTTGCTGTTATGTCTTAAACGTCAATATTGCCCGCGCGCAGCGCATTGTTTTCGATGAACGCGCGGCGCGGTTCCACGTCATCGCCCATCAGCGTCGTGAAGATTTGATCCGCGGCAATCGCGTCTTCGATCTGCACTTTCAACAAGCGGCGCACGGTTGGGTCCATCGTCGTTTCCCACAGTTGATCCGGGTTCATTTCGCCCAGACCTTTGTAGCGCTGTTTCGAAACCGTGCGTTCGGCTTCGTCGCGCAGCCATTGCATGGCCTGGTGGAAGTCGACCACGGCGATTTCCTTCATGCGCTCGCCTTCGCCGCGGCGGACAAACGCGCCTTCGCCAATCAAGCCTTCGAAGGTGGCGGCGCCGCTGCTCAGTACGGCGTAGTCCGGGCCTTGCACGAAGTCTGCGTCGATGGCGGTGACTTTGACGTTGCCGTGGTACATGCGCTCGATGTGCAGCTTGTGCTTTTCCGACAAATCATCGGAACGCACATGCACGCGCACGGCGCTGTCATTGATGGCCGTCTGCAGGGCCAGGGCGGAGGTTTCCGCCAGGTCCAGGGTCGACAGGTCCAGCTGTACGCCCGTCATGATGGCCGTCAGGGCGGCGCGGTCGATGACGCGTGTCAGACGCGTCATGATGGTGTTCGACAGGTTGAACTTGCGCACCAGTTCCGTCAGTGTCTCGCCGGAAATGCCTTCCGCGCCTTCGCGCGGCACCAGCACGGCCGTGTTCAGCGCCACGGTCATCATGTAGCTCGCTTCTTCGGCATCATCTTTCAGATAGCGCTCGTCGCGGCCGGCTTTCACTTTGTACAGCGGCGGTTGCGCGATGTAGATGTGGCCGCGCTCGACCAGTTGCGGCATCTGGCGGTAGAACAGGGTCAGCAGCAGGGTACGGATGTGGGCGCCGTCGACGTCCGCATCGGTCATGATGATGATGCGGTGGTAGCGCAGTTTCTCGACGTTGAATTCGTCCGGTCCGATCGAGGTGCCGAGCGTGGCGATCAGGGTGGTGATCTGCTCCGACGACAGCATTTTTTCGAAACGGGCTTTTTCCACGTTCAGCACTTTACCGCGCAGCGGCAAAATCGCCTGGAACTTGCGGTCGCGCCCCTGTTTTGCCGAGCCACCTGCCGAGTCACCCTCGACGATGTACAGTTCGCACAGGGCGGGGTCTTTTTCCTGGCAGTCGGCCAGCTTGGCCGACAGGCCCAGGCCGTCCATGATGCCTTTGCGGCGGGTCAGGTCGCGGGCCTTGCGTGCCGCTTCGCGCGCACGTGCCGCTTCGACGATCTTGCCGCAAATGATCTTGGCGTCGTTTGGTTTTTCTTGCAGGTAATCTGCCAGGGTCTTGGCGACGATTTCTTCGACCGGGCCGCGCACTTCGCTCGATACCAGCTTGTCTTTCGTCTGCGACGAGAATTTCGGCTCCGGCACTTTGACCGACAGCACGCAGGTCAGGCCTTCGCGCATGTCGTCGCCGTTGATTTCCACTTTCGCCTTTTTTGCGAACTCGTGTTCATCGATGTATTTGTTGATGACGCGCGTCATCGCCGCGCGCAGGCCCGTCAAATGGGTGCCGCCGTCGCGTTGCGGGATGTTATTCGTGAAGCACAGCACCTGTTCATTGTAGGCATCGTTCCACTGCATCGACACGTCGACCGAGATGTTCGTGTTCTGGTCCGACATGCGCTCGCCCGTGGCCTGGAAAATGGTCGGGTGCAAGACCGACTTGGCCTTGTTGATGTACTCGACGAAGCCGCGCGTGCCGCCTTCGAAGGCAAACACTTCTTCCTTGCCCGTGCGCTGGTCGGACAACTTGATGTTGACGCCATTGTTCAGGAAGGACAGTTCGCGGATGCGCTTGGCCAGGATTTCGTAGTGGAATTCCACGTGCGTGAAAATCTCTTCGTCAGCCCAGAAATGCACGTCGGTGCCGCGCTTGTCCGTTTCGCCGATGACACGGATCGGGGAGGTGGCGATGTCGCCGACCATGACGATCTGGCGGTCTTGCGGCACGCCGCGCACGAATTCCATGTGATGCACTTTGCCATCGCGGCGGATGGTCAGTTTCAGCAGTTTCGACAGGCCATTCACGCAGGACACGCCCACGCCGTGCAAACCGCCCGAGACTTTATACGAGTTCTGGTCGAACTTGCCGCCCGCATGCAATTCGGTCATGACGATTTCCGCCGCCGAACGCTTCGGATCGTGCTTGTCGTCCATTTTCAGGCCGGTCGGCACGCCGCGGCCATTGTCGGTGATCGAGATCGAATTGTCGCTGTGGATGGTGACGTGGATTTCCGTGCAGTGGCCGGCCAGCGATTCATCGATGGAGTTGTCCAGCACTTCGAATACCAGATGGTGCAAGCCGGTGCCGTCCGAGGTGTCGCCAATGTACATACCCGGGCGTTTGCGTACGGCTTCCAGGCCTTCCAGGATCTGGATGGAGGCGGCGCCGTATTCTTCCGTTTTGGCCTGGATCGGGGTGTCTTGTGGATTCTCGGACATGGACTGCTTTCTCAAATAACGATTGCTGATTGATTCGGGGCTGCTGGCTGATGACCGTAGGTCGGGTTAGCCGGAACGGCGTAACCCGACGGGCGGCGATTCAGCATGTCGGATTACGCTGCGCTAATCCGACCTACGTCACTGCTGTGGTCTTTAGATGCGCATCGGCATGACGACATACTTGAAGTCGGCATTGTCGGGGATGGAGATCAGGGCGGACGAGTTCGAATCACCGAGCGCGATGTTGACGTATTCGCATTTCAGGTTGTTCAGCACGTCCAGCAGATACGTCACGTTGAAGCCGATGTCGACGGAGTCGCCGCCGTAGTCGATTTCCAGCTCTTCGACGGCTTCTTCCTGGTCCGCATTGGTCGAGCTGATCTTCATGCTGCCCGGGGTGATGATGCAGCGCACGCCCTTGAACTTGTCGCTGGTCATGATGGCGGCACGTTGCAGCGAGCGCAGCAGTTCATCGCGGCCGATGGTGAAGCCGTTTTTGTAGCCTTTTGGAATTACGCGCGTGTAGTCGGGGAACTTGCCTTCCACCAGCTTCGAGATCAGCTCGATGTCGGCAAAGGTCAGTTTCACCTGATTGGCGGCGATGTCCAGCTGGACCGGCTCATCGTTCTCTTCCAGCAGACGCTGCAGTTCGATGATGGTCTTGCGCGGAATAATCACTTCCTGGCGCGCGAACGTCTGCTCGGTGGCGACCTGGCAAAACGCCAGACGGTGGCCGTCGGTGGCCACGGCGATCACATTATTGCCATCCAGAACCAGCAGCAAGCCGTTCAGGTAGTAGCGGATGTCTTGCTGCGCCATTGAGAAATGCACCATGTTGAACAGGTGTTTCAGCGTTTTCTGGGGCAGGGTGACGGACGCGTTGTAGCTTTCCGCCTGTTGCACGGTTGGGAACTCTTCCGCCGCCAGGGTTTGCAGGGCGAAACGCGACTTGCCCGTTTGCACGGTCAGGCGTTTGTTCAGCAGGGTCATCGTGACGTCGCCCGATTCGGGCAGGGCGCGCAGGATGTCCAGCAGCTTGCGCGCGGCCACGGTGGTGCCGGTGACGTCCGCGCCGGAGCCGATTTCCGCGTGCGTGGTGATCTGCACTTCGGTGTCGGTCGACAGGAAGGAGACATTTTCACCGTCTTTGCGGATGAGGATATTGGCCAGAATCGGCATAGTGTGCCGACGCTCGACAATACCGCTCACGATCTGCAGTGGCCGGAGAAGGGTATCTCGGGTGGTTTTGACCAATTGCATATTTATCCTCAATGTATAGGTTGAACAGTACGACGTTTAACGTATTAATTTAACAATTCTTGCCATAGGGAGCCCCGACAGACCGGCTGCGGTGCCCTCCCAGATGATAAGGGTAAAGCACGTTTTGAGCCAGTCTTGCTCAAGCGGCGCTTAGCCTTTTAATGTTTGCTCCAGCACATGCAATTCATGGTTGCATTCCGGATTCTTGGTGCGGTCCAGCGCGATCTTGCGCACGGCATGCAGCACCGTGGTGTGGTCGCGGCCGCCGAACAGCTCGCCGATCTCCGGCAGGCTCTTCTGTGTCAATTCCTTGGCCAGGTACATGGCGATCTGGCGCGGCCGGGCGATATTCGCGGGGCGGCGTTTCGAATACATGTCGGCAACCTTGATATTGAAGAAGTCGGCCACCGTTTTCTGGATGTTTTCCACGGAAATCTGGCGGTTCTGCACCGACAGCAAGTCCTTCAGGGCTTCCTTGACGATATCGATGGTGATGTCTTTGCCATGGAATCGCGAGTACGCGAGGATCTTGCGCAGCGCGCCTTCGAGCTCGCGCACGTTCGAGCGCAAGTGCTTGGCGACAAAGAAGGCCACGTCGTCGGAGAAGGTCACGCCTTCCTGCTTGGCTTTTTTCAACAGAATCGCCACGCGCATTTCCAGTTCCGGCGGTTCGATGGCCACCGTCAGGCCCGAGTCGAAGCGCGAGATCAACCGGTCGTCCATGCCCGTGATTTCCTTCGGATACGTATCCGAGGTGATGATGATCTGTTTCTTTGCGGCAATTAATGCCTCGAACGCATAGAAGAACTCTTCCTGCGTGCGGCTCTTGCCGCCAAAGAACTGGATATCATCGATCAGCAGCATATCGAGCGAGTGATAGTAGTGCTTGAAATCGTCGAAACCCTTGCGCTGGTAAGCGGTCACTACGTCGCGAACGTACTGTTCCGCGTGGATGTAGCGAATTTTTGCGCCCGGATTGTCGGCCATCACCTGGTTGCCGATCGCGTGGATCAAGTGGGTTTTACCCAGGCCGACGCCGCCGTAGAAGAACAGCGGGTTATACGACACGCCCGGATTGTTCGCCACCTGGATGGCGGCGGCGCGTGCCAATTGGTTGGCCTTGCCTGTCACGAAGCTGTCGAAGGTCAGGTCGGTGTTGATGCGGCTCTGCTCGCGGCGCGGCGCCGCGCCGATGCTCAGTTCCGGCACGCTGGGCTGCGGCTCCGCGGCGCGCGCGCTGGGCGCGCCGCCATTCGGATCGCTGGCCGGGGTGCTGGCGGCAACGGGCTTCTTCGGCAAGGCCAGGCGCGGGTCGAGCACGAACTGCACTTCCGTCGGCGCTTCGAAGTACTGAATGGCCAGGGCAGTGATGCGGCTGGCGAACTGGGTCTTGACCCAATCGAGCTTGAAGCGATTGGGCGCAGCAATGCGCAGCTTGCCCTCTTCGTAATCGAGAGGGATAAGCGGTTTGATCCACGCACTGAATTGTTGCGGTGTCAGCTCCAGTTCCAACTGCGCGGAACAGGCCTGCCAGAAATTATCCATGTATGTCTATGTGAAAAGGTGTGGGAGGGCGTATCGATTCTGCCCTGCGTTCACCGTGTTGCAAGGCCGGCGTCGCGCGAGGGCTCGCCACACGTAACGCGCTATTCTACTCCCGACTGAGAAAGTTATCCACAGGCACGACGCTTATTTTTCTGTGGCGGGGTGGGGCGCCATGTGCATAAGAGGCGACTTATCCCCCGGTTATCCCGTCACAAGCAGTGCTGGCGCGGCCTGTGGCGGGGCCTTGCAAGCAGATGGGGGCCGGCGCGCAAATTTCCAGGCGATCACGGCAATCCTTGACAAGAGGGGGGCATATGCTGAATAATTCAGGGTTCCCCGCCCGTATTCCGTGTTTATTCATTTGGAACGACAATATGGACTAAGCGTGGATTAAGCGGGCGATGAGATTGGCCAGCTTGTGCCTTGGCATAAGTGCGCGATTGTCATTGGCACCAAAAACTGACGGGACGTCAGACCCGATTTTGCATTTTTTTTGTTTTTAGCGAGACCAACATGAAACGTACTTACCAACCTTCCGTCGTTCGCCGCAAGCGTACGCACGGCTTCCGCGCTCGTATGGCTACCCGTGGTGGCCGTGATGTGCTCAACGCACGTCGCGCAAAGGGCCGCAAACGTCTGGCCGTCTAGGCTTGTCGTTGACAGCTGATCGCGTGGCTAGCTGTACTCCAGTCGGCAATCAACGCGAAGGTTCACACGACTTCGCGCGCGTTCGGCGTATCGTTAAAACGGATGAATTTTCATCCGTTTTTCGTTTGCGCCCTTCGCAAAAAACAGCGCATTTTGTGCTGTACACCCGACACAATCAATTGCCGCATGCGCGGCTGGGCGTCGTTGTGGCGAAGCGTTTCGCGCCGCGCGCGGCGACCCGCAACACGATCAAGCGCGTCACGCGCGAGCTGTTTCGCAACAGCGCGATGCCGCCGGTCGACTGCGTGGTGCGTTTGTCGCGCGCCGTCAACAGCAAGGATGGCCCGGCCACCACGACCAAGCTCAAAGCCGAGCTGCGTGAAGAATTGAGCCGCCTGTTCGCGGCGCAAATCGCCGCCCAGGCCCGTTCTGTTGCTGCGCCACCACCATCCGCGCCATGAAAACCCTGCTGCTGTTCCTGCTGCGCGCTTATCAGTTGCTGATCAGCCCCATGCTGGGACAGAATTGCCGTTTCTATCCGAGCTGTTCGCATTACGCGATGGAAGCGCTGCGCGTGCACGGTACGGCCAAGGGCAGCCTGCTGGCTGCCAAGCGCCTGTGCCGTTGCCACCCCTGGAATGAAGGGGGCGTCGACCCGGTGCCGCCGGCCGACGGTAAACAATCTTCAACGACCGCTTGCGGTTGCAACCACTCCTGACAAATACCCTAATGGATATCAATAAACGTACCATCCTGTGGATCGTGTTTTCCGTCTCGCTGGTAATTCTCTGGAACGAATGGATGATCTCGAACGGCAAGCCGTCGATGTTCTCCGCGAACACGGAACAAACCGCCAAGGCGCCTGTCACCCCGGCCAAGACGGACGCCCTGGCTGCCGCGGCTGCCGGCGCAGCCGCCGTGCCTGGCGAAGCGACCGATCCCGCCGCGTTCAAGCGCGAAGTGATTACCATCACCACCGACGTCATCAAGGTCGACATCGACACCCTGGGCGGCCAGGTCAAGCGTCTGGAATTGCTGAAGTTCAAGGGCGCGGGCAATCCGGGCTGGTTCGGCGGCTGCTTCGGCCTGTTCAAATGGTGCCAGCCTGACGATGGCAAGCAAAACGAAGTGCTGTTCGACGAAGGCGCGAACCGCACCTATCTGGCGCAGTCGGGCCTGGTCGGCGGTCCATTTCCCACCCACGCGAGCGGTTTCACCGTACAGCCTGGCGTGCGCACCCTCGGCGACGGCAAGCAAGTGCAACTGGTGATGGAAGCGGTCGAAGGCGGCGTCAAGCTGACCAAGACGTTTACCTTCAAGCGCGGCGACTACGTCATCGACGTGCGCCACGACGTGGCCAACGTGGGCGCAGCGCCCGTGACGCCGCAGCTGTATCTGCAACTGACGCATGACGGCAACAAGCCGGTCGGCGACTCCTTCTTCAACAGCAGTTTCACGGGTCCGACCCTGTATACGCCGCAAGACAAGTACCAGAAGCTGACGTTCGAGAAAATCGAAAAAGCGGCAGTGGAAGACGAGAAGAAGGGCAACGACAACGCCATGAAGGGCCTGCATCCGGCCACGGCGAATGGCGGCTGGTTTGCGATTTCGCAACACTTCTTCGTCTCGGCTTTCGTTCCGCCTGAAAACGCCAAGCGCGACATCTTCACGAAGAAGGTCGGCACCAACTTGTACGCCATCGGCAACGTGCTGCCACTGCCTACCCTGGCGCCAGGCGCCTCGGCCAGCATGGATAGCAAGCTGTATTCGGGTCCGCAAATCGCCCACCTGCTCGAACCGGTCTCGCCTGGCCTGGAACTGGTCAAGGATTACGGCTGGCTGACCATCATCGCCAAGCCGATGTTCTGGGTCATGGAACAGATCCACAGCGTGCTGGGCAACTGGGGCTGGACCATCATCGCCTTCACGATCCTGATCAAGCTGGCGTTCTTCCCGCTGTCGGCCGCCGGCTACCGCAGCATGGCCAAGATGAAACTGGTCACGCCGAAGATGCAAGCGATTCGCGAGCGCTACAAAGGCGATCCGCAAAAGATGAACCAGGCCACGATGGAGCTGTACAAGACGGAAAAGATCAATCCGCTGGGCGGCTGCCTGCCGATCCTGATCCAGATGCCCGTCTTTATCGCCCTGTACTGGGTGCTGAACGCGTCCGTGGAAATCCGCGGCGCGCCATGGATCGGCTGGATTACCGACCTGGCCCAGCATGACCCATGGTGCATCCTGCCAGTGCTGTACGCGATCTCGATGTACATCACGACCAAGCTGAACCCGGCTCCTGCCGATCCGATGCAAGCGAAGATGATGCTGTTCATGCCACTGGCATTCTCGGTGATGTTCTTCTTCTTCCCGTCGGGCTTGGTACTCTACTGGGTCGTCAACAACGTCCTGTCGATCGGCCAGCAATGGGTGATCACCAAGAAATACGCGCCTGCCGCCAAGTAATTCCGGCCAGCGAACAGAAAGCCCGCCTAGTGCGGGCTTTTTAATTCTTGTAGGCCGGATTGGCGTGGCAAGGCCACGCGTAATCCGACACTAGCGCCAGCGTGTGCTGCGTCGGCTTACACGCTGCGCGCTAAGCCGACCTACGTTGCTGCACTTCCCTTGCCGTACCTATTACAATATCCCCATGAAACTCGACTCTTCCCCTATCGCCGCCATTGCCACCGCTCCCGGTCGCGGCGGCATCGGCGTGGTACGCGCCTCCGGCAAAAACCTCGCTCCCTTAATGACGGCCCTGTTCGGCGCACAGCAATTGAAACCGCGCCACGCCACCTATCTGCCATTCACGGAAGCCGATGGCAGCATCATCGACCAGGGCATCGCCATCCACTTCAAGGGTCCGCATTCGTACACGGGCGAAGACGTGCTGGAATTGCAGGGGCACGGCGGCCCCATCGTGCTGCAGTTGCTGCTGGCGCGCGTGCTGGAAGCGGGCAAGGACAGCGGCTTGCGCCTGGCCGAACCGGGCGAATTCACGCGCCGCGCTTTTCTCAATGACAAGCTGGACCTGGCGCAAGCGGAAGCCGTGGCCGACCTGATCGACGCTTCCACGGAAGCGGCGGCCAAGTCCGCTTCGCAATCGCTGTCGGGCGCGTTCTCGAACACGATACATGCGCTGGTGGAGCAGGTGACGGGCTTGCGCATGCTGGTCGAAGCGACCCTGGATTTCCCGGAAGAGGAAATCGACTTCTTGGAAAAATCGAATGCGCGCGGTCAATTGAAGGCCGTGATCGAAGCGTTGAACAAAGTGTTTGCGCAGGCGGCGCAGGGCGCGCTGCTGCGCGAAGGTCTCAATGTCGTGCTGGCCGGCCAGCCGAACGTGGGTAAATCGTCGCTGCTGAACGCGCTGGCGGGCGCCGACGTGGCGATCGTCACGCCGATCGCCGGCACCACGCGCGACAAGGTCAGCGAAACCATCCAGATCGAAGGCATTCCGCTCAACATCATCGACACGGCCGGCATCCGCAGCGCGGGCGACACCATCGACGCCGTTGAGCGCATCGGCATCGAGCGCACCTGGGGAGAGATCGGCAAGGCCGACGTGATCCTGCACTTGCTGGACGCTGACCACGGCCCGACCCTGGCCGATGAAACCATCGTCGCCGCCTTCCCCGAAGGCGTGCCCGTGGTGCGCGTGTGGAACAAGATTGATCTGTCCGGGCATAAACCCGGCGTCGACAGCATGCCGGACGCCACTCACGTGTATCTGTCGGCGCACGAGCACATCGGCATCGACTTGCTGCGCGCCGAGCTGCTGCGCATCGCCGGCTGGCAGCAGACGGGCGAATCGCTGTACCTGGCGCGCGAACGCCATCTGATCGCCTTGAAATCGGCCGGCAAGCATCTCGATATCGCCGCCGCGCATGCGGCGCAGGACGACCAGTCGCTGGACCTGTTCGCGGAAGAGCTGCGCCTGGCGCAGGTGCAATTGTCGAGCATCACGGGCGAGTTTTCGCCTGACGATCTGCTGGGCGTGATCTTCAGCCGTTTCTGCATTGGCAAATAAGGAGGTTCGATGAAGCTTGTGCTCGCTTTCATTTTCGGCTGCCTGCCCATGCTGGTTGGCGCGCAGGAAAAGTTGCCGCAGGACGTGGCGCGGTTCGTCGAGAACGCCCAGATGTGCGAGCACTTTGCCGGCGAGTGGGATGACAACGACAAGGCGCGCCAGCGCGAGATCATCGCTGCCGTGGACGATGCTTGCGGCCAGGCGCAGCGGCAGTGGAAGCGGCTGTCCGCCAAGTATGCGGGACAGCCGGCGATCAAAAAAGTAATCGACGCGCATGCGAATGATGCGGTCAGGACCTTTCGGAAGTAAGTCCGAACGGTGAAAAGGCCGGGGTCAGACCCCAGGTTTTGTTACCCCTTCTTCCCCTTCGCCTGCTTTTCCCTGAACTTCTGGAACGTCTCGATATGCTCGGCGCGGCGCAGCACGCGCGAGTTCGGGTCGAGCGTGTATGTGGCGCCAGCCGGCAGGGGCAGTTCGCCAAAACCCAGCGACATGGGAACGGTATGGATTTCTTTGCCGATACGCACTTCCACCGGCATCGGAAAGGCGATGTCGGCCGGCGTCTTCCATAGCAGGCGCAAGGTGTCGCCGTCGCGCACGGCGGACAGCTCGGGCAATGCCGCCTGGTACAGATAGATCTGGAAGAACCAGTCGTAATTGCTGCCCGTGACTTTGTTGACGATGGCCATGAATTCCGTCGTGCTGCCATAGCGCGGCTGGAACTGGCCCGGCTGCGGCTGTTCCGTGCCGTAGACGAGCAGGCGCACGGCGCGGAAGAAGGCGTCGTCGCCGATCAGGCCGCGCAAGGTGTGCAGCACCAGCGCCCCTTTCACATAAATATCGCCGCCCGGTCCGCCCTTTTTCAGGTCATACACTTCTTCCTCGCTTTTCGGCTTGCCCGAGACCATGGGCGCCTTGTTGACGATGCCGGCGCGCATTTGCTGCAGCGAAGCAAAATACTCTTGCTCGCCCCGCAGATATTGCATGTACAGCGGTTGCATATACGTGCCGAAGCCTTCGTGCAGCCACATGTCGTCCCAGTTACTGTTGGTTAGCTGGTTGCCGAACCATTCATGGGCAAACTCATGCTGCAGCAATTCATCGTAGCCGTAGCTGGTCTTGGCGAATTTGTTGCCATAGGCATTGATGGTCTGGTGTTCCATGCCCTTGTGCGGGGTTTCGGCGATACCGACTTTTTCATCGCCAAACGGATAGGGGCCGATGACGCTTTCAAAAAAGTTGAGCATGGGCGGCAATTCCGCGAACAGGGCGCCCGCCTTCGCCTCGCTTTCCGGCAGATACCAGAATTGCAGGGGAATGCGGTTGCCGTAGCGGCTCACATACTCGCTCTGCATGCTGCGGTAGGGCGCCACATTGAGGGCGATGCCATAGGTGCTCGGATGCTTGGCGCGCCAGTGCCAGGTGCGCCAGCCATCGGCCTCATCCATGCCGAGCGCGATGCCGTTGCCGGCCGCGACCAGCGGCGCCGGCACGATGATGTGCTGGTCGATCAGCCGGGCCTTGCCCATCGGGTGGTCGATGCACGGCCAGAACAGGTCGCAGCCCTCGCCTTGCACGGCGCTGGCGATCCACGGCGCGCCATCGGCCGTGCTCGACCAGACCATGCCGCCATCCCACGGCGCTTTCACGGCGACGTGCGGCACGCCGTGGTAGACGACGCGGATGGTGGTGCGCGCGCCTGCCGCGAGGGTGGCAGGCAAGGTCATGCTCAGGCGGCCGTCCGGGTTGGCATAGTCTTGCGGCCGCAGCGCCTTGCCGTCGATTTCGATGGTGTCGACAGGCAGGTTGCGGTCCAGGTCCAGCGCGAAACGCGAGATCGGCTGCGTGGCCAGGAAAGTCAGGCGCGCATCGCCGGCAATGCTGCGGCTGGCAGGGTCGATGCGCAGGGTCAGGTCGGCGTGTTCGAACACCACCGCCAATTGTTCCGGCGTGCGTTCGGCGCCTGAATTGAGGGTGTAGGCGGTGGGCGCGCGCGTGGCGCAGGCGCTGAGCAGCAGGCAGGAGAGCAGCAGGGGGATGTGTTTCATGGCAAGCGCGCAAGTGAACGAAACACTGATTGTAGTGTGAAGTGACAACGTTGTCGTTTGGAAATTTCAAGGGGCCGATGGTGCAAGCGTGGCCCCGGTTGAGAAATGTCATGGGCTTCAAACGACGCTGACGTAATCTTGCTGAGCGGCCTTGAAGTGCCGCTAGGAAAGGAAGCGCCATGGACAGCGAACAGCCGGAAGTCGTGGAAAGCAGGGGGATGGTGGCGCCGCCATTGCCTTCCCTGCCGCAATTGATCGCAGCGCTGCCGCCGAAAGGCGCATGCTGGTATTGCGACAAGCCGCTCGATGCCGTGCGCCGTTTCTGCTGCAAGAGCTGTTGCGTGGCGTATGCGGAAGAGGCGCAGTACAACAGCTGAGCGCTAGCGGCGCCGCAGCAGCGCCGCCAGGGCGCCTTCGAAATCGAACTCGTGCGCGGCGGCTGCCACCTCCTGGTAGACGTTGACGCCCAGGCTGGCAGCGAGCAGGCTGGCCGAGTTTTCCAGGATGTCGATGGCCGCGCCGTCGCCTTCGCGCAGGTGGCTGGCCAGGCGTGCCAGCAGCAGCTGGATGGCGGGTGCGGCCGGGTCGGGTGCCACGTCCTGCGCCGCCGTGTGGGTTGCCTCCGGCGTGCCCAGCATGCTGCTGACCGCGCCGAGCAATTGATCCTGCGCCAGTTCCAGCTGCAGCATCTGCTGGGCCAGGTCGGGCGCCTGCGCACGCAGTGCCGATTCCAGGGTTTCCGACAGGCTGTGCACGTGGCGCGCGCCGATCATGCCGGCGGCGCCTTTCAGGGTATGCGCCTTCAGGCGAGCGGAAGCGTAGTTGCCCGCGTCGAATTCGGCGCGGATCTGGCACGGCGTGGTGCCGTGGTCGTGCAGGAAGCGGCGCAGGATTTTCAGGTACAGGATGCGGTCGCCCATGATGCGGCCCAGTCCGTTCTCGACATCGAGAATACGGACCATGTCGGATGCCGCAACGGCGGCATCATCATCGCAAGTGGCGTGTGGTTTCAGCATGCTGTGCAGAGCGCCCCAAAACTTGTCAATTGCCGTAAAGCAGGAACAGCTATTCTACATCCAGTCATCCTCGACGCCGCGCCCGCTTGGCCGCCAGCGACATCGCTAGCGCGTCGTGAATGACCAGCTGTGCGTGACGTCCGCGCCATTGACTTTGCCGATGAAACTCACGTCATAGCTGGTGTTCGCGTTCAAGGTCGCCAGCGGGATGATGGACGCGGCCGAGACCGGCGTATGCACATCGTTGCCGCTGGTGAGCAGGCGTACCGCCAGGTCCGTGGCGGCACCGCGCTGGCGCACGCTGAATGCCGTCACGCTGACGGGCGTGCCGTAGTTGGCATGCACGCTGATCGGGTAGCCGACCACGTCCTGGTTCGGCACGGGATCTGGCGATTCGTTATCGCTGGAAAAACTGACGGCCACCTTCTGCTGTCCGCTGACAGGATAGGTGACGATCTGTCCCGCCGCCAGCCCGGGGCCATAGTTGCGATTGCCGGCCATGTCGGTGGTGAAATAGGCATAGCCGGAGCTGCTGACGGCCGCGCCCGCGCCACCTTCCTTGAACAGCGGCTCGAAAATGACGAAGCGGTGATAGATGGCCGTGACCAACTCTTCGGCCAGGTAAAAGCCGGACGTGTTGCCCGCGCCGGCGATGACTTCGCCCTGCAGCGACGTGACGACGTAGCCGGCCTTGGCCAGGCGGTCGCCCAGCTTGACGCCCGTAAAGCCGGGCTTGCCCTGCACCTGCTCGTGCGCCACCGTACTGTTGAGATTGAGATAGCTGGAATGGCCCAGCGCCGCGCTGTCGATCAGGCTGTTGCGCACCATAGGCGACAGGCCGATCTGGCTGCGCCGGTAGTTGAACCAGTTAAAGCCATCGGTGGCAATATTGTTGCTGAGGACGGGAGCGCCCGGCTCCTGTGTCAGCTGTCCGGCCGGGGTCGAGGTGCTCAGCGACGTATTGCTGCCGCTATCGCCGCCGCCGCAGGCGCTCAGCAGTGCTGCACTCAGCAGGGCGGGTATCCAGTATTTCCAACGCAGTGACGAGGCAATCAAGTTGGCTCCTGTATAGGTAGGCGGACAGCGGTGGGGCCAGCGTGCTGTCCTGTAAAACGATTCTAAGGTATTTTGATACCGCGTAGCGCATCCATGAAAAGATATGTCGTGCTCGTGCGCGGACGGTGCCGCAGCTGCGCAGGGTAGAATGAGCGTAACGCAGCGTTTGCCGCTGCATCGCCTTACTTCCGATTTTTTGATTGCCCATACATTTGAACACATTGCCCAAGTCGCGCCTGCAGCGCGCCAAATACGCCTTGCCCAGCATGGTGACTTTGCTTTCGATAGCATGCGGTTTTGCCAGCATCGTCATTTCCGTCGATAACGCCGCCGTGGGCGACGCGGATGCCTACCGCTTGGCGGCGGCGCTGCTGGTGCTGGCCGGCGTGTTCGATGCGCTCGACGGCTATGTCGCGCGCCTGACGAACACCAGTTCGCAGTTCGGCGTGCAGCTCGATTCCATCGCCGACGTGA
Organism: Janthinobacterium sp. NKUCC08_JDC; assembly: GCF_019345575.1. NCBI lineage: Bacteria > Pseudomonadati > Pseudomonadota > Betaproteobacteria > Burkholderiales > Oxalobacteraceae > Janthinobacterium > Janthinobacterium sp. NKUCC08_JDC. The sequence continues at coordinate 20,150 of NZ_JAHKQW010000008.1, read as the reverse complement.
TGAATTTCGGCTGCGCCCCGGCCGTCCTGTTGTACTGCTACGGCTTCGTGCAGATGGGCGTGCACGATCCGCTGCTGCTGCGCTTTGGCGGCATGGCCAGCTTCTTCTTTGTCGCGTGCGGTGCGATGCGCCTGGCGCGCTTCAATGTGAACGTGGGGCGCACGGACCCCCTGTATTTCGTCGGCATGCCGATCACGGCCGGGGCCGCTTGCGTGGCGGCCGTCGTGGTGGCCTGGCCGGCGCCCATCGATTCCATGCTGCACAGCTATCTGCTGATGCTGCTGCTCGTCGGCGTGGGCAGCCTGATGGTGTCGACTTTGCGTTTCCCCAGCTCCAAGCAAAAGAAAAGCCTGGCCGCGCTGCTGGTGCTGATCTTGGCCATCGCCCTGCTCGTGTGGCTGAAGACCAGCTTCTTCGCGCTGTTCTTCGCCGTCTACATCGGCGCCACCCTGCTGCTCAACCTGGCGTGGTACCTGGGCTGGCGCGGCATTGCGCTTCCCCAGGTTTTCAACGATCCGGATGAAATTGACTAAGCCACCTCGTGCCCGCGTGCGGCGCGCAGGATGGCGAACCAGTCGCTGCGGCTGAGTGTAAACTGCGTGCCTTCCACGGCCACGCCGACGGCTTCGATGCGGCCCGTGCCCGTCAGCGGCAGGGGACGGCAAGGCAGTTGCATGATCCACGCAAACACCACGCTGGCAAACGGACGCTGCAGCTGGTCGGCGATCTGCTTGATCACATTGCGCAAGTTCTCCACATTCGCGTCGCCGCCCTGGAACAGCCGGCCGCCCGCCAGCGGCGACCAGATCATCGGCGCCACGCCCACGTCCTGCAAGCCGTCGAAGGTTTCATCGAACAGGGGCGCCACGTGCAGCGGCGAAAATTCCACCTGGTTCGTTACCAGCGGGAAGCGCCGGTGCAGGCACTCGAACTGGTGGCGGCTGAAGTTCGACACGCCAAAGTGCAGCACCTTGCCCGCCGCTTTCAATTGCGTGAAGGCGCCGGCGATCTCGTCGAAATCCATCAGCGGGTCGGGACGGTGGATCAGCAGCAAGTCCAGGCGGTCCGTGTGCAGCTGGCGCAGGGTGTGTTCCACGGAACTGGTAATGTGCGCCGCGCTCGTGTCGTAATGCTGGATGGCATGGCCGGGACGGTGCGGCGACAGCAGCTTGATGCCGCACTTGCTGACCAGCTCCATCTTGTCACGCAAGCCCGGCTGCAGGGCCAGCGCTTCGCCAAATAGCCCTTCGGCGCTGTAATCGCCATAGATGTCGGCATGGTCGAAACTTGACACACCCAGCGCCAGGCATTGTTCGATGAAAGCCAGGCGCTGCTGCGCCGACATATTCCACTCGCCGATGCGCCACATGCCGGCAACGATACGCGACAGTTCGGGACCGTTGCTGCTCAAACGGCTGCGCGGCGCTTGCAGGCTGGCGGGAAACACATGGCTCATGGGCTGGCTTTCTGATGGTGGAGATGAAGGTGACGCCACGATTATAGCCAGCTACGCTACAGCATGCTGTGGAGAAATCGGCGGCGAGACAGACGAAAAAAATGCCCGCAACATCTGCGGGCATTTTTTATGGGGAACGCTAACTGCTTATTTCATCCACAGGCGCATCGAATCCCAGGCGCGGCCGAAGATCGTTGCCTGGTTGATGGTTTCCAGTGCCACGACAGGCAGTTCCAGCAGGACCTTGTCGTCGACCATCATTTTCAGCTTGCCGACAGGGGCGTTTTCAGCCAATGGCGCGACCAGCGGGTCCTTGCGTTCCAGCACAGGTTTCATCTTGGCAGCCGTGCCTTTTGGTACGGTGACGAGCACATCGCGGGCGAAACCGATTTTCACGGTGCCTTTCGAGCCCTTCCACACTTCCGGCGTGGCCACTGCCTGGCCCTTCGAGTACAGTTTGACCGTATCGAAGTTCTGGAAGCCCCAGTTCAGCAGCTTCTGGCTTTCCTGCGTGCGGGCCTGGTCCGACGAGGTGCCCAGCACCACGGAGATCAAACGGCGCTCGCCCGTGCCGCCTGGGCGGCGGGCCGAGGCGATCATGCAATAGCCGGCCGCTTCCGTGTGGCCCGTTTTCATGCCATCGACGGTAGGGTCCAGCCACAACAGGCGGTTGCGGTTAGGCTGGGTAATCTTGTTGTACGTAAAGCTCTTGATGGAATCGATTTTGTAGAATTCCGGGTAGTCGGCGATCACGCGCTTGGCCAGCACGGACAGGTCTTGCGCCGTGGAATAGTTATCGGGGCTAGGCAAGCCATGCGGATTGGCAAAACGCGTGTTTTTCAGACCCATGCGCTGGGCTTCGCGGTTCATCAGCACGACGAACGTGCCTTCATCGCCGGCAACGGCTTCCGCCAGCGCCACGGCGGCGTCGTTACCTGATTGAATCATCAGGCCGTGCAGCAAGTCGTCGATCGAGACAGGGGTAGCGGGGTCGATGAACATCTTCGAGCTGCTCGAATCGACTTTCCATGCGCGCACGGACACGTTGACTTTTTGGTCCAGCGCCAGTTTCTTTTCGCGGATGGCGGCAAACGTCAGGTAAGCCGTCATGATCTTGGTCAACGAGGCCGGCTCGATGCGCGCGTCCGGATCTTGCGAAGCAATGATCTGGCCACTGGTGGCGTCAAGCAACAGCCAGGACTTGGCGGCGATGGTCGGGGCTGGAACGCTCTGGGCGTAGGCGGCGGAAAAGAAAAATACACTGGAGGCCAGTGCCGCTAAAAGTTTTTTCATGGAGGCTGGTCTGCGAGAAAAAGATGAAGGCTGAGGGCCATGCTGTTGGTGCTTGCATGGCCGCGTGGAAAAAACGGATCAATTATAGCCGTGGAGGCGCTAGTAAGCCCACACTTCAATGATCATCTGCTGCGATTGTGGGTTTGTCACCATGCCACAGGGCAATCACGAGGTTCTTGATGTGATTGAGCTTGCGGTGGAAAAAGTGGTCGGCGCCGGGGATCACGATCACGGGAATGTCTTGTGGACGGGCCCAGTCGAAGACGGCGGACAGGGGGATCGTGTCGTCGAGTTCGCCGTGGATCAAGATGGTGTCGGCGGGAATGTCGGCCATGGCCCACTTGCCGGCCGCGCTGCCGATCAGCGCCAGGCGCTCGACGGGCGTGCCGGCGGCGGCCAGGCGTTCCTGCAGTTTCGATTGCACGAAGGTGCCGAACGAGAAACCGGAAAGTGCCACGGGCAAGCCCGGGTACAGGCCGCGCATGTGTTCATACAGCAACTGCATGTCGTCCGTTTCGCCCACGCCATGGTCGTGCACGCCTTCGGAAGCACCGACGCCGCGGAAGTTGATGCGCGCCACCACGTAACCGAGCGCGACAAACGCGCGCGCCAGGGTTTGCGTGACCTTGTTGTCCATCGTGCCGCCGTACAGCGGATGCGGATGGGCAACGAGGGCGATGCCGCGGGGAGTGTCTGCCGGGAAATCGAGCAAGCCTTCCATGCTGCCTGCATGGCCGGCGAGGGTAAATTTTTCCGAGTTTCTGTTCATGATGCTCATACTGGTGGCGTAGGCTTAATTTGAAGTTAAAACGTTGAAATTAAATATGCGGCTCAGATTTTCAGGCGTTCGACGATCTTGCCGCCCACCAGGTGCGTATCGATGATTTCATCGATATCGCTGGTGTCGACGTAGGTGTACCAGGTCGCTTCCGGGTAGATCACCAGCAGCGGGCCTTCTTCGCAGCGGTCCATGCAGCCGGCCTGGTTGATGCGGATCTTGCCCGCGCCGTTCATGTCGAGTTCCTTGATGCGGCGCTTGCAATGCTTTTGTGCCGCTTCCGCGCCATGGTCGCCGCAGCTGTTGCGGCCGTCTTCACGTTTGTTCATGCAGAAAAAAACGTGGCGTTCAAAATACGGTGCGTCGCTCATACTATGCTCCTGCGGAATCATCAATGCGCCATGATAACGCTTATGGGTGGTCTTCGCGACGCTGGCGCTGCACATCTTCCTGCCGGTTCAGGCGGTGCGAGGGCAGGCACAGGAACCACAGGGCCATGAAGGGCCACAGCAAGGCCAAAAATTGCGCCGCGCCATTGAAGTTGAGGAACTTGCCTTGAAACCAGCCTTGCAAGGTTGACATGAAATATGGGTTGATCGGCGTCGTATTCACCATTACCAGGCTCAGCAGCAAGGTGGCGGCCGCGATGCGGCGCTGCGCCACGTGCGGCGCGAACGCCAGGCCGCCCAGCATGATCAGCCCAATCAAAAAGCCGCCCTGGGCGCCCGGCGTGATCCAGACGAAGGCGTTTTCCGGTGAAAACAGCAGCGCGCTGGCCATCGAGCGCACGATCAAGGCAGCGGCGATCAGGGCCAGCATCAAGATGGTGCGCGGCGCGGCGCGGCGCAGCAGGCACAACAGGGTCAGTACGGCGCCCGTCATGCCGCAAGCCGTGATGATGGTTTCCGAAAGCCAATATTGTTCGACCGTCAAGACGACATCGGGACGCAGATACGCGGCCAGATCGATATCGACGCCCGCCAGCTGCGACAGCCAGTCCGACAGGATGGGCAGCAGCTGGCCCAGGCCGAACAGATAGCCTTGCGGATAGATTTGCGCCAGCGGCCACAAGGCCACGAGCACCAGGCCCTGGCTGGCGTGCTGGGCAAACCAGCGCTGGCGCAAGCGGAACAGATGGCTATGGTCGAGCAGCTTGCGCGCCGTCAGGGCGCCGATGATGGAACCGATGCAGCAGCCGGCCGCATTCGTATAAAAGTCCAGGTTCGACGAGACGCGGCTGGGCAAATAGGTTTGCACGGCTTCCATGCTGCCGGAAATTAACATGCCGCACAGGCTGGCGACGATGACGGCAAAGAAACCCGTGATCCTTGGAAACAGTGAATACACGATCAGCGCGCCCAGCGGAATGTAGCCGACGACGTTGATGCCCACGTCAAAGCCCGTCCAGTAGCGGGGCATGCGCGTGTTTTCCAGGAACGTCAGCGGCGACAAACCATTGCTGTGCCAGCCCGTGAACGGGAACCAGCTCGCGTACACGATCAGGAAGACGTAGGCGAGCAGGGTCGCGCGCGACACGGGCGAGGAACGGACGGGCGGCAGCGGCGCTGGCGGGCTGGCGGGGGATGCGGGGTCGGTCATTCTTTCGTGATATTCAGCGTGCCCAGCCAAGTGAGCAGGTCGGCGGCGATGGCGTCCGAGGCCGCCGCCAGCGCCTGCGCGCCCCCTTGCGCATCGGCGCTGCCGGCCGGTCCGCTGCGGCTGAAGGTTTTCTGGTCGATCAGGCGGTGGCCGCGAAACAGCGAGGCGCGCAGCGACACGTGGCCGCTGCTCTGCGTCTGCGTATCGAAGTTTTGCGAAAAATCATCGACGTCGATGCGCAGCAGGGGCATGCCGGCGGCCGCGTCCGTGGTCGACAGCACTTTCACGCCGCTTTGCGCCACACGGGTTTTCAGGCGCTGGCTCAGCAGTTGCAGCGGCGGCGTGTTCCAGCGGTTGTAGGCGTACGGACGCGATTGCTGCGCATCGGCGTACAGCAAGCGGTAATACATGCGCTGGCTGTCGAGCCAGGATGGACCGTTGGCGTCGGCGATTACCAGCACGGGCACGGCTGGCGCGGCTGCTTGCGCGTCTGCCAGCGGTGCGGCCGGGCCGAAATCATAGAAAGTGGGGACGGGGCCGCGGCTGGCGCAGCCGCCCAGCAGGAATGCGGCGGCCAGGATGAGTGCGCTGAGATTGCGTGGGGTAGGCATGCGGTGTTCTCCTTATTTGCCCGGTGCCGAAAAACCGGGCTCGCCCGGGCCGGGCGGGATGTCTGGGGCGCCGAACAAGATGCTCTGCGGCTGTTCATTGAGCGTGCTCATGGTGGTTTTCAGGGCGCGCATCGAGGAACGCGCTTCGCCGCTCAGCTCGATTACTTGCGGCAAGACTTCCAGCGACACGCCATTGGCCACCGTTTCCACCGAGCTGCCGACCCGGTCGACCGTGCCATTGACCTTGTCGAGCACGCCGCCTGGCGCCTGGATGTCGTTGCCCAGTTTTTTCCACGTGGCCGTCAAGTCCGATACGTTCTTGCTGGCCGTGCTGACAGCCGTCAGGGTTTGGCGCGTCTGTTCCGTCAGTTGCGGTAATTGCGTCAGGGTCGGTTCGAGTTGCTGCGGAATGGCGCCAAAGGCCTTGGCTGCCTTGCCCACTTCCGTGAAGGCGCCCAGCATGGCCGCCTGATTGTCGGGGCTGAGCAGGTTGTTGACCTTGTTGGTGATCTGTTCGGCCTGGTCGAGGATGCGCTTGCCCCGCTTTTCCAGCTGGTCGAGCAAGCCGGCGCGCAGGGGGATCAGCGATGGCTTGTCCTTGCTGGTGCCCAGCAGCTTGGAGCCGACATGTTCATCATCGAGCTGGATGTAGGCGATGCCTGTCACGCCCTGGTAGCCGAGGGTGGCAAACGTGGTATTGGTAACGGGGGTGTCGGGCGCCACGCTGATGTGTACGAGAATTTGCCCCGCCTTTTGCGTGTCGAAGTCGATGGCGTCGACCTTGCCCACTTCCAGGCCCCGGTAGCGCACGGTCGCCTGCGGGTTCAGGCCCGGCACGGACAGGGTGGTGGCCAGCAGATACGGCACCCGTTCCACGCGGTCGCGGTTGAACCAGACGCCGAACAGGATGGCGGCCACCAGCAAGGTCAGTGTAAAAAATCCCGTCATCAGGGCATGTGATCTGTTTTCCATTACTTCTCCGCTTTCGTGTCTGTGCCGGCGTCGTCGCCTGGCTGCGCCGCATTGCCCGCCGCCGCCTGTTTCTCATCGAGGACGGCCAGCGCGCGCTTGCCGCGGTCGCCGAGGAAAAATTGCTTGATGAACGGGTGGTCGACTTCGATCACCTCGCGCGTGGGGCCGATGGCGATCACGTGTTTTTCCGCCAGCACGGCGATGCGCGTGGACAGGGCGAACAAGGTGTCGAGGTCATGCGTGACCATCACCACCGTCAAGCCCAGCTCGCGGTGCAGCGACTGGATCAGGGCGACGAAACTTTCCGACAGGTCCGGGTCCAGGCCCGCCGTCGGTTCATCGAGGAACAGCAGCTTCGGCTCCAGCGCCAGGGCGCGCGCCAGTGCCACGCGCTTGATCATGCCGCCCGACAAGTCCGACGGCATCTTGAGCGCATGTTCCGGGCCCAGGCCCACCATATTCATCTTCAATAATACCGCGTCGTGCACCAGCGCTTCGGGCAGCACGCGCAATTCGCGCATCGGCTGGGCCACATTGTCGAACACGGTCAGTGCCGAATACAGGGCGCCTTGCTGGAACAGCATGCCCCAGTGGTTGCGCAACTGTTGCAGCTGGTCGGAACTTGCCTTATTAATATCTTCGCCAAAGACTTTGACGCAGCCGCGCGCCGGATGTTCCAGGCCCAGCATCTGGCGCAGCAGCACCGTCTTGCCTGTACCGGAGCCGCCCACGATGGACAGGATCTCTCCCCGTTCGATTTCCAGGTTCAAGTCCTGATGCACGACGGTGCGGCCGAACTTGGTCCACAGATTGGTGATGTCCACCACGGGCGCGCTGCCATGCAGGTTGAACTGGCCGTCCTTGCCGGTGCCGCAGGCGATATTGGTGTCGTCCGCCATCAGTAGCCCACTCCATTGAAGACGATGGCGAACACGGCGTCGGCCAGGATCACGACGGTGATGGCCGTGACGACGGCGGTGGTGGTGCCGCGCCCCAGGCTTTCCGTGTTGGCCTTGATGCGCAGGCCGAAGTGGCACGAGACAAGGGCGATCAGCATGCCGAAAATCACGCCCTTGCCCAGGCCGATCATGTAGTTGGCCAGCGGCACGGCGTCCGGCAGCTTCTGTATAAAATAGCGCGCCGACAGATTCAGTTCCACCTTGGCCGCCACCATGCCGCCGATCAGCGCGGCCGTGTCCGTCCAGATGACGAGCAGGGGCATGGAAATGGCCAGGGCCAGCACTTTCGGCATGATCAGGCGGAAACCGTGGGAAATGCCCATCACCAGCATGGCGTCGAGTTCTTCCGTGACGCGCATGACGCCCAGCTGGGCCGTGATGGATGAACCGGAGCGCCCGGCCACGAGGATGGCGGCCAAGAGCGGCCCCAGTTCGCGGATGACGCTCATGCCCAGCAGGTTGACCAGGTAGATGTCGCCGCCAAACGCGCGCAGCTGCTGCGCGGACAGGTAGGACAGCACGACGCCGATCAGAAAGCCGACGAGGGCCGTGATGCCCAGCGCCTGGAAGCCCGCATGGAAGATATTGGCGGAAATTTCACGCCATGGCCCGCGCATCGGATGGCGCGCGAAACGGCCGATATCCTGCGTTACCTGGCCGACCAAGGCAATAAAGCCCTTCAAATGTTCGAAAAACAGCAGGATGGCCATGCCCAGTTTCATCACGGGCGTGAGGCGGTTGGCGCGCGAGGGCGGCGTCGTCAGCGGCCCCGTTTCTTCGATGCGCCGGAAAAACTCTTCCTGCGATGGCGCCAGGGTCAGCTGCGCGGGACGCTGCTTGCCCCAGGCATTCCAGAACAGCTGGGCACCGATATGGTCCATGCTGTCGATGGCCGACAGGTCCCATTGCGCCTTGGCATCGCCCTGCAAGGGCTTGAGCTGGGCGTCGATGGACTTGATGGCATTGTCATGCGCCAGCGCGTGCACCTGCCAGGTGCCGCTGGCAGTGACAAGGGCTCCCTGTTGGGAGCTGGTCTGGGAGAGGGTCAGTTTCGGCGATTGTACAGTCGGCATCGTGCCAGTTTAAGGGAGAATGGCGCAGACCGCCACCGCTGTTCAATCGCCGGCCCCTCAGGACGCCAGGTGGCGCGCCTGCCGCTGCGGCAGGGCGACGTCCGGGCGCACCTTGGCGCCGCCAGTACTCACTTCGGCTGGCTTGGCATGAGAGCTGGCTTGCGCGCCGCCCGCATAGTCGCTGGCCACGAGGGCGTTGGCCTCCAGCGCGCTCATGCCGCGCGTCTGCAGCCATTGCGCCACCAGCTTGGCCAGGCGCTCCATGGCGATGCGGTGGGTGGCGTCCGTATGGGCATACAGCCAGTTCGAAAAATCCATGAAGTTTTCAAATGGCGCGTCACCGAGCATCCATTGCACCGTATTGGCGAAGCGGCCCGAGTTGGCGACCAGGTCCCAGTAGCGGGCAAAGCGCACGAGGCGCTGCATGCTCATGAAATCGAGCTGCTTGTTCGCCAGGATGGTGTAAGGCGGGTGCGGATCGAACACCATGCCATAGTTTTCCGTATGGCGAATGATGGGTGTGCCGCGCAGCCGCTTCAATATGCCGAACTGGATTTCATGCGGTTTCAAGGCCACCAGCTTGTTGAAGCCGGCCGCGAAGCTTGCTTCATCCTCGCCCGGCAAGCCGGCGATCAAGTCCACGTGCAGGTGGGCGTTCGATTCCTCGCACAGCCAGCGGATGTTGTCGGCCGCCTTTTGATTGTCCTGCTTGCGGCTGACCAGCGATTGCACGTCCGGATTGAAGCTCTGGATGCCGATCTCGAACTGCAGCGCGCCTGGCGGGAATTTGCTGATGCCTTCTTTCAAGGCGTCAGGCAAGTGGTCTGGCACCAGTTCGAAGTGGGCGTAGATCGGGTCGTCCGGATTCGCTTCGATCTTGTCGAGAAAGAACTGCATGATCTTCAAACTGGTCTTGATGTTCAGATTGAACGTGCGGTCGACGAACTTGAACAGGCGCGCGCCGCGCGCATGCAGGGACTCCATCTCGGCCAGGAAGTTCTCGAGCGCGAAGGGCCAGGCCGTCTTGTCCAGTGCCGACAGGCAGAATTCGCACTTGAACGGACAGCCGCGCGACGCTTCCACGTAAATCGTGCGGTGGCGGATATCGTCGTCTGTATACAAGGAGTAGGGCAGTTGCAGTTCCGCCAGCGGCGCTTGCACGCCCGCGTGGATCTTCATCAGCGGCTTCGGCCCGTTGAGGATCTCGCCGCACAGCTTGGGGAAGGTGACGTCGCCCCAGCCCGTAATCAGGTAGTCGGCCAGCTTGACGATCTCTTGCTCGCCCGCCTCATGCGACACTTCCGGCCCGCCCAGCACGATGATGACCTCGGGCGCCACGCGCTTGAGCATGGCCACCAGTTTTGTCGTTTCCTCGACGTTCCATATATACACGCCAAAACCGATGATGCGCGGTTTGTTGATGAGGATGCGTTCGACCAGTTCCGTGGTTTTCGTGCCGATGACGAATTCCTGCAGCCGCGTCTGTGCTTGCAACGGCCCCATATTGGCCAGCAGATAGCGCAATCCCAGCGAGGCGTGGGTGTAGCGGGCGTTCAGGGTGGAGAGCAGGATGGTCATGGGAGGCGATGAAAACGGCGAAACCGCTATTTTACGCTGTCGCATCATCTGTGCGCTGCGGCAACAAATGCCATGTTACCATTTGTCAATAATTACTAACTTGTCAATGCTACGGCAGGCTAAAAGGATACAAGGTGCTGGCGAAAAAAGTACTCAATAAAAAAGTCCTGCTCGGGACGCTGGCCGGCGTGGCCGTGGTAGCGGCCGCACTGGTCGGCTATCGGGTTTTTGGCTGGGGCGCGATGGGGCCGGTCAATGGCCTGAAGCTCGATTTATCCCGGCCCGACGCGCTGGTCCGCACGAAAAGCCTGTCGGCCTTGCCGCGCGACTTGCTGACGGTGCCGCTGGCGCGCGACGTGTTGCGTGAGGATTTCCTGTTCTATTACGAGCAAAGCGAAGACCGGCTGGGGCTCAAGGGCAGCTTGCGCCGCATCGCTTACGAGCATGAGCTGGGCTGGGGTGACCAGCTGCTGCGCATGGTGCTGGACCAGCCGGCGGAAGTAGCCTTGTGGCGCGACGCCGACGGCTCGCTCAAGCATTTCGCCATCGCCGTGTCGCGCAGCCAGCTCACGCGCCTGCTGGAAGAAGCGGGCAAGATCGCCCTGAAGGATACGCAGATGCGCGTGGCCGGCAGCTTGGGCGTCGATGGCGGCCAGGTGCCCGTGTATGCGCTGAACTACGCTTACCAGCGCACCTTGCTGTTTGCCGCGCATGGCCAACGCCTGGTCATCCTGTCTCATCCCGGCATGCTGTATGGCGGCAGCGACGGCAAGCATGGCGATGGCACGGCCGAGAAAACCGTGGCCAGCCTGCTGGCGCCGGAAGCTGCCAAGCAAAAGGTCTTTCATGCACAGTTCCATCTCGACGGCGCCGCGCCCGAGGGCCACAGCATCGCCGTCAAGGCGGACTTCCTGTCCTTCGGCTACCAGCCTTTCTTTGGCGCGTTAGAGGCGCTGCGCTTCGATTTTCAACAGGGCGCCTGGCAATCGAAGGTGCTGCTCAATGCCGATAAACTGAAAAACGGCGGCTACGACAGCAGCGCCCTGTGGCCGCAGCTGCCGCACAACCCGAGCGCCTGTTTCAGCGTGCCGGTCGACTGGACCGCGCTGCAGCCCGTGCTCAAACGCCTGGGCAGCAAGACCTCCGCGCCGGTGGCGCCGCTGGCCGGGCACTTGCAAGGCCCGGCCGCCGCGTGCTGGTATGGCAGTTCGCGGCTGCATACACCGGTTTTTGTCGCCACGCGCAGTGCGCAGGCCGGTGATGACGCTCTGTATGGCAGCTTGTTCGAGGCGGCCATCGGCGGCAAGGACCCCGTGCGCAAAACGACAGGTAAAGATGGCGCCACGCGTTGGGAACGCAGTGTCGCTACGGCCCTGGGCCAGTCCACGCCGGCGCTGGCCGTGGCCGGCAATACCGTTGTCTTTTCCACCGACGGCAAGCTGGTGGACCAGGTGCTGGCCGTGCGCCGCAAGCAGGCGCCGGCCGCCAGCGACCTGCTACCCGATGGCGCGCGCACCATCGGCCTGATCGCGCCGGCGTCGCTGGCCCGGCTGATCGAGCTGGAAGCCTTCGATACCCTGCCGGCGAATAACGAACCGGTCTTGCGCGCGGCCGCCAACGAACATCTGGTGCCGCGCCTGAACGCCTTGAAAAAATATCCACCGCTGCGCATGGTGCTCAAGCGGCAGCCAGCCAGCGGCACGTCATGGGAAACGCTGGAATGGCAAGAGGCCGCGCGATGACGCTGTGGCATGGGCGGCATGGACGCCGTGCCGCCTTGCGCTGGCTGGCGGCTTGCGCCGCCACCGTGGCAATGCCCGCCTGGGCCTTGCGCGCGGCTGCCGAGCCGCAAGTGCAGCTGTCGCAAGCCCAGAGCCGCGCCTTCCAGGCCTGGATGCTGCGCATCGTCAACGCGCAGATCGAGCGTGGCCCGTCGCCGCGCTGGACGCACCGCGATTGCGCCGGCCTGGTGCGCTTTGCCGTCAATGAGGCGCTCACCGTGCATGACGCGAAGTGGCTGCATGCGAACGGCATCGCCAGCAACCGGCGCCTGCCGCCCGAGCTGGAACTGAGCGCGGCTCAGGCCGCCTTGCGCAACCGCTGGGTGCAGACAGGCGGCAATGTCGGCCACTTCGTCACGGCGCTGGCGCTGGTGCAGCACAACAGCCGTTTCATCGCCCGCGAAATCAGCCAGGCGCTGCCCGGCGACCTGCTGTTTTTCGACCAGGGAGACGAACAGCATTTGATGGTCTGGATGGGAGCGCGCATCGCCTACCACACCGGCACCGTCACCCCCGACGACAATGGTCTGCGGACCGTCGATATCAAAGAACTCACGAGCTGGAAGGACACGCGGTGGCAACCTGTGGTCAACAATCCCAATTTCGCCGGGGTGTTCCGGCTGGCATTTTTATCATGAAGCCGATTTTTTTCATGAAGCTGCTATTCATGGGCTTTCTGGCGCTGCTCATGCTGGGCAGCGCCTCCGCGCAGCAGCGCGAGCCGAGCAACTACAGCACCTTCAAGGGTGAACCGTTCTTCCTGCTGTCAGACGCCAGTTACGGCAGTCTTGATGAAGCGCGCGTGCGCCTCGAGGTGCCGGGCCGCGACATGGGACGCATGAATCTGGAAGCGTATTCGGGTGCCGACATCGTCGTCTACCGCGTGCCCGAACCGATGGAATTCCTGAAAAAGCAGCGCAATCTGCACCGCATCCAGGTCGAGGGCAATTACCAGGGCGAAGGCCTGGCCAACACCTTGAGTTTTCTGTGGGATAGCTGGTGGAAGCAGTCGCGCCTGGCCTGGCGCAAGCTGTTTTCCGGCGAGGCACGCCTCGCGGTCACGAAAGAACAGCCGCAACTGGCGACCAACGACGCGATCCGCCGGCGCACCGTGTTCGCCAACCATCCGCAGTACAAGCCGATCAAGGGCATGGAACTGGTCGACAGCTTCCGCTATCCGATCTGGCAAGCCAAGGCCATCGCGCCGCCGAAAGGCGTCAAGCTCGATGGCTCCAGCAGCGACTTCATCGTCGCCGGCGCCGGCAACGTGATGATCCCGCTGGGCAAACGCAAGCCGGGCCTGTACCTGATCGAAGCGATCATCGGCGAGCACCGCGCCACCACTTTGGTATTCGTGTCGGACACGGTGGCCGTCACCAAGGTGTCGTCCGGCCAGATGCTCGTATGGACGGCGCGGCGCGACAACAGCGCCGCCGTGGCGGGCGCCAATGTGGCGTGGACCGACGGCACCGGCGTGCTGCAGTCGGCCACCACGGGCTTTGATGGCGTCGCCTCGCTCGAACGCGGCAGCCCCGAACACACGTATGTGCTGGGCCAGGACCGCGCCGGCGGCGTGTTCGTGTCCGAGAATTTTTACTATGACAGCGAGATCTATAACACCAAGATCTATGCCGTGACGGACCGGCCTCTGTACCGGCCCGGCGATGAAGTCAACGTCAAGTTTTTGGGCCGCGAATTTACCTCCGCGCGCAACTCGCAGGCAGCAAGCGCGGCGCCGATCAGCCTGACGGTGCTCAATCCGAATGGCACGCCGCTGCTGACGCAAACGCTGCAGCTGTCTGGCGAGACGGGCGCCGACACGCGCTTCCGCTTGCCCACGGAAGCGACCGCCGGCGGCTATGAACTGCGTTTCAATTACAAGGATGGCGTGTATGGCGCGGCCTTCCGCGTGGCTGAATACGTCAAGCCGCACTTTGAAATCAACGTCCAGCCTTCGAAGCCGGAATTCAAGACGGGCGAGGCCGTCAAGGGCAGCATCGCGCTGCGCTACCCTGATGGCAAACCCGTGAAAAACGCGAAGATGACCTTGTCCTTGCGCGGCCAGCAAAACACCATGGTCGAAGGCGAGTTGCGTTACAGCGGCCTGTTTCCCGTGGCCCTGAAGACGGAGGAAGTGACGAGCGACGGCAGCGGCAATGTGGACTTCAGCTTGCCGCCCGCCGCCGATCCGTCGCGCTACATCTTGACCGTGCTGGCGACCGATGGCGCGGCCTACCGCGTCAAGGCGACGCGCGAGCTGATGATAGAACGCTCGAGCAGCAGCTACCAGCTGAAGGCCACGCGCCAGTTTTCCGATCCTGGCCAGGCCGTGCATTTCGATCTGGTGGCCGATGGCCAGGGCGCGGCCAAACCCGTGCGCTGGGAGATGGTGCAGCTGGAAAAACAGAGCAAGACCGACGGCGCGTTCGATCCAAATGCCAAGGGCTGGGACGTGACGTTCCCCGCCTCCGGCTCGTATCAGCTGGCGCTGCGCGACGAACGCGGCAACCTGCTGGCCGCCGCCAGCCACTGGGTCGCCGGCGATGGCGTGCAAACGACGCCGGGCAGCATCGAGATCGTGCTGGACCGCGCCCGCTATCGTCCGGGCGACACGGCCGAAGCCTTGATCACGTTCTCCGACAAGGTCGACCAGGCGCTGTTGACGCTCGAGCGCGACAAGGTGGAACACCATGGTTTGATGGCCGGAACCGCTGACTGGTACCAGGCGAAGCGCGTGGCGCCGCGCCAGTGGAGGGTGCGTATCCCGGTAAAAGAAGAGCATGGCCCGAACATGACGTTCTCGGTGGCGTACACGCGCAATGGCGACTTTGTCTTCGAGAACGCGGGCCTGCAAGTGATCGAGCCGCGCATCGCGCTGCAATTCAAGAGCGACAAGGAGGTCTACCAGCCGGGCGACAAAGTCACGCTGGACGTCAAGGCGACCCTGGACGGCAAGCCCTTGAGCACCATGGTGGCGCTGGGTGTGGTCGATGAAATGATCTACGTGCTGCAGCCGGAAATCGCGCCGGACATCGGTGACTTCTTCTACCATCCGCGCCGCAACAACGTGCGCACGACGGCCAGCCTGTCCTTCATCAGCTACGACATGGCGCAGGGCCGCACGGCCGGCGCGCCCGCGCGACACAACTACAACGAGCGTGGCGTGAAGGTGCTCGAACGTCCGCGCCGCGACAATATCGACACCGCCTACTGGGCGCCCTCGCTGAAGACCGACGTGAATGGCAACGCGCGCGTGAGTTTTACCATGCCCGACGCGCTGACCCGCTGGAGGATCACGGGGCGCGCGATGGATGAACAGGGGCGCGTGGGCCAGCGCACGGCCTATCTGCGTTCCGATAAAAACTTCTATGCCAAGTGGACGGCGCCCGACTGGATGCGCGCCGGCGATGCGCCGCGTGCCTCGGTGGCGGTATTCAACCAGACGGGCAAGGAGCAGGCGCTCGACGTCGTGCTTTCCGGCGGGGCGCAGCCGAAGATGGAAAAGATGTCCGCCAAACCGGGTGTCAATTACGTCGAATTCCCGCTGGCGACAGGTAGCGGGCCGCTGCGCCTGGAGCTGAAACAGAATGGCAAAGTGCTCGACGCATTGGACACGGCCATGCAAACCTTGCCCGCCGCCTGGAGCAGCCCGCGCTCCTTGGTGCTGCCGCTCGATGGCGCCACCGGTGATATTCCGCTCAAGCTGCCGGCGGACGCGCGCAATATCCGCGTTTCGTTCGCGCAAGGAGCCGCCAGCCAGTTCGCGCGCATTGCCGACGACCTGATCGACTATCCGTATGGCTGCGTCGAGCAGACGGCCAGCCGTTTGATTCCGCTGGCGCTGGCCACGCAAAGCCTGGGGCCGGACGCCGGCGCGGCAAGCGAGCGCCTGCAAACACTGCTCACGGCGCAGCGTTTGCGCCTGGTCTCCATGGCCGGCCCGAACGCCGCCTTCGGCTGGTGGGGCAACGCCACGGCCGGCAATGCCTTGATGACGGCCTATGCCTATTACGCCGACTGGTACGCGGCGCGCGCGCTGCGCATCGAGCTGCCGCCCGAGCACTGGAATAAACTGCTGGCCGTCTACAGCGAACATGGCTTGAAGGACGCGATGGGCGACCGTGCGCTGGTGTTGTGGATGGCGCGCGAGATGGGCTTGCCCACGCAGACCCTGGCGGCCGGCCTGGTGGACGACAGCGCGATTGCCGTCCTGGGCGGCAAGCCGCGCCAGGCTGGCGACACGAGCAGCCTGTTGCTGGGCGGAGCTTCTGACCGTGAGGCGCAAGCGATGGGCCTTGGCCTGGTGGCGCTGGTCGCCGCCCAGAATGGCATCGCCCTGCCGCATGGGCTGCAGCTGCAGGTGGCCAGCTCGTGGCAGGTGCTGCGCGAGTCCAAAGCGCCGGTGGCGCAGGCCTTGCTGATGCTGGCCGGCGAAGTGCCGGCTACCCAGGCCGACGCGGTGCTGGCCAGTGTGCGCGCCGAAATGCCGACACTGGACCGCGCGATGACCTTGATGTGGGTGCAAAAGAAGCTGGGCGGCGTATCGTTTGGCAAGGGGCCCGCCGTTGCACTGGACGGCGCCTGGCAAAAACGCGACAGCCGCAGTGGCCAGCCGGTCTGGCGCTGGAGCGACACCAAGAGTATTCCCGATAAATTGCGTCTCGCCGCACCGGCGCCGGCCGGCACGGTGGCTGTGCTGCAGTACGACAGCCACGCCGCCGAAGCGCAAACCTTGCCGGTTGCCGTCGAGCGCCGCATCCTGCACATGAAGGCGGGCAAGGGCGGTTACACGACGGAGCTGGTCAAGCCGGGCGAAGCGCTCAGTACGGACGCGCTGTACCTCGATGAAATCACCTTGAAAGCGGGGCCAGGTGCGAAGCACCGTTTTGGCTTGCTGGAAGTGGCGCTGCCGCCCGGCGCCATGGTCGAATCGACTACTTGGGGCATGGTCATGGCGGGCGACAAGCCGGCCGCGCTGGAACGCGCGCGCCACACGGAGCGCCGCGACGGCTACGCCGTGCCGATCGAGCCTTTGACCGGCGAGGTGACGGTGCGTCATTTGCTGCGCTTTGCGCAGAAGGGTAGTTACGTGCTGCCGCCGGCGCGCTTTTACCGCATGTACCAGCCGGAGCAGAAAGCCTTCGAAGGCGGCGGCAAGACCACGCGCGCGCTGAAGGTCGAGTGATGGGCCTTGTACGTCCTGCTTTGATGGCTGCTTTGCTGCTGGCGAAGCCCGCTTTTTCGGCCTCGCTGGATGTGGCCTGGTGGCGTGACGGCAAGATGGAAGTGCACCAGTTGCGCCAGGGTGGCACGGCGCCGCCGCCGTTTGACGGCGCTCGGCAAGTACCGCTGGCCAGCTTGTGGAAGTTGTTCGTGTATGTATATGCGAGCGATAACAAGGTGGCGATGCCGGACTACCGCTGCGGCGGCCGTGATCCGGAAGAAGTGTATTGCTGCGATGCGGGCCAGAGCATCGGCCACGACGCGGCGCTAGCGCAATCGTGCGGTCCATTTTTCTCGCCCAAGCGCCTGATGATCGCGCCGGCTTCATGGCGTCAGTACTGGACCGGACGTCTGGGCGCGGCGCCCGCAGGGGATTTTTCCTGGCTGTCCGACCCTGCGCAACTTGCGCCGGCGCGCACGGTGCGCCTTGATAGCCTGCTGCGCGCGCTGGACAGAATCCCGGCTGCCAGCCGTGTGGACGCCGAAGCGGCGCTGCTGCGCGTGGTGCTCGATGGACGCGGCGCTGGCACTGCCCGCTGGTTCGGCAGCCAGCTGCGCGTCAAAACGTATTCCTGGCACGAACAGCGCCGGACGGACGAACGTATCGGCGGCGCGGCCGGCTGGCTGGCCGACGGCACGCCGATCTGGTTTGGTGGCGCGGGCGGCAGCAGCAATGTCTTCGAGCAGTGGGCGCCCAGGCTGGCCGCCAGCTTGCCGCCGGTAGGCGCGGCCGACGATGGCGGTTGCGTGGTGGTCGATTATTTCAAGCGCTATCCTATCCGCACCGTGCGCGGCGAACGTGGCGTGGCCGTACCTGGCCCTCTCAATGGCCGCTATCATGTGCAATTCGACAATGGCCAGAATCTGGCCTTGCGCAGTACCGGTGAGCTGATGCTGCTGCAAGAGAAGGGCGGCCGTCCGCAATTGCGTGGCCGCTTCGGCGTCAATGAATATGTGGCGCGCGTGCTTGACCGCGAAGCGAACGCCAACGAGCCGGAAGCGGCCAAGGCGCTGGCGATTGCCGCGCGCACGTATCTGCAGCAGAACGCGGTGACGGTGGCGGGCTGCCAGCAGATCGCCGATAGCAGCGCGACCCAGCGTGTCAGTCCCAGCCCCGCCACGCCAGCGGCGCTGGCCATTGCGCGCTGGACCGACCAGCTGATTGTCGATGGCGTCACCGTGCGCTATCACAGCAACCAGGCGTCCGAGGGCACGATGGCGTGGAGCGAGGCGGTACGCCAGGCCAGACAGGGCAAGCACTATGATGAATTGCTGGCGGCGGCCTATCCCGGCGGCGCCCTGAGCACCTTCGGCAATACGGGCGCGCGTTGCCGGCGCCTGGCGCAGAACGAGGATTGGCTGGCGCGCTCCGTGCCGCGCTGGCAGCGCGCGCTGCTGCGCGAGGCCGGTTATGAAGCGCCGCCGCAAGCGCCGCTGGTCTGCGCCTTGCAGAGCGGCGCGCCATATTCGGAGCAGTCGCGCAACCGCATTTATATGCGGCCGCTGGCCACGCGCGAAGACCGCATCACCCTGGCCCATGAATATTTACACCTTGGCCTGCGCAATCATCCGCGTGGCCAGGACGAAGAATATGTCGAGCGGCTGGCACGCCGGCTCGTCGACCTTAACCTGGAGGCCCTGTGAGTTTTTATATCCGTTGCGCGATTCCGCTAATGCTATTGCCATTATGGGCGCAGGCCCAGGTCACCATCGACGCACCGAAGAGCGGCTGGCGCAATTCGGCCGGTGCGCGCGAGGACTATACGCAAGCGGTCAATTACCCCGCCGCGTCGGTCAACCTGCAGCCAGGCCAGGCTGAAACGGCGCAGATACGGGGCCGTATCGCGGGCGCCGTCAAGGGCAAGCCCGCTACCCTGGTGGTCAACGGCGTGGCGATGCCGATGGAAGTGGGCGAGGATGGCAGCTATGGCCGCCCGTATGGCTTCGGCAGCGGCTCGAACAGCGTGGAAGTGCGCTCGCCCGATGGTCGGAGCCGCGCGCGCACCCAGTTTGTCGACAGCTACCAGGGCAAGACCCAGGCGCGCCTGCGCATCGTGCTCTCGTGGGACAGTGCCGGCACCGACCTCGATCTGCATGTGGTCACGCCGGACGGCGGCCACGCCTGGTACGGCAACCGCGTATTAAAAGATGGCGGTGCGCTGGACGTGGACGTGACGACCGGCTATGGCCCGGAAATCTTTTCCAGCGCGGCGCCCGTGAAGGGCAACTATCACGCCTATGTCAATTACTACGGCAGCGGCGAAAACACCGCCATGCTGACTGTCGCGCGCATATCGATCATCACCAACGAAGGCACGCCGCGCGAAAAGCTGCAGAGCTTTCAGGTGCCGATGCGGGCGGCGGGTGAGCTGACCCTGGTGAAATCGTTTGTCTTGCCATAAATGTCTCTTGCGCCGCCGTGGCGCCTTGGCTATAATTCGCCCCCTCGCTGAACGACGCATGCAAATGCTGAATGAGACGAGAAAAAAAGAAGGTTGACGAAATGCTGCAAACGCTTCGTACTCTTCCTTCTTCGCAACTGACAAACACAACGCTTTGTCGATAGCGCGAAAGCAGTACCGAATACAGTTCTTTAACAATTAACAGTCGATAAGTGTGGGCATTTGATGTAAGTGCAGCGCTGCGCAAGCAGCGTAAAACTTAAAATATCAAATGTTCACAAGAAATAATGAAATAGGATACTTCTTCGGAAGTAGCCTGTCAGTTTTTTGAGTGAGCGACCCGTCAGCAATGACGGTGCCAATAAAATGGCAAAGTAACAGAGATTAAACTGAAGAGTTTGATCCTGGCTCAGATTGAACGCTGG